>NZ_JBFREO010000004.1:0-924365 GCF_052114325.1 Glutamicibacter sp. MCAF14
GAAATATCTTTTCGAGAGAAGGCTTCGATGTTCCTTGATGGGGCGTCCTCCGTATTCGCCCTGGGTTCGGATAAGCCGGTGGCACCAACACGTGAATGCGCGGAGGCAAGAGTTAGGGCTCGGCTGGAGGCCTATAAGCGTTATACGCGGAAAGGTAACGCGTCAAGGAGCACTGATGGTTGAGTCGATTCCGTGGGCGGCGATTGGTGGGCTTAGTCCGGCTGCGATGTTGATGCTCGCAGTCTGGCTGATCCTTACCGGCCGTATCGTGCCGAAGTCCACCTATGACGTAATGGTCAAAGGTAGGGACTCCTGGCAGGAAACAGCCCAGAAAAAGCAAGAGATCATCCACACGCTGTCTGAGACGGTCCGTGAACAGCAGGTAGTGAATGAGACCGTCGCAAAGATCATGACCGCCGTGCAGGACGCGAACAAGCCAGGTGATAGCCGATGATCTGGGGGCGACGTAAGAGAGCGCAAGCCGAAGCAGACGAAGCGTTAGCAGCGAAGATTGAAGCTGATATTGAGTTGGCGGCCGCGCACGAAACGAAACGCGAAGTGACTCAGCATTCGGAGAAACTACGCGAAATCAACCGGCAAAATCATTTCAGCGAGGGGCTTACACGCTCGTTCAGGGGGAAGCCAGCATGACAGTTCAACCAACCACAGCAATCCTCATGGCGATAGTTCTGGTGGAAACCGTGATTGTGATGTTCGGGTGGAACTGGATCACTAAGGGCGCTTGGACTGGGTTCCCTGCCGGCAGGGTACTCATGGCGTTGCTGGGTGTGCAGTCTGCAATCCTCCTGCTGGCTACCCTGTCCGGGTTCTTCCCGGCTTTCCCCGGCAGGCCTTTCATCTACCTCGGGCTGTATTCGATCCTCATATTCATTGTGGGGTGGCTCGGATACACAATCTTCCGAGAACAACAAAAGCACAACAAGGACTAGCAAACCGCTAGTCCATTTTTTATGCCCGAAAGGTGGCAAGCATGTCTTACTATCTAGCGCCCTCGCTGAAGCAGTTGCGCGACGAGATTGACGCAGCACATCCAGGCCGTGACAAGAAGTCCGACGGATGGATTGGCGACGCATCACACAGCGCACGCAAATCTGACCACAACCCGGACTACTCGGCGGGCGGTGTTGTCCGTGCTATCGACGTGGACATCAGCGACATCGACGTGAACAAGCTGATGGCTGTACTGAAGAACGATTCCCGAGTGAACTACTTCATCTACAACTACAGCATCTATGGTGCGTCTTCGTTCGCTAAGCGACGCTACACCGGTTCCAATCCGCATACCCAGCATATTCATGTGTCGATCAAGCACAGTAAGAGCGCTGAGCGTGCGGGCGCTTGGGGATACTCTGGCGGTTCAGTGAAGCCTGTAGCGTCGAAGCCTAAGCCAGTCAGCAAGCCGAAGCCAGCAAAGGCTAAGGGCACTGACGAGAACCGTTCGATTCAGACCGCGCTCAAAACTATGGGCCTCAAAGTCGGCGTGATTGACGGCGTGAACGGCCCAATGCAGAAGGCGGCGGTGAAGGCTTTCCAGAAGCACCACAACCTCGTGCAGGACGGCAACTGGGGTCCCGTAACCCAGAAGGCGTTCACCCTCAACAAGGCCGTCCAGAAGGCTCTCCGCGACGAGGGGTACACCAAGCAGATCGTAGATGGCTACTACGGCGACCAGACCGCAGCGAACGTCCGCGACTACCAACGCCGCGTAGGACTCGCTGTAGACGGTCTTGCAGGCCCTAAGACCCTCAAGAAACTAGGAGTGAAGTAAATGACTAATTGGACTTCCCTTATCCCTGCGAAGATCCGCTCAGCCCTCTACGTGGGC
Organism: Glutamicibacter sp. MCAF14; assembly: GCF_052114325.1. Lineage (NCBI taxonomy): Bacteria > Bacillati > Actinomycetota > Actinomycetes > Micrococcales > Micrococcaceae > Glutamicibacter > Glutamicibacter sp. MCAF14. The sequence goes on from NZ_JBFREO010000004.1 coordinate 1,847, forward strand.
TTCGGCGTGCTCTCGTTGGCTCAGTCATCCATCCTTGCTTATAGCGCGGCTGTGCAGTCTCCTGCGCCCGTGTGGGCTGTAGGAGGTGGCGCTGTCCTCGGCGTCATCGGTGCCGCATTCGGCTTCGTCGCAGCCGGCAACACTGAAGTAATCGATACTGAACCCGGCAAGCATGTAGCTGAATAGGTCTTAGTAAGTGATAGTAAGCCTGATTCTTACTATCACTTCCTCAGCAGAATAGTTCCGATACGCCGGATAAAGCACCAAAATCTGGGCATTATGTAGCAAACCGGCATAATGTGTAGGAACTTGCACATTAACAAAAGTGCACGAACGTACACGAAAAGAAACCCCACCTCGCAATTGAGGTGGGGTCTTTTCTGCGTTAAGGCACAATAAGGTTATGACTGACCGTGACCCACGTTTCGAGCACATGCGCCGGTACGAGCCAGGGCGCAGACCATACGTGCAAGTGACCGGCCCAGACCTCGGCAAATACCATGCACGGGTTATCGGCTGGATACCCGGTGAAGTGTTCATCGAATACCCGGTAAAGATCCTCGACTATGTGACAACGGGCCAGCTTGAAGTCGCATGGGTACCAACCGCCGCCGCCATAAGAATACGACGCACAGACAGCATCTGGTTATCCACCGAAGACGACCATGAGTGGCACGAACACGAAGACCAAAAGATCAAATACCGGGCAGATCCATGGACCGTCTACCACCAAGAAGAATCCGGCACCACAACCAACTAGAATTCGCCTTATGGAAGTCATAGTCACCTACGAACAAGACGGCGAACACGGTCGAGTATCCGTCAACAATACCGACTACTACACCGCCCGCGACGAAGCATTCAAACTAGTCCCAGAAGGTGCACAACGCACCAGCATCCGAGTCAACCGAGATGTATAGTTGAGCGTCTCTCGATGAGTGTGTGTCCATTGGACACGGTTTTTTTATTTCGGTCGTTTCGATGGCTTCGGACGCTCCTATCGCTCTTTGAATTTTCGCAAAATCCGCGTGATTCCGGGGCAGGATGGGTGTTCAAGATCGGGTTCAAATCCCGCTAGCCCGACCAGCTCAAGGAAAACCCCGTCGAGATTCTCTCTCGGCGGGGTTTTGCCGTGCCCGCCCGAACACTTCATTCCCGATGGCTATTTTCCAGAAACGGTCCAATGCAACGCAGATTCCAGCAGGTCGATGTCTTCAGCACCACCGCGTACAAGGGCAACCCGCTAGGCGTGGTGCTCGACGGGCAAGGCCTGGATACCGCCTTGATGCAGGACTATTCGCTCTGGTCCAACCTCTCTGAGGTCACATACGTGCTGCCAGCAAACGACGCGCGGGCCGATTACCGTTTCCGCATCTTTGCACGCGAGCGCGAATTTCCCTTTGCCGGGCACCCGGCCTTGGGCACGGCGCGTGCCTGGCTGCATGCCGGAGGAGTGCCGCGCGATCCGAAGCAGCTGCTCGCAGAATGCGAAGCAGGTTTGGTGCCGATCAGAATCGAGGGTGAAACGCTTTCGTTTGCCTCGCCACCGGCTGTTCGAACCGGAGCAATCGCCCCGCACGAGCTGGAGGAAATGATCCAGATCCTGGGCATTGACCCGCAGCAGATTGTGGATTCGCAGTGGACGGATAACGGGCCGGGGTGGGCTGCGGTGCTGCTGGAAAACTCGCAGCAGGTTTTGGGCATCGCACCACAGATCCCCAATAAGCCCGGCCGCTGGAAAATCGGGGTCTTCGGCGCCCTGCCGCAGTCGTCGGCATCGGAAAAATTCGAAGTCCGAGCCCTGGCCATTGAAAACGGCGCGTTGCGTGAAGATCCCGTCACCGGAAGCCTGAATGGTGCCGCAGCCCAATGGCTGATCGACGCTGGGCACGCTACCGCGCCATTTGCCAACCGGCAGGGTGTGAAAGTGGGACGTGATGGACAGGTGAAGCTCAGTGTTGCCGATGGCCAGCTTTGGGTTGGCGGGACGGCGAACGTCCTGATTGAGGGCAGCATCGAGCTGTAGTGCACGACACCTTGCCTGTTGTGATGCCCCGGCCTTAGCCTTGAATGGTGGGAACGTTAATTCTTGGAATCCATTTCCTCTAGGTAATAGCCAGCGTTGAGCTTCGCTCCGCTGACGCCATCTTCATTGCACCTTTGTGGTGCCCGCAAACCACCAGCACCGCACCGGCCCGGATTACTCGGCGAACCGGTGCTAGGCAGGAAATTCCCATGACCCAGTCCCAAAATATCAACCAGTCTGCACAGCACGAGAGCGAAATCGAACCTGACTACGTCTGCTCACTGCAAGATATCGCGGTCAGTTTCGGTGAACGAGACGTATTGACCGGAATCGACCTGTCAATTTCCGGTACCGACAGCATTGCCGTACTCGGCGATAACGGCTCGGGCAAGTCCACGCTGATGCGCGTGATCGCAGGTAACCTCGTGCCTGATCGCGGGCAACGGAAGATGAACGCACCCGGTGCCGTCGCCTACGCTGCGCAGAACCCGAGCTTCGCTGCGGACATGAGCGTGCAGCAGGTGATCGATTCCTATCATCGGCGCTTCCGCGAACTCGAAGGGCTGATACGCGTCATTTCGGCCAAGCTCAAAGACGCGCCAGAGCCTGTCGCCGAACGCTTGATGAAGCAACTGCAGCAGGTTACCGACCTGTATGAGGCGGCCGACGGATATTCGCTGGCCCCGCGCCTGGATAGCGCCTTGGAGCAGCTGGGCCTAGGCGATCTGGACCGCCAGCGCCTGGTGTCCCAGCTTTCGGGCGGACAGAGATCACGGCTGTCGCTGGCCTGTGTCCTGTGCTCAGGCGCGCAGCTGATCTTGCTGGATGAACCAACCAATGATCTGGACCAGAGCGCGATGAACTGGCTGGAACGCACAGTGCACAAGCATCGCGGTGCGCTGGTGCTGATCAGCCATGACCGAATGTTCCTCAAGCGTTTTGCCCGCACCATCGTGGAGGTCGCCGACGGGGCAATCACGCACTACGGCAATGGCTATGACGGATATCTGCATGCCAAAGAGCAAGAACGCACAGCGATCCGCATCGCGTACGAAAATTGGGTGCAGGAGCTCGAGCGTTCGCAGAACTTGGTTGATAAGTATGCTTCACGCGTCAGTGCCATTCCACGCAAGCAGGAGAAACCTGGATTCGGGCATGGAAATTTCCGGGCCCGCGATTCCAGCCACGGTTCCACGTCCAAGATCCGCCAAGCAAAATCCCGGATCGAAGACCTCGAAACCCACCGGGCACCCGAACCAGCTGCCCAGCTGTCCTTCCGCCTGCCCAGCAGCGACGAAGACCAAAGCAGCGGTGAAACCCTGCTGCGGGTGCGCAAAGCCCAGCGCGGTGCCGAGCCCAAGCTGTCCACCGCAAGCTTCGAGATCAAGCTCGGTGAACGCTGGCTGGTGACCGGCCCGAATGGGGCAGGGAAGACTTCGCTGCTCAAAATTCTTGCCGGAGAACTGGAAATCACTGACGGCGGCATTGAACGCACCGCCAACCTGCGCCACGGTTGGCTGCGCCAAGAAGTCAGCGCCCTTCCCGGCCAGAGCCTGATTGAGGCTTTCGCCTTGGCCACCGACCAATACGTTCAGGACGCGGCAGCTTCGCTGGCGCCTCTGGGATTGTTCGCGCCTGAAGATTTCCGGCGCCACCCGATGGCGCTCTCGGTGGGCCAGCGCCGCCGCTTGGAGCTGGCTATTGCAGTGAGCACCAAGGCCCAGCTGCTGTTCCTGGATGAGCCGACGAACCATCTGTCCCCGGCCTTGGTCGAGCAGCTGGAAGATGCGTTTTTGAATTATGCCGGCACGGTGGTGGTCGTCAGCCATGATCGCCGGTGGCAGCAGAAAATGCGCGAACACGGGCAGGTGCACCGCTTGGGCGTCAAGCATGGCGTGGTGGAAGTGATCAAGTAGGAGCAAGCAGCTTGCACGATTGAACTGACCAGTACGGTGGGTGGCCCCGGCAGAACCAGCATGGTTTTGCCGGGGCCTTTCGTGTCTTCCAAGACGCAGCGTTGCGCCTGCTGGATCACTGCTGCTTGTGCCCGAGTTCACAAATTCTATATGATGAGTGTGCGATAAAAGATCATTGCGTTCTAATATCGAACAATGCCGTTATTGACTGAGGTCACGATAGGGAATCGGGAGATGGAACTGTGCAGTTTCACCACAATGGATACGTTTCAGCAGATCCGCGAGTAGAACCAGCAGCCGGAGCGGGCATCGACCGTCCCTCCCAGATGCCGGATGTCATGGACGTGCTGATCGTCGGCGCAGGTCCAGCGGGCATCATCACCGCCGCCCAGCTCTCGCAATTCCCTGATGTGCACACCCGCATCATCGACCGCCGCCCGGGCCGCCTTGAAATCGGCCAAGCCGATGGCATCCAGTCACGCACCGTAGAGACTTTCCAAGCGTTCGGGTTCGCAGAGCAGATAACTGCCGAGGCGTACATCATCAAGGAAACGACCTTCTGGAATCCCGATCCACAGAACCCGGAACACATCATCCGCACCGATCGCACCCCAGATGATCCCACCAGTGTCAGCGAATTCCCGCACCTGGTGGTCAACCAGGCGCGCGTCATCGACTACTTTGCCCAGTTCGCGGCGAACTCGCCTGCCCGCACGGTGCCCGACTACGGCTGGGACTTCAAGGAACTTTCCGTAGAAGAAGGACAAGAGTACCCGGTTAAGGTCACCCTGGTCGGCTGCGGCGAGGACAACGAAGGCCTCGAACGGGTCGTGCGTGCCAAGTACGTGGTCGGTGCCGATGGAGCGCGAAGCAATGTCCGACGCTCGATCGGCGCGAAGCTCTCGGGAGACAAGGCCAACCACGCCTGGGGCGTCATGGACACCCTGGGGCTGACCAACTTCCCAGATGTGCGCACCAAGTGCGCCATCCACTCCAAGGCCGGCTCAATCCTGCTGATCCCACGCGAAGGCGGGCAGCTCTTCCGCCTCTACGTCGACTTGGGCGAAGTGCCAGAAGGGGACAATGGCAAGGTCCGCGAAACTCCGTTGGAAGAAATCATCGAGCGCGCCAAGGCGATCCTGAACCCCTACTCCCTGGAGGTCAAGGACGTTGCCTGGCATAGCGTCTACGAAGTAGGCCACCGCCTGGCCGACCGCTTCGACGATGTGCCGGTTGAAGAAATCGGCACCCGCGAACCACGGGTCTTCATCACCGGCGATGCCTGCCACACGCACTCGGCCAAGGCTGGCCAGGGCATGAACGTGTCCATGCAAGACGGCTTCAACCTGGCCTGGAAGCTGGGCTACGTGCTTTCGGGGCAGGCCCCGGACAGCCTGCTGCGCACCTACTCGGATGAGCGCAAGGTGATAGCCAAGGACCTGATCGATTTCGACAAGAAGTGGTCCTCCATCATGGCTGCCACTCCTGAGGAACTGGTAGGCCAGGAAGGTGTTGCCGAGTTCTACGTGCGCACCGCCGAATTCCCTGCCGGCTTCATGACCGAGTATGCAGCTTCGGAGCTGACCGCTGGCAAGGACCACCAGGAACTGGCCGCAGGCTTCCCTATGGGCAAGCGTTTCCGTTCCTCGCAGGTCATGCGCGTCGCTGACGTCAACCCGAAGCACCTGGGGCACCACCACCGTGCCGATGGGCGCTACCGTATCTACGTCTTCGCCGACCAGCAGCCGGTGGGGCAATCCGAACAGTTGGCAGAGCTCTCGCGCTGGCTGCTGGAAGACGAGCAGTCGCCAGTAGTCCGCTTCACCCCGAAGGGTGCCGACGCTGACGCGCTGTTCGACATCAAGGTGATCTACCAGCAGGATTACACCACGATGAACGTCAACGACGCACCGAAGGTGTTCCGTCCGAACGTCGGCCAATTCGGTCTCATGGACTACGAAAAGGTCTACACCGCATTGGAAGATTCCGACATCTTCGACGAACGCCAGGTCTCGCGCGAAGGCGCGATCGTGATTGTTCGTCCGGACATGTATGTTGCGAACATCCTGCCATTGAGCGCGAGGGATGAACTGGCTAGCTTCTTCGCACCAATCATGCGCGAGCAGGCCTAGGCCTATTCCCGGGCTAAGCCCGGATACGCGACAGGCGCCACGACTAGCTCGTGGCGCCTGTTGGCGGTTTACGCAACGCCTCAGGCCGGGAATATCTTTTCGGCACATCAGGTTGGACCATGCAGGAGCAAGCAACGCAACGCGGGAAGGCCGGTGCATGGACCAGGAATTCAGCTTCGATCTGCAGCAGATCGTCGAATCAGACATGATCTGCGCTGATGGAGTGTGCTTTGTGCCGCCTACGAGCCAGTCAGCTGCTCAAGAAGATAGTCACGAAGCACCACAGCGTGATTGATCTGTTCATTCTTTGCGCCGAAAACCAAAGTGACCACTGGATGCTGGTCGAGGACTTCTAGGAACTCATCGACGGCAGGGTTCTGGTTCAGTTCCTTGCGGTAATAGGTAGCGAATTCCTCGAAGCGGTCTTCATCGTGGTCCCAGCCCTTGCGCAAATCAGTGCTCGGCGCGATGGACTTGGCCCACTGGTCCAGCTGCAATTTGATCTTGCTCTGCCCGCGCGGCCAGAGCCGATCCACCAGCACCCGGTAGCCATCAGCGGCGCTGGGCTCCGCATAGGCCCGTTTCAGAAGTATCTTCGTCATGAGTCACCTGCAAGTATCTGATTCTGCCTTGCATCGAATTCCATTGTTCGAAAGGATCGATGCGGAGGTGATAGGTCTGCTTATTTGTCTCTAATGTCATCTTTGCACACAGCCATTGCCTTGCATCGGAAAATAAGTGCTTTTCTGTTATCAGTTGGGCAGTGAGTAGGCTAATCTGTAAATAGTTTGGTATTACTGACGGTGCCAACGTAGAACACAAGGTCGTTACGCACGAACTGTTAACAGAATTTTCTGGAGGACCCCACAATGTCGGAACATCGGCCGGTTGACCCGAACAACGAGTCTGCCTCTGAGACGACCAATATCGCTCTTCCTGCGGTGCACAAGGGTTCTGAACCTTCGGTCATCTACACGCTGAGTGAAGATGAGAAAAACGCAGTCCAGGCGCTTCCAGCAGGTTCTGCGTTGCTGATTGCTCATTCCGGTCCCAACAAGGGCGCGCGTTTCTTGCTGGATACCGACCAGAGCATCGCAGGCCGCCACCCGAACGCAGATATCTTCCTGGACGACGTCACCGTATCCCGTCGTCATGCAAAGTTCTCCCGCGAAGGGGAGCGTTTCACCCTCAGCGACATCGGCTCGCTTAACGGTACCTACATCAATGGCGACCGTATCGACGAAATTCCACTGAGCACTGGTGTACAGGTTCAGATTGGCAAGTTCCGCCTGAATTTCTACCAAAGCGTTCCGAACCTTTAAGCTAGTAGAGTTCAAGGTTTTGTCCGCCGGCGTCGAGCACGCCGACATATCCATACATCCGAGGTGTAGACCCTTTGCCGATCTTCGACGCAGCCCGCAGCCCACGACTCGAGGCTTCACGCCACGAGACCGTCCGGCAGGCCGCTCTGAATATCGGCGAAGTGCTCGCGGAACTCAAGAATGAATTCCCGCGCGTCACCGCCTCCAAGATTCGATTCTTGGAAGACAAGGGCCTGATTATCCCGCAGCGTACCTCTGCGGGGTATCGCAAGTATTCCGCCTCGGACGTCAGCCGCTTGCGGTTCATTTTGTCGGTCCAACGCGACCAGTACCTGCCGCTGAAGGTCATCAAGGACCATCTTGATGCGGTAGACCGTGGCGAAGCACCCGCAGCATTGCCTGGGGGAGCGCCCGTCGCGCCGCAGGCGGTCGATAACGACATGGCTGAGGCAGTGGAGCGTAAAGCCCGTTCGGTGTCGCTGGCTGAGCTGCAAGGCCTAACAGGCTGCAGCGAAGAGCTTGCCAGCGAACTGGTCAAGTTCGGCCTGATTGAACCGGTTGCAGGCTTGTTCGATGCCAACAGCATCGAAGTCACCAAGTCCGCAGTTGAATTGGCCAGCCACGGCGTTGAACCACGCCACCTGCGCCAGTTCCGAACCGCAGCAGATCGCGAATTCTCGCTGATTGAATCAATTGTCGGCAATGAACTTAAAAAGCCAGAGGTTTCGGCTCGCGCCCGTGCGGCAGAAGAAGCCCAAGAGATCTCGCGCCAGTGCTTGAAAATCCACGAAGCCCTAGTGCAACGTGCTATTTCGCAACTAGATCGCTAGGCTGAAATCCAACAGGCAACCACAACTCTAAGGGGCTAGCATGCTGGAACTGGAGTTTGCCGGAATCCGTATTCAACTGCCGGCGAATCAGCCGCTGTTGCTGCTCAGGTACCCAGAGCAAAATCTCTACCTTCCGCTGTGGATCGGTGCACCTGAAGCTTCCGCCATCGCGATGTCCGAGCAAGGGCTGACTCCGCCCCGGCCGATGACCCATGACCTGTTGATCAGCGTCTTGGAAACCTTGGGCGTGGAACTTGAACGGATTGAAATCGTCTCGGTGCATAACGCCGTATTCGTCGCAGAGCTCGTGCTGTCCAATGGCAAGCGCGTAGATTCTCGTTCCTCGGACGCAGTGGCACTGGCCGTGCGCGCCCAATGCCCCATCATGTGCGCAGAGGATGTTCTGCAAGAAGCCGGGGTCAGCATAGAAACCGAAACGGAGGGCGAAGAAGCGCCCGAAGAGCAGTTGCGCGAATTCCGAGAATTTCTGGACAATATCGATCCCGAAGATTTCTCTTCTTAAACTTCAAGCTATTAATTCCTGGAAAATATCGCCTTGAATTGGGCAATTCCAGCAGCACCCGCGACACGCCTTAAAGTTAAGCTTGAAGGTCTTTGACCATTAGCGGTTATCGCCGTACCGTCTTTGCATAGGGACATTTACCAAGAGCTGTTTTCTGATCGTCATCACTCGCATCCGCACGGTTCTAAATCAGTCCCTGAATACTCGTTTAGAAACGTGCAGACACGCAAGGAGCAATTGGATGGAGTCACGCCAGACGGGACCTCACTATGGGGTCGATGGTGGCAATAAGCAATCCAGCACGCAAGGATTGCTCTTCACCGATGACCTGCCTGAGCTCGATGAGCATGCCGGCTACCGTGGTCCAATTGTGTGCAAGGCTGCAGGGATTACCTACCGCCAGCTCGACTACTGGGCACGTACCGGCCTGGTAGAGCCTGCCGTGCGTGGAGCCAAGGGCTCTGGCAGCCACCGCCTGTATTCATTCCGCGACATCCTCGTGCTCAAGGTCGTCAAGCGACTGCTGGACACCGGCGTCTCGTTGCAGCAGATCCGTTCGGCCGTTCTGCACCTGCGTGAACGCGGCGTAGAAGACCTAGCCCAGATCACCCTGATGAGCGACGGCGCCTCGGTGTATGAATGCACCAGCGCCGATGAAGTCATCGACCTGGTCCAGAAGGGCCAGGGAGTCTTCGGCATTGCCGTAGGCCGTGTCTGGCGCGAGGTTGAAGGATCGCTGGCTCAGCTGCCTTCGGAGAGCTCAGTGCAGCAAACGCTGCCAGAAGATGAGCTTGCCGCCCGCCGGGCTGCCAAGGCCTCCCGCAACGTCGGCTAGGACCTGAAGCAGGAAACAAGATAAGAACTTAAACAATTGACCGGATCTTCCATAAATGGAGGATCCGGTCAATTTTTACGTACTGATGAATTCTGCGGCTTAGGTGTTGTTCGGACCAGCGGCCGACAAGACTTCCTTGAGCAGCGCATCGAACTGGGCCAGCATTGGTGCGGTGGCCTTGGAAGGCCACTGGTGTACCGAGTAGGCAGCACCTTGGATCTGCTGCCATTCCGGGTGCTCAGGGATCTCGGGCTTGACCATGGAGTCGCCGAACATCTGGCGCATCTCACCGAGGCGGAAGGTATGTTCTGCCGAATCCTTGCGAACACGGTTGGCGACCACACGTACTGGGCCCAGGGAAGGAGCGAACTCGCGGCGGAACAGTTCCAAGGCACGCTGGGTGCGCTCGGTACCGGCTACGGAGAACAAGCTTGGCTCTGCGACCAATACAAGCTGATCCGATGCGCTCCAAGCCATGCGGGTCAGGCCATTCAGCGATGGAGGGCAGTCAATGAGTACCAACTGGTATCCACTGGTGCGACTCAAGAGCTGGGAAAGGCGGCGCAAATCGCGGGTGCGCAGGTCCGGCCGGTCGTAGATGCCGGTGTAGGCGTCGCCAACGGCAACGTCAAGTACTGGAATGCGGGTGCGGGATTTCTTCTCTGCTGCCTTGGACTGCCAAGCGCTGGCGACAACCTGATCCTGCAGGCGTGCGCGACGAGCGTTCTTGAGCATCTGCCCAATAGGCTGCTTGCCGTTAGCTCGGACTCCAAGGCCAGTGCTGGCATCCGCATGGGGATCCAGATCAATGACGAGAGTTGGAATGCCGGCGGCAAGTGCTGCTGAAGCCAATCCGAGTGTTACGGAGGTTTTTCCTACGCCACCCTTGAGGCTGCTGATGCTCACTACGTGCACGGACCAGACCACGCCTTTCACTGTTCGTTAGTTTAAACGTCCCACCGAATTTTTAGTCTCTCATCATCATAGTGTGCCGACCGGTATTTCACCGACTTTGCAACGTCAGTTTTTGCCATTAGAACCAAGTTAGTGATTAAAACTTCAAGAGGCACTTATATTTCTTGTGGTCTGACCACATGGCGAAATGTTTGGACGTTCTGCCGAATGGACGTGTACTGTAATTCACAGAAGCAGCAAAGCTTGCTGTTTTTCGAGACCCGGCACGCTGTAGCGACGGGCATGCGCTTGATGGAAACAGTCCTGAAAGTGCCGTTGAGCCAGCGTGTAATGATTCGATGTAGGGACACTATGTTTGAAAAGATCTTGGTCGCCAACCGCGGTGAGATTGCAATTCGTGCTTTCCGTGCCGGCTACGAGCTTGGTGCAAAGACCGTTGCTGTCTACCCGCATGAAGATCGTAATTCCATTCACCGCCAGAAGGCCGCAGAGGCCTACCAGATTGGCGAAGAGGGCCACCCGGTCCGCGCCTACCTGGATATCGACGAGATCGTCCGCGTTGCCAAAGAAGCCGGCGCAGACGCAATTTACCCAGGCTACGGTTTCCTCTCGGAAAACCCTGACCTCGCACGAGCAGCCGCAGCAGAAGGCATCAAGTTCATCGGTCCAAAGGCGGACGTGCTTGAACTGGCCGGCAACAAGGTAGCTGCACTGAAGGCCGCTCGCGAAGCAGGGATTCCAGTTCTGGAATCCTCCGAGCCAAGCGATGACGTTGACTTCTTGATCGCAGAAGCTGACCGCATCGGCTTCCCGATCTTCGTCAAGGCAGTTGCCGGCGGCGGTGGCCGCGGCATGCGCCGTGTCGACAAGCGCGAAGACCTGCCAGAGCTGATGGGCGCAGCAATGCGCGAAGCCGGCACCGCGTTCGGCGACCCAACCGTCTTCCTGGAGCAGGCAGTACTGCGCCCGCGTCACATCGAGGTGCAGATCCTCGCCGACGAGCAGGGCAACATCGTTCACCTGCACGAGCGCGACTGCTCGCTGCAGCGTCGCCACCAGAAGGTCGTGGAAATCGCTCCGGCGCCGAACCTCGATGAGTCGATCCGCCAGGCGCTGTTCCGCGACGCCGTGAAGTTCGCACAGACCCTGGGCTACCAGAACGCCGGCACCGTGGAGTTCCTCGTGGACACCGTGGGCGAGCGCGCCGGCCAGCACGTGTTCATCGAAATGAACCCGCGCATCCAGGTTGAGCACACCGTAACCGAGGAAGTCACCGACATCGACCTGGTGCAGGCGCAGATGCGCATTGCCTCCGGCGAGTCGCTGAAGGACCTGGGCATCAGCCAGGACACCATCCAGGTACGAGGCTGGGCCTTGCAGTCCCGCATCACCACCGAGGATCCAGCCAACGGCTTCCGCCCGGATGTTGGAACCATTACCGTATACCGTTCGGCTGGCGGCTCGGGCGTGCGCCTGGATGGCGGCACCATCTACACCGGCGCCGAGGTTTCCCCGCACTTCGACTCGATGCTGGTCAAGCTCACCTGCCGCGGCCGCGACTACGCAACCGCTGTAGCCCGTGCTCGCCGTGCGCTGGCCGAGTTCCGCGTGCGTGGCGTAGCTACCAACATCCCATTCATCCAGAACGTACTGGGCGACCCGCAGTTCCTGGCCGGTGACGTCGCTACCGACTTCATCGATTCCCGCCCGGATCTGCTCACCGGCAACGAGTCCCAGGACCGCGGCACCAAGGCGCTGAACTTCCTGGCCCACGTGACCGTGAACCAGCCAAATGGCGAGCGTATCGAGGGCATCGACCCGCGCAAGAAGCTTCCTGCCTTCCCGGGCGACAAGTCCGACGAGCCAGAGCGCTCGCCATTCGATGGCCCATCCAAGGCCGCAGTCCCAGCCGATGGCTGGCGCCAGAAGCTTCTGGACCTGGGTCCAGAAGGTTTCGCCAAGGCCCTGCGCGAGTCGAAAGCTGTGGGCATCACCGACACCACCTTCCGCGATGCGCACCAGTCGCTGCTGGCAACCCGTGTGCGTACCCGCGACCTGCTCGCGGCCGCACCAGCCTACGCGCACAACGTGCCGCAGCTGTTCTCCATGGAAGTCTGGGGCGGAGCAACCTACGACGTATCCCTGCGATTCCTGGGCGAAGATCCATGGAAGCGCCTGGAACTGCTGCGTGCCGAACTGCCTAATATCCCGCTGCAGATGCTGCTGCGCGGACGCAACACCGTGGGCTACACCCCGTACCCAACCGAGGTTACCGACGCTTTCGTGAAGGAAGCAGCGGCAGCGGGCATCGACATCTTCCGCATCTTCGATGCGCTCAACGATGTCTCGCAGATGGCTCCGGCCATCAAGGCCGTACGCGAAACCGGCACCGCGGTAGCTGAAGTGGCCCTGTGCTACACCGGCAACCTGTTGGATGCCAACGAGAAGCTGTACACGCTGGACTACTACCTGAACCTGGCCCAGCAGATCGTCGACGCCGGCGCCCACATCATCGCGATCAAGGACATGGCAGGCCTGCTGCGTCCGGCCGCCGCGAAGAAGCTGGTCACCGCGCTGCGCGAGCGCTTCGACCTGCCGGTCCACCTGCACACCCACGACACCTCCGGCGGACAGCTGGCTACCTTGATGGCAGCCATCGAAGCCGGTGTGGACGCGGTAGACGTGGCCAGCGCGGCCATGGCAGGCACCACCTCGCAGCCTTCGGCTTCCGCTCTGGTTGCGGCGCTGGAGTTCACCGAACGCGATCCAGGCCTGTCGCTGGATGCAGTGGCTGCGCTGGAACCGTACTGGGAAGCAGTACGCGCCATGTACAAGCCATTCGAATCCGGACTGCCAGCTCCAACCGGTCGCGTCTACCAGCACGAAATTCCAGGCGGCCAGCTCTCGAACCTGCGCCAGCAGGCCATTGCGCTGGGTCTGGGCGAGCGTTTCGAAGCCATCGAGTCGATGTACGCTTCGGTCAACGACATGCTCGGCAACGTGGTGAAGGTGACCCCATCTTCCAAGGTGGTCGGCGATCTGGCCCTGCAGCTGGTCGGCTCCGGAGTTCCGGCAGCTGACTTCGAAACGAACCCGCAGAACTACGACATCCCGGACTCGGTCATCCAGTTCCTCTCCGGAGAACTGGGCAACCCTCCGGGCGGATGGCCAGAACCGTTCCGCACCAAGGCACTGCAGGGACGCAACGTCAAGAACCACATCGAGGACCTCTCGGCAGAGGACCTGGCGGCATTGCAGGCTGACTCGGATACCATCCGCGGCACCCTGAACCGCCTGCTCTTCGCCGGTCCAACCCGTGACTTCGAGAAGTTGGTGGAGAACTACGGCGACCTGTCGGTACTCCACACCCGCGACTACCTCTACGGTTTGGTTCCAGGCTTCGAGCACGTCATCTCGCTGGGCACCGGTGTCCGCTTGCTGGTCAAGCTGGTCTCGGTTTCGGAAGCTGACGAAAAGGGCCTGCGCACCGTCGTGGTCAACCTCAATGGCCAGTCCCGTCAGGTCAAGGTCCGCGACGAATCGGTGGAATCCACCGTGAAGTCCGCACCTAAGGCTGATCCGAAGAACACCGGCCACGTGGCTGCGCCATTCGCTGGTGCGGTGACCGTGAACGTACAGGTCGGCGATTTGGTGGAGGCAGGACAGTCGGTTGCCACCATCGAAGCGATGAAGATGGAAGCCGGAATTACCGCTAACGCCGGCGGCGTAGTCAGCCAGGTAACCCTGGATGGCACCAGCCAGGTACAGGGCGGCGACCTGCTTCTGGTTATTGACCCGAAGTAGTTAGCAGCTGCACCGAAGAGCACAGGGGCTCGTGACTGCGGTTGCGGGCCCCTGCGCTCTGCCATATTGGATTTCTGCGAACCACAAAGCCCAAGGAGCTGTGATGCGCGCAAGCAAAACGAACCCCGCTGCTGTGCCAGCGGCGCTGAAGGAACAAGCTGCCCAGCTGCCTTCCAAAACCCAATCGATCTCGGTACTGGTCTTCACCCTCGACACACATCTGCCGTTCTGCGAAATTGCAGAGCACCTGGCTGAGCAGTTCACCGAACTGGAGCTCACCGCCCAGGTAGGTATGGCCGGACCGCAGCGAGTGAAGTCGGTACTGGAAGGCAAGTTCACCGGGGTCGACGTACTGGTCGTGGTGGGGGATACCAGCAGCGAGTCCGAGGACCGGCTCATGGAGCTGGTTGAATGGCTGCTGGCAAATGGACGCAGAGACCTGGCGGAGAACCTGATCTACGCGGTGCTCGGCCACGAGTACCAGAACCACGCCACCTCGGCCTTCAGCCGTGTGGGGCTGCCGCGCAGCTACTATGCCCGGACGCAGCAAAGCGGCCTCAAGTTGCCTTGGGCCGCTTCAGCTCGCGAATCTTGGGAGCTGGCTAATGCTGTCGTGGACTATGCCTTCGGCTTGGGCGCCGAGTAGATCTCTTCGATTACTGCTTCAAAGTCCTTGAGCACTACTGCACGCTTGATCTTCATCGAGGGAGTCAGATGACCGGTTTCCTCGGTGAAGTCAGCAGGCACAATCCGGAAGGACTTGATGGCTTCGGCCTTGGACACCGAGGTGTTGGCCTTGTCGATCACTGCCTGTACGGTTTCGAGCACCTTTGGATGAGTTGACAGTTCCTCCAGCGAGAGCTTGGCATCGAGCTGGTGGCGTGAGAGCCAACCTGTCAAGGCTTCTGGATCCAAGGTCACCAGTGCAGAAATGAACGGACGGCCTTCACCGACCACCACGCACTGGGAGACCAACGCGTCGGCACGGATCTGGTCTTCAAGCAGCGCAGGAACGACGTTCTTGCCGCTTGCAGTGACGATGATTTCCTTCTTGCGTCCGGTGATCTTCAAGAAGCCATCGGAATCCAGCTCGCCGATGTCTCCGGTGTGGAACCAGCCATCGGTAAAGGTTTCGTCCTGCAGCTCCGGGCGGTTGCGGTAACCGCGCATCACGCACACGCCCTTGGCCAGGATTTCGCCGTCTTCGGCTATGCGCACGGCGTTGCCAGGCAATGGCTTGCCCACGGTGCCGATCTTGATGCGGTCCAAGGCGTTTACCGAAATCGGTGCGGTCGTTTCGGTCAGGCCGTAGCCTTCCAAAATGGTCACGCCAATGCCGTTGAAGAAGTGGCCCAGGCGTTCGCCCAGCGGGCCGCCGCCGGACACGGCATGGCGGATGTTGCCACCCATCGCGGTACGCAGCTTCTTGTAGAGCAGGGCATCGAACAGCATGTGCTTCAGGCTCAGTACCAGCGGCACCTTGCCCTCCTGCTGGGCGCGAGAGTAGGCTACGGCGACGTCAACGCCGGCATGGAAGATCTTGCCCTTGCCGCCGTCTTCGGCTTTGAGCATGGCCGAGTTGTAGACCTTTTCGAAAACGCGTGGCACCGCGAGGATGAAGTTCGGCTTGAACGACTGCAGGTCATCGAGCAGGTGCTTTACATCCGGGGTGTGTCCGGTGCGGCAACCGGCGGCAACGTTGAGAACCGAGATGAAGCGGGCGAAAACGTGGGCCAGCGGCAAGAACATGATGGTCGAGGCGCCAGGGTAGACCGCTTCGGGCAGGGTAGCGACAGCATTTTCTGCCAGCTCCACGAAGTTGCCGTGGGTCAGCTCGCAGCCCTTAGGCCGTCCGGTAGTTCCAGAGGTGTAGATGATCGTGGCTACGTCATCAAGGGAATTGCTCGTACGGTGGGTTTCCAGCTCTTGGTCTTCAATGTTGCGTCCGTCTTCGGAAAGCTGTTCCAAGCCGCCCTCGAACTGCCAGACATGATCTAGTCCATCCAGCTGTTCCTGGTGCGCGGCGCGACGCACTACTGCTTCGTGTGCGGCGGCTTCAACGACAACTGCCTTGGCCCCGGAATCGGAAACGATCCAGGCTACTTGGCTAGGGGAGGAAGTTTCATAGATGGGGACGGTCACGCAGCCGGCGAACCAGATAGCGAAGTCAACCAGGCTCCACTCGTAACGGGTTTTGGCCATCAGCGCGATGCGGTCACCGGGTTCAATGCCGTTGGCGATGAAACCCTTGGCGATTGCTCGGGCATCGGCAGCGAACTGCGATGCGGTGACATCATTCCACGTTCCATCGGACCCTGGCTTAGAGAACAAAGCCGGGTTGGCGGCTGAATTCGCGTGGCGTAGTAGCAGATCGGTAATATTCGACTGCTGAGGCGAATGAATGCGAATTGGCGAGCTGTATTCGCGCATCTGGTCTTCAACTCCTGAAACTTCGTGTGACCCCATTGGCAATGACGGGTAATCCGCATCACATATTTATTACTACAGAGTAACCTACAGTATTTTCAACTCAAAGTCGTTTTCTAGACTTGAGCCCCATCATCTCCCGGATCTCGCTCGGTGGGAAGACGTTTGAGCAAGTACGCGATGCCAAGCAACGCGACGATGGCTAGGCCAAAGTAAATGAATCCGGGAGCTGAGCGGAAGAACAGCACACACAGGAGCAACCCGAGCGGGCCTCCGGCGGCGCCGACCCAGGCAAGATTAAGCATCGGGTCACCTGAACCCAGCGCTGCCGGCTCCTGTGGAACGAATTCTTCCGGGGTATCCTCGGCCACGTAATCGCGCGGTCCGCGCATTGCACCGGGCCCGGTGTTGAACAACTTCTCCAGCTGAGCCGCACGCTCGGCGGCACTGGGTTCGCGCGGTGTATTGGAATCGAGCTGCCGGAAATTTTCGACCAGCTCATCCCACTGCGGATCTTTCCGGCCTGAAGGCTGGGCATCTTCGGGATTCATGGGCGCTCCTGCTTAGGCTTATGTTCCGCTGCGGCCAGTTGTGCGAAGAATCGAGCCGATTCGTGGAAAATCTGTTCGGCGTCGTAGTCCAAGGTGGCTACGTGCTTGGAATGCAGCAGCATATGGTGCTCGGCCAGGGTGCCTGAGTTCAACCCTTCGACCAGTTCGTGCACCGAACGCTCGGAAACCACGTTGTCAACGGTCGATCGGAAGAGCTGCACCGGAGCGTCCACCAATGCCAAGCGGCGCCGGGTCTGTGCAAAGAGCGAGTGCAATTGGGCCACTGCCGCCACCGGCGTGCGTGGGTAGGCACCCTCGGTGACACCGCGCTTGGCAATGTCATCGCTGATCGGGGCAACACTGCGCACCACATGCTTGAGCCACGGTGTGTAGGGGGCGACGGGGGAGTCCACGACCAGGCCCGGGTTGACCAGCGACACCCCGGCCACATTGCGGCGAGTTGCCAAATGCAAGGCCAAGGCCCCGCCCATGGACAAGCCAGCGGCAAACACCCGTTCATGGGTCTGGGCCAGCAGATCATAGGCCTGTTCGGTGGCATGGATCCATTGGCCATAATCGCAACCGATCATGTCCTTCCACTGCGTTCCATGACCGGGCAGCAATGGGATAGCCGTATCGAACCCGGCCTGCTCCAAAGAGCTGGCCCAGGGCTGCATAGAAATAGCAGAACCGGTGAAACCATGGATCAGTAGCACGGCATCGGAGCGTTTTCGCCCCTCCGGTGCAATATCTTGTGCATCAAGTTTCATCGTGCCCCTCCAAAAATCTGCATTCACCTTCGAGCGTAGTGCACAATTGGATGGTGCGGAGTGTACTTCGACCACTAGGGTTGCGGTTTCTCTCCCCGCGTAGCTGGTCAACTAGAAGAAGGAATTTTCCACCGTGCTGTACGACTTCCTCAAGCGTTTCGCTGTCCGGCCGTTGATACGAATCTTCTTCAGGGTCAAGATCCAAGGCATCGACAACGTACCTGAATCGGGAGCCGCAATTCTGGCATCCAACCACCTATCAGTCAGCGACTCGGTCTTCCTTCCTGCTGCTTTGGATCGTCCGGTGATCTTCCTGGCCAAGGATGAATACTTCAACGGCACAGGACTCAAAGGCCGGATCACCGCATGGTTCTTCCGCAACATCAACCAGCTGCCCATGGACCGCTCGGGCGGCAAGAAATCCGCCGCGTCGCTGGCCAGTGCCAAGCGCGCATTAGATGAGGGCAAGCTGCTGGGCATCTACCCGGAAGGCACCCGCTCACCTGATGGCCGTTTGTACCGTGCCAAGCTGGGCGTCGCCAAACTTGCGCTGGAATCCGGAGCACCGGTCATCCCGATTGCGATGATCGATACCGATAAAGTCCAGCCAATCAACCAGAGCATTCCGCGCCCGGGGAAAATCGGCATCAAGATCGGCAAGCCGCTGGCCTTCGAGCATCTTGCAGGCAAGCATGATGATCCAGCAGCTATGCGTGCTTGCGCCGATGAAATCCGCAAGGCCATCAATGTGCTCTCGGGCCAGAGCTACGTGGACATCTACGCCCCGCGCAAGCCGAAGAAGTAGAACCGGGCTAAAAGCCAGTGTTACGTCGGCTTGTTACATTCGCCGCGGTACTTTGCTTGCTCCCCACGTAGAATGAACAAGGTGAGCGAAGAAAACCGAACCCCATTGCCAGGCTCCTCTGTAGCCGGCCCCGCCACCGATCCGCAACTAGATTTGTGGCGTGAACTTCCAATTGCCCAGCAGCCAACTTGGCGCGAGCACAAGGATTATCAGTCCTCCATCAACGAATTGGGTTCGCGTCCGCCACTGGTATTTGCCGGCGAAGTCGACGTACTGCGTGAACGCCTCGCCGCAGCCGCACAGGGCAAGGCCTTTTTGCTCCAGGGCGGCGACTGCGCCGAAACCTTTGCCGACGCAACCGCAGATAAGATCTCCTCGCGTGTTCGTACCATCTTGCAGATGGCTGTGGTGCTGACCTATGGCGCGTCCATGCCCGTGATCAAGATGGGTCGTATGGCTGGCCAGTTCGCCAAGCCACGCTCCTCGAATGATGAAACTCGAGATGGTGTAACTTTGCCGGCATTCCGCGGCGACATCGTCAACGGCTTCGACTTCACTCCGGAGTCCCGTGCCCACGATCCAAAGCGCATGGTCCAGGCCTACAACACCTCCTCGGCCACGCTGAACCTGATCCGCGCCTTCACCCAGGGTGGCTTCGCTGACCTGCGTAGCGTGCACTCCTGGAACAGCGGCTTCATGGCCAATCCGGCGCACTCGGCCTACGAGCAGCTGGCTGGCGAAATCGATTCGGCCATCCGCTTCATGGATGCCTGCGGCGCAGACTTCGAGGCGCTCAAGCGCACCGAATTCTTCGCCTCCCACGAGGCGTTGCTGCTGGACTACGAACGTGCGCTGACCCGCACCGACTCGCGGACCGGCTTGCCATACGACACCTCCGGCCACTTCCTGTGGATCGGCGAACGCACCCGCCAGCTGGACCACGCACACGTGGACTTCCTCTCGCGCGTACGCAATCCAATTGGCGTGAAGCTGGGCCCAACCTCGGATCCAGAAGACGTTCTGGCGCTGATCGACAAGCTCGATCCAAACCGCGAACCAGGCCGCCTGACCTTCATCACCCGCATGGGCGCGAAGAACATCCGCGAAAAGCTGCCGAACCTGGTCGAGAAGGTAACTGCCTCCGGCGCCCAGGTTCTGTGGGTTACCGACCCGATGCACGGCAACACCGTCACCAGCCAGAACGGCTACAAGACCCGCAACTTCGAAGATGTCATGGACGAAGTCCGCGGCTTCTTCGAGGTGCACGACGCGCTGGGCACCTTCCCAGGCGGTCTGCACGTGGAGATGACCGGCGACGATGTGGCTGAGTGCCTCGGCGGCGCGGATCCAATCCGCGAGGAAGACTTCGACTCGCTGTACGAGTCGCTGTGCGACCCTCGTCTGAACCACCGCCAGTCCTTGGAAATGGCCTTCCTGGTCTCCTCGGCATTGCAAAGCCGTAGCCGCAAGCGCTAACAGCTAGGAAAAATCCGGTTCCCGAATATACGGGAACCGGATTTTTTCATGCYTGCACCCAGGTCGAAGCCTCAGAAAGCGTAGATGCTGATCTCGCTACCGCGTACGGCTTGCTGATTCAACGGGGACTGCATGCGGACCGTCTGGCTGAAACCGCCAAAGACATTGTGGTTCTTCACGGTAAATCCTGCAGCTTCCAAAATGGCGGTAGCCTCGTCGACACTTTGCCCGATCACGGATGGAATCTCTACGTACTCCGGCCCCTCAGAGACATTTACGCTCACCGTACTGCCGTACTCGATGGTCCCAGTGGCCGGATCCTGAGCTGCGATCAGGCCTTTTTCAACCACGGCGGAATGGATGGAATCAGCGGTGTTGAGTTTCAGGCCAAGCGACTCAAGTTTTTCCTGCGCCGCATCCTTGCTCAGCCCGGTCAGCGAGGGGACTTCCACCGGAGCATGACCTTTGGAGACTGTGAGGGTGATGATGTTCTTGCGGGGCAATTCCTTGCCAGCGGCGGGGGAGGAACTGATGACCTCACCCTTGTCCAACGATTCAGAATAGGCCTGATCAGTTTTCAGATCCTGGAAACCGATCTCGTTCAAGACTGTGGTTGCTTGCTCCAGGCTTTTGCCCGTGAGATCTGGAACCTCAAAAAGCTCAGGCCCTTGGGAGACGATCAGATCAACGCCCTGGAATTTCATGATGTTCTCGCCGATTCCAGGCTGCGAATCAACCACCCGGCCTATGGCAATTTCGTCGTCGTATGCCGTGCCTATGCGAACGGGAATACCCTGGTCATCTAATTGCGCGACCGCTTGGGACTGGAGCATTCCAGACAAGGAAGGGATGCGGATAATGGTTCCTGGCCCGCGGCCGAAGAACCAGCCAGCACCTGTAACCAGGGCAATGATGATAATCCACATCAGCGTGATGACGAACTTCTGAGTACCGGTGCGCGGCTTGCTCAAACGGTGCGTGGGAACCTGCGCCTCTTTCCGCCACTTTTTGGCCGCTTGCTTCTGCGCACGCTTTTGACCGCGCACAGACAGCTCGGATGACTGATCTGCTTCGGGCTCTTCGGCCTTTTCCAGTTCGCTGCCGCGGCTGTACACGGTCGTTGCATTGATCTCTGAATCGGAAACAACATCAGTAGCTCTAGGCTGGGCCAGTGTGGCCTGCGCATCTCGTAGGTCCAGTACTTCGGTGGCATCGGCTGCCGCAATGACGGTGGTCTGATCAGGATCAAGTTCGCCGTCTTCAACTTCGTACTCAGTTTCGGCCTGATCAGAGTTCCGCTTGAGCCAGAGCCGTTCCCGCTCGTCTTCACGCTCGCGTTGCATTGCATCAAGTCGCTGCTGCAAGGTCGTTGGCATATGCGTGGAAGTTTGCGGAGTGAGATCTTCAATCCCACCTAGCTGTTCTGCTCCCAGATCCAGTTGCCCATCGGTGAGCGTGCTACGGATCTGGATGATCTCCTCCAACAGCAAGGAGGCATCCTGCGGCCGCTTTTCCGGATCCTTTTCCGTACACCATCGAACGAGCTCATCGAGATCCTGAGCCAGACCCGGAACCAGATCCGAAGGCATGGGCATGGGGGAGTCCAAATGATGCTTCATCAACGCAGCGGCGTTGGATTCGGTGTACGGAGCCTGGCCGGTCAGCATCTGATAGATCGTGATGCCCAAGGCATAGATGTCGCTGCGCGAATCGGCGGGAGACCCGGAAACCAGTTCAGGGGAGACGTGGGACAAAGTAGCCACGAGTGTTGCCGACTGGGTATGCGCACTGGCTGCTCTGGCCAACCCGAAATCGGTAACTTTCACTTCACCAATATCTGAGAGCAAGACATTGGCAGGTTTCATGTCACGGTGGATGATGCCTTCACTGTGTGCTGCACTCAGTCCATGGCAGATTTGTTCCAGGACGCTCAGTGCCTGGCGCGGGGTGAACCGACCACGCTCTTGGATAACCTGTTCAAGGTTGCGCCCGCGGACGTATTCCATGACCAGATACACCAGATTGTCGCTCACATTGTGGTCGCGGATGGAAACCACATTTGGATGCGTGATGTTGGCAGCGATGACGGCTTCTGATTCGAAGCGTTCACGCACTGTATCTTCGCTGGCGTAGTTGTCATTCAAGACTTTCACTACGACGGCGCGGTGCAGCCGCTTATCCATGGCGCGGTAGATGCGGGACATGCCGCCTAAGGCAAGCAGATGGTCGAGGCGGTACCGGCCATCCAGTGTCTTGCCCAAGTTCGGGTCGGTCAGGGACGTGCTCATTTTGCCGGCGCACCTTCCTGAGCATTGCGCGCGAAGCGGGCCAGAGTCACTAACGGATCCTTTCGAACATGAAAACTACTTTTAATGTACCCAGCTGAACTGACAATTTGCCGTTTAAACTCGAAATCCGCCAGTGGTGTTTACCTCTGGCGGATTTCGTTTAGCGTCTCGGGTTGCGAGATTTACCTCGAGCGCAGCTTAATTAGGAAGCGCGGCGAGCTCGTGCTGCACGACGCTTCAAGGCACGACGCTCATCTTCGCTCATGCCACCCCATACGCCTGCATCCTGACCGGACTCAATGGCCCACTGGAGGCAGGTTTCGGTTACTTCACATCGACGGCAGACGCTCTTGGCCTCTTCGATCTGCAACAGGGCCGGACCGGTGTTTCCCACTGGGAAAAACAGTTCCGGGTCCTTTTCCAGACATGCCGCGCGGCTACGCCAATCCATGCTAATTGATGCTCCTTGAAATCTGAGAGGTGTCTGAAGTGCCAAGGGAAATCAACACGCAGGCAAAAAAGACCAAGGAGTGAAATGAAATCCTGGTTGCCTAGCAGTTAACATCTGGCACTTCGAAAGTTCGGAGAAGTCCATTCGGGCACTTCGTTTAACCGACCACATAAGGTTTTCACGTAACGCGGAAGTAAACAAGAGTCACGGTAGCGAAATGTTGCTGAATGCCTGAGTGCTTTCTCACATGGCATTTGACGCTAGTATCCGCTAGTTATTGGAGCTGTGGCGCGTGCAACAGGAAAAGTCAATTGTTGCGGTTTGAGTTCCTGAAGGAGGTCAACGAAAATTAATCATGTGAGCAACGAAAATACAACCTCGTCCCGCCCAACCAGTGTTTTCGTGGTTGCTGCGCTTGTCCTGATTGAGGCACTAGCTACCTTGGCATACGCCATCAGCTACATGCTGAATCTTGATACCAACGGAACTGTGAACTTGGGCGGCCAGCTATTCATGTTAGCTCTTTGCCTGCTGCTCGCAGTTTGGCAAGGCAGCGTTGCGATCAACTTCTTCAAGGGCAAAGCATTCACCCGTGCGCCAATTATTGTTTGGCAGCTATTTCAGCTCATCCTCTCGGTCTCGTTCCTCAGCTCGAATATCCCGATGGTGACGGCCGTGGCGGTACTGGCCATCGTGATTGCCGGAACCACCGTAGTGATGCTCTTCGCGCCAAATACCACGGCTTTCCTCGGGGACCGGCCGAACCGCTAGAGGACTCTGGGCCAGATTATGCGGGATGTGGATCATTCGCGGCTTACCGTGTTTTGAGATAATTGCACGCCAATAGTCTCCAGAGTGAGCACTGGACCCTTGGGGAATCGCAGGCCAATTCATCGGCTGCAGATCTTGTGGATGCGTAGCTTCGACAACGACCACCTGCCGATCATCGAGCCCCACGGAGCTCATGCCCAAATCGAATGCCAGACGGCTCGAAGGCGGCACACACAAAACCACATTGAGTCCTGCTGATCTCAGCGCTTCCAACAGCGAGGGCAACCGGGAATCGTTGGTGGCTTCAAGGAATAGACACAGCAACTTTTCGCGAGCAGAGTTTGGTCCTTCGCACAGAGCCCGGACAAAATTCTCCAAGTCAACTAGCCCGCTTAGCTGCAAGCCATTCCAACGCTGGGCCAGAGCGACAGAAATCCGTAGGCGCTGTTGCACGTCAGGACAGAGCAAAACAACGCATTGGCTCATTGGCCGCGAAACCACTGCGCCATCGAACGGCGCATACCCCAGAAGATTTTGCGGCTCTGTTCCTGCACCCAGGGCGGCATCATCAGATGGTGGAAGTTGCAGCCAAGTACTACTGGTGGCTTCAGCCGCTTGAACCCGAGTGAGTTGAAAGACTTGGGGTGGATGTCCAGAACTTATCCTGACCCCTCGGCCCGGTAAAGGTGAACAAGTTGGGATTTTGGGCCAGATCATCCTTAACGACTCGGTGGCATTGAATGGGAAGAACCACTGCTCAGTGCATAGCCCGGTGGATTTCAACGTGTTTTGGTCGCGGTCTACAGCACATAGCACCAGGGGAGAACCGGCGCCTCCGAAGCGCAGCAACGAGCCGAGGGCCTCGTCCAATCGCTGAAAATGTTGTGGATGAATATTGGACTGCAACTGTGCCAATGAATGAACAATAATGATCAGCGATGGGTCTTGCGGCATGGATTCCAAGAAGTCGACAGCGTCGAGAAAGCTATAAAGATCTTCGCCTGTAACGACCCTGAGATTTCCAGTGGTGCCCTGAATCGGTGCTGGCCCGAAACAAAGTATTTTCCTTGGGGAATTGGCCAACGAGGCAAATAATTCGCTGGCGCCTGCTTCGGGCAGACCGCAGATTAGTATCGAACGTGAACGAGCCCGGTCTATGACTAATGGTTCGAGCCGTGCCCTGTGCAGATTATCAACGACACCGCAGTACAGTGCTCCGCGCTCGATTCCTTCCCAAGTTTCAGGGGGCTGGGCCGATTCTTCAGGCAACGGTAGCGGCTGTGCAAAACCAGATACCGGCCGTACTGTCGATTCCCACTTCGAGGCAAGTTCCGCCGCATGCGCTCGCAACGGATCGCTCGCCATGGGGACGAAGGCTTTTTCGAATCTGCACAAGGACATCAAACTAAGATCTTGGCGGTTGCGCTCGAAGAGTTCGCCGTGCAAGGGCGGTTCAATGGCCAGACTGCACTGCATATTTCGAGTGGGCTTAGTTGCGCTCTTGACGATGGCCTGTCCAGGTTCGATGAGCTTGGACGCTGCGGTGGAGCCGACCAGCTCTACAGACTCACTTTGATCGTTGACCCTCAAAGCGATAGTCGTGTTCAAGTTTGCCCGCGTCTGGCCGGTTAAAGCGCCGGCTGGACGTTGAGTGCTGAGGATCAGATGGATTCCCAACGCTCGTCCAACGGCAGCCAATCGATCAATTCTGAGGTTTGCTTGCGGAAGAGTTTCAATGAACACACGAAATTCGTCTACGACTACCAGTAAACGCGGTAGGACTTGTTCGGATTCATCGAGGGCTTGGTACTCGGCAATATCGCTACAGCCATGGGATGCCAGCAGTTCTTCACGTCGACGCACCTCATGCTCGAGCTGTTCCAGCGTGCGCTCAGCCGCTGCTTCGTCCAGGTCGCTTGCGAAAAGCTGGACATGGGGCAGTGATTCATAGACGCTGAGCCCAGCGCCACCCTTGAAATCGATGAGTGCGAAGGCCAATTGGGCCGGTGAGTAGTTACGAGCGAAATCCGAAATGATGCGTCTGAGCGCTTCCGATTTGCCTGAGCCGGTAGTGCCGCATACCAAGACGTGCGGCCCATCTTCATGAAGGTCGAGAAACACCTCTTCGCCTTGATCACTCATTCCAAGATGGGCACGTACGGCTAGCGTCGGCTCTTGTGTGGAGTCCAAGTGCGAAGTAATTGACCGTTTTTGCAGCGCTACGAGCTGGTGCACCATTTTGTCGAAGCGGGCGAGGCTCAACGGGCTCAAATTTTGCAATGCCAAACGTTCATCAGGCAGGTGTGCCGAGACTGGGTGCGGAGTAATCCAGTTTTCCGCGCATTCGGCCGTGGCCGGCCAGATCCCCAAAACCAGGGCACCCGGGACGGGCTGGGGTGCCTGGGCAGTGACGTAGATAGTAGACAATGCGTTGTCTTCGTTCCCAAAATGCCGCGATTCTTCTGGGGCTACCAGTTGGGCTGAGGAAACATGGCGCATCAGCAACAACGAGGAGGGAAGACACCTGATACTTGGATCGATTACAAGTCGAATCCGTCCTGCATGTATTGCGGGAAGGTACCGTGCGAGTACCGAGGCGAGGATGGATCCCGCATATTGTCCCTGCGTCGTCTTCAATTGCCAGATGCCAGTGGTGCTGGGGAAAAAGACTGGTCCGTACCAAGGCGCATCCGACTTCGGCTTTTTGAGGCTGCGGAATACTTTGCGGATTCCTTTCGGCGCTGAAGGAGCGATGTCTTGCGGAGACCATAGCCCTTCGCCCCATACCAGCGGCGGCACCTGGGCACAGGGGCGACCCAATGATGCCGAGTCCAGCTCGGAAACAAAGTACTCTCCAAGTTCGGGAGCGTAGTTCTTCCTGGCAGCAATTGCCGCAGCGCGCTGCGCTTTCACTTCTCTTTTCCACTGGCGCCGTTCGATCAGCAACTGACCGGCAGGGACCACGCCCATCAGTGCCGAAACGCCGCTCAATATGAGGAAGAGCATCGACCCGGTAACCAATGCCAGCAAGATGCCGGAGAGGATCGGTACGAAAGCAGCTAGGACCAAGGCAATCAGCCTTGCCATCTCTGGTTTGGGCGGAGCTTGGATCTCTAGTTGGTCAGGCGAGACCGAAATAGAAGATCCCTCCACCAGCGGATCGCCGATGGCAAATTCGGTGTGCCCGAGGATGAATCGCGAGCCTTGTTCTAAATCGACTGATTCGTATCGACTGCCATCGGGCATAGCGATCTGTTGATTAGCGCAGGCAGACAAATGCAGGCCCCGTGTTGTCACTGATAACTTCGCATGGATCCTGGAGACCAATGGGTCTTCCAACCACAGTGGAGCAGTTCTGCCAATAAGATGCTCGCCCTTGGACAGCGCAATCCATGCCCCGGCATCGGGGCCGCGCCGGATATAGAGCTTGAGGCACGACGTTGCTGTCGGTGCCGTGCGCACTGGCTGCGGTAACTCGCTGAGCAACAGCCTTTCGGAGGCAGGCAGAAGCTCCAGCTCTTCTAGCCGGCACGTGCCCGAATACCACTGTTGCCCCGGGAACTGCTGTTCTAGCAATCCAGCGAGCTGCTCGCCCGAGACTCGTCCGGACATCACAAGTTCGAATTGCCGCGGATGCTGAAATTTTCGGGAAATCAGAAGTAATTCATAGCGGACCATGAGGTCTCCTGAAAGTCATGGGAAAGTGTCATTTCCTATCTAAACCAGCAACTAGGCCGCAGAGGGTGCAAGAAAAACCGGTTGTGGAGAAACGGAAATTAACTATCCACAACTTCGAAAACCTCTTGAAAGCAATCTCCGAGGCAGATAGCATCCCTTGTCATACGAGTTGGCATGCTGTACCGACGACGCGCTCGCCGATAGTCCCCGGAAACGGGATCCTCCTGTAGGAAAGCTAAAAGGAGCCAGTGGTGGATGCGCTGTCTATTGTCGAAGATGAAGTGCGTGAGCTCGTTAGACGCCGAGGATTGGACCCAGCCAAGCAACCCGAGAAGATCCGGTCCCTGATTGGCGACGTAGTTCGTGATTACGACGAACGCGCTTTGCTCGGGGCTGTTCCTTCACTGGGATCGTTGGAAGCCGCCCAACGGTCGGTATTCGACAATGTGGCGGGGTTTGGTGCGCTGCAACCCTTATTGGATGATCCGTCAGTTGAAGAGATCTGGATCAATTCGCCTCATCAAGTGTTTTGCGCCCGAGGCGGGCAAAGCGAACTGACACATATTCGCATGGAAACTGCCGAAATCGCAGCACTGGTAGAACGCATGCTCAAGTCTTCTGGACGGCGTTTGGACCTGTCCCAACCCTTCGTGGACTGCCAATTACCCGATGGCTCGCGTCTGCATGTCGTGATTCCAGATATCACCCACGAACATTGGGCAATCAACATTCGCAAATTCATTGCTCGCGCAGGAAAACTGGACGATTTAGTTGACCTGGGGTCATTGAGCGAACAAGCCGCTTTGTTCCTTTCCACCGCAATCAGCGCCGGACTGAACGTCATCGTGACCGGTCCAACCCAAGCTGGCAAAACCACCATGCTCAACTGCTTGGCTTCGGCAATCGGCCCCAGAGAACGCATCATCACCATTGAAGAAATCTTCGAGTTGAATCTTTCACTACGAGATGTCGTTGCCATGCAAACACGTCTGGCCAATCTCGAAGGCACCGGCGAAATTACCATGCGACGGCTGGTCAAAGAAGCGTTGCGGATGCGTCCAGAACGAATCATCGTTGGTGAGGTCCGAGAAGCAGAATCCTTGGATATGCTGATTGCGCTGAATTCTGGAATCGCGGGGCTTTGCACCTTGCACGCAAATTCTGCCCGAGACGCAATTACGAAAATTTGCACTTTGCCACTGCTTGCCGGGCCGAATATCACCAGCGACTTCACCGTCAAGACGGTAGCCGCATGCATAGACCTGGTAGTTCATTGTGTTCGCGGGCCAGAGGGGCACCGCTATGTCAATGAAATCCTCAGCGTGCGCAACCGCGTCGAGGAAGGGCAAATTGAGTCCTCGACTTTATTCGAACGGCAAACTGAACGGCTGCTTCCGGCGCGGGGAGCAGATTGGTCCCATGAGAAGTTCGATGTTGCCGGAATCAACATTGCCGAATTGATGGCGGTTTAGCTGTGGTTGTGTTCTTTGCGCTTATGGGCGGATTAGGCATCGCGTTGATGGTTGACTGGTTGCTCTTTGCACCATGGGAAAAATCTCGAAATCGCAGTTCTGCCATCAAGAATGCTCTGCTCCATGCTGGCATGGGCAATTTGGCTCCCTCAAAGTTCATCGTGATCTGTGTCGTATGCGGAATAACGTTTACGTTGATTACCTTGGCACTGACCGCATCATGGCTCTTTGCCTTGGTCTTTTGCATTTTCGGTTCGTTTGCGCCGTGGGTCTATTTAAGACACCAAGCCGCTAAACGACAAGCCGCATTGCAAGAACAATGGCCAGAAGTGGTTGATCATTTGCGTAGCGCCATCCGGGCCGGTCTCTCACTTCCCGAAGCATTGAGTCAACTGGCAATGGTGGGTCCACAGATACTGCGCCCCTTATTCCGAGATTTCGCCTTGGACTATCGGGCAACCGCGAACTTTGCTGTCGCTCTGGACCAATTGGGCGAGCGCTTGGCAGACCCGGTGGCCGACAAGATTCTCACGACCCTGCGTATCACGCGTGAAGTTGGTGGCACTGACCTAGGACATACGCTCACGACGCTGTCGGCATTCTTGCGCGATGACGTCAGGACACGCGGGGAACTTGCAGCCCGCCAGTCCTGGATCGTGTCGGCGGCTCGTTTGGCCGTTGCCGCGCCATGGATCCTGCTCTTGGTCCTAGGCACACAGGAAGCAGCCAAGGATGCGTATATGACAGTTGGCGGTGTGATTGTGCTTTCGCTTGGCATGCTGGTTTCCTTCATTTGCTACCGAATCATGCTCCGCCTGGGTACCTTGCCGGTCGAAGAACGAGTGCTGGCATGAGCAGCTATGCGTCGTGGGCAGCGCTTTGCGGACTAGGGCTTGGCCTGGGTCTGTGGCTGATCGTTGTCAACCTGCCGGGATGGCGCAAGATGGCCTTCGCTGATCGGATTGCACCCCATGTTCGTGTTGGGGTGCGAAGCTCGCGCATGCTTGAAGACTCCTGGCATTCGGAATCCGGATACTCGGCATTAGGACAGTTAGCAGCGCCGATGTTGCTACAGATCAAAAGACTGGCAAGCCTGCATAGTCCTTCGGCGGATACACTCCGCAAGCGTTTGGACGCGGCCGGACTGGACATGAGCGTTATTGATTATCGGTCCCAAGAAATTGTCTATGCCTTGACGGGCTTGGTGGCCGGCTCTGCATTCATGGCCTTCGCCGCCATCCAATATCGGGTGTCGTTAGTCCTATCGGTGCTGGTCGTCGTCGGTTTCGGAATTATTGGCTACGCCATGCGCGGTTGGTGGCTCGGCGAACAAATCAACCGTAGAGCTAGAAAAATACTGACTCAGTTCCCGACAGTGGCTGAAGTTCTGGCCCTGACCGTCGGTGCGGGCGAATCAACCACTGGGGCCATCGAAAGAATTTCACGAATCTGTCATGGCGTGATCGGTGATGAATTCACGAAAACCTTGAACGATATTCACGCAGGTACACCGATGGTCCAGGCGATGCAGCACATGTCTGACCGGATGCAGGTCGGAGCCATGGCGCGATTTGTCGATGCCATTGTGGTGGCAACGGAGCGTGGCACGCCCTTGGCCCAAGTCCTCAGGGATCAAGCCCAAGATGTTCGGGATGCTTCCAAAAGAGAGCTCATGGAAGTCGCCGGAAAACGAGAGATTTCCATGCTTGTCCCAGTCGTATTCGGGATCCTTCCACTCACCATTGTTTTCGCGGTCTTCCCAGGCCTGGCGTTATTGGAGATGAGCTATTGAAAGATGCCTAGAAAGCTCGAATTATTCACGGTGAAAACCATTAATTAGTTGGAAGGATCCTCATGTACCGCCTACAAGAAGTGATGCTCAATCTCGTGTTGCAGGTCGTTGCAACCAGTGAACAAGTCTGGGGAAGATTTGCTCCGAAATTAAAGGACAGTCGAGGAGACGTACCAGGATGGGTCATGATCACGCTCATGTCTGCACTTCTGGTTGCCGCTTTGCTCGCCATCGCAGGACCACGTTTGCAGGACCTGTTCAACCAAGCCATTGATCGAGTTTCAGGGCTGGGATAGGCACATATGAGAGGTAAGGCGCATTCGCGGGAAGGTCCAGATCCTATGGAACCTTTGGGTAACGAACGTGGGTCTGCCGTAGCCGAATTTGTCATGATTACAACTTTGCTTGTGCTCATCGCGATGACGCTCGTGCAACTCGCGTTGGTATTGCACGTGCGCAACACCCTGATCGATGCGGCGTCGAACGGTGCCCACTATGGCGCCTTGGCCAACCGTTCAGCAGGCGATGCTGAAGGCAGGACTCGGACGTTGATCACCGAAAGCCTTCATGGTGGCTTTGCCTCAGGCATCGCAGTGAGTACGACCAACATTGGCGAGAATCAGCTGGTGAACGTATCCGTTAATACGCGAGTTCCTTTGATTGGACTCCTGCCGAATGGATGGGAGCTGCACGTTGAGGGAGAAGCGGTGCGTTATGACTAGCGTCCGGCACCTGGCTTGGAAGATCCGCGACAGAGCATGCGCCGATGAACGGGGGAGCGCGATCGTGGAGTTCATCTTTGCTTCCACGGTGCTGCTGATCCCCATGGTGTATTTGATTTTGGCCGCCGGCCAGCTTCAAGGCGGAAGTTATGCCGTAGTTGGTGCCGCTGACCACGCGGCCAAAGTCTTTGCAGTTGCCCAAACACCCGCCCAAGCCAGATCCGATGCGCATGCCGTCGTACGAAGGACCATGGCCAGCTTCGGGTATGCCAACGCGAGAACTTCAATAAGTTGTGACAAGGAGTGCCTAAGTCCGGGTAGCGTTGTCACGATCAGGGTCGAGTTAGATGTACCCTTGCCTTTTGTATCGGACTGGGTTGAAGCGTCGGCGTTCACCGTGGACTCTTCAGCCTCGCAAAGGACTGATCGATTTGGATAGGCCCAAACGAACGGTACCTAGACTAGGGGATGAGGACGGACAATCCCTCGTGCTGGCCATAGGCCTGTGCGCTATTACCTTGCTGACGATATCGGTGGTGCTGGCAGCCAGCGCGGTCAACCTCAAGGCCCGGCAGTTGCTGTCGCTGGCCGATGGGGCGGTCGTGGCTGCCGTTGATGAATTCGAATTCGTTGCCGACGGTGGCAGGCCAAAAATTCAGCTGGAGCAACAACGCGTGCATCGAGCCGTTCAACAGTACCTTTCGGATGTCGGAGCGGCCGGCCGGGTCGATAACTTACGTGTTACACGAGTGCAAATCATGTCTGATGGGCAAGGAGCCAGGCTCAAGCTCAGTGGGTCGGTGCAACCTCCAATCGTGGGATGGATTATTCCAAGCGGCGTTCCCATAACCGTCGAATCAACGGCCCGAACTGTCCTGAGCAGATAAATCCGTGAGGCAAACCGGTCGACGGTGACAGCGCATTCGGATTTTCCTGTTTTCGGTAGCCAAGGCCGCGGTCGCGGTATGTACCTCATCAAAATTCCCGCTAGGTAAAGCACACAGCGGTCGGTGCCGGAATTTGAGCACTCTGCTCTGGCGCGGGCCACAAGGTTCATTGCTGCGATTTCCGGTCGCAACTGTGCGTGGAGCGTACCTGCCGCGCTACGGCTGGACTCAAGGATCAACGGGTAAATGACGTAGTCTTAGAAGACCATGGCTAAAACTGACTTCTCCGCTGAAATCCGCTCACTGCGTTCGACATTCTCCGCAATTGAAGACGTGAGCGATGTCGATCAGATCAAGGCTGACATTGCAGTCCTCTCGGAGGAAGCCGGCGTTCCCAACCTCTGGGATGACCCGGCTGCTGCACAAATCGTCACCAGTAAGCTATCCCATCGCCAGTCGGAGCTGGAGCGGCTAACTCGTTTGCGTACCCGGATCGATGATCTGGAAGTTCTCGTTGAGCTAGCCGAGCTTGAAGACGATGCCGATACGTTGGATGAGGCAGAAAAAGAGCTAGTCAGCATCCAGAAATCACTTGCTGATCTGGAAATCGTGACGTTGCTGAGTGGTGAATTCGATTCTCGTGGTGCAGTCGTGACCATTCGCTCTGGCGCAGGCGGCGTTGATGCCGCAGACTTCGCAGAGATGCTGTTGCGCATGTACCTGCGTTGGGCCGAGCGCCGTGGATACAAGGCTACTGTCATGGATACTTCCTATGCCGAAGAGGCCGGGCTTAAGTCGGCAACCTTTGAAATCGACGCGCCATATGCCTTCGGTACGCTATCGGTAGAAGCCGGCACGCACCGTCTGGTTCGTATTTCGCCTTTCGATAACCAGGGTCGTCGCCAGACGTCGTTTGCTGCGGTGGAAGTTGTTCCGCTGATCGAGCAGACTGACACGATCGAAATTCCTGAATCGGAAATTCGCGTGGATGTCTTCCGTTCTTCGGGTCCTGGCGGCCAGAGCGTGAACACCACGGACTCTGCAGTACGCATGACGCACATTCCTACTGGTGTTGTGGTCTCGATGCAGAACGAAAAGTCGCAGATCCAGAACCGTGCCGCCGCCCTTCGAGTCCTTCAGTCTCGACTGCTGTTGCTGAAGAAGGAACAGGAAGATGCGCAGAAGAAGGAATTTGCCGGAGACGTGAAGGCAACGTGGGGCGACCAGATGCGCTCCTACGTGCTCAACCCGTACCAAATGGTCAAGGACCTGCGCACTGAACATGAAGTGGGCAACACCCAGGCCGTGCTTGACGGCGAAATTGACGACTTCATTGATGCCGGTATCCGCTGGCGTGCAGGAGAGCGTCGCCCAAGTAAGTAAGCGCTATCGCGAATCCCCTCTGGGGTAAACGTTTTTGTCATAAAGGGTGTAAGTATCGTCACCGGCACGAAGTTCGCATCGCTGAATATGGCTAGTCATGCCCAAGCTGAGCACTTTGGGTTAGCTGTACGTAGGGCATGAATCTGGCAACACACCTTTTATTTAGGCGAGTTCGTTACCTTGCACAGATAGTGTTTGGAAGACTGGCGCATCCAAAAACGTTTGATCTCGAGATTGGTATTCGTGGGTCGCGCCCCGACGAAGACTAGCGATTGAAGACATGATTAAATTCGAAAACGTCTCGATGGTTTACGAGCCGAAGCAGCAGAATGCGGCTTTGGAAGATGTAAGCATCGAGATAGACCGTGGCGAATTCGCCTTCTTGGTTGGTGAATCCGGTTCGGGTAAGTCGACCTTCCTTAGTTTGGTATTGCGCGAAAAGCGCTCCACTGGCGGTTCCGTCTATGTGGCAGGTCAGAACCTGAACCGCATCCCGAGCCGCCGTGTGCCTAAACTGCGCCGTGACATCGGGTTCGTTTTCCAGGACTTCCGGCTGTTGCGCGAACGTACGGTTTTCGACAATGTGGCTTTCGCCATGGAAGTTATTGGTGCCTCCCGGGCTCAGATTCGCGAGCGGGTGCCGGACGCACTGAAAATGGTAGGTCTTGAAGATAAGGCTCGACGCAAGCCAACTGAACTTTCCGGTGGTGAGCAGCAGCGCGTCGGCATTGCCCGCGCTATTGTCAACAGGCCATCGATCTTGCTTGCCGATGAGCCCACGGGCAACTTGGACCGCAAGAACAGCATTGAAGTCATGAACGTGCTCAACCGCATTAATCAGAACGGCACTACCGTCCTGATGGCAACGCACGCACACGAACTGGTCAGCGAGTACCGCCACCGCGTGATCGAGCTGAGCCGCGGACAAGTTATCCGCGACGAAATTGATGGCCAGTACGCACCGATGACCACCGTGGTCAACCAGGACGGTTCGCGTGAATTGCTTGTTGGCGATTCCGCGGTGGTATACGACGAAGAGTCACAGGTGGCTGAGGAAAAGAAAGACGAGGACCAGTGAGACTAGGATTTATTCTCCGCGAAGCGGCGAAGGGCCTGCGGCAGAACGTCGTCATGGTCGTCTCCGTGGTACTGGTGACCTTCGTATCGTTGACCTTCGTTGGTGCCTCGGTATTGTTGCAGCTCCAGATCAACCAGATGAAGGGCTACTGGTATGACCGCATGGAAGTTGCGGTTTACCTCTGCGATGACACCAGCACTTCGCCAAACTGCGCTGGCAGCGCTGTTTCCGAAGAGCAGCGCCAGAACATCGAAGAGATGCTCAAATCCGAGCAGCTCGCCCCGTACATCAAGGAATTTGCCTACGAGTCCAAGGACCAGGCGTACAAGAACTTCTTGGACCAGTACGAGAACTCGGCTTTGGTTGACCAGGTCACTGCCGAGCAGCTGCCTGAATCATTCCGCGTAGCACTGGTGGACCCGGAAAAGTATCCGGTGATCAATGAAGCCTTCTCCACCGTTGAAGGTGTTGACTCAGTCATTGACCAGAGAGAATTGCTTGAAAAGGTCTTCCAATTAGTGCGTGTGGCTTCCGCTGCGGCAGCTGTCGTGGCAATCGTGATGATCGTTTGTGCGGTCTTGCTGACGGGTACAACCATTCAGCTTTCGGCCATGCACCGACGGCTTGAGACAACCATCATGCGACTCGTCGGAGCATCAAAAGCAACAATTCAGCTGCCATTCATTATCGAAGGTGTGATTGCGTCGCTGATTGGCGGTTTGCTTGCATCGGGGACTCTGTGGTTGCTGTTGCGGTTCCTCGTTGAGGACAAACTGGCCAATGAAAACGTGGGTGTAGCTTTCATCTCTACCAACGATATTTGGCTAGTTGCTCCGATACTCTTGATTATTGGTATCGTTTTGGCCACAATTTCATCAGTGGTAACGTTGAAGCGTTACCTGAAGGTTTAGCCGAATCGTTACTTAGGCTGAACCGAAGTACGCAATTTCTTAAAGGAGCTCTATGCTTTCGAACGCAGTGCGACGTAAATTCCTACGCGCCTCTATCGGTGGAGCCATGGCTCTCGCGCTGACGTTGCCGGCAGGCTTGGTTGTCGCCGATGAACTGGACGACAAGAAAGCTCAAGTCGAAAAGAATATCGACAACCTCGAGAACGACATGGAGTTCTTGGATGCTGACATCCAAGAAACCGATCAGAAGTTGCGTAACCAGCAGGCCCAGGTTCCTATTGCACAGCAGGCATTGGCTGACGCGCAAAGCCGCGTAGCCAATGCCCAAGCAACTGTAGCCGACCTCAACAACCGCTTGGTCAGCGCGCAGGCCACTCGCGATGAAGTCGCCAAGCAGATCGAAGAAAACGCCGCAAAGATTTCAGAAGCCGAAGACGCGATGGCACAAATCGCTTCCGAAGCCTATAAGCGAGGCGGTGTTTCAGGCGGCCTGGACATGATTCTGAACATGGACTCGGCCACCAAGATGGCTGACGGGCTGGACATGGCCAACCGTGCCATGGAATCCCAGAACGCCAAGTACAACGATCTGGCGCAGGAGCAGGCAAGCAACGAAAGCAATAAGCTTCGACTAGTTGCTGTCGAGAAGGAAATTTCTTCCCTGAAGGCACAGGCCGAGGAGGCCTTGGCGCAGGAGCAGGCCGCTCGCGACGCCGCACAGAGCGCCAAGAATGAGCTGGACGCGCTGGTTGCCAGCACCGAAAAGCTCAGCGCCGAACTGGAATCTCAGAAGCCACGAATTCAAGCCAAGCTGGATAAACAGCAAAAGGAATACGCGGCGGTCAACCAGCAGATCAAGGAACGCCAGGAGCGTTTGATCCGCGAAGCCGCCGAGCGTAAGCGCAAGGCTGAAGAAAAAGCGCGTAAGGAAGCCGAAGCAGAGCGGAAGCGCATCGCTGCCGAAAAGGCTGCGTATGAAGCTGAGCAGGAACGCAAGGCCGCCGAGGCCAAGGCGCAGAAAAAGACTTACAAGAAGAAGACCTATGTGGCTCCGAAGCCTGAGAAGAAGACTTCAAGCTACTCTGAGCCGAGCAGCTGGGGATTGGTTAAGCCGACCACCAGTAACCGATTGACCTCGACTTTCGGCTGGCGTCCAACTCCTGCCGGAACCATTGATTACGGTGGCCGTGGCGGTTACGTCCACGCAGGCATTGACTGGGGCTTTGGCGGCCAATGCGGTTCGCCGATTACAGCTGCAGCTGCCGGTGAGGTCTGGATGGCCGGCTGGGGTGGCTCCTCGGGCAACAAGGTCACTCTTTCGCACGGCGTCATCAAAGGCAAGGCCTTGGCAACCAATTACCACCACATGTCACGCATCGCAGTGAGCGTGGGCCAGCATGTGAAACGTGGCCAGGTAATCGGCTATGTCGGTACCACCGGTAACTCGACTGGCTGCCACTTGCACTTCGAAACGATTATCAACGGTTCCCATGTGAACCCATTGGGACTTCTCTAGCGCTAGACTTGTAGTCTGTGCGCGGGAATCCGCCCGCGACATGCAAGGAGAAACGTGGCTAAGAAGAACCAAGAAGATCGAGTGATCGCGAGCAACCGCAAGGCGCGCCACGATTTTGAAATTCTCGACACCTTCGAAGCAGGCATGGTGCTCACGGGTACTGAAGTGAAGTCGCTGCGCGAAGGCAAAGCCTCGCTGGTGGACGGCTTCTGCCAGTTCTACCGTGATGAGCTGTACATCGAGAATGTCTATATCCCTGAATACCTCAATGGATCGTGGACCAATCATGCGGCACGTCGTCGCCGCAAGCTTTTGCTGCACCGCCAGGAACTAATCAAAATTGAGCGCAAGATCAGCGAGGCCGGGCTCACCGTTGTCCCATTGAGCCTGTACTTCAAATCTGGCCGTGCCAAGGTGGAAATCGGCGTAGCCCGCGGTAAGCGGGAATTCGACAAGCGGCAGACCCTGCGCGAAAAGCAGGACAACCGCGAAGCGTTGCGTGCGATGCGTGAGCGCAACCGCGGCAACGCCTAAGACCAGGGTGTGGTGCATTTCGCGTTGGAGCAATCCCATGCGTTGCGCTATGCTTGATAGACACGCCTTAGGGTGTGGTTGTACTCGGGAAACCGGGACTGACAACAAAATACGGGGATGATCGGTTTCGACGGTGTGAGTCGCGACAGATGAAGCGGGCCGAGGACGCAAAGTTATCTCGTAAACGCTCTTTGCAAACCAATAAGTGCCGAATCAAAGCGCACTGACTTCGCTCTCGCTGCCTAAGCAGCCAGACAGTCCGTTAGCCAGGGGATGCTATCGCCCCTGTTCCTAACGTCATTTAGATAGCCACTGTATCCAGCGGATGTTGCCGCTGCTGGGTACACATTTAGGCAACTGTGCCCGGATCAACCACATGTTTGCGTGATGGTTGGGGCAGAGAAATTCCGTAGCAAACTGCGCCCGGAGAAGACCTGGCAACACCACATCGGACGGGAGTTCAATTCTCCCCATCTCCACAAAATTCAGCTCCGGAATCAGGACCAACGTCTTGATTCCGGAGCTTTTTGTTTGCCTCGAAGTCGGCGTTTGCATCGCGAGCCTGTTCGCAGGATGGAGAATTTACACATAGACTTGAAATGAAAGTCCTAGGCTTTGAAACGGCATCGTGTGCAGAATTGGAGTGAGATTGAAGTCGATGGGTAAAAATAGTTCCCAACGGGTATCGCCTTTCCTTTCAGCAATCTATGCCGTAGTGGCTTTCCTCTTGGAAGTAGGACTGCTCTTCGCCGCAGCGTTGGCGGCGATCGCCTTCGTCGACTTGCCGACGATTCCGGCAATTCTCGTAGTAGTTATTCCGCTGTTGGTGGTGTGGGCGATCTTCTTCTCCCCGAAGGCCGTCGTCAAGCTCCGGTTGCGCACCAGGCTGCTGCTGATACATATCATTTACCTGGTTGGCGCTTACGTCCTCTGGCTGAGCGTGGACCACTCCTTCTATGACCAGTCCCAGATCTGGGCGATTGCGATGCTCGCGTTGACCGCAATCAGCGCGATATTGATCATTGCCACCGGTGGTTATGTGGTGCCGCACGACCGGACCAAGAAGCCGCCTAAGCAGGCTCCAAGCAGAGCAAGTAGCGGTGCTCCCAAGGGACGACGCGCAGCTCGCTAGAATTACAGCAAATGCCAAGCCGAAGGGCTTGGCATTTGTTATTTCCGGCTAGAACAGCAACGCAACTTGGAAGCCGAGCAGGGCCGCTAAGACCGTCGCCAGCAAGGTACCTGCGGCGTTAACCAGGCTGGCTGCAAGCTGGCCTGCCTGCAGCAGGCGAATGGTTTCGAAACTGGCCGTCGAAAATGTCGTGTAGCCGCCAAGTAGGCCCGTACCGGCTGCCACTAGCCATGGCTCAGGCAAGAGCCCTCCGGCGAACAGCCCGGTGAGCAGGCCCAAAGCGAAGGACCCTGAGATGTTGATGAGGATCGTTCCCCAGGGCAACGAGCTTGGAAGCCATAATTTGATCAGAGCATCAAGCACGAAGCGCAGGCAGGCACCTACGCCGCCACACAGCGAGACGATCAGGAATAAGCCGGGGGAGAGCACTATCGACGTCCTCCTGGGGATCGGGCCGCCCATTTGGCACCCACCGCGATACCGCACCAGGTCGCCAGCGCGCCGAGGATCACCGTGCCCAGGGGATAAGCCAGCGCCCAGGGCATGGCCCCGGAGCGCAACAACTGCATGGTTCCTGTAGCCAGGGCGCTGTAGGTGGTGAAGCCACCCATGAAGCCGGTGCCCAGCAACAGGCGAAGCGAGCGGCGCCGGCCCACATCCCGGCCTCGTCGCGAGAGCGCTTCAAGCAGCATCCCCAGCAGGAAGGCGCCGAGGATATTGGCGATGAAAATTGAGACCAGGACAACGCTTGCCTCGGGGAAGAGCATGCCTAAGGCCTGCCGGGCGGCAGTTCCCAGTGCGCCACCGAGGAACACCAGCAACAGCAAGCCAGGACGCAGATAGAATCGTGGCGCAGAGTTCTGCGAGGTTGGTGCCGGTGGCAATGTCATGGTGCGGGGAGCTATTCTGCGCGAGGGGAAGCTGGTGGCGGGACCAGGAGGACTGGATAGCACTGTCGATGCGCCAGATGCAGGGCGACGGAGCCGTTGAGCACCTCGCGTATCCTGTTGGCCACCGAGCGCTGGCGAACTCCGAGCACGATCAATGCCGCGTCATGGGCCACGGCAAGCTGTGCCAGTTGCGCTCCGGCTCCGCCAGCCCTGGCCTGGGTCTGCCAGTGCAGGTCCAAGCCTGCCAACTGCGCTTGGATCTGCTGGAGCAGTTCCGCGGGGAAGTCCTGAAGCGATTCTTCGCCGGAATCAGGGTCCAGCGGGGCGCTGCGCACGGAGCCATCGTCCAGTTCTTCCAGCTGGTAGCGGGTGACATCCACGTGGATGCACAGCAACGTGGTGCGCAGCTTGGCGGCAAGTTCTGCGGCGGTGGCCAGCACATGGGCATCAACGCGATCGGGAACGCCGAGAATGATCGGCCGTGCAACCATGCTGCCTCCCTGAGCGCTCGGGTGCGCCGTGGTGGCGCGTCGCTTTTTATTCTTGCACAGCTGGGGCACCCCTAGCTGCGGCGCACCCAGATCAGCGAAGCATCGATGAAATCCAGCTGATGGGGCAGTTCGATTACCGCTCCGGGCACCAGGCCCTGGGCTGCGGCACGGCGCAGGAACTGCGGATCCTCGTCGCTGATCCGGTCGATGATGGCCCGAGCGCCGGTAAAGCGGTCCAAGCGGATGGCCTGCGAGGCCGGCAGCAGGCCGTGCGCGCTGGGAATTGCATCCCCGTGCGGATCGTGCCGCGGATAGCCCAGCCGGGCATCCAAGGCGTCCACGAAGCGGTCGGTGACGGTGTGCTCCAGCTCTTCGGCCTCATCATGGACTTCATCCCAGCCGTAGCCCAGCTCGTCCCGCAGGAAGGTTTCCAGCAGCCGGTGGCGGCGCACCATGCGCAAGGCTTCGCGCCTGCCGGTGGAACTGAGCGTGATGGCTCCGCGCGGCACGTGGTGGACCAGCGACTTGGCCGCCAGCTTCTGCACCATCGCGGTGGCCGAGGCAGGGGACAGGCCCAGCTGGTCGGCCAGCGCGCCGGTGCTCACCTCGGTCTCTTCCCACTCGGTGAGCAGGTACAGCGCCTTGAGGTAGTCCTCTTCACTGGTGGTCAGCCCGGCCGGCCCGCGGCGTGCGCTTTTCATCCTGGTGCGGGCCTAGCTGCGATTCAGATACGGCAGGATCGCCTCGTGCAGCTTGCCATTGGTGGCCAGTGCATTGCCGCCGTGGCAGCCTTCAACGCCGGCGACAGAGGTGAACCGGCCCCCGGCTTCGCGCACTACCGGCACCAGTGCGGCCATGTCGTAAAGTTCGAGTTCCGGCTCGAAGGCGGCATCCAGCGCACCCTCGGCCAGCAGCGCGTAGGACAGGAAGTCGCCGTAGCCGCGGGTGCGCCAGGCGGTATCCAGCAGCTCCAGGAAGCCATCGAGCTTGCCGGCGTCCTTCCAGCCGTTCAACGAGGCGTACCCCAGCGAGGAATCGGCCAGCGAGGCGACCGAGGAAACCTGCAGCGGGCGGGTGGCGGTGGTGCCCACCGCTGCTCCGGGTTCGGTCACGAAGGCGCCCAGATCGGTGGCCGCATGCCAGCGGCGGACCATGGCCGGGGCGGAAATCACGCCGAGTACCGGTTCGTCGTCGATGAGCAGCGCGATCAGCGTGGCCCAGACCGGCACGCGGCGCACGAAGTTCTTGGTGCCGTCGATAGGGTCGATGACCCAGCGCCGCGAACCGCTGCCGTGCACGCCGAATTCCTCGCCGAGCACCGAATCATCGGGCCGGTGGGCGGCCAGTTCGGCCAGGATCAGCTGCTCGGCGCCACGGTCGGCGTCGGAGACCGGGGTCATGTCCGGCTTGGATTCGACCACCAGGTCGTTGGCGCCGTAGCGGGCCAGGGTGAAGGCATCGACCTTGTCGGCCAGGGCCAGGGCGAAGTCGAGATCTTGCTGCAGGGTGTATTCAGCCATGGTGTTCGCGGGCGCTTAGAGCGCGCCGAGCTCCTTTTCGTGCGTGGTTTCCTCGGTGGTGACCAACCGGCGGTAGGAAGCCAGCCGGTCTGCTGCCTGGGTGCCTTCGGCATTTTCGGCCCAGGCTTCCAGCGCGCAGCCGGCCTCGCCGGCGGCGTGGGTGCAGCCGCGCGGGCAGCCGGTGGCGATTTCGGCCAGGTCTTCGAAGGCGGCCAGGATGTTATCCGGATCCACCAGGCCCAGCCCGAAGGAGCGGATGCCCGGGGTGTCGATCAGCCAGGAGCCAGGGGTATCGCCCAGGCGCAGGGCCAGGGCGTTGGAGGAGGTGTGCCGGCCGCGGCCGGTCACCGCGTTCACGTGCCCGGTGGCGCGGGTGGAGCCGGTCAGCGCGTTGACCAGGGTGGACTTGCCGACTCCGGAGTGGCCCAGGACCACTGAGACGCAGCCCGAGAGGATCTGTTCAAGTTCGGCCAGGGCCCCGGCATCCAGGCGGGCGCTGGCACCGTCGGCGCTGCGCGCATCCACACCGGAGGCATCGGCTGCGGTGGTGCGGGAAATGACTACCGGGAAATCCAGGCCCTCGTAGTGGGTCAGGAAGTCGGCTGGGTCCTTCACATCGGCCTTGGTCACGCACAGCACCGGCTGGATGCCGGCGTCGTAGGCGGCCACCAGGGCGCGGTCCACGAAGCCGGTGCGCGGCTCGGGGTTCGCTGCGGCCACCACGATGACCAGCTTGTCCACGTTGGCTACGACCACGCGCTCGGTCGCGTCGGTGTCATCGGCGCTGCGGCGCAGCAGCGTGGTGCGTTCTTCGATGCGGATCAGCCGGGACAGGGTATCGGGCTTGCCGGAGGTATCGCCTACCAGTCCCACCAGGTCACCGGGAACGATGGCTTGGCGGCGCAGTTCGCGGGCGCGGGCGGCGATCACGATGCGTTCGTTGGCGGTATCTTCATCCAGGATCGCGGTGTAGCGGCCGCGGTCCACGGTGATGATGCGGCCGATCACCGCTTGCTCGTAAGCAGGGCGGTCCTTGGTGCGCGGGCGGCTGCCCTTCTTGTTCGGGCGGATGCGTACCGAGGATTCGTCGTAGTCCGAGTAGCGCATTAGCCCTGGCCCTTTGCGGTGGCGGCCATGTCGGTCCAGAGTTGCGGGAAGTCGGGCATGGTCTTGGCGGTGGTGGCGATATTTTCCACGCGCACCCCTTCGATGGCCAGGCCCAGCAGTGCGCCTGCGGTGGCCATCCGGTGATCCTCGTAGGAGTCCAGATCGGCTGCCTGCAGGGTTCCGGGAATGATTTCCAACGCGTCGTCGGTGGAGGTCACCGTGGCACCGACCTTGGCAAGCTCGGTTTCCAGTGCCGCCAGCCGGTCCGTTTCGTGCCCGCGCAGGTGCCCGATGCCGGTCAGCTTGCTGGGGGAGTCCGCCAGGGTGCACAGCGCGGCCAGGGTGGGAGCCAATTCGGAGGCATCGGCGTAGTCGATGCCGCGGATCACTCCGGTGCCGCGTACGGTGAGCACTCCGTCCTCGCCGTGGCTGATTTCTGCGCCCATCCGGCTCAGGATCTGCACCCATTTGCCACCCACCTGGGTGGTGGATGCAGGCCAGAAGGGCACGCGCACGGTGCCGTTGGTGGCCAAGGCGGCCGCCAGGAAGGGACCGGCGTTGGACAGGTCCGGTTCCACGGTGATAGTGAACCCGGAAAGCTGACCCGGTGCGATGGACCAGCTGCGTGCATCCTCGCCCACGGCTACCTCGACGCCCAGTTCGCGCAGGGTTTGCACGGTCATGGCAATGTGGTCAGGGGAGGCGATATGCCCCGCGGCGGCCCGCAGCTTCAGCCCACCGGGCAGTGCTTGGCCGACCAGCAGCAGTGCGGAGATGAACTGGGAGCTGCCCGAGGCGTCGATGAGCACCTCGTGGCGCTCCTGCAATGCGCTGGCGTCCATGGTGAAGGGCAGCATGCCGGGGGTGCCGGCATATTCGATCCGGGCACCCAGGGTTTCCAAGGCGTCGAGCACCGGGGCCATCGGGCGCACGCGGGCTGCTTCATCGCCATCGAATGCCACGCTGGCACCGGCAACGGCGGCCAGCGGCGGAACGAAGCGCATGACGGTGCCGGCCAGGCCGCAGTCGATGGACAGCGGGCCGGTGGCCAGCTTGCCCGGGGTGATGGCCACGGTGGTGGAGCCATCCGGCTGCGTGGTGCGTTCGATGCCGATGCCGAAAGCGGCCAGCGCGTCGAGCATCAGTTCGGTGTCGCGGCTGATGAGCGTGTTGTGGATGGTGGATGGCGAGGAGGCCAGGGCCGCCAGGATCAGATACCGGTTGGTCAAGGACTTCGAAGCGGGCACCGAGACGATGGCGTCCAGGCCGGTGGCGGCATGAGGCGCGGCCCACCAGGTCTTTTCTGCGTTGTGCAGCTTATCGGTTGGGCTCCCAGGGGCGCTTGCAGTACTGATTGGTAGATCCTTCGGCTCGAGGCATGTTTTCACGGTGCGCAGCAGCATCGCAGATGCTCTGCGCCCACTGCTTAATCCTAGCCGAGATTGGCGGGGGAATAAGGTTTTGTCCCGGCTGGTTGTACCTAGTGTGACGATACGACAGGACACTTCAAACGCCGGCGGCACCGCATGCGCGGTTGCCGAGGAACCACGCGGCCTGCGCAGTGGTGCTGGCACGCGCTTAAAGCCGGTCGAACGCGTAGACTCGGCAGTGATGAACAACAAGAGTGTGGACGAGAATCTGCCCGATGCGGCTGCTGAGTCCGAGGAGCAACGCCGCGAACGCTTTGAGCGTGATGCGATGCAGTACGTGGATCAGCTGTATTCGGCTGCCCTGCGCATGGCGCGCAACCCGTCAGATGCCGAGGATCTGGTGCAGGAGGCTTATACGAAGGCCTATTCCGCCTTCCACCAGTACAAGCCCGGCACTAATCTGAAGGCCTGGCTGTACCGCATCCTGACCAACACGTACATCAACCTGTACCGCAAGCGGCAGCGCGAACCGCAGCGCACCTCCACGGACACGATCGAAGATTGGCAGATGGCCCAGGC
Organism: Glutamicibacter sp. MCAF14; assembly: GCF_052114325.1. Lineage (NCBI taxonomy): Bacteria > Bacillati > Actinomycetota > Actinomycetes > Micrococcales > Micrococcaceae > Glutamicibacter > Glutamicibacter sp. MCAF14. Next base: position 46,751 of record NZ_JBFREO010000004.1, read on the forward strand.
CATGGAGCATTCTCCGGCCGGGTTGCGTTCGGCTGAGGCCGAGGCGCTGGATCACCTGCCGGATTCGGATGTGAAGGCCGCATTGCAGTCCATCGGGGAAGACTTCCGCATGGCCGTCTACTTCGTGGATGTCGAGGGCTTCAGCTACAAGGAAGCCAGTGAGATCCTTGGAGTGCCGATCGGTACCGTGATGTCCCGGCTGCATCGCGGACGCAAGAATTTGAGGGAACTGCTGGCGGATTACGCCGCAGATCGTGGGATCGCCAACGGCACGCAGAGCAAACGCGGAGCCAAGGCTGAACGAGGAGCGAAATAAGATGGATTGCAATTCATTGGGTGATTGCGCCGATGACCGCATCGTCCGCATCTATGAGTACCTCGACGGCGCGCTGACCCTGGCCGACCTCAAGGAGGTCAAGTCGCATCTGGACGGCTGCCCCGAATGCACCGAGCAGTACGACCTGGAGTGCATCATCCGTTCGGTGGTGCGCCGCAGCTGCCAGGAGCATGCCCCGCAGACGCTCAAGGCCAACATCATCGCGCGCATCTCGCAGATCCGCGTGGAATCCGGCCACTAAGCAGGCAAAGAGAAACCCCGTATCTTCCGAGTTGATCTCGAAGGGTACGGGGTTCTTTTATGTTCGCATCGCTTAGCTGTTTGGGCGCTTGCCGTGGTTGGCACCGCCACGCTTGCGATCGCGACGCTTACGAGCGCGCTTCGACATGGTGACTCCTTAGAGGGATCAATATTACTTCCCGAAAAACTCGGGCCGGCTCATAGTCTTTCACACTTTAATGGCAATTTCCTAACGGAACACCGGTGGTTAACCTTCGCCGGGTTCTGGCAAGTCCAGCCAGGAATACCAGCCGCGGTGCAGCACCAGCCAAGCCATCAGGCCGTATCCCGCCTGGCCTGGAACTCCGCCCGAGGCGTTCAAGTCAGCACGCCATTGCGCATGGGCGCGCAGCGGGGTGAAGGTATCGACGTAGTGGTGGTTGCGGCGCAGGGCCACATCCGAATAGACGCGGTTCAGTTCCGCCACGCGCTGGTTGCGCGCATCATCCAGGCCCGGGGCTGGACCAACCAGCAGCGCCTTGATGTTCATCTGCGAGGCCGAATCCAGGATATTGGCCAGGTTCAACCGGCTACGCGCGGTGGACACGTCCAGATCGACGTCGCGGTCGGACAGCGCGATGACCAGGCGGTTTTCGTACTGGTCGCTGAAGCGGCGCGAGGCTTCGCCCAGCCAGCGTTCGGCCAGGGCCTCGGATCCTTCGGCGGGGGAAGCCAGCACGAAGGACTGCAGACGCAGGGCCGGATCCTGGGTGCGGGCCATGACACGGCCGAACCAGCCTAATCCGCGGGGGTCGCCATGTCCTGCCAGCAGCTCATCTCCGATTGCGGTAATGCGGATTGTGCGTAACTCCAACTGGGCGACCTTTCGTTGGCTCCAAAATGATGAATCGATCCCCACCTTAGCAGTCATCGCAACGGCAACGGGGGAGGTGGCCATTGGATAAACCCCACAATTTCCTGCGAAAAACCAGCATCGGGGTTAAAGCACTGTTGCCGGCGAACTTCCAAGATGTTTCTAGGTAGGAAGTTCGCCGGCAACAGGTGGCCAGCAGCGTTCAGCTGATGCGTCTTAGCGGGCGAAAGCCTGCTGGATCAGCACTGCGTTTTCTGCTTCGTGGCGCTTTGCGTTACCAGCGGAGGTTGCTGCCGATGCCGGACGGGAGACCAAGGTGATCTTCTGATCCAGCGATGGAGCAACGTACAGGCCGAAGAACGGCCATGGACCCTGGTTAGCAGGCTCGTCCTGAACCCACGAAACCGAGGCGTTCGGGTACTTGGCCAGTTCGGCGGCGATCTGCTCGGCAGGAGCCGGGTAGAGCTGCTCGACACGTACCAGTGCGGTCTTGGTGTCGTTGGCCTTGGTGCGGGCCGCGAGCAGGTCGTAGTAGACACGACCCGAGCACAGCAGCACCTTGTCCACAGCGTTCGTATCGGTGATCGACGCGTCGCCGATGACCTCGCGGAAGCTGCCCGAGGTGAAGTCCTCGACCTGGCTTGCCGCAGCTTTCAGGCGAAGCAGCTGCTTCGGGGTGAAGACGATCAGCGGCTTGCGCGGGCGGGCGTAGGCCTGGCGGCGCAACAGGTGGAAGTGGTTGGCACCGGTGGACGGCTGGGCCACAACCATGTTGTTTTCCGCACACAGCTGCAAGAAGCGCTCGATGCGGGCCGAGGAGTGGTCCGGACCCTGGCCTTCATAGCCATGCGGCAGCAGCATGACCAGCGAAGAGGACTGGGACCACTTCTGCTCGGCCGAGGAGATGAACTCATCGATCACGGTCTGCGCGCCGTTGACGAAGTCGCCGAACTGGGCTTCCCACATCACCAGTGCATCCGGACGCTCCACCGAGTAGCCGTACTCGAAGCCCAGCGCTGCGTATTCGGAGAGCAGCGAGTCGTAGATCCACAGCGGGGCCTGGTCATCGCTCAAGTGGTGTACTGGGTACCACTCGCTGTCGTTCTCGCGGTCGTGGAAGACCGAGTGGCGCTGCACGAAGGTGCCGCGGCGGGAGTCCTGGCCGGCCAGGCGAACTGGCACGCCTTCCATGGACAGCGAGCCCAGGGCAGCGATTTCGGCGAAGCCCCAGTCGATGCCGCCCTCGCGGGACATCTTCTCGCGGCGTTCCAGCAGCGACTTCAGCTTGGTATGCATGGTGAAGCCCTCTGGGATTTCCAGGTGGGCGGCACCGATCTTGGCCAGGACCTGTGCGGAGATGGCCGAACCGCGTGCGCCGTCGACGGTGTTCTCGTCGGCAGCCTGGGCGAATGGCTTCTCCAGGTCGTTGATGGTCGAGCCCGGGGTGATGATCGGGATCGGGGAGGTCTGGGCGGCATGCGTCTCGGCGAAGATGCGCTCCAGGTTCTCCTTGTACTCGGCCAATACGTTCTCGGCTTCTTCCTGCGTGATGTCGCCGCGGCCAACCAGGGCCTCGGTGTACAGCTTGCGGGTCGAGCGCTTGGCTTCGATCAGGTTGTACATGATCGGCTGGGTCATCGAAGGGTCATCGCCCTCGTTGTGGCCGCGGCGGCGGTAGCACACCAGGTCGATGACGACGTCCTTGCCGAACTTCTGGCGGTACTCGAAGGCCAGCTGGCCTACGTGGACCACTGCCTCCGGGTCATCCCCGTTGACGTGGAAGATCGGAGCCTGCACGGTGCGGGCCACATCGGTGGCGTAGACCGAGGAACGCGAGGAGCTCGGAGCGGTGGTGAAGCCGATCTGGTTGTTCACGATCACGTGCACGGTGCCGCCGGTCTTGTAGCCCGGCAGCTGGCTCATGGCCAGTACCTCGGAGACAACGCCCTGGCCTGCGAATGCGGCATCGCCGTGAACCAGGATCGGCAGTACGGTGTTCTTCGAGTTCAGGCGGTCCAGCTTGGCGCGGGTGATGCCCTCGAGCACTGGATCGACTGCTTCCAGGTGCGATGGGTTGGCAGCCAGGTAGATCTTGGTCTGGTTGCCGGCATCCGAGGTGTACGAACCCTCGGTGCCCAAGTGGTACTTCACGTCGCCCGAACCCTGGACCGAGCCCGGGGTAGCGGTGCCTTCGAATTCGCGGAAGACCTGTGCGTAGGTCTTGCCGGCGATGTTGGTCAGCACGTTCAGGCGGCCGCGGTGGGCCATGCCGATGGCGACCTCGTCCAGCTGCTCGTCGGCTGCGTCGGAGATGATCGCATCCAGCAGTGGAATCAGCGATTCGCCGCCTTCCAGCGAGAAGCGCTTCTGGCCAACGAACTTGGTCTGCAGGAAGGTCTCGAAGGCCTCTGCGGAGTTCAGCTTGCTCAGGATGCGCAGCTGCTCTTCGCGGCTTGGCTTGGCGTAGCCGGACTCCAGCTTTGCCTGGAACCACTCCCGCTCTTCAGGGTTCTGCAGGTGCATGTACTCGGTGCCGATGGTGCGGCAGTAAGCATCGCGCAGCACGCCGAGGATGTCGCGCAGCAGGGCGCGGTCCTTGCCGCCCAGGCCGCCAGCCAGCCACTCGCGGTCCAGATCCCACAGGGTCAAGCCGTAGCTGTTGATGTCCAGGTCCGGGTGCTTGCGCTGGACGTATTCCAGCGGGTTGATGTCGGCCATCAGGTGGCCGCGCACGCGGTAGGAGTTGATCAGGTGCTGGATACGGGCAACCTTGTTGACCTGCAGGTCGATGTCGACCTGGTTGTCAACGGCCCAGCGAACAGGCTCGTAAGGGATGCGCAGCTGCTCGAAGATCTCGTCGTAGAAGTTCTGCTCACCGAGCAGCAGCGATTCGACCAGCTTCAGGAATTCGCCCGAACCTGCACCCTGGATGACGCGGTGGTCGTAGGTGGAGGTCAGGGTGATGTGCTTGCCGATGCCCAAGGCAGCCACGGTCTTCTCCGAAGAGCCGCGGTACTCTGCTGGGTATTCCAGTGCGCCGACGCCGATGATCGCGGCCTGGCCCTTGGACAGACGCGGTACCGAGTGAACGGTGCCGATGCCGCCTGGGTTGGTCAGCGAAACGGTGGTGCCGGCGTAGTCGTCAGCGGTCAGCTTGTTGCCGCGGGCGCGCTTGATCAGGTCTTCGTAGGTGGCCCAGAACTCGTTGAAGCTCAGGGTCTCTGCGGCCTTGATGTTCGGCACGGCCAGCATGCGGGTGCCATCTGGCTTCGGCATGTCGATGGCGATGCCGAAGTTCACGTGGGCTGGCTGGATCGCGGTTGGCTTCTTGTCGATGACATCGTAGGTGACGTTCATCGATGGGATCTGCTTGAGCGCACGGATCACGGCGAAGCCGATCAGGTGGGTGAAGGAGATCTTGCCGCCGCGGGCGCGCTTGAGGTGGTTGTTGATGACAATGCGGTTGTCGATCATCACCTTGGCTGGAACCGCACGCACGGTGGTGGCGGTAGGCACGGTGAGGGAGGCATCCATGTTGGTGGCGATGGCCTTCATTGGGCCACGCAGCGGGGTGCGCTTTTCCTCACCGAAAAGTTCGGTGGAAGGGGTAGCCTTCGGTGCCTGGGCCGGGATCGGCGCAGTCTTCGGTGCTGGTTCAGCCTTCTTTGCCTCGGCGGCCGGAGCTGCCTTGGCCGCAGGGGCTGGTTCGGTGGCACGAGCCTGGGCCGCGGCGCGTGGTGCGCCCTGGCCGTTGGCTGCTGGAGCAGCAGCCGAGGCTGCTGCCGCTGGCGCCGGCTGCGCTGCCGGTGCTGCTGGTGCCGTCTTTTCGGCGGCGAGAGATTCGAAAATATCCCACCATTTCTTATCTACCGAGTTCTTGTCGACGAGATACTGTTCGAACAGCTCGTCTACTAGCCACTCGTTTCCACCAAACTCTTCAGTAAGTCGGTGGTGTGCTTGCTCTGGCACGTGCAACGCCTCTTCCCTGATTTCTACGTTGTTCTAGCTTGAGCCGGTGGTCTTTCGAGGACGTGATACGACCACTGCGGCCCACAAGATTTCTAGACCTGCGCACCAGTCTAGTGACTTTTTCTCGCTCTTGGCCACGGCACGTATCTAATGTCACGAAAGTGTTGCGTATAACATGCCGTTTACCTTGCCTGAACCACCGTTGAGCGAGCGATTCTCGAAGTGGTGCACAATGGCGCTCGGTTCGATAGACTGATTCGCACTATGGAATCTCACTCTCCAAACCGGTGTGCCGCCCAAGGGCGCAGTGCCGGCCACAATAGTCCATGTTCAGGAAGTTCTGCCTCCCGTTTGGAGCCTTCTAGTTGCCGCCTGATCGGTACTGAAACTGAACTTCGCACGCCATTGAATAGGTGGCGATAAGCACCTATGGAATGGCTCTCAATACTTTTTGGCCTGTTGCTGATTCTCGGCACTGGCTTCTTCGTGGCCGTGGAATTCTCCATGGTCGCCTTGGATAAGAGCACCGTGCAGCGCGCCGTTGACAACGGTGAACGCGGCGCCAAGCCACTGCTGCAGTGCTTGACTTCCCTCTCCACCCAGCTTTCCAGCTGCCAGCTGGGTATTACCTTGACCACGCTGCTGACCGGTTACGTGCTGGAACCAGCGATGAGCGCCCTGCTCGAACCGCTGATGGAACAATTCGGGGTGCCTGCGGCAAGCGCGTTGGCCATCGCCGTGGTGGTCTCCATGGTCGTTGCCACCTTGCTTTCGATGCTGATCGGCGAATTGGTCCCGAAGAACATGGCAATCGCCCAGGCGATGAAGGTCGGCAAGCTGCTGGCCCGTCCGCAGCTGGTCTTCACCGCCATCTTCAAGCCCGCCATCATCGTGCTCAACGGCTTTTCAAATGCGGTCTTGCGCAAATTCTTCGGCCTTGAAGCCAAGGAAGAAATCTCTGCCGCCCGTTCCTCTCAGGAATTGGCCTCGCTGGTGCGCCGTTCGGCCCAGCTGGGAACCTTGGACCTGCAAACCGCCCGCTTCGTGGAATCCACGATTGAATTCTCCGAGCGCACTGCGGCCGACGTAATGACCCCGCGAACTTCGATGTCCACCATCGATTCCGAGGCTGCGCTCTCCGAACTGATCGAGGTCAGCGCCGACACCGGTTTCTCGCGCTTCCCGGTCACCACCGGCTCCACCGATGAAATCCAAGGCATCTGCCACGTCAAGGCCATTGTCTCGGTGCCTCGCGAGCGCCGCGAAGCGCTGCAGGTCGGCGAGTTCGCCCGTGACGCACTGTATGTGCCCGAAACCATCCACCTGGACGTGCTGCTCGAGCAGCTGCGTGCCGCCGAATTCCAAGTTGCGATCGTGATGGACGAATACGGTGGAACCGCGGGGCTGGTCACCTTGGAAGATCTGGTCGAGGAAATTGTCGGCGAAGTATCCGACGAGCACGACGAAGACGAGGAAGAGGCTGTCACCCAGCCTGATGGCAATTGGCTGTTCCCGGGCATGTACCGCCCGGACCAGGTCAACGAGAACTTCGATAACGACGTCATCCCGGAAGAATCCAGCTACGAAACCATCGGCGGCTTCATGCTCGCCGAACTGGGCCGCCTGGCTGAACTCAACGACCGGGTCGAAACCGAGCATGGCGTATTCACTGTGACCGAGCTTGATGGCCGCCGCATTTCCCAGGTTCGCTTCGAACCAGCAGCACCAGCGCAGGAGGCCGACGATGAGTAGTGTCATGGGCCTGATCTGGCTAGTTGTCCTGCTGGCCGGCAACGCGTTCTTCGTTGCTGGTGAATTCGCGGTCATGAGCGCGCGCCGTTCGCAAATTGAGCCGCTGGCCGACGAAGGCAATAAGCGCGCGAAGGTTGCGCTGTATGCCATGGAGCATGTTTCGATCATGCTGGCGGTGTGCCAGCTGGGCATTACCGTCTGCTCGCTGCTGATCCTGAATATCTCCGAACCTGCGATCCACCACCTGTTGGCTGAGCCGCTGACGATGATCGGCATGGCTTCGTCCGTTGCCGACACCGTCGCGTTCTTGATTGCCCTGGTTCTGGTGACCTTCCTGCACGTGACTTTCGGTGAGATGGTGCCGAAGAACATCTCGGTGTCCGTTGCCGATAAGGCCGTGCTGCTGCTGGCCATGCCGCTGGTAGGCCTGTCGAAGGTGCTCACCCCGATTACCGCATCGCTGAACGGCATTGCCAACCTGGTGCTGCATGCCTTTGGCATCGAGCCGAAAGACGAAGTGGCCAGCTCGTACACTGCCGCTGAAGTTCGTTCGATCATCGATACCTCCTCGGAAGAGGGCGCGCTGGATGAAGACGATGCCGCTCGCCTGACCAAGGCGCTGGAATTCTCCTCGGTCACTGCGCGCAGCTGCATGGTGAAGATCGATGACCTGTTCACTTTGGAATACGGGCAGACCACGGCACGCGAGTTCGAGAAGAAGGTCGGCAAGACTGGGTTTTCGCGCATGGTGATAACCAAGAACGAGGTTCCTGTGGGCTACTGGCATGTGAAGGACGTGATGCTCATCGATGATGCGCACTCCACGCAGCCTTTGCTGGATCTGCCGCTGCACCCGTTGGGCCGCTTGGGCCAGGACACCGAAATCGAAGCCGCTCTGGAAGCGATGCGCCAGGAAGGCAACCACCTTTCGGCCGTCGTCGACGAGTCGGGTTCAACCATCGGTGTGGTCTTCTTGGAAGATGTCATTGAGGTGCTGGTCGGTGAAATTACCGATACCACGCGTAAGCGCGTGAACCCTCCGCGCAGTGAGAAGCAAGCAAAATAGCTCAAACTCACGCTTGAACTCGTATTGCGAATGACTCGCAACTGGTAGGATTGACTGCGGTGTCCATTGAGGGCACCGCAGTTTTTCGTTGCCGGCCCATCCTCAGCCAGCACAAGCTAGAAAGCAGTCAATGACACAGAGCCCCATCGTCAGATTTGAAGACGCGCGTCTTGCCTATGGCTCGCGCGTGCTCTGGGAAGAACTGAACCTGTCCATTGCGGCGGGGGAGTTCCTTGCCGTTCTCGGACCCAACGGGTCAGGCAAGACCAGCTTCATCAACACGATGCTGGGCACAACCGCACTGAACCGCGGCAGTGTCTCGATTGCAGGCGAGCCGGTACGCCGGGGATCATCCGCGGTCGGATTGATCCCGCAGCAGCGCCCCTTTGGCGACAATGTTCCGCTGCGCGCTCGCGATCTGGTAGCGCTGGGCCTCGATGGCACGAAGCTCGGTGTTCGCCTGGCTCACAAGTCGGTACGCGGCAAGGTTGATGAACTGCTGGAAATGGTCGGAGCTACCGCTTACGCCAACCGTGCGGTGTCTGACCTGTCCGGTGGCGAACAGCAGCGCTTGCGCGCCGCTCAGGCGTTGGCCAGCAATCCCCGGGTTTTGCTCTGCGATGAGCCGTTGCTCTCCTTGGACCTGAATCACCAGCAGGCGATCAGCGAAGTGATCCACCGCCAAGCGGTGGAGCGCGGCAGCGCAGTAGTTTTCGTTACCCACGAGATCAATCCGATCCTGCCCTACGTGGATCGGGTCCTGTATCTGGCCGAAGGACGCTTCCATCTGGGCAGTGTGGACGAAGTCATGCAATCTTCGGTGCTCACCAAGCTCTATGGCGCACCGGTAGAGGTGCTGCGGGTGAACGACCGCATTGTGGTGGTCTCCGGAGACGGTAATCGTGCGTTGCCGGCTGATGGGCATGACCATGCTGAAGATATCGACCTAGCGGCGGGAAAGTAGGAGCAGGAGATGAACTTTTCCGACCTCGTAGAAAAAGCCTTTAACTTCCAAGACTATGCGTTGCTGCTTCCGCTGGTCAGCAACTCATTGATTGCCGGCGCTGTCCTAGGCGTCGTCGGCGGCCTGATTGGCATCTTCATCATGATGCGCGACATGGCATTTGCCGTGCACGGCATCGCTGAACTCTCTTTTGCCGGTGCGGCTTTTGCGTTGCTGATCGGCGCCGATGTGGTCACCGGTTCGGTATTGGGCTCACTGATCGCCGCCCTGATTCTCGGCTTCCTCGGGACCAGGGCCAGAGATCGAAATTCTATTACCGGTGTGCTCATGCCCTTCGGCCTGGGCCTGGGCATCTTGTTCATCTCGCTATACGAGGGACGAAGCGCCAATAAGTTCGGCTTGCTGACTGGACAGATCGTTGCCGTGGATGACGTGCAGCTGAATGGAATGCTGGCGCTTTCTGCTGTGGTGGTGATCGCGTTGCTGCTCGTTTGGCGCCCGCTGACCTTCGCGTCGGTGGATCCCGTAGTTGCCAACGCCCGTGGCGTGCGCACCTCTGGCCTGTCGATTATCTTCATGATGATTCTGGCGTTGGCTGTTGCCGTGACAATTCAAGTTGTCGGTGCCTTGCTGGTATTGGCATTGCTGATCACGCCAGCTGCAGCGGCCATGCGAGTGAGCTCCAATCCGATCATCACCGTTGTGCTCTCGATTGTGTTTGCCGAACTTGCTGTTGTGGGCGGCATTCTGCTGGCATTGGCCGGTTCTTTGCCTATCAGCCCATACGTCACCACGATTTCCTTCGTGATCTACGTAATCTGCCGTGGAGTGGAAGCCATGCGTTCCCCGCGCCGGCACCAGGTCTAGGCCCAGCCTCAGGGCATCGGGCGCCTGTGTCCCTGACAGATTGACTAGCAACACCTCCACCGGCAAAGCTGGGGTATGCGTAAAATTCCAGCCCATGAAATCTGGCCGATGGTCCATGCTGAACGCCTTGCGTTAATCGACGATCTGGAAACCTTGGACGCGGCCTCATGGGAGGTTCCTTCGCTTTGCGCTGGTTGGAGCGTCCATGACGTAGCAGCCCACCTGGCGGATAACGCTCGGACGACGTTCTTCCGCCTGTTTATCGCCATGGCCAAGGCCGGATTCAGCCTGGACCGGCAGAACGACAATGGCGTAGCTGAGATGAAAGCTTCGACTCCTGAGGGAACACTGCAAAAGCTCGTCGAGGTTGCAGCTTTGCGCTGCACCCCGCCGGTGCCTGTGGCCAGCCGCTTGGTCGAGGAAATTGCCCATGGGGAAGATATCCGACGTGCTGTGGGCCTGCAACGGTCTTATCCAAACAAGGCGCTGGAACCGGCAATCAGATATCAGGCTGCCACCCCGCAAGGCGTTGGCGGAGCCAAGGAACTGGCGAGCAAGGTCCAGCTATGCAGCCAGGACGAGACTTTCCGCTTGGGGCTCGGCCCACAGATTGTTGGAAGCCGCCTTGAACTGCTGATGCTGCTAAGCGGACGTGGCGAACATGCGACAGGCCTTTCCGGTCCGGGGATGGCCTTGGTGCGCCAAGGCGCATAAATGACGCGGGTTCCCGGTGGTGCAATGCGGCCGCGCGGGACCAGCGCCGCTAGACGCGTGAAGCATTCTAGCTGTCGTCGATCTGTGGCGGGTCGGGATTTTTCAGCCGTTCTTTGAAGTCCTTGAACCATTTGGAATCGCGCATTAATTGCGGGAACGGCTTATGCATGTATCCGGTTGCCGGGGGAGCAGTGGACCGATAGGACATTGATGAACCCGGACAGATCATCATCGAATAGTTATCCCGGAATGCGGTGTACTCGTACCACCCGGGAGCTTGCTTTGCCTTATTGCAGATTTCGCAGCGACCGGCAGAATTGGACACGCTGGTCTTGCCGCCGCGGGCAAATTGGGTCACATGGTCAGTTTCTTCGATCAGCCCGTCGCAGAATGGGGTGCGGCAGTGCCGGTCACGGATCCTGATGAACTTCTTGAGCTTCTCCGGGAAGATCCGGGCTTTAGAATCCATCGTGATCAGTTCCTGATCCCCGGGTGCGGTGTAAAGACGCGTTATTTCGGTCATTACTTCGATCCGCTCAATATTTTCCGGGGTAATTTTGGCTTCCATTTCCTCGAAGGTCAGTTCGTTGGGGATTTGGTGGCCGCCAATCAGTTCCCGGGCTGTCTGGGCAGGAATGAAGCCGTAGCCTTCCAGATAAGCAGGTTCGCGATCTCCCATGAACAATGATTTATCGGTCATGATCAGACCGAGCTGGACATTGATCGTCTGTTCCGCATTTTCATCGAAGAACATGTAGCGGGAGAGCAAGTCTGCCTGAATCTGGGTGCGCGTGCGTGGATCACCCTTGCGTTTGATGCGCAGGGACTGCTCTCGCAGTGTCATCTGCAAACCGGTGCCGCCGACAATGGGAAGCCGTGCGTGGAGGAAAACGCATCCTGCTTCGCGGTCCTTGTGGAAGCGGACGTAGCGTTCGGCGTTGGCTTCCTTGAGCTTTTTGTCTTCACGGTCAGAGGTGTATTTAACGGTGAAGTTGGTGACGGTTTCCTTGATGCGCTTGGGGCCCATGGATTCAAACATGTCTGGGTTCTGCCCGAATATCTTGTCAAACTGGGGCCGGCGTAATGGCCGGACATCTTGCAGGGGAGTGAGCATCGCTTGAATCTGCGCTTCGGTAAATTCGCCGCGTGAGTAAGCGCTGGCGATGTTAGGGGTGTCTTCGAAGAGGATGCGGCAATTGGACAGGAAACTGCGAGAACCGCGTTGCGGGCGCTTACGGGCAATGGCTACCTGGCTGGCTGCTCCGCGGACCTGGTCATCGATGTTGGTGCCGCGTTCTTCATTTTCGCGCAGGACTTCTTTTTCCAGCTGATGAGCCAGGCCGGCTTGCTGGTAGCGAAGGGAGGAAATCCGCTCTTCGATGGAGGCGATGGCTTGGGCGCACTGTGTTTTGCTGCCGTGGTCTTGGATCCTCGACAGGTCGTTTTCCAGCTGGATCAGGTGGGAATCTAGCTCTTCCTGATCGCTCGCGGGGGCTAGGCCGTTTCCGTGCACCTTTGCTGCTGACATACCATAATCATACTCCCAATATTCGAATATGTCTTCGAATATTATCGCTGGGGATAACTCGGGCGCAGAGGCGAAAGTGGTGCTCGGAATGCGCCGGCGACCGTAAAAAGCCTAGGAAGCCGGGGTGGAATCCGTTTTGGATATGGCGCGGCAGTCAGCGCAGAGACCATAGATCTCCACGGTGTGCTCCGGGTCGGAGAAATCATGTTCGGCAGCGACGCGGGCGGCCCAGCGCTCCACGGAGGGGGCCAGGACTTCCACGGTCTTGGAGCAGACGCGGCAGACCAAGTGGTGGTGGTGCACATCGGTCACGCATCGGCGGAAGCGCGCTTCGCCATCGCCGCTGCGCAGCACGTCGACCAAGCCGTCATCGGCCATGGACTGCAGCAGGCGGTACACCGTCGCCAGCGAAACCTTCTTCTCTGAATCCTGCAGCCAGCGGTGCAGCTGCTGGGCGGTTGCGAAATCATCGACCTCGGTCAGTGCCTCGGTGACGGCCAGGCGCTGCTTGGTGACCCGGGTTTCTGGCTGGGACATCGACGTGCACCATTCCTTGACGTTGTTGCGGACCGGTGGCCGGCCAGCGAACTGGGCCAATCACCTGTGGTTTCCCTCAATTTTAGCCAACTTTCGGCCGCAATGCGTGTCTGGCTCTGGCACGGGCGGGGCGCTGAGCCTACGCTAAGGATATGCGCATCACACTAAGGGGCCATTCCTGCATTGAATTGGCCACGATCGACGGCAAGATATTACTGGATCCGGGCGGTTTTTCGCAGCTTGAGAACGCGTTCGACGGCATCAATGCCGTGTTGATCACCCACGAGCATGCCGACCACGCCGACCAGCCGGCCATCATCGAGGCGCTGGAAGCGAACTCCGTGCTGGAGCTGTACGCACCGGCCGCACTGGCCAAGGCGCTGCGCGAGCAGCTGCCCCCAGCGGCGCAATCCCAGGTGGTGGTCGTGAAGGCCGGCTCCGACTTCATCGTCGGCGGCATCCGGGTGCGGACCTTTGGCGGCACGCATGCGACCATCCACCATACGATTCCGCGCATCGCCAATGTCGGTTACCTGCTGGGGGACCGGGCGGTGGGGCAGCTGGAGGTCTTCCACCCGGGTGACAGCTACGAGGTGCCTTTCGGCGCGCAGCCAGATGTGCTGATGCTGCCGGTGATGGCGCCGTGGGGCAAGATGGCCGAGGCCGCGGACTTCGCGGTATCGGTTAACGCCAGGTGCTGGATGCCGATCCACGACGGTCTGCTCAACGAGCAAGGACTGGGGCTGTTCGACCGCCAGCTCGGGGCTATCGCCGCGCGCCAGGGATGCACCTACCTGCGGGTGGAACAGGGCATCGAACATGATTTGCAGAAAATGGTGGGAGGCAAGCAGTGATGAACCCATTGATCAGCGCCAGTCAGCTTCGCGAAGCGCTGGCTGCCGGGCAGAAGCCGGTCTTATTGGATGTGCGTTGGGTGCTGGGCCGCGATGACGGGGCGCAGAGCTATGCCGCCGGGCATATTCCTGGCGCGGTGTTCGTGGACCTGGAAAAGGAGCTTTCGTCCGCACCGGGCGAGCACACCGGGCGCCACCCGCTGCCGCTGCCGGCGGATTTCGAAGCTGCCGCGCGCAGCTGGGGGATCAACGCCGAGAGCCACGTGGTGGTGTACGACAATTCCGGGGCGCTGGCCGCCGCGCGGGCCTGGTGGCTGCTGCGCCATGCCGGTTTCGATGCCGTGCAGGTGCTCGATGGCGGGCTGGCCGCCTGGAGCGATGCCGGCGGGGAACTGGCACTGGGCTATCAGCAGCCCGCTGCCGGCACTGTGTCCCTGTCCTGGGGCCGGATGCCGGTCGTGGAGTTCGACGAGCTCGATGCGCTGGAAGGAACGCTGATCGATTCGCGGGCCACCGCACGCTACCTGGGCATCGAGGAACCGGTGGATCCGGTGGCCGGGCACATCCCCGGGGCGCTGAACCGCCCCACCACCGACAACCTCGACGCGCAGATGCGCTTCCGCAACCCCGAGGTGCTGCATGATAGTTTCGTGAAGCTCGATGCCCAGCGCAGCGGATCGGCCGCCTACTGCGGATCCGGGATCACCGCGGCGCATCAGGTATTGGCCGCGGCCAGTGCCGGGATCGAACTGGCGCTGTACCCGGGAAGCTGGTCGGAATACTGCTCCTACACCGATGCGCCGGTGGCCACCAGCGATGAGAAGCACCGTCGCTAGAATTTCGCCAACAAGCAAGAAAGGCAGCAATGAGTACGCTGTTCACCAAGATCATCAACGGGGAAATCCCGGGCCGCTTCGTGTGGAAGGACGAGACCTGTGTGGGCTTCTTGTCCATCGGGCCGCTGTCCGATGGGCACACCCTGGTCGTTCCGCGCGAAGAGGTCGACGAGTTCACCGATGCCTCCGATGAGCTGGTGGCGCACCTGACACTGGTCGCCACGAAGATCGGACGCACGCAGAAGCGCGTTTTCTCCTCCCAGCGCGCCGGATTGATGATCGCCGGTTTCGAGGTGCCGCACCTGCATGTGCATGTGTGGCCGACCAACTCGCTGGCGGATTTCGACCTGTCCAATGCGGCCGATAATCCCGATCCGGCGGCCATGGACAATAACGCCGAAGCGCTGCGCGCGGGCCTGCGCGAGGATGGCCACGGGGAATTCGTTCCCGAAGCCTAAGCTTGAAATTCATTCGCTACCAGTCGCCGGTGCCAAACCTGCGCGGTGTGCACCTGGGGATTTTCGCGCTGGCCAATGGCTTGGGCTATGGCGGGAATCTTACCGTCGCGGAACACGCCATCTGGCGGGCCGGGAATGACTGGTACGACGCTGCCTATCCGAATCCGAGCGACTGCCAGCCGGCGGTCTACGACCATGCGCTCAACCCGGGCGCAGTGGCGTGGTTCAAGGACAGTGCGCAGCACCTGCTGGAGCGCGTCGAGCCCTATTTGAGGTTGCTCGACGCGCACCAGATCGGCTGGGAGAAGCTGGAAAGCGACGCTCCTGGCATCATCATCTACGAAGATGACGTGCAGGTTATCGCCACGCCCGTGGCGGGACGCGGCACCGGCGCTACAGTTCCGCCAGTCCGTCCTTGATGGCCTTGCGGATGCGCTTTTCGCTGACCGAATAGGCGGTGCCCAATTCCTGGGCGAACAGCGAGATGCGCATTTCCTCCAGCATCCACTTCACCTGCGCCAGACCTGCCGGCACCCGGGCCCCGGCAGGAACCCGATCCAAGGCCGCATCATATTCGTCTTCCAGCTTCTGGATGACCACCAGGGCCTGCGAGTCACGGGTGACCGCACCGCCGCGCAGCTTCTCCAAGCGCGTCTCGATGCCCTGCACATAGCGTGGCAGGCGCATCAGGTGCGTTGCTCCGGTGGCCGCGATGAACCCCGGATAGATCAGCTGCTCAAGCTGCGAGCGGATATCGGTGACCGCGGCGAACATGGCCAAGGAGTTGGTGCTCTTCAGGTCCTTGTTGATCCGCGTGGAGGAGCCGAAGACCTTCGCCACGATCGCGGTGATCGTGAAGACCGTGTCGATCTGCTCGGCACGCACCGTCTCGAACAGCGCCTCGAATTCGGCGCGGTTCATCGGCAGCTTCTCGGGCACCAGCTGGTCCACGGCGGCCATGGTGCAGTCGGCGATCAGCTTCTCGATGGACCCGTGCGGATTCTGCGTGAACACCAGCTTCTCAGCGTTCTTCAGGTGCGAAATCACGAACTTCCCGGCAGGCGGCAAGCGCAGCATCAGCAACCGGATGACGCCGGTGCGGTGCGCGGCATCGCGTTCGGACTCGGTGCGGAAAACGCTCAGGTCGACCTTCTCGCCGGTGTCCATCAGCCCCGGGTAGGCGGTGATCTGCTGGCCCATCACCGTGGTGGTGACCTTGGCAGGCAGCGTATCGCCTAGGGTTTCCCCAGCGGAGGCCAACTGCGGCCAATGATCCAGCGACTTCTGGTCCCAGGCGCCGCTGGCCGCCGAGGCGGTGGCCGCGGCCCCCTTCTTCTTGGACTGCCCCTTTGACGCGGCCGCAGGCTTGCCAGGCACAGCAGGCTTGCCGGTGGCGGCCCCGGGGGAGTTGACCCCGCTGGCCAGTGCGGCGCGGTTGGCTGCGGCGAACTTGTACTGCAAGGCGGCCAGGTCATCGCCGCTGCCCAGCACCTTGCCGGCCCCATCGGTCACGGTGAAGCCGAAGCGCAGGTGCGCAGGCAGCGTCGAGAAATCGAAGACCGAAGGATCGACCACCACGCCGCGCAGCCGGCGCAGCACCAGGGCCAGGGATTCGGCCAGGTCATCGGTGGCCGGGTCGAAGTCCGCCTCCAGCATGGCCAGCGCCTTGCCCGCCACATCCGGGGCTGGCACGAAGTTCTTGCGGATCGCCTTGGGCATGGAACGGATCAGCGCGGTGAGCAGCTCATGGCGCAACCCCGGGATCAGCCACGCGAAGCGCGCAGGATCCAGCTGGTTCAAGAACACCACCGGAACGCTCAGCGACACGCCATCGCCCTCCCCGGCCGCAGCGGCCGGGTTGTACTCATAGCTCAGGGGCAGGTGGATGCTGCCCAGCTGCCAGGTGGTGGGGAATGCTCTCTCATCCACCGAGTCGCCCTCAGCCAGCAGCGCCTCGGGATCGAAGTCCAGCAGCGTTGGATCGGTGGCCCGCGCCTGCTTCCACCAGCGGTCGAAGTGGCGTTCGGAGTAGACCTCGGCGCCCACCCGCGCGTCGTAGAACGCGAACAGATCCTCGTCTGAAATGCGCAGGTCATGGCGGCGCATGCGGGTTTCGAGCTCTTCGACCTCTTCGAGCAGCGCCCGGTTCTTGGCGAAGAACTTGTGGTGGGTACGCCAATCGCCCTCCACCAGGGCATGGCGGATGAACAGCTCGCGGGCCAAATCCTTGTCCACCCGCCAATAGTGGAACTGGCGGCGCGGGATGATCGGCAGCCCGAAGAGCGTGACCTTCTCATAGCCCATCACCGAACCGGTGCGCTTGGACCAGTGCGGCTCCGAATGGGTGCGCTTGAGCAGGTGCGGAGCCAGCTCCTCCACCCATGCGGGGTCAATGGCCGCATTGGTCCGGGCCCACAGCCGCGAGGTTTCCACCAGCTCGGCGGACATCACCCAGGTCGGGGACTTCTTGAACAGGCCCGAGCCGGGGAAGATCGCAAAACGGGTGCCGCGCGCGCCCAGGTAGTCGCGCTTGCGCTCATCATAGAGGCCAATGTGCCCCAGCAGCCCGGAGAGCAGCGACTTGTGCACAGCATCCTCGTTGGCCGCCGGATCGATCGGCGCGGCCGGGATGGTGATGCCCAGCGGCTTGGCCAGCTGGCGCAGCTGGGTGAACAGATCCTGCCATTCACGTACGCGCAGGTAGTTGATGAATTCGGACTTGCACAGCCGGCGGAAGGCCGATGAGGACAATTCCTTCTGCTGCTCCTGCAGGTAGGCCCACAGATTCAGCAGCGCAATGAAGTCGGACTTGTCATCGGCGAAGCGCTTATGCAGCTCCACGGCACGATCACGCTGCCCGGTCTCCTCGCTGGGACGCTCGCGCGGGTCCTGGATGCTCAGGCCAGCGGCCAGCACCATCACTTCCTTGGCGACCCCGCGCTGCGCGGACTCAACGATCATCCGGCCCAGGCGCACATCCAACGGCAGCACCGCCAGCGCCCGACCGGTCTCGGTCAGCTTCGCGGCCTTGTTCTGCTCCAGCGCACCGAGTTCGCGCAGCAGGTTCACGCCATCGGTAATGGCCTTGGCCTCGGGCGGCTGGACAAACGGGAAGCTGGCCACCTCGGTGGCCGAGGCGACCACGCCCATGGAGATCATCTGCAGGATCACGCTGGCCAGGTTGGTGCGCAGGATTTCCGGGTCGGTGAACTGAGGGCGCGACTCGTAGTCGGACTCGGCGTACAGGCGGATGGCGATGCCCTCGGACACACGGCCGCAACGACCCGAACGCTGGTTGGCGCTGGCCTGGGAAACGCGCTCGATCGGCAGGCGCTGCACCTTGGTGCGGTGCGAATAGCGCGAAATGCGGGCGGTACCGGTATCGATCACGTACTTGATGCCCGGCACGGTCAGCGAGGTTTCGGCGACGTTGGTGGCCAGGATGATGCGCGGTGCGCCACCGGGGTGGAAGACCCGGTGCTGCTCGGCCAGCGAAAGCCGGGCGAACAAGGGGAGCACCTCATAGCGCGGCAGGCGCTTGTTGGCGGTGACCATGGCGCGCAAGGCTTCGGCGGCATCGCGGATTTCGCGCTCGCCGGAGAAGAAGATCAGGATGTCACCGGGTGCTTCGCGACTCAGTTCCTTGACCGCGTCGGTGACCGCATCCAGCGGGTCGCGCTCTTCTTCCAGCGAGTTCTCCGCGGCCTCGTCTTCTTCCAAAGCCGGCTCGGCCTGCAGCGGGCGGTAGCGCAGCTCTACGGGGAAGGTACGGCCGGACACTTCGAGGATCGGGGCAGGTTCGATTTCGCCGCTGGGAAGTGCCTTGCCGAAGTGCTCGGCGAAGCGCTGCGGGTCGATGGTGGCCGAGGTGATGATGATCTTCAGCTCGGGACGCTTGGGCATGATCTGCTTGAGGTAGCCCAGCAGGAAGTCGATGTTCAGCGAACGCTCATGGGCCTCGTCGATGATAATCGCCGAGTATTTCTTCAGCAGCTTGTCGCGCTTGATTTCGGCCAGCAGGATGCCGTCGGTCATGACTTTCAGCTTGGTCTTGCGCGAAACTTCGCCGGTGAAGCGCACGTGGAAGCCGACTTCCTCGCCGATTTCGGTGCCCATTTCCTCGGCGATGCGCTCGGCCACGGTGCGCGCGGCCAGGCGGCGCGGCTGGGTGTGCCCGATCATGCCCTTCTCGGCCAGGCCGAGTTCGATGAGCATCTTGGGAAGCTGGGTGGTTTTGCCCGAACCGGTTTCGCCGGCGATCACCACGACCTGGTTTTCGCGCACCGCGGCGAGGATGTCCTCGCGGCGGGCAGAGACGGGAAGGGCTTCGGGATACGTAATGCTGAGCGCCATGATGTTCCCATTCTATTCGCGTCGCGCATTTTCGTGGTGGCCGCCGGGCCGAAGCGCATTTCGGGGCAGGAAAAGCGAATGCGTGTACAGCGGCAAACGAGTCAAATTTTCAGATTGTCCAAGCAATTGTCGACAACTTCAGGTTGGTAAATACAAAACTTCCAGATTCTTGAGCCAAGAGGAGCATTTGTGTCCACAAGAATCGAATTCAAGATGCAAACGTCTATGAATCGACCTTGATTGTAGTCAAGGTGAGGTCTTTCACATGTAAGATCGAGGGTAATCATCGACGTGATGCCTAGGCGGTTCCCGTATGTTGCGCACTAGTTGCGCTTCATAACTAGGTGTACGCGCTATCGGTGGGATTCACTCGCAAGGGAACTTTGAAAGGAACTTCAATGAAGAGCTTCACCGCCATGAAATTCGCTGCCATCGCAGCCGCTGGTGCACTGGCCTTGACCGCCTGCGGCGGCAGCGAACCGGAAGGCAGCGCCGCCGGGGGCGACGACGCTGTCAAGATCGGCATCTCGCAGTTCGTCTCGCACCCTTCGCTTGACGCAGTCGTCACCGGCTTCAAGGCCGGCATGGAAGAAGCAGGCTACACCGGCGACAAGATCAGCTACGACGAGAACAACGCCGAAACCGATCAGGCGACCAATACCTCGATCGCCGGCAAGCTCGCCGCCGATTCGGATATCGATCTGGTACTGGCGGTGGCTACCCCTTCGGCACAGGCCGCGGCGCAGGCGATCACCAACATCCCGGTACTCTTCTCCGCAGTAACCGATCCGGTTGACGCCAAGCTGGTTGCCTCCAACGAAGCACCGGGCGCCAACGTCACCGGTACCTCGGACATGAACCCGGTTGACGAGCAGCTGGCGCTGCTCAAGGAGCTGGCGCCGGATGCCAAGAAGGTCGGCATCGTCTACTCCTCTGGTGAAGCCAACTCGGCAGTCCAGGTCAAGATGGCCAAGGAAGCTGCCAAGTCCCTGGGCTTGACCATCGAGGAAGCAGCAGTTTCGGCTTCCAGCGAAGTCCAGCAGGCAGCCAGCTCGCTGGATGTCGACGCGTACTACGTGCCAACTGACAACGCAGTGGTTTCCGCCTTGGAAGGCCTGCTGCAGGTAGCCCAGAAGAACGGTGTGCCCGTGATCTCCGCTGATGGCGAGTCCGTCAAGCGCGGCGCTACGGCAACCTACGGCATCAACTACGAGAAGCTGGGCGAGCAGACCGCTGCCATGGCCGTGAAGCTGCTCAAGGGCGAAGCCGAACCAGCCACCCTGCCAGTGGAAACCATCTCCGAAGTTGATCTCTACCTGAATGAAGACGCCGCCAAGAAGGTCGGCATCGAATTCACCGATGAGATGAAGGCTGAAGCCGTCGAGGTCTACTAGGCCCCGGCACCTATTTACCGACGCAAGGCGAGGCGCATAACCTGATGCCTCGCCTTTCGTTGTGACTACTCGCAAAACTTACAACTCAAGGATCCACACATGATCACAGCGGTTGAACTCGGCCTGATTTACGCCATCATGGCGCTCGGGGTGTATCTGACCTTCCGTATCCTGGACTTTCCCGACCTGACCGTCGACGGCAGCTTCACCACCGGTGCAGCCGTCGCCTCGGTGGGCATCGTGAACGGGATGAACCCCTGGCTGGCCACGGTGCTGGCCTTCTTCGCCGGCATGGTTGCCGGTGTCATTACCGGACTGCTGCATACCAAGGGCAAGATCGATGGCCTGCTGGCCGGTATCCTGACCATGATCGCGCTGTACTCGGTCAACCTGCGCATCATGGGCAAGGCCAACACCCCGTTGCTGGGCGAGGACACCTTGATCAGCCCCATGCGCGCCTCGGGAATCCTGGGCTCGTGGGCTTCGGTCTCCATCCTCTTCGCCGTCTGCCTGGTCTTCGTGGCTGCAATCGTCTGGTTCCTGCACACCGAACTGGGCATGGCCATGCGCGCTACCGGCGACAACCAGGAAATGATCCGCTCCTTCGGCGTGAGCACCGATAACCAGAAAATCCTGGGCCTGGCCCTGTCCAACGGCCTGGTCGCCCTTTCCGGTGCGGTCATCGCCCAGTACCAGGGCTTCGCCGATATCGGCATGGGCATCGGCCTGATCCTGATCGGCCTGGCATCGGTCATCGTCGGCCAAGCCATCTTCACCCAGCGCTACATCTGGCTCGCGGCCATCGCCGTGGTCTTCGGTGCAGTGATCTACCGCCTGGTAATCCAGATGGCGCTTTCGGCCGGCCTGGAAGTCAACGATATGAAGCTGATTTCCGCGGTCCTGGTGGTCCTGGCCCTGCTGCTGCCAAAGTGGAAGGGCTTCCAGAAGGTCCTCAAGAGCGTCAAGAAGCGCCCGCAGCCCGTTACCGAATCCAAGGAAGAGGTTCGCACCAATGCTTGAAATCAAGAACCTGTCGCGCACGTTCTTCCCGGGAACCGTCAACGAGCGCAAGGCGCTGCGCAATATCAACCTGAACCTGGCCGACGGTGAATTCGTCACCGTCATCGGCTCCAACGGCGCCGGCAAATCCACCGTGCTGAACATGGTGGCAGGCAAGCTGCAGCCAGATGTCGGTTCGGTGACCATCGCCGGCAAGAACGTCACCAAGCTGGCTGACTACAAGCGGGCCAAGTACATTGGCCGCGTTTTCCAGGACCCGATGGCCGGCACCGCGCCGACCATGTCCATCGAGGAGAACATGGCCCTGGCCTACGCCCGCGGACGCTTCCGCGGCCTGGGCCTGGGTGTTGGATCCAAGCGCCGCGAACTGTTTGTCGAAGAGCTCAAGTCCTTGGAACTCGGTCTGGAAAACCGCCTGAAGACCAAGGTGGGCCTGCTTTCTGGCGGACAGCGCCAGGCGTTGAGCTTGCTGATGGCTACCTTCTCCAAGCCCAAGATCCTGCTGCTCGATGAGCACACCGCAGCACTTGATCCGCAGCGTGCCGCGCTGGTCTCGCGCTTGACCAAGGAAATTGTCGAGCGCCACCAGCTGACCACCTTGATGGTCACGCACAATATGGAACAGGCCCTGCAGCTGGGCACCCGGCTGATCATGATGCACGACGGGCAGATCATTCTGGACTTGAACCAGGAAGAGAAGTCCAGGATGACCGTCCAGGATCTGCTCGATGAATTCGGCAAGATCAAGGGCGCGCAGCTTGATGACAAGACCATGCTGCAGTAGCTGAGGCACTGTCCGCAGGTCCCGTACCCTTCAGTGGGTGCGGGGCCTGTGGTGGTTAAAGCCTAGGAGAGGTCGGTCTCGAGCTGGCTTTTAAGCTGACTGACACGAACACCGGTTCTTGGCATGTTCTTGGGCCCAATGGCGGCGATGAATAGTTGGCGCGTGTGGCCAGCTACGTCGGGCGCAGCCTCGGGTGAACTGGAGAATGCCGGTCAGTGAGCACATGGAAGGACCGGCTGCCGCGAAGATCCCTCGCCGCCTATCCAAACGTATTCCGTGCCCAAATCGTCTTCGACTTCGGCACAAATGTGCTCGAAAAAGATGTCGCTCGGTAGTGATGGTGCCCTGCCGGCCACAGACGCTCCAAACTCTTTGACCTGAGCGTTCCAGATCTCAAGATTTTTATTGAATCCTGCATCTAGTTCACGGGTCACATCATTGGCTAGGCTCCGTAGCTTGAACTCAAAACCCGAAGAGTCCACCGCATCGTAGTCTTCCGAGTACTCCCGCCAAGGCGGAGGAACGGTGCTCAGCTTCAGCCCGGCAAAACACACATCAATGCCTTGGCACACGGCTACGACGAGATCAATTGGAGCGGATTCGATGCGCGCCATGGAATCAGACTTCACAGCGAGTCATCGAAGATACCCGTCGCTATACAGATGCGCCGTGGCTGTGCGGCCACCGAGCACAGCGGCAAATTCGATTGCACTAAATGATCCCGCTGGAGCCAAGTAGCGAACCAATAATGAACGTCGCAGCTAAGGCCAGCGCACCACCTATCACCAGTCGAAGTGCGGCAACGTGCTTGGAGCTTCCGCCGATGTAGGCGCTGAGCGTCCCGGTGAGGGCAAGCGCGGCAAGTACCGCAACGAAGGTCACCGGAATGCGAATTTCTTCTGGCGGTAACAAGATGGCCAACATGGGCAGGATGGCCCCAACAATAAATGCCGCCGCCGAAGCATACGCAGCATGCCAAGGATTGACGACTTCTTCTTCGTCGATATTCAACTCGGCGGACAAGTGGGCCGCCAACGCATCATGTTCGGTTAGTTCGGTAGCCACCTGCATCGCGGTGTGCTTGCTCAGCCCCTTCGCCTGGTAGATCCCGGCAAGCTCAGTGAGCTCAGCTTCGGGATCTTCACGCAGCTCTTGGCGTTCCTTCTCTACCAGGGCACGCTGCGAGTCTCGTTGGCTGCTGACCGAAACATACTCGCCCAGTGCCATCGAGATGGCCCCGCCGATGACCGCGGCCATTCCGGCAGTGATGATCGGGGCGGTGTGGTTGGTGACGCCGGCGACGCCAACAACTGTCGCGGCTACCGAAACAATGCCGTCGTTGGCTCCGAGCACTCCGGCGCGCAGCCAGTTGAGACGTTCGGCGAAGTTCAGATCATGCGGTTCGCCTGGATGCGAATTCAAGGAATCGGTCATTCCCCAACATAACCACCAAGTGCGCGACCAATGCCAGCGTTTGGTTGAAAAATGGCAGGAACTGAAATGGGATTCAGGGATAAAAAATAGCAGGCCCTGGATGAACCAGGACCTGCTATTTTGTTGGTGCCCCTGAAAGGAATCGAACCTTCGGCCTTCTGCTCCGGAGGCAGACGCTCTATCCACTGAGCTACAGAGGCGGGTTGCTGGGCAACAGGAAAAATACTATCAGGTCGCGACTTGATCTGCGCAATTCGAAGCAGCGGGCCTTGATGTGTTGCAAAAGTCACCGGATTAGGCCGGTTTCGCAAGTAAAGGTGGTCACGAATGCTGAACAAGCGCGGTTGTTACCGGTATTCTTGAACGGTGACTCCTGAAGAACTCTCCGCAGCAATATCCGCATGCCTGACCGAAGCCGTAGCCGCAGGTGAAATCTCCGTCGAGGTACCCGAGACCGTACGCGTTGATCGACCGAAGAGCCGTGAACACGGCGACTGGGCGACCAACATCGCGTTGCAGCTGGGCAAGAAGGCCGGCATGGCCCCTCGCGACTTCGCCCAGATCTTGGCTACCCGGCTTGCTTCAGTTCCAGGAGTCGGCGCCGTGGACATCGCAGGTCCCGGCTTCCTGAACATCACCCTCGAAGCAGGAGCGGCCGGCGAGCTGGCCCGCACCATCGTCGAGGCAGGCTCCGCCTACGGCAACAACGAAGCGCTGGCCGGCCACGTGGTCAACATGGAATTCGTTTCGGCGAACCCCACCGGCCCGCTGCACATCGGCCACACCCGCTGGGCCGCGCTGGGCGATGCGATCTCCCGCGTGCTTCGCGCCTCGGGTGCATCGGTGACCAGCGAGTACTACATCAACGATGCCGGCAACCAGATGAACGTCTTCGCCCGCTCGGTCTACAACCGCATCCACGGCCTGCCTGTGCCAGAGGGCGGCTACCCGGGCGAGTACATCAAGGAACTGGGCGACGCCGTGTTGGCCGAGAATCCTGAGCTGAAGGACCTGGAAGAAGCAGAAGCCATCCCGGCGCTGCGCGATGCCGCCTACAAGGCGCAGCTGGCGGACATCAAGTCCACGCTGGCCGACTTCGGCGTCAGCTTCGACGTGTTCTTCTCCGAAACCACCTTGCATGAAGGCGGGGCCGTGGCCGACGCCGTGGCACGCCTGCGCGAACAGGGCCACATCTTCGACTTGGAGGGCGCAGTCTGGCTGCGCACCACCGACTTCGGCGATGACAAAGACCGCGTGCTGATCCGCGCCAACGGCGAACCGACCTACTTCGCCGCCGACGCCGCCTACTACCTGTCCAAGAAGGACCGCGGCTTCGAAGAGAAGATCTACCTGCTGGGTGCTGACCACCACGGCTACGTCAACCGCCTCAAGGCCATTGCCGCCTGCGCGGGAGACGACAAGGACAAGAACATCGAGGTGCTGATCGGCCAGCTGATCAGCGTTAATGGTGCCAAGCTGTCCAAGCGCGCCGGCAACATCATCGAGCTGCGCGATCTGATCAACTGGATCGGCGCCGACGCGCTGCGCTACTCGCTGGCCCGCTTCCCAGCCGATTCGCCGATCGCACTGGATCCAGAGCAGCTGAAGAAGAACACCAACGACAACCCGGTGTTCTACGTCCAGTACGCCCACGCACGCTCGGCCGCCGCGGCCCGTAACGCCGCCGCCAAGGGTGTTACCCGCAACGACTTCGATGCAGCACTGCTCACCGACCCGACCGAGAATGAACTGCTTGCCGTGCTCGGCCAGTTCCCATCGGTAGTTGCAGGCTCCGCAGAATTCCGCGAACCGCACCGCATTGCCCGTTACCTGGAGCAGGTCGCCGGCGCTTACCACTCGTGGTACGCCGCTACCCGCATCACCCCGATGGGCGAAGATGAAGCGATCGCACGGGTGCACGGCACCCGCCTGTGGCTGAACGACGCCGCCACCACCGTATTGGCAAATGGATTGGAACTGCTGGGCGTTTCCGCCCCAGAGAGGATGTAAGACCTTATGGCCGTATCGCCGCTAGCCCCGCAATGGCTGCAATTCCCCGAAAACATCAACGCACTTCGCGACATCGAATGGGCTTCGGGGGTTTCCCGCGAGGCTGGCGGCGAACTGTCTGTCCAGGGCATTCCCGTCTCGAAGCTGGCCGAAGAATTCGGCACCCCGCTGTTCGTGCTCGATGAGAACGACTTCCGCGCGCGTGCCGCAGGCTTCAAAACCGCCTTTGACGAGGCGTTTAAGGACTTGTGCGGGGGAGTAGACGTCTACTACGCCGGCAAGGCATTCTTGTGCACCGAAGCGGCCCGCTGGGTCACCGCCGAAGGCCTGCGCCTGGATACCTGCTCGGGTGGCGAGCTGGCTGTAGCCGGCGCCGCCAAGGTACCCGCTGCCAACCTCTCGCTGCACGGCAATAACAAGTCGGCCGCCGAAATCACCCGCGCCATCGAGATGGGCGTGGGACGCCTGGTCATCGACTCGCTCGATGAGCTTGAGCGCGTGATTTCCATCGCTGATGCCATGGGGCAAACCGCCCAGGTGATGCTGCGCATTACCCCCGGCGTGCACGCCTCCACCCATGAGGCCATCGCCACCGCGCACGAGGACCAGAAGTTCGGGTTGTCCATCTTGGAAGACGGCACCGGCAGCTCCCCGGCACTGCGTGCGGTAGCCGGCGCCCTGGCCGCGAAGAACATCAACCTGCTGGGCCTGCACGCGCATATCGGTTCGCAGATCTTCGAAGCCGAGGGCTTCGCCATGGTCGCGCGCACCATGCTTGGCCTGCTGCACAAGATCCGCGAAATCCACGGCGTCCAGCTGCCTGAACTGGATCTGGGCGGCGGCTACGGCATTGCCTACACTTCCGAAGACCAGCCATCCACCCCGGCCAAGCTGGCAGGGCAGATGGCCCAGGTTGTTTCCGAAACCTGCAAGGAACTGGAACTGGAATGCCCGCGCATTTCCATCGAGCCAGGCCGCGCCATTGCAGGCCCGAGTACTTTCACCCTCTACGAGGCCGGCGTGCGCAAGGACGTCCAGGTCGAGGACGCCTCCGGCACCCTGCATCCGCGCCGCTACATTTCGGTGGATGGGGGGATGAGCGATAACCCGCGCCCGGTGCTCTACGACGCGCAATACACCGCCGTGCTGGCCAGCCGTATGACGCAAAACGACGCAATTATTTCTCGCGTAGTTGGGAAACATTGCGAGTCAGGTGACATAGTCGTGAAAGACGTTTACCTGCCCGAGGACGTGGCGGCCGGCGATTTGCTCGCCGTTCCGGCCACCGGCGCCTACTGCTGGGCGCTGTCGAGCAACTACAACTACCTCACCCGTCCCGCGGTGGTAGCGGTGCGTGATGGCCAAGCCCGTCTGATCGTGCGCAGGGAAACGGAAACAGACTTGTTGGCCCGCGACATGGGAGTTTAATTGAGCGGCGAAAAGAACCTGAAGGTAGCCCTGCTGGGTTGCGGCACCGTCGGAGCCCAAGTGGCCCGAATCCTGCTGGAAAATGCAAATGAACTGGCTTCCCGTTCCGGGGCCGGCCTGCAACTGATCGGCATTGCGGTACGCAACCTCGATGCCAAACGGGATGTAGCGCTGCCCCAGGAGCTTTTCACCACCGACGCCCGCGGGCTGATTGCCCAGGCCGATGTGGTGATCGAGCTGCTCGGCGGCCTTGAGCCTGCTGGCGAATACATCGCCGCGGCCCTGTCCAAGGGCGCGAGCGTCATCACCGGCAACAAGGCGCTGATCGCCCTTGAAGGCGCCAAGCTCAACGAGATCGCCGCCGCCAATGGCGCGCAGCTGCGCTACGAGGCCGCAGTGGCCGGGGCCATCCCGATCCTGCGCCCGATCGCCGACTCGCTGGCAGGGGACCGCATCACCAAGGTGATGGGCATCGTCAACGGCACCACCAACTTCATCCTCGACGCGATGGACACCACCGGTGCTGCCTTCGACGACGTGCTGGCCGAAGCCCAGGCGCTGGGCTACGCCGAAGCTGATCCAACCGCCGACGTGGGCGGGCACGATGCCGCCGCGAAGGCCGCGATCCTCGCATCCTTGGCTTTCCACACCAACGTCTCCTCCGACCAGGTGTCCACCGAAGGCATCACCGAGGTCACTGCCGCGGATGTGTCCGCAGCGGCGGCAGCCGGCTACGTCATCAAGCTGCTGGCCATCGCCGAGCAGGCCGAAGCGGGCATTTCGGTGCGCGTCTACCCGGCCCTGGTGCGCCGCAGCCACCCATTGGCCACCGTGCACGGCGCGTTCAACGCCGTGTTCGTAGAGGCGGAGAATGCCGGGGATTTGATGTTCTACGGCGCCGGTGCCGGCGGCAACGCCACCGCCTCGGCCGTGATGGGCGATGTGGTTTCCGTGGCTCGGCAGATCGCTGCCGGTGCCCCGCTGCCCAACGGCTCGATCAACCAGGCGCCAACGCTGCTGGACTTCGAGGCGATCACCACCCGCTACTGGATTGGCCTGTCGGTCAAGGACCAGTCCGGCGTGCTGGCCGCCATCGCCACCGTCTTCGGCGAGCATGGGGTCTCCATCGAGTCGATGAGCCAGCAGGTGGACGCCGAAGCCGGCGCGCAGTTGCGCATCCTGACCCACCAGGGCACCGAAGCGGCCCTGGCCAGCACCGTCGAAGCGCTCAAGGCGCTGGACGCGGTGCGCTCAGTCTTATCCGTTATGCGAGTTGAAGGAAACTAACGTGGCTCACCAGTGGCGCGGAGTAATCCGCGAATATGCCGATCGCCTGCCAGTGAACGAAAATACCAAGGTCATCACCCTGGGCGAAGGCGGCACCCCGTTGGTCTACGCACCGGCGCTGTCGGCCCATACCGGCAATGAGGTGTACCTGAAGGTCGAGGGCATGAACCCGACCGGCTCCTTCAAGGACCGCGGCATGACCATGGCGATGACCGCCGCGGTAGCCGCCGGAGCGAAGGCCGTGGTCTGCGCCTCCACCGGCAACACCTCGGCTTCGGCCGCGGCCTACGCCACCCAGGCCGGCCTGAAGTGCGCCGTGCTGGTACCGGATGGCAAGATCTCCATGGGCAAGATGTCCCAGGCGATCGCCCACGGCGCGGACATCATCCAGATCGACGGCAACTTCGATAACTGCCTTGAGGTCGCCCGCAAGCTCAGCGAGAACTACCCGGTATTCCTGGTCAACTCGGTGAACCCGGCGCGTATCCAGGGCCAGAAGACCGGCGCCTTCGAGGTCGTGGACTTCCTGGGCGACGCACCTGACTACCACCTGCTGCCAGTAGGCAACGCGGGCAACATCACCGCGTACTGGAAGGGCTACAAGGAGTACTCCACTGAGTGGACCAACGAGGCCGGCAAGGTCCTCGAACCGGTATCCACCAAGAACCCGATCATGTGGGGCTTCCAGGCAGCTGGCGCCGCTCCGATTGTTGCCGGGCACCCGATCACCGAACCAGACACCATCGCCACCGCGATCCGCATCGGCAACCCGGCTTCCTGGGAACAGGCCGAAGCAGCCCGCGACGAGTCCGGCGGCCAGATCGACTCGGTCACCGATGAGCAGATCCTTGAAGCCCACCGCTGGCTCTCCTCGCGCGAAGGCGTGTTCGTGGAGCCTGCTTCGGCAGCCGGCGTGGCCGGCCTGCTCAAGCACCACGCAGCGGGCAACGTCCCGACCGGCAAGAAGATCGTGATCACCGTAACCGGCCACGGCCTGAAGGACCCGGACTGGGCTCTGAAGCAGTCCGACGGCTCGGACGTCGCACCAAAGAAGGTGGCCTTCGACGTAGTCGAGGTTGCCGGCGCCCTGGGCCTGGCCTAAACGCCTTCGGCCAGAATTCTTCTGGCCAGCCAACGGCCCGCCGCGCCAATGGCTCTCCTGGAAACGGGGGAGCCGGCCGTGGCGGGCCGTTGTGCATCCATCATCTATCGCACCGAAATCTTGAAGGAACCATGACGCAGCAGATCGCCCTGGGCCAGAAGTTGATCGTTTCCCCTCCGGCCACCTCCGCCAACCTCGGCCCTGGCTTCGATTCGCTGGGCCTGGCCCTGGAATACCGCGACCGCCTTGAGGTGGGCACCGCGCGCTCCAGCAGCGTCGAGATTTTCGGTGACGGGGCCGATGAGCTGCCACGCGATGAATCCCACCTGATCATCAAGGAAATGCACCGCTACTGGAAAGACGCCGGCTTCGCCCCGGTAGGCGTGGACCTGGTGGCGCATAACCGCATTCCGCATGCTCGGGGCATGGGCTCGTCCGCAGCGGCGATCGTTGCCGCCTATGCTGCGGCCGACGCGCTGCTGCCAGCAGAGGCACGTCGTGGAACCGAATCAATCTTCCAGGCCGCGGCCGCGTGGGAAGGCCACCCGGATAATGTGGCCCCTGCGGTCTTTGGCGGTTTGAGCATTTCTGCCACGAATCCCGATGGCAGCTTCAGCTCCGTGCAGGTGCCATTGCACCCGGATCTGCGTGCGGTGCTGGCCATCCCCTCCAACGGGCTGTCCACCGAAGTGGCCCGTGGCGCACTGCCCTCGCACATCGAGCATGCGGTGGCCGCGGCGAACAGCGCTAGCGCCGCCTTGCTGATCCACGCTTTGAGCAATGACCCAAGCCAGTTGCTGGGCGGCACCAAGGACTACCTGCACCAGGATTACCGGGCTGCGGCCATGCCGCAAAGCGCCGCACTGATTGCCAAGCTGCGCGATGCCGGATTGGCCGCAGTGGTTTCCGGTGCCGGCCCAACTGTGATGATCCTGGTGTCCAGCGAGGACCAGGTAGCTGCCGTGCAAGCGGTGATCAACGAATTTTCTGCGAGTTCTTCAGTGTCTTGGCGTGCTGAAGTTCCCAAGCTTGCCTCTAACGGTGTTACAGTAGAAGTGCTGTAACACCATGGCAGGCCGGATCGCTGGGCAGTAGCCCGGTCCGAATCATTTGTGGCCAGTGTTGATGCGGATAAATTCGGTTCTTGAACCCCATTTCATCCCTCCAGCCGCTCCGGATTTCCCTGCAGTTCGCAGCACCTTTGATATCCCGCATCCAGGTACGTCTTCGTGCCCAGGCGATATCAGTTTCTTTAATCCACCGCAGTTTTGCTCCGAATTCTGGGCTATCTTGCGGGGAGAAAGTGAAGTAGCCACGAAATCTTCGGCTACGGAACATCATTTACGGCATAGTGGGCCTGCCTGAAGCGGCCCATCCTACGAGTCAGAAGGAACTTTCGTGACCGAAACCACGAGCCTCACCGAAGGCGTGGACACCAAGACTTCCGAAAATAAGAGTGCCGGTCTGGCCTCTTTGAAGATGACCCAGCTGCAGCAGTTGGCTTCCCAGCTGGGAATTACCGGCGGGTCGCGCATGCGCAAGGCTGATCTGGTCAAGGCCATCGGCGACCACCAGCGCGGTGGCTCCGTTGCCGCGAAGGACGCCAAGGCTGCCCAGGAAGCTAAGGCCGCCAAGGCTGAAGCACCGGCAGAAAAGGCTGAAGCCGAGGCACCTGCAAAGGCATCCAAGGCCCGCGCACGCCGCGAGCCAAAGGCCGCCGCTACCCAGCAGGCCGAGACCGCAGTCCCTGAGGCAAGCGCCACCGAGCAGGCACCAGCAGAAAAGCCAGTTCGTGCACGCCGCACTTCGCGCCGCGTCACCGACTCGGGCAAGATCAACGCTCCAGCAGAAAACGCTGAAGCAGCTGCCCAGGCACCAGCTGAAGCTCCGGCCACCGAGCAGGCACCAGCCGCTGAGGCCAAGGCTCCGCGCCAGCGCCGCAACTCGCGCAACAACAAGCCAGTTGACCAGCCAGCCGAGCAGGCAGCTGAGCCAACCGAGGCTGAGGCGGAGAACGCCGAGAACGCCGAGAACAACGGCGAAGCACGCGAAGAGCGTCGCGAACGCGGCAACCGCCGTGAGCGTGGCAACCGCCGCGAGCGCAACAACGATCGCACCGCAGAGCGTGGCGAACGCGCTGAAGCTGGCGAAGGCGAGAACGCTGAAGAGCGCACCGACCGCCGTGAAGAACGTCGTGAACGCGGCAACCGCCGCGAGCGCAACAACGATCGCAATGAGCGCAACAACGATCGCAACGAGCGCAACAACGAGCGCAACAACGATCGCAACGACCGCAATGAGCGCAATAACGATCGCAATGATCGCAATAACGACGGCGTTGACTCGGAGAACACCGAGGATCGCAACGACCGTTCGGATCGCAACGACCGCCGCGAACGCCGCGAGCGCAACAACGACCGCAACGATCGCAACAACCGCCGTGAGCGCAACAACGATCGCAACGACCGTAACAACCGCAACCGCCGCAACCGCCGTGATGACGACGAGCCGCAGCTGAGCGAGGACGACGTCGTATTGCCGATCGCCGGCATCCTGGACGTACTGGAGAACTACGCTTTCGTGCGCACCTCCGGCTACCTGCCAGGCCCGAACGACGTCTACGTCACCCTGGGACAGGTCAAGAAGTACAACCTGCGCAAGGGCGACGCCATTGTTGGCGCAATCCGCCAGCCACGCGAGGGCGAAACCCCTAACCCGCGCCAGAAGTTCAACGCGCTGGTGCAGCTGACCTCGGTCAACGGCAAGAAGCCAGAGGACAACCGCGAACGCGTCGAGTTCAACAAGCTCGTTCCGCTGTACCCAACCGAGCGCCTGCGCCTGGAAACCGATCCGAAGCTGGTCGGCCCACGCGTCATCGATTTGGTTGCCCCGATCGGCAAGGGCCAGCGTGGCCTGATCGTTTCGCCTCCAAAAGCCGGCAAGACCCTGATCCTGCAGGCTATTGCCAACGCGATCACCATCAACAACCCAGAAGTGCACCTGATGATGGTGCTCGTTGATGAGCGTCCCGAAGAAGTCACCGACATGCAGCGCACCGTCAAGGGCGAGGTCATTGCCTCGACCTTCGACCGCCCGGCTGATGACCACACCACCGTGGCCGAGCTGGCCATCGAGCGCGCCAAGCGCCTGGTGGAAATGGGCATGGATGTCGTCGTCCTGCTGGACTCGATGACCCGCTTGGGCCGCGCCTACAACCTGGCAGCTCCTGCCTCGGGCCGTATCCTCTCCGGTGGCGTCGACTCAGCAGCGCTGTACCCTCCGAAGCGCTTCTTCGGTGCAGCCCGCAACATCGAAAATGGCGGCTCGCTGACCATCCTGGCTACCGCTCTGGTTGAGACCGGTTCCAAGATGGACGAGGTCATCTTCGAGGAATTCAAGGGCACCGGCAACATGGAGCTTCGCCTCTCGCGCCAGCTGGCCGAGAAGCGCATCTTCCCAGCGGTGGATGTCAACGCATCCTCCACCCGCCGTGAAGAGCAGCTGATGAGTGCCGAAGAGGTGCGCATCATGTGGCGCCTGCGACGCATGCTCTCGGGCATCGACCCGCAGCAGGCACTGGAAGTGCTCACAGGAAAGATCCGCGAAACCGGATCCAACGCCGAATTCCTGATGCTGGTCAACAAGACCACGCCAAACAAGGATTAGCACCGCATACCGCCATGGCGTCCCGCCCCCATGCCCAAGTCGCTACTAGAAGAGCATGCCGCCATCCAGGCGCAGCTCTCGGATCCAGCGGTGTACGCCGACCAGGCGCTGGCCCGCAAGCTCGGCCGCCGCTCGGCACAGCTGAACGGCATCGTCGAAGCCTACAACAAGTGGAAGACCGCCACCGATGACCTGGAAGCAGCCCAGGAAATGGCTGATGAAGATCCAGACTTCGCTGAAGAGGTGCAAGCCCTCACCGAGGAACTGCCGCAGCTCGAAGAGAAGCTGCGCCGCCTGCTGATCCCACGCGATGAGAACGACGGCCGCAACGTGATCCTTGAAGTCAAGGGCGGCGAAGGCGGCGACGAAGCGGCACTGTTCGCAGCGGACCTGCTGCGCATGTACACCCGCTTCGCCGAGCACAAGGGCTGGAAGGTGGAGATGATCTCCTTCAACGAGTCCGACCTCGGCGGCTACAAGGACGCCCAGGTGGCCATCAAGGGCAATTCGAACGACCCAGCAGAAGGCGTCTATGCCCAGCTGAAGTTCGAAGGCGGCGTGCACCGCGTGCAGCGCGTGCCGGTCACCGAATCCCAGGGCCGTATCCACACCTCGGCTGCCGGCGTGCTGGTGCTGCCCGAAGTTGATGAGCCAGAAGAAGTCGATATCCACCAGAATGACCTGAAGATCGACGTCTACCGTTCCTCGGGTCCTGGCGGCCAGTCGGTGAACACCACCGACTCCGCAGTGCGCATTACCCACCTGCCTACCGGCATCGTGGTGGCCATGCAGAACGAGAAGTCGCAGATCCAGAACCGCGAAGCCGCCATGCGCGTGCTGCGTTCGCGCTTGCTGGCCCACCAGCAGGAGATCATCGACAAGGAGAACTCGGCCCAGCGTGCCAGCCAGATCCGCACCATGGACCGCTCCGAGCGCATCCGTACCTACAACTATCCGGAAAACCGCATTGCCGATCACCGTACCGGCTACAAGGCCTACAACCTTGACGCCGTGATGGACGGCGATCTGCAGCCGGTCGTTGAATCCTGCATCCAGATGGATGAGGAAGAGCGCTTAGCAGCGCTGGGCGAGTAATACCGCCTTGGAAGAACTAACTGCCGTACGCCGCCAGGCGATTGCGGCGCTGGCCGACGCCGGGGTGCCAAGCCCCGGCGTCGACGCAGATCTGCTGCTCTGCCATGTGCTGGGCATCAGCCGTTCGGAACTGAAGCTGCGGCAGATGCGCGGGGACGCTTTTGACCCGGCATACCGCCAGCAATTCACCGAGCTGGTGGCCGCCCGGCGCACCCGCATCCCGCTGCAGCACCTGACCGGGGTGGCGCACTTCCGCTACCTTGAGCTGAAGGTGGGCCCCGGGGTATTCATCCCGCGTCCGGAAACCGAAACCGTGGTGCAGCAGGGTATCGACTACTTGCATGCCCAAGGCATCGATAATCCGCGGTGCATCGACTTGTGCTCGGGCTCCGGGGCCATTGCCGCGGCCCTGGCCAGCGAAGTGCCAGGCTCCAGCGTGTGGGCTGTGGAACTCTCCGAGCAAGCCATTGGCTACACCCGGGCCAACTGCCAGCCGCACCAGGTCAATGTGCTGCACCAGGATGCTTCGCAGCTGCCGGCAGAACTGCATGGCACCATGGATCTGGTGATTTCCAATCCGCCGTATATTCCACCGAACGCGATTCCGCGGGAGGCCGAAGTACGCGAGCACGACCCGCAGATGGCGTTATACGGACTGGGGGAGGACGGGCTGCAGATTCCACGGGCCATCACCGCCCAGGCCATGGCGCTCTTGCGCCCTGGCGGGTACTACGTGATGGAACACGCCGAAGTGCAGCGCGAAAGCGCGGCAGCAATGCTGCGCGAGGCTGGTTTCACCCACGTTGCCGGCCATGAAGACCTTTCGGGGCGCGCCCGCGCCACATCTGGCTACGCGCCGCAATAACCAAATCACACTCAGTGCATGAAAGAATGATCCCGTGAGCACAACATTTTCGGTTAGCAACGAACAAGAACACGTTGACGGCATCGCCGCAGCCAAAGCCGCACTGGCAGAGAAGCGCTGCATCGTCTTGCCTACAGATACCGTTTACGGGATCGGCGCAGACGCGTTCAGCGCCCAGGGCGTAGCCATGCTGCTGGCGGCCAAGGGCCGCAATCGCACCATGCCTCCACCGGTGCTCATTGCCCAGAGCGCCACCATGGACGGCCTGGCTCGCGACATTCCCGACGAAGCACGCAAGCTCGCCGAAGCCTTCTGGCCCGGTGGGCTGACCCTGATCCTGCACGCCCAGCCTTCGCTGACCTGGGATCTGGGGGAGACCCGCGGCACCGTCGCCCTGCGCGTACCCAATGACGAGACCGCTTTGGAACTTCTGGGCCAGACCGGCCCGCTGGCCGTATCTTCGGCCAACCGCACCGGCAACCCGGCGGCACTGAACATAGAGCAGGCCCTGGAGCAGCTCGGGGATTCGGTGGATGTGTACCTCGATGGCGGCCCGCGCGGCGAAGAAGGCGATGACGTACTGCCATCGACCATCATCGATTGCACCGGCCAGCACCTTTCGGTGGTGCGCTCTGGCGCGATTTCCATTGAGGAACTGCGCGTGGTGGTTCCCGGCATTCTCGATCTGGGACAGGACGCACCGGAAACCAGCGCATGAGAACATACGTACTGCTCATCGCCTTCAGCTTTACGGTCTCCTTCCTGCTCACCCCGATTATCCGCACGCTGGGCAACCGCTTTACCGGCAACCAGCTGGTGCGTGAACGGGACCAGCACCAGAAGCCGATCGTCAAGTTCGGCGGGCTGGCGATTATCGCCGCTTTCGCCGCCGGGCTGTGGATGGCCAGCAACTTGCATTTCTTCCGCGGGGTGTTCGGCAATGACGAAGCCATCCGGGGGATCGCCTACGCACTGGGCGTCATCGTGGTCATGGGCTTGGCCGATGACATGCTTGATCTGAAATGGTGGATGAAGCTTGCCGGCCAGATCCTGATCGGCTGGCTGGCGGCAACCCATGGAATCATCATCAAATCCCTGCCTGTGGGCTCGTGGCAGATCGATGAACAATGGCTGCAGATTGTAGTGACGATTTTCTTGATCGTGTTGACCATGAACGCGATCAACTTCTCCGATGGCCTTGACGGATTGGCCGCGGGCCTGGCAGCCATCGGCGCGGCGACCTTCTTCGTCTACTCCTATGTACTGGCCACCCATGTCAGCGCGGATGACTACGCCAACATCGGCGCGCTGCTGTGCGCCCTGCTGCTCGGCGCCTGCTTGGGCTTCCTGCCGCATAACTTCAATCCGGCCAATATCTTCATGGGGGAGACCGGGGTGCTTGCCATCGGCATGATCCTCTCGGTGGCTGCCATTGCGGTCACCGGCGATGTGCAGGGCTTGGAAGCCCGCCGCTTCCGCAACATTCCGGCCTACATGCCGATGCTGCTGCCAATGGTCATTGTCTTCCTACCAGTTCTAGACCTTGTACTGTCGGTATTCCGCCGGTTGGCCAACAAACGCTCACCCTTTTCCCCGGACGCCAAGCACATCCACCACCGCATGCTGGCACAGGGCCACTCGGTGCGCCACTCGGTGATCCTGCTCTACCTGTGGGCTGCGGTGATTGCTGTCTCAGTAGTCTCGATTGCCTTCATCCCGGTAGTGCTGGTGGTGCCCACCGCTCTGTTGTTCTTCCTAGTGGCAGCAATAGCCACGTGGCGCCCCCTGGTGCTCAAGCGGGTCCAGGGCCTGCGCAAGCGGTTGGGCAATCATTAACCCGTTCGATAAGCGAAGTAACCCGCAAGCAATCTGTTTCTATCTCGTGTAGAATTCACTGTGGATCTTCTTCCGGCCGCTCTTTCGGGAACGGCGGGAAGTTTCAAGTTTCATCAGCATCGATGGGTGCACGATGGTACCTCGGTGTTGACGAAGAAAGGTTGCGGACGTGAATTCTGGTTCTGCCCGCGTCAGTGCTTCGTCAGCTCCGAAATCCATCTGGTTGCCGATTCTTGGGTTGTCACTGGTGTATTCGGCGATCGCTACCGCCATATTTTTCCTGATTTCATGGCTGGTTGCAGATCTTCGCTACGCGCTTTCTGGTGCGCTGGCTGCCGGAATTGTCATTGGCTTTTTCGCAATCGGTATCCTCATCGCCGAAGCTGCTGGGCGAATTCGCCACTCGTGGGCCATGCCTGCGTTCTTGGGTGTCTTTGTCATCAAGGTTTTTGGCATTGCCTTCGTGTTGTTGAACCTGGGATTGCCCGGATGGGTTAATCGCCAGGGATTCGTTCTTGCAGCAGCAATCTCTCTCGTTGCCTGGCAGGTTGGTGAGGTACGGGCTTTCATGAAGGCTCGTCTCGCTATCTACAACGAGGAATAGAGTGTTCCATCCGACAATTGTGTCGGTGGGGTGCTGTGAGTTTGATAAGCTTACTTCGGGTCATTTTTGGCCGTCCGCTTACCTGCGGGCGGAATATGCAATATGCATCCGCGGGGTAACCCGCAGATGGACCTTCATCAGGGTTGATGCCTCCGGCTGAAACCATGATGGGATCCCCGTTTGATCTTTTCTTCACACGGTGAGAGGCAGTTACCGCCAGTCACCGCCTTTTGCCCGTGACCGTTACTGCAGAGAGGACAGCGCGTTGTTCGCGTTTGCGCTCCCAATGGCCTCAGAAGAAGGCGGCTTCGTCCCGCCATCCGTGTCCGATACCCACCTCCCGGATATTTTCCCGTGGATGGCTGAGTACGGTTCGGGTTTCGGCAAGCAGATGCTCATGATCGTTTTGTCGATCGTGCTTATCACTTGGTTCTTCACTAAGGCCATTAAGAACCCGAAGTTGGTTCCAGGCAAGATGCAGTACATCGCTGAGTCCGGTTACGCGTTTGTACGTAACGGAATTGGCCGCGACATCATCGGCGAGAAGAACTTCCGTCCTTGGATTCCTCTGCTGTTCGCGACCTTCTTCTTCGTACTGCTGAACAACCTTTTCGGCGCGATTCCGTTCCTGCAGCTTCCATCGTTCTCACACGCTGGTTCTGCATACGCGATGGCTATCATCATCTACGGCACCTGGATTGCTGTAGGCCTTAAGAACCACGGTATTCGCTACTTCAAGTTGGCCGTCGTTCCGTCCGGAGTTCCGGGCTGGATCATGCCACTGATGATTCCGTTGGAAATCATTTCTAACTTCATCGTTCGCCCGCTGACGCACTCGCTGCGTTTGATGGCAACGATGCTGGCCGGTCACATGATCGTGATGCTGGCAGCTGCCGGCGCTCGTCACCTGATCGTTGTTCAGGACTCCTTGGCAATGAACGGCCTTGGCATCCTGGTCATCGTTGGCTCGGTCGCTATGTACTTCCTGGAACTTCTGATCATGGTTTTGCAGGCGTTTGTTTTCGCCCTGCTGACCGCGATTTACCTCCAGGGTGCAATTGAAGCCGACGCCCACTAGGCCAACTCTTCTTTTCTTCCAACCCACAAAGATCTTCCTTGAGTCGCTCAAGGAATACCTCACAACCTACCGGCAAAAGCGCGGTATCTTGAAAGGAACATAATCACATGTTGCACGGCTCCCTGAATATGATCGGCTACGGCCTGGCTGCTATCGGTTCGGCTATCGGCGTTGGCTTGATCTTCGCTGCCTACATCAACGGTGTTGCACGTCAGCCTGAGGCTCAGCGCATCCTGCAGCCAATCGCCATGCTTGGCTTCGCACTTGCTGAAGCACTGGCCATCCTGGGCCTGGTCTTCGCTTTCGTCATCGGCGCCTAGTCTTTTCGCAACTGTAGTGGCCTCGCCACTATCGCGAGGCGTACACACAAGCGGAAACTAGTAGATAAGGAATAGTGAGAATGAACAGCACTGATTTCATCCTCGCTGCGAGCGAATCGGTCAACCCGCTGTTGCCGAACCCGTGGGAAATTCTCGTCACGGGTGTTGGTTTCGCGGTCCTTCTGTTCATCGTCATCAAGGTAATTGCTCCGAAGTTCGAGCAGTCCTATGAAGATCGCGTCACCGCGATCGAAGGTGGCCTGGAGAAGGCTGAAGCAGCGCAGAAGGAAGCAGAGGAGACCTTGGCTCAGTACAAGGCCCAGCTTCTGGAAGCACGCACCGAAGCAAACCGCATCCGTGAGGAAGCTCGTAGCGAAGGTGCTCAGATCCTCGCAGATCTGAAGACCAAGGCAACCGATGAGGCAGCTCGTATCACCGAGCAGTCGCACCGTCAGATCGAAGCAGAGCGCGTTTCGGCTCTGGCTTCGCTCCGCACCGACGTGGGCGCATTGGCTACCGAGCTTGCAAGCAAGGTTGTTGACGAAGCTCTGCAGGACGATGCCCGTGCCCAGCGCGTGGTTGACAAGTTCCTGACCGATTTGGAAGCTCAGCAGAACGCAGGTGCATCGAACTAATGGCAAGTGTATCGAGCGAGTCACTAGCAAAGGCTTTGGCGTTCCTGGAACCCAAGCTGGCACTGGCATCTATTGAGCTGCCTAAGGAACTGTTCGCGGTCCTGGAAGTACTGGATGCAAATGCCGGTCTTCGCCGCGCATTGACTGACCCAGCCCGTGATGCTGCCGAAAAGGCAGGCCTCTTGGCCCAGCTGCTGCACGGAAAGGTCTCGGCTGACGCTGAGGACACCGTTGCCCAGCTGGCTTCTACCCGTTGGAGCTCGGAACGCGACATTAGCGATGCGCTCGAAACGCTGGCTGTCACTGCGGTTACCGCAGTGGCTGAGCAGCAGGACGGCGCTTCGGGGCTGAACAAGCTGGAGCAGGATCTGTTCTCCTTCATCGAGGTAGTTCGTGGCAACCACGAACTGCAGCGTGCGTTGGATGATGCACAGGCCCCAGTCGAGGCAAAGCGCGCTCTCGCGCTGAAGCTCGTGCCTAACGCGTCGCAGACCTCTCAGGTATTGATCTCGCAGGCAGTTTCGAACCCTCGTGGTTTGAAGCCAGCAGCTTTGCTGGAACGCTTCGTGGAGCTCGTGGCCAAGCGCCAGCAGCGCTGGATCGCTTCGGTGACCAGCTCTGTAGAGCTTTCGGCGACTCAGCTTTCGCGCCTGGAGACCAGCCTGAACAAGCTTTACGGTCGTCAGCTCAAGCTCAACGCCACTATCGACCCATCGCTGGTCGGTGGACTGGTAGTCAAGGTTGGCGACGAAGTTGTCGACGCTTCCGTGGCATCGCGCGTGGCAGATTTGCGCCGCGCCTTGGCCAGCTAGGACTCATTAGGCGAAGGAGCAATCCTTTACCTGGTGTTCCTGGCTGCCAGGACCACAACAGACTTCATTCACATTCGATTCGGTGTTTTAGAACCGGATCACAATTTAGGAGAGCAGGGACTGCAGATGGCCGATTTGACCATCAATGCCAACGACGTCCGTAATGCCCTAAACGAGTTCGCATCTTCCTACGAACCGGGTAAGGCAGAGCGCACCGAGGTGGGACGCGTCGTCGCCGCGAGCGACGGCATCGCCAGAGTGGAAGGCCTTCCTTCCGTCATGGCAAACGAGTTGCTGAAGTTCGAAGATGGCACCCTGGGCCTTGCCCAG
Organism: Glutamicibacter sp. MCAF14; assembly: GCF_052114325.1. NCBI lineage: Bacteria > Bacillati > Actinomycetota > Actinomycetes > Micrococcales > Micrococcaceae > Glutamicibacter > Glutamicibacter sp. MCAF14. Next base: position 87,779 of record NZ_JBFREO010000004.1, read on the forward strand.
AACCTCGATACCCGCGAAATCGGTGTCGTTGTGCTTGGTGACTTCACCGGCATCGAAGCTGGCCAGAAGGTCGAGCGCACCGGCGAGATCCTTTCGGTTCCAGTTGGCGACGGCTACCTCGGCCGCGTGGTTGACCCATTGGGCGAGCCACTGGACAACCTGGGCCCAATCGCTTCCGAGGGCCGCCGCGCCCTGGAGCTTCAGGCACCAGGCGTTACCCAGCGCAAGAGCGTGCACGAGCCAATGCAGACCGGTCTGAAGGCTATCGACGCCATGATCCCGATCGGCCGTGGCCAGCGTCAGCTGATCATTGGTGACCGCCAGACCGGTAAGACCGCTATCGCGGTTGACACCATTCTGAACCAGCGCGCCAACTGGGAATCCGGCGACCAGACCAAGCAGGTTCGCTGCGTCTACGTGGCAATTGGCCAGAAGGCATCGACCATCGCTGCCGTACGCCAGACCCTCGAAGAGCAGGGTGCACTGGAATACACCACCATCGTGGCTTCCCCCGCATCTGACCCAGCAGGCTTCAAGTACTTGGCACCATACGCAGGCTCGGCCATCGGCCAGCACTGGATGTACGGTGGCAAGCACGTTCTGATCGTCTTTGATGATCTGTCGAAGCAGGCTGAAGCCTACCGTGCCGTGTCCCTGCTGCTGCGCCGTCCGCCAGGACGCGAAGCTTACCCAGGTGACGTCTTCTACCTGCACTCCCGCCTGCTTGAGCGTTGCGCCAAGCTGTCGGACGAGTTGGGTGCAGGTTCGATGACTGGTCTGCCAATCATCGAAACCAAGGCCAACGACGTGGGCGCGTTCATCCCGACCAACGTCATCTCGATCACCGACGGCCAGATCTTCTTGCAGTCGGACCTGTTCAACGCCAACCAGCGTCCAGCAGTCGACGTGGGTATCTCCGTATCCCGCGTTGGCGGCTCGGCTCAGGTCAAGGCCATGAAGAAGGTCTCCGGTACTTTGAAGCTTGAATTGGCTCAGTACCGCGACATGCAGGCATTCGCGATGTTCGCTTCGGACCTGGATGCTGCTTCCAAGCAGCAGCTGACCCGTGGTGCACGCCTGATGGAACTGCTCAAGCAGGGCCAGTACACCCCATACCCAGTCGAAGACCAGGTCGTTTCGATCTGGGCCGGCACCAACGGTTACCTGGACGATGTCCCGGTTGAGGATGTACGCCGCTTCGAGGGCGAGTTCATCGACTACCTGCGCCACCGCACCGACGTGCTGACCGTGATCGGCCAGACCGGCAAGCTGGAGAACGAGACTCTGGAAGCCATGAAGACCGCTGTTGCGGACTTCAAGGCCGGCTTCTTCGGCGAAGGTGACGACAAGCTTGTCGCCGCCGGACACGAAGAGCACGACGCTCTCGATTCCGAGTCCGTTGACCAGGAACAGATCGTCAAGCAGAAGCGCTGACAATTTCCTTACGAGGGGGAGCGGCGCCGGTAACGGCGCCGCCCTCCCGAAGTAGGGGATAAGGAAAGGACACACATGGGAGCCCAGATTCGGGTCTACCGCCAGAAGATCGGATCGACCAAGTCGATGCGTAAGATCTTCAAGGCGATGGAACTGATCGCTGCATCCCGCATTGGTAAGGCACGTACGCGTGTCTCGGCCTCGTTGCCGTATGCCAATGCGATTACCCGTGCAGTAACCGCCGTCGCGTCCCAGGCCGATGTCGAGCATCCACTGACCACCGAGCCGGCGCAGGTTCGCCGCGCCGCGGTCTTGGTGATGACTTCGGACCGAGGACTTGCCGGGTCCTACTCCGCCAGCGTTCTGAAGCAGGCAGAGCACCTCGTGGAACTCCTGCGTGAAGAAGGCAAGGAAGTCAAGACCTACTTGGTCGGCCGCAAGGCCCAGGCTTACTTTGATTTCCGTTCACGCGAGTACGCACGAGTTTGGACCGGGGAAACTGATTCCCCGCGTTTCGAAACCGCACGCGAGCTGCGCGACGTTCTCCTTGAGGACTTCGACACCGACTTCGAGCAGGGTGGCGTGGATGAAATCCACGTCGTCTACACCCAGTTCAAGTCGATGGTCACGCAGGAACCGACGGTCATCCGTCTGTTGCCGTTGGAGGTTGTCGAGGATGAATCCGAGACGCCAACCGACGAGCTATTGCCACTGTACGAGTTTGAGCCATCGCCGGAAGAAGTGCTTGATTCACTGCTCCCGCGCTACATCGATTCTCGACTGTTCAACTGCCAGTTGCAGTCCGCAGCTTCCGAGCTCGCTGCACGTCAGCGCGCTATGAAGGCTGCAGGCGACAACGCTGGTGAACTGATCAAGAAGTACACCCGATTGCTCAACAATGCCCGTCAGGCTGAAATCACCCAGGAGCTTTCGGAAATTATCGCCGGCGCAGACGCGCTGAACAGCTAATTTACGAAGACTCCGACCAGACAAGAAGTGAGAAAGATGACTGCCCAACTCAACGAGCAGGTTACCGCAGGGGCCATCGGTCGCATTGCGCGCGTGACTGGCCCGGTCGTGGACGTCGAGTTCCCAGCCGACGCACTGCCTGCTATCTACAATGCACTGACCGCTGAGCTGACCCTCAACGGCGAAACCAAGAAGATCACCTTCGAGACCAGCCAGCACCTCGGTGAGGGCCTGGTCCGCGCGGTATCGCTGCAGGCCACCGACGGCCTGGTCCGCGGTGCCGAAGTACAGGACACCGGCGCTGCCATCTCCGTCCCAGTAGGCGACGGCGTCAAGGGCCACATCTTCAACGTGCTGGGCGATGCCCTGGACGTTGACAACTCGGAGATCCAGGTCACCGAGCGCTGGCCAATCCACCGCCAGCCACCTAAGTTCTCGGAGCTTGAGGGCTCGACCGAAATGCTGGAAACCGGCATCAAGTCGATCGACCTTCTGACCCCGTACATCAAGGGCGGCAAGATCGGCCTGTTCGGCGGCGCTGGCGTTGGCAAGACCGTGCTGATCCAGGAAATGATCACCCGTGTTGCACGTAACTTCGGTGGTACCTCGGTATTCGCCGGTGTGGGCGAGCGCACCCGTGAAGGCAACGACCTCTGGGTCGAAATGGACGAAGCAAACGTTCTGAAGGACACCGCCTTGGTGTTCGGCCAGATGGATGAGCCACCTGGAACTCGTTTGCGCGTTGCACTGTCGGCTCTGACCATGGCGGAATACTTCCGCGATGTGCAGAACCAGGACGTGCTGCTGTTCATCGACAACATCTTCCGCTTCACCCAGGCAGGTTCCGAGGTGTCGACCCTTCTGGGCCGCATGCCTTCGGCCGTGGGTTACCAGCCGAACTTGGCCGATGAAATGGGTCTGCTGCAGGAACGCATCACCTCGACGAAGGGCCGCTCGATTACCTCGATGCAGGCTGTTTACGTCCCGGCCGATGACTACACCGACCCGGCTCCAGCAGCAACCTTCGCCCACTTGGATGCAACCACCGAGCTGTCGCGTGAAATCGCGTCGCGCGGCCTGTACCCGGCGATTGACCCGCTGACCTCGACCTCGCGCATCCTGGATCCGCAGTACATCGGCCAGGATCACTACGATGTAGCCATCCGCGTGAAGGCTATCTTGCAGAAGAACAAGGAACTGCAGGACATCATCGCGATCCTGGGTATCGACGAACTGGGCGAAGAAGACAAGATTGTCGTTGCCCGCGCACGTCGTATCCAGCAGTTCCTGTCGCAGAACACCTACACCGCAAAGCAGTTCACCGGTGTCGAGGGCTCGACGGTGTCGATCAAGGACACCATCGAAGGCTTCAAGGCTATTTGCGATGGCGAATTGGACCACATTGCCGAGCAGGCGTTCTTCAACATCGGCGGTCTGGACGACGTCGAGCGCCAGTGGGCCGAAATCCAGAAGGCTAGCTAATCATGGCTGAGCTTCAGGTCGAAATCGTCGCGGCTGACCACTTCGTGTGGTCCGGCGCTGCGAAGCTGGTCAAGGCTCGTTCGGTGGACGGCGAGATCGGTGTACTGCCCGGTCACGTTCCGATGCTGTCCGTGCTTGCCGCTGGGGATCTGGAAATCGAACCGATTTCCGAGTCCCGCTTCTCGGTCCAGATCGATGGAGGCTTCTTCTCCGTGGATTCGGATCGCGTAGTGATCGTTGCTGACAACGCTGTGCTTGGTACCGCAGCGTAGGCGATGAATTGTTTGAGATAACCGCACCAGTTCTGATCGCGTTGCTGATCTTGATCGGCATCGCCATGTTCTTTGGCGCCATGGCCGTGCGCCGCATTCAATTGCGGCGCACGCTGGGCACCTTCGATGCGTCGATCCTTGCGCCTAACGGCAAATGGATCATGGCCATCGGCCGCTACGGCGGAGCGCATCTGGACCTGTTGCGGTTTTTCTCTGTTTCACCCATCCCCAGCTTCGTTATCGAACGCAGGGGACTGGACATCACCGGACGGCGCGAGCCGACCGATGAGGAAGCCTCGCGGATCCCGCCGGGCTTCATCATCGTGATGCTGGACCGGAACGGAGAAGAGCTGCTGCTGGCCATGGACTACCGTGACTACACCGGCTTCTCGGCCTGGCTGGAAGCCGGACCGATTGCCGGAAGCTGGCAGATCTAGAACTTGATAGGAGAAACCGCTGTTGCAGATGCAACGGCGGTTTTTTCATGCCCTGGCACCGGCTGCAGTGAGCAGCAATCCTGGGATGCGCTCTGTGCGAAACTGCTTGGCTTGCCTCCACGATGGCAGTTGACTGTATCCATGTTGCGGACACTAATCCTGGGCGGTACCGGCTGGCTCGGCTCTGAGCTGGCACAGCAATTGGTGAGGCAGGGCACGAGGTCACCGCGTTGGCCAGGGGAGTAGCCGGCACCGTACCGGACGGGGTGAGGCTGGTGCGCGCCGACAGGTCATGACCCGGCGCTTATGACACGGTATCCCGCAGTGAATGGGACGAGGTGATCGAGCTGTCCTATGAGCCTGCATTCGTCGAAGAAGCACTAGCTGCCCTGTCGGCACACGCCGCGCACTGGACCCTGGTCTCCACCGTCTCGGTGTATGCGAACCAGCAGCAGCCCGCTGCCAACGAGGACGCGGCCGTGCACGAGCCGAAGGATATGGGCGACTACGGCCAGGCCAAGGTGGCGGCCGAACGGACTAGCGAACGGGTGTTGGGCGAGCGGTTGCTGATTGCCCGCCCCGGACTGATTACCGGTCCCAAGGACCCAACCGATCGCTTCTCCTACTGGGTTTCGCGTCTGGCGCTGGCCGGCGCCGCACAGGTGCTCATCCCGGCGGTGCAAGGCAGGTATGTTCAGGTGATCGACGTGCGCGACGTTGCGGCATGGATTATCGATGCAGGACAGCGTGAACTGCAGGGTGTGGTCAATGTCGTGGGAACGCCCCGGCCGCTCGCTGATGTGCTGGATACCGCAGCACAGGTGGTAGGTTTTACCGGCGAGCTGGTGGCCGCCGAAGACCAGTGGCTGCAGGAGCACCAAGTCAGCTATTGGTCAGGAGAGCGTTCCCTGCCGCTGTGGCTTCCACGCGAAGATTTTGGTTTCTTGCAGCGCGGGAATCGGCGCTACAAGTCAGCTGCTGGCCCGGAACGGGACATGACGGACTTGCTGGCAGATATCCTGGCTGATGAACGGGCTCGCGCACTGGACCGCGAGCGGCGTGCTGGCCTGGACCGGGGGCAAGAACTGGAACTGCTGGCAGAGCTTGCCCGCCGGGGCTAGGCGTTCAAGAGATATTCGCCCTTGCGGATCGTCTGGACCAGCTGCAGGTCAGCGTCCAGGACCAGCGCATCGGCGGCGAATCCATAGTGCAGCGACCCTACCTCATCGGCCAGGCCGATCAGCGAGGCCGGGATGGCAGTAGCCGAGGTGACGGCCTGAACCGGTGAGACGCCGGCCTGCACAGCACGCTGGAGAACCTCAAGCAGCGTGCAGGTTCCTCCAGCCAGGGAATTGTCGCTGGCAAGCCGTGCCTGCCCCATGGCCACGTTCACTTCCTGCGGGCCGAGGGTGTATTGGCCATCAGCCAAGCCGGTAGCGGCCATGGAGTCGCTGACCAGCAAGATGTTCTCCGCGCCGACCAGGCGGTAGACCAAGCGCACGGTGTCAGGGGACAGATGGACCCCGTCTGCGATCAGTTCCACGAAGGCATTGCGGTTCACCGCCTCTTCCAGGCAGGCAGCTACCGGTCCGGGCTCGCGGTGGTGCAGGGGAGGCATGCCGTTGAACAGGTGGGTGACAGTGGGACGTTCGGTAAATCCATCCACTCCGGCGCTGCGCAGCTGCTCACGGGCAAAGCGCAGGGAATCTGCGGTGCACTGGGCGCTGGCGTTGGTGTGTCCCAGCGAGGGGACCACGCCCTGGGAGACGAGCTGTTCAATGAGCTCCTCGCTGCCGGCCAGCTCAGGAGCATAGGTCATGGTACGCAGCTGGCCGCGGCTGGCGGCTACCAGCTCGGAGACGAAATCGGGATCCGGGGCCTGCAGATAGCGCGGATCCTGGGCGCCGCAACGCGCTTCGGACAGGAACGGGCCCTCGGCATGGATGCCGGCGATCTGCCCTGCCTCGGCTAATTCGGCCAGCAGCTCTGCTGCTTCGATCATCGCGGTCGGCTCGGCGGTGACCAGCGAGGCGAGCAGGGTGGTAGTACCCGAGCGGTGCAGGTGGGCGATTGCCTTGGCAGCACTTGAATGATCTGGTGCCGAGAAATCGGCACCGAGTGCACCATGGCAGTGCAGGTCGATCAGGCCCGGAATAATGATGGAGCCGGGAGCCACCTCGCGCACCGGATACTGATCAGCATCGGCCAGGGCGTTGAAGTCATCGCGGTTGCCGGCAAAACGAATGCGGTCTCCGTCCACGGCGAGCACGCCATCGGTGACCTTGAGACCATCGGAGATGAGGGTTGCGTAAAGGGCGTAGCGCGTCGTAGTCATGTTCCCAGCTTAGAAGAGAGAACGCGTCCAGTCACCGGCTGGGGCCAATAATCTCTAAGCGGACTTGGCGGTTAGCGCGCGTTGGGTTCACCGTGCCCTTGGAAACAGCGCGGAACCGGTGTTCACGCCAAGGTGCACGGTCCGCAGATAGGTGCTGAGTACCGCCTTTGGGGCTCAGGCTAGCTGCTGGTTCCAGACGGTGGCTGCCGGGATGGATCAGCGCCGGCAGCCAAGCGCCGCAGCGTCTGGGTAGCACTATTCTTTTCACCGGCCTGCGCTTGCGCTTGGCGGGCAGCCTGAGCCGCCGCCTGATGTTCCTTCACGCTGCCGAATCTGTTCTTCATTGACCGGTAGACCTTGCGGAACATGCGGTAGAGGAAGAACCCGATCAGCACGGCGGCCAACCCGAGCACGGCAGCCAAGACCGGCAGCAGCACGGCTGCGAAGACGAGGATCAGTGCGCCGAAATCTTCGATGAGGCTGCGGATCCACTGGGTGATCGGTTCGGGCACGACATTGGTCGCTGCAGTGACCGAAGACTTGCCCAAGCTCACCGACAGTGCGGAGCCGGCCCCGAGCAGTCCGGTCAGGATGGCAACTTCCACGCCAGAATTTGCTCCCAGTCCAATGCCTACGAGGGCACCGAAAATGGGCCGCAGCCACACCGAGATGGATTCCATCGATAAATTCAAGAACGGAATCTTATCGACACCGGCCTCGCCGATCGCAAGCACCGCACAGATTCCCAGAACCCACGGGTTGGTGATGCTTTAAGGAATCTGCCTGGCCGCAGAGGAAATCATTTCCGGCGCAGTATCTGGAATCGCCAGTCCCGCGATACCCAGGGCCAAAACCGTGAAATAAGGACGCAGGCCCGCAGCTGAACCGCTGCCAATGGCCATGAGCGAAGCTGTCAGCGGATCCAATTGTCCTCCTGGGCGAAGTTGCTTGGTGCGCTGGCGCACCAAGCACAAGGGCTGGTGGAGAACAGATTAGCAGCTGGGACGGTAGTACGAGCCGGAACCAAGAGTGGCACGCGGCGCAGAATCCCAAAAGGTCGTGCTGCCGCGAGGGACAGCAAGTGAAAGCTTAGAAGAGGCGTCCGGCCGAGTCGTCCACGCCGCGCATGGCGTCGTAGTCCAGTGTCAGGCAACGGATTCCGCGGTCCTCAGCCAAGGTACGTGCCTGCGGCTTGATCTGCTGGGCGGCAAAAACACCGGTCACTGGCTTGAGCAGGGGATCGCGGTTCAGCAGTTCCAGGTAACGGGTTAGCTGTTCCACGCCATCGATGTCGCCGCGGCGCTTGAGCTCCACGGCCACGGTGGCCCCCTTGGCATCGCGAGCCAAGATGTCTACCGGGCCGATGGCGGTCATGTATTCGCGGCGGATCAACTGGTGCCCGGTGCCCAGCAGCTCGATCTGTTCGGCCAGCAGGCGCTGCAGGTCAGCTTCCACGCCGTCCTTGATCAAACCCGGGTCGACGCCCAGGATGTGGGCCGAGTCGTGCTCGAAGCTGTGGAAGTTGATGGTCAGCTTGTCATCGGTCTTCGCGCTGGACACAGTCCAGGTCGCGGTGGCGCCCATGGCTGCGGCATCCTCGCCTGGCTCGACCTCATGCAGGGTCAGCGGTGGATTCATCCAGTTCAGCGGCTTGTAGCTTCCGCCATCTGAGTGAATGAGAACCGAACCGTCGGCCTTGACCATGATCAAACGGGTCGCCAAGGGAAGGTGGGCTCGAAGACGGCCCTCGTAATCAACTGAACACTTTGCTACCACTAAACGCACCCCACACACTTTACTAGCTGGTTGCGACTTGTGCCGGGAGATACGGCATGATTAATGACATGCCACGTTCCAACCGCCCGCGCCGTTCCAATAACTCCCGTCCCGCCAAGGGGCGGAACCAAGGGGCAGGCTCCGGTTTCCGCGATGGCGGGCCGGATGACGGATCGGACCAGGAAGAGTGGATGCAGCGTGCCCGCTTCGGCGTGGTGCTTCGCCAGGACGCGCCCGATGGCCAATGGCATGTACGCAAGATTGCGCCGCTGAACGCCAATAAGACCTATACCTGCCCGGGCTGCCACCGTCCCATCGGCATCGGTGTGGCCCATGTGGTGGCTTGGCGGGCAGATCACTGGTCCGGCGATGACGCGGCAGCCAATGCGCGCCGCCACTGGCACCCGCACTGCTGGGACACCCGCTCCTACCGGTACTGAACGCTCACGCTATGTACGACTGCTAGCGGCGGTCCTGCCGTGCGACGAAGACTTCGTGCAGCAAGATCATGGCGCTGGCTGCGACCGGGATGGCCATCAGCGCGCCGGTAACCCCGGCCAGCGAGCCTCCGGCAATTACCGAGATCACGGCGACGGCGCCCGGTACTGCCACCGCGCGGCGCATGATGCGAGGCGAAACGAAGTACGCCTCGATCTGCAGGTAGCCGAAGTAGCAGATCGCATAAATCAAGGCGGTCTGCCAGCCCAAGGACAAGGTCACCAGGGTTACCAGCACCCCGGCGATGACTCCGCCGACCAGCGGGATGAAAGCCAGCAACGCCACCAGCAAGGTGAGCAGGGCGGTAAATGGAACGCCCAGGATGCTCATCAGGATCAAGGCCAGCAGGCAGTTCAGTATCGCCACCGTGGCTTGGCCCATCACGTAGTTGCCCACCGAACGGGTAATGCGCATGGTCAGCTCGGCGACGCGCTCGCGCTTGGAGCGCGGGGTCAGGCGCAGGGAGAAGCTCATCATGCCCGGCAGGGAAGCCAAGAAGTAAATGGCCAGCACCAGCACGATCAGCACGCCGAACATGGACTGGGCAACGGTCTGCGAGACACCCAGTACGCCGCCGAAGACATTGGTCACCGCGCCGGAATCGCCAAAGAAACGGTCGACTTCGGTCATGATGCGCTCGGAGACCGCATATTGCCGGTCAATTTCCACAACCCATTCGTTATTGAGGAAATCGTCGACGATTTCCGGAGCGCGGGTGATGAAGGCGGTGATCTGGTTGACCAGGGTAGGGATGATCAGGGCCATGAAGCCGCCGAAGATCGCCAGCAGGCTGACCATGGTTGCGGCCACGGCCAGCGGACGGGACAGGCCCCTGCGCATCAGGAAGCGCACAATCGGATCAAGGCCCAAGGCGATGAACAGCGCGATGGCAATCCAGGTCATCAGCGAACCGACATTGGTCAGCAGGTAGAAGCCGCCTAAGGCAATGCCCACACCGATGGTGCCCAAGAAGCCCATGGCGATTGGATGCAACGCCGGGATCGGTTCGGGGGAGCCTTCCAAGAGGGCGGCCGATTCCTCGCCGGGCGCTGGAGCGTGCTGGGGGTTATTGAGAATCTTGCCCACTTTACCGGCAATCTTCTTGGTCCATCCTTCGCGCACGTCGTCATTGGACGTGGAGGTGGAAGCTGGGGAGCGCGGGACCTGCGCAGCAGGAGAAGCTGGGCTCGCTGGCTGGGAATTTGCCTCCTGCGGCTGGGAATGCGCTGGGGATTCCTGCCCGGAAGCAGCTGGCTTGGCTGCGTGCTCCGAACCGTCCAAACTCTTCTCTGGCGCGTGCTTATTGCGATGCGGGCGCGGTTGATCTTGCTCCATGGGTCAGAGCATATCGCGCGGAGGTGACTATTAAGTGGTTCAAGACACTGTGGACTTCGGTTGTTGAGCCAGTTCACAGGCATGGAACGGAACCACGATTGGCTTGGACTCGTTAGACTTGTCAAAGAACAGCTGTGAGACGTAGGCGAATAGGTGAACCTGTGCGAAAAGTAATCTCCGTGATCGCGATGCTGCTGGGGGCTGCGGCCCTGGTAGTCGGCATCGGACAGAAGACCTTTTGGGCTCCGCCCGAAACGGTCACTGCGAACATGCCGCAATTGACTGATGAGGCACCGCTGACCCTGATTGAATCCTCGGTCAACTCCCCAAAGCTTGATCCAGTGGAACTGGTGATTACCGCGAAGGGCGAATTCACCGCATCCTTGGGCCGCGACTATGACGTCGCAGCCTGGATCGGCGATGCAGCGCATGTGTCGGTGACCGGTATCGATACCGAAAACCACAAGATGATCGCCGAATACACCAAGGGCAAGGGCGAAGTGCCAAACCCTGCTGGCGCTGACATCTTCTTCGACTCGCAGACCGCTGACAAGACCATGACTTACCGCTGGACTGCTCCAGACACCGGGGACTGGTCCCTGCTGCTGGCCGCAGGTGGAAAGGATGCTGCTTCGGTGGATATCTCGGTAACCTACGCCAACGATGACGCCATGCCATTTGCCGTGCCTTTGATCATTGCCGGCTCCGTGCTGCTGGTCTTCGGCCTGGCCCTGCTGATCATGCGCCCGGCAAAGCCTAAGACCGGAACGAACACCCAGCACTCGGTAGCAGTCGCTGCCGTTCTTGCGCTGGCGATCTCCGGTGTTTCGCTGCCTATGGCCCCAAGCGATGATTCCAGCGCCAACCCGTCGGAATCTGCCCAGAAGTCCGATGAGGCCAAAAAATCCGATGACTCCAAGAAGCCAGAGGATGAGAAGAAGTCGGAAGAAGCATCGAGCTCCGCATCGGCTTCTTCCTCGGTTGAAGAAACCGCCAGCTTCCCGGTGATCACCGAAGAGCAGCTTAAGCGAGTGCTTGCAGATGCCCAGGAACAGATCTCCAAGGCAGATGACAAGACCAGCTCCAAGGCATTGGACTCCCGCAGTGCAGGGGCATTCAAGTACCTGCGCAACAAGCGCTACGAGATGCTCAAGGAAAAGTTCAAGGTAGACAAGCCACTGGCACTGACCACCCAGGTCATCCGTTCCGCAGCAGTGCCGAACGCCAGCGAAGCGAAATTCCCGCGAGTGATCTCCGTAGTCACCGCGAAGAACAACGACGCAGATACCTTGCCACAGGCACTGACCCTGGTGCAGGAGAACGCCCGCGATAACTTCAAGGTTGTCTTCGCCGGGCAGATGCTGCCGAACTCCACCTTCCCAGGCATCGCAGTGGGCGATCCATCCACCACCCAGCTGAAGGCTGATTCCAAGGGCCTGCAGATGACCCCGGAGAAGGCATTGGAAGCACTGGCCAAGGTGCTCAGCGATGACGGCGCCAAGGAAAAGAGCAAGTTCGCCAAGTCGGACTTCATCGCTGCAGTGCATTCGGCACAGAAGGATGAAGCCAAGGCTGCCAACGAAGCGAAGGTGACCTACAAGCGCAGCGTCACCGAGGGGGACACCAAGGTCGTTTCCACCCCTGATGGCGGAGCGATTGTCACCGGCAAGCTGAACAACAAGGCACGCTTCATCCGCACCGAAGATGCGGATCCGCTGGAGAGCAAGGATAAGCTGACCGAACAGCTGCTGGGTTCGAGCTCCTCGAATGGCGATGTGGAAAGCACCTACGCTGAACCAGTAATGTTCTACCTGCCAGCCGATGGCTCCAAGGACAAGATCCAGCTGATCTCTGCAAGCCAGGTCCTGCTCGATGTGAAGGAAGTTGACTAATACCCATGACCGACCAGAACATTCCCTCAACCCGCGGTGCGGTAGATCTTTCAGCTCTGGCTCACCAGGGTCCGGAGGCTACCCAGAGCGCGCCGGCAGCTGCGGCGAGCTGGACCACCAACCTGGACCAGGGCGCGTTCGAGCAGTTCGTTGGCATGTCCCAGCAAGTTCCTGCCATTGTGTCCCTCGGTTCGCCTCGCGTGCAGGTCTCCGTGGACCTGGATGCAACCCTGCGCAAGCTCGTGGATGCCAAGGGCGGCAAATTCATCCTGGGTCTGGTGGATGCCGAAACCTATCCGCAGATCGCCCAGGCGTTCCAGGCGCAGCAGATTCCGATGGTGGTTGCCCTGATTAAGGGACAGCCTGTTCCGCTGTTCCAGGGTCCTGCCGCTGAAGAGCAGATTGTCCAGGTTTTCGCACAGCTTGAGCAGCTCGCAGTCCAACAGGGCATGAGCGGTACCGCCCCAGCCTTCTCCGGGGAAGCCCAGCAGGGCGAACCGGAACTTCCGCCGCTGCACCAAAAGGCTGTGGATGCCATTGATGCTGGTGACTACGCGGCTGCCGAAGCCGCGTATCTGGAAGCGCTGAAGGAGAAGCCGAACGACAAGGATGCGCAGATTGGCGTGTACCAGGTTCGTTTGCTTTCCCGCACCCACAACCTGGACTTGGCCAAGTCCCGCGAAAAGGCCGCGCAGAACCCTGATGACATCGCAGCCCAGCTCGATGTCGCAGATCTGGACGTGGTGGGCGGACATGTTGAGGATGCCTTTGGGCGTCTGGTGTCATTGATCTCGCGCCTGGCTGATGAGGACCGCGAGCGCGTGCGCCGCCGGTTGATCGAACTGTACGCAGTGATCGGCAACAACGATCCGCGTGTAGCGGCCTCCCGGCAGAAGCTGGCCCGCGTACTCTTCTAGGCTGATCTTCCAACGCGCAAGCACATGACTTCAACGCCGTGACCTAGGCATTTGCCAGGTCACGGCGTTTTTGGGCTTCAGGATTAACTCCAAAGGATGATGCGATCTGACTTGGGGCATTGTTAGCCTTGAAATATGAATCAGATCGCACTGGACTTACGGGGTCTCGCCAAGCAATTCGGCGCCAAGATTGCCGTAAACAACGTCAGCCTGCAGGTACCAGCAGGGTCCTTCTATGGGCTGGTAGGACCCAATGGCGCCGGCAAGACCACCATGCTCTCCATGGCCACTGGACTGCTGCGTCCGGACTCGGGCCAAGCGCTGGTCAACGGCGTAGACATCTGGGCTGATCCGCAGACTGCCAAGGCCACCTTGGGTGTCCTAGCTGATGGCGTGCGCCAATTTGACCGGCTCACCGGACGCCAGTTGGTGACCTATTCCGGCCTATTGCGCGGCATGGACCGTGCAGAAGTCGCCCAGCGCACCGAAGACCTGCTGCGCGTAATGGATTTGGTCTCCGATGGGGACAAGCTGGTAGTGGATTATTCCGCCGGCATGACCAAGAAGATTTCCCTGGCCACGGCCATGATCCACTCGCCAAAGCTGCTGGTGCTGGATGAGCCTTTCGAAGCAGTGGACCCGGTATCGGCCGCGAACATCCGCGACATCCTGAATAACTATGTCGAATTCGGAGGTACGGTCATCGTCTCCTCGCACGTGATGGACCTGGTCCAGCGCATGTGCACGCATGTGGCCGTGATTTCCGATGGCGTGCTCAAGGCCCAGGGCACTGTGGATGAGGTCCGCGGCTCCAAGAGCTTGGAAGATCGCTTTGTCGATCTGGTAGGCGGCCGCGCTAATAACGAGGGGCTCTCATGGTTGCGCACGTCCTAAGCCTGAAACTGCGCCTGCTGGCCAACGGTTTCAAACGCTCCATCGGCCAGCTCATTGGTGTGATCATCGGCGGGCTATATGCCCTGGGCATGATCGTCATGCTGACCCTCGCTGTCTGGTTCACTGCCGGTGAGATTCCCTTCCAGGCAGATATCTTCACCCTGATCGGCTCGGCCGTGGTCCTTGCCTGGGCCATCGTCCCGCCGCTGCTGACCGGTGTTGATCTGACCTTGGAACCTTCGCGCTTCGTGCACTTTGGAATTCCGGAAAAGACCTTGGGTCCCGCACTGGTGCTCGCCGGCTTCATTTCGATCCCCGCGGCACTGACCATCGTGGGCCTGATCGGTGCCTCGCTGATGTGGCGCTTGGATGCCGCGGCGCAGACACTGGCGCTGGTGGCAGCTATCGCGACTGCGGTCATGGCGATCTTGCTGTGCCAGTATCTGGTGATCATGGCTACTGCGCTGCGCGCCAAGCGCCGCTTCCGTGAATTGACCTTCGTGCTGCTTTTCGTGGTGCTCGTGGGCTTGGGTCCGATCCTCTCCTCGGTGTTCTCTGCAGCGCTGAGCCTGGGCGACTGGGTCAGCCCAATTGCCGCGGTGCTGGGCTACACCCCGCTGGGTGCCTTTGCCGCCGTTCCCGGTGCTTTTGCCGCCGGACTCTACGGGCAGATGGCCATTCACCTGTTGCTGGGAGTGATCTACCTTGGGGGACTGTACTTGCTGCTGGCCCGCGCTACGGCGAAGGCGACGGTCACCCCGCCGCCTGAGCAGCGTGCGGCCACCGCGAAGGGGCTGGGCTTCTTCAAGCTTCTTCCGGCTACTCCTACCGGAGCGGTGGCAGCGCGCGCACTGACCTACTGGCTCAAGGATCCGCGCTACGCCATTGGCGTGCTCATCGTGCCGATGCTACCGTTGCTCTTCTGGTTCACTGGCAATCAGACGGGCAGCTACGCGATGATGTACGTGCTGGGCCCAATGATCGGCATTCTCATGGGATTCGCGATTTCAGCAGATATTTCCTATGACAATACGGCCTTCGCGCTGCACGCATTGACCGGTATTTCCGGCCGGGCTGATCGTGCTGGACGAGCACTGTCTTGTTTCCTGGTTGCTATTATCCCGGTCCTCGCGGCGGCTATTATGCCGGGGCTCATTACCGGTTCCTTCTGGCGCATCCCGGGGGACTTGGGGCTGTCCTTGGCCGCCCTGCTCATTGCGCTGGGTGTTTCCTCGGTGGCTTCGGCCCGCTACACCTACTCGGTACCGCTGCCGGGAGATAACCCGATGAAGACCCCTCCGGGTAATGGCCTGCGCGTGGCATTGACCCAGATTCTCACCATGCTGGTCATGGGCCTGCTGCTGATCCCGGTGCTCATTCCGTACGTGATCGGCTGGGTTCAGCACTCGCAGTCCCTTGGTTTCATCACCTTGGGTGCTGGCCTGGTCCTGGGCGTTCTGCTGTTGCTCGGCGGTATTGCGCTGGGTGGCAAGTGGTACGAGAAGCGCACCCCGGAACTGATGCAAGCGGTCATGCTCAACAAGTAGCCAAAGCCCAATGCTGTGGGATGCCGGCCGCCTGTCAGGAAGTGGATTCCTGGCCGGCGGCCTTTTGCATGTGGCCGGTGCGTGGAGGTTCACAGGATATTGGCCGTGTCGCACTGAAAGGTCGGAATATCAGCCAAGTAAGAGCTGCCACGGGCTAACAAATTAGCTCGAAGTTGACTGTTGACTTGTGAAAACAAATTTCGCTTCGAGGCCCTGCAGGGGCTGCAGGCAAAGTCAATGTGGACAACCTCCCATGCTTTGGGCACGGACAGAAAAGCCAATCCGTATTAGACTTGAAGGCATGGTGGAACAGTCTGAAGAAACCCGCGGTGGCACTGCCACGATCGAACGTACCGAGACAACCCAGAGTGTCGAGGCCGGAGATCATGAGCGCTTTGCGCATTACGTGCAGAAAGAGAAGATCATGGAATCGGCATTGTCCGGTGATCCAGTGATCGCTCTGTGCGGCAAGGTCTGGACGCCAGGCCGAGATCCGAAGAAGTTCCCGGTATGCCCCGAGTGCAAGGAAGTCTACGACTCCTTGATGGGGTAGTGCTTGGAACCAACCAGCACTACTTCACACAATGCACGCGGCCGGGAAAAGGTAAATGACCGAGACACTCTTTGATTTTGGCGACAAGCTTCCACTAGAAGACAAGCTTCCGGTAGCGTACCCGGAACGTGCGGCATGGGGAACCGGCCCGAAGCTGCGTGCTTGGCAGGCCGAAGCGCTGGCCTTGTACTTCGATACCGAGCCCCGGGACTTCATGGCAGTGGCAACGCCTGGTGCAGGTAAAACCACCTTCGCGTTGCGTCTGGCCAAGGTTCTGATCGATTCGGGCAAGATCAACCGCTTGATCGTTGTTGCGCCTACCGACCACCTGAAAAAACAGTGGGCGGATGCAGCAGCTCGTGTGGGTATTTCCTTGGACCCCAATTACAAGAACTCGGATGGCCGCCACGGCTCGCATTACATGGGTGTGGTGGTGACCTATGCCCAGGTGGCGCTGAAGCCAGCGGTTCACCGGGCCAAAACCGAGGACGCACGCACCTTGGTAATCATGGATGAGGTCCACCACGCCGGTGATGCACTGTCCTGGGGCGACGGCATCCGCGAGGCCTTCGAACCGGCAACCCGCCGCCTGGCACTGACTGGTACGCCATTCCGTTCCGATGCCGCCCCGATTCCTTTCGTGCAGTACGTGGACGAGGGCGATGGCATCCGCCGTTCCAAAGCCGATTACACCTACGGCTACGGCAGCGCCCTGGCCGACCACGTGGTCCGCCCGGTGCTGTTCATGGCCTATTCTGGCAATATGCGATGGCGCACCTCTGCCGGCGAAGAGATGGAAGCAAACCTCGGCGAAGGCTTCACCAAGGATGTCACCGCCCATGCCTGGCGCACCGCGCTGGATCCGCATGGCGACTGGATTCCTTCGGTGCTGCAAGCTGCTGACCGCCGCCTCTCCGAGGTCCGCCGCACCGTGAAGGATGCCGGTGGGCTGATCATCGCCACGGACCACGAGGATGCGCGCGGGTACGCTGCCCAGCTTGAGGCCATCTGCGGCGAGAAGGTCACCACCATTCTTTCCGATGACCCCAAGGCATCGCAGAAGATCGACGATTTCTCCGAATCCGAAGCGCGCTGGATGGTTGCGGTGCGCATGGTGTCCGAAGGCGTGGACGTTCCGCGCCTGTGCGTGGGTGTCTATGCGACTTCTACCTCGACTCCCTTGTTCTTCGCCCAGGCAGTAGGCCGTTTCGTGCGTAGCCGCAAGCGCGGGGAAGTAGCCAGCGTCTTCCTGCCTTCGGTGCCGATCCTGATGGCCCTGGCCAATGAAATGGAAGTCGAGCGCGACCACGCATTGGACCGAGAAGGCTCCAAGGACGAGGACGGGCTGGATGATTCGCTGCTGGAAGCGGCGAACAAGGAAGACAAGGCCAGCGACGAGCTGACGCGCAATAAGTTCGAAGCCCTGAACTCCCAAGCTTCCTTCGACCGCGTACTCTTCGATGGTGGCGAGTTCGGCACCGGCGCCGATATCGGCAGTGAAGAGGAGCTGGGCTTCCTCGGGATCCCGGGCCTGCTGGATACCGAGCAGGTTTCCGAGCTGCTGCGCAAGCAGCAGAACAAGCAGATTTCCAAAGGCGCGACCAAGCCGGCACCGGTCTCCGATCACCGCCTCATGATGGAACTGCGCACCAAGCTGTCCAAGAACGTCTCGGCCTGGGCGGCACGCACCGGCACCCCGCATGGCCAGATCCACAACAAGCTGCGCAGCGTGTGCGGCGGTCCTGCCGTTCCGCAGGCAACTGTTGACCAGCTGCAGGCGCGCATCGACAAGCTGCAGGATTGGTTCGTCGGGCGCAAGTAGCGTGATCGTTTTTGGCTGATGAAGCCGCACCAAGGTGTGGCTCCATCAACTTTTCCAAGGCACTGCGACCTGCGAGGACCCTAGCGCATCAGTTGGGCATCTAGGAATCGATGCAGTCGCAGGGCCAGCTGACGGATCGTCGCACTGGCGTAATGGCTAGGACGCCACGCAACTTATAGCGGCAGGTGCAGCGACTCCGGTGGATGCATGTCCCGGGGCGCACGGAGGCAGCCGGGCAGAGAGCCGCGAGCCTAGCCTAAGGAGAGCACCGTGACGCCGGCGGCGCGCAGCTGATCGTGCACGGCTGGAAGGCCCTGCGGGGACACCGCCGCGGTCAGCGGAGAAATCACCGTGGTGGCAAAGCCCGCTTGCACGGCATCCAGGGCCGTAGCCTTCACACAGTGATCAGCGGCCAGGCCAACGAGATCAACAGCAGTGATGCCTTTGGGCTTCAGCCAAAGACCGAGCAGCTCTCCGCTTTCATCCGCCTTATCAGCTGTGGGATCCAGTTGCCTGGCTTCGAAACCGGAATACGCCGCGGTGAACCGTCCCTTGGCGAAATGCGCATCCACCGCGAGGCCGGCGATGTGCGGATGCAAGGCCGCGCCCGGGGTTCCCGCCACGCAGTGCACCGGCCACGAATCAATGAAGTCCGGGTTTTCGGAGAAATGATCTCCTGGCTCGATGTGCCAGTCCTGGGTGGTGACGATTGCCGAGTAGGAACCCTTGCGTTCGGCTACGTCAGCGGCAATGGCGGCAGCGACGGCATTGCCGCCGGCCACAGCAAGTGCGCCGTCTTCGCAGAAGTCTGGTTGGACATCAATAATCAACAGGGCTGTGCTCATCGCTGCCTCCTTGGCTAGGGGAGAGTAGACCTTGGAAAACTGCAGACCGCAGAATCCTTGAATCTGGATCCTACGGTCTGCAGCTGAGTTTTTCGTGTGTTTGCTTAGCCCTGGATCATGACGGTCGGGATGACCGGTTCACCACGCTGCATCTTGCGTGCAACTCCAGGCAGCTCCTGGATCGATGCGTAGTGGCGTTCGGTGGCGCGCTTGACGCCAGCGGCCCCCACGTAGGACTGGTCGATCTCGCCATTGCGGACCAGCGGAACCACCAGATCGCGCTCCGGGCCGCCGGTGGTGTGCTCGGAAGTGGAGATGACTTCAGCCATCGCACGGTTGCGGTCGTTGAGCTGGCGGACCGCATACTTGCGGCCACCCACGCTGGCCTTGTTCGCCGCAGCCTTGGCCACCGGAATCCACTGGCCCGCATCATCCTGGCGGGCAACGAGCTTGTACACCATGGACGCGGTCGGATGGCCCGAGCCGGTCACCAATGCGGTGCCCACGCCATAGGAATCAACCGGGGCGCTGGCCAGGGCGGCAATGGCGTACTCATCGAGATCCGAGGTCACGGTGATCTTGGTGTTCCAATTGCCCAGATCATCAAGCAGCTCGCGGACCCAGCCGGCCTGCTGCACCAGGTCGCCGGAGTCCAAGCGGACCCCGCCCAGCTCTGGGCCGGCAACCTCGACGGCGGTGCGCACGCCCTGCTCGACATCGTAGGTGTCCACCAGCAAGATGGTGTCCTTGCCCAGCGAGGCGATCTGCGCTTCGAATGCGGCGCGCTCGGTGTCGTGCAGCAAGGTGAAGGAGTGGGCCGAGGTGCCCACGGTCTTCAGGCCGTAGCGTGCTCCGGCCTCAAGGTTGGAGGTGGAGCTGAATCCGGCAATCATGGCGGCACGGGCAGCGGCTACCGCTGATTCCTCGTGGGTGCGGCGCGAGCCCATTTCAATGCAGGGGCGCTCGCCGGCCGAAGCGATCATGCGTGAAGCAGCCGAAGCGATGGCCGAGTCATGGTTCATGATCGACAGGAGGTAGGTTTCAATCACGCAGGCTTCAGCGAAGGTGGACTCCACGGTCAGCAGCGGCGAATTCGGGAAGTACAGCTCGCCTTCGGCATAGCCGGAGATGTTGCCGCTAAAGCGGAAGTTCTCCAGGTACTTGATGGTTTCGGCGTTGACCACCTTGTTGTCGCTGAGGTAGCGCAGCTGCTGGTCATCGAAGCGGAAGTCCGCCAATCCTTCGAGCATGCGGCCAGTACCCGCGACCACGCCGTAGCGCCGGCCATCGGGCAAGCGGCGGGCGAACGCCTCGAAGACGGAAGGGCGATGCGCGGCACCGGATCCCAATGCTGCCTGAAGCATGGTCAGCTCATAATGGTCGGTGAAGAGACTGGTGCGCAATGTGACGCTCCTGGTGATCGAAAAAGGCCTGAAGTGAGGCTGCTTGTGAAAGCAGACCGGTTTTACTGTATAACGGCTCACGCTCAAGGTGATATTTACCCGGTTCGGTGTTGCATTCAGGTTCCGCGCGTAAAATGGAGCTCATGACCGCAATGCCCGATGTAATTTCCGAATTTGAAACCCTGGAATCCCAAGACAAGCCATGGCGCTTGATCGTGTGGAATGATCCGGTGAACTTGATGAGCTATGTGGCCTACGTCTTCCGTTCCTACTTTGGTTTCAGCCCGGAAAAAGCCGAGAAGCTCATGCTGCAGGTGCACCATGACGGCTTCTGCACGGTGCGCAGCGGCAGCCGCGAAGCCATCGAATCCGATGTGCAGGCGATGCACGGGTTCGGCCTGAACGCAACGATGACCCAGGGGGCCTAAGCGTGGCGAAAGCCTTCAAGAACGGTTCCAAGGGCATTACCGGAACCCTGCACTCTGCCGAGCGCAAACTGATTCGCGAACTGTTCAATGATGTCATTGCGATGCTCGACGAGCGCGCGCAGCTGCATCAGCTTCCCGAAAACCTGGATCCGCTCTACGCCCTGACCGGCATGCGGCCCGAGTCCATGGATCTGCCTGAAATCTCTGATCCTGCGCTGGCCAAGCTGCTGCCCAATGCCAGTGACGATGCCGCGGTGGCCGCCGAACACCGCCGCTTGAGCGAAGCGGATCTGATTGCGCAGAAGATCGGCCGCCTGCGCGAAGCCCAGCTGCTGCTGGAGACCGACAAGCTGGTTCTGGACCAGCACAGCGCGACCCGTTTCGCCCAGGCACTGAACGACGTGCGCCTGGTGCTTGCCGAACGTCTGGAGATCCGCGATGAAGCCGATTCGGCTCGCGTCGCACAGGTGCTGGATGCTTCTGAGGTCCAGACTCCCGAAGAATACATGTCTTTGGTGTACAACCTGATCTCATGGGTGCTCGATACCTTGATGAGCGCATTGATGGATGCGGAGTTCTAAGCACGTGAATTCCTATTTTGCTACCGGCCAGGTCTCGGCTCCGGAAGCCAATACACCCATTGGCATTTTCGACTCCGGCGTTGGCGGACTGACCGTAGCCCGCGCCATCATCGACCAGCTGCCAGGCGAATCCTTGGTCTATGTCGGGGATACCGCCAATTCTCCCTATGGCCCTTTGCCCATTGCCCAGGTGCGCGCCAACGCCCTGGGTGTGATGGATGAATTGGTGGATGGCGGGGTGAAGCTGCTGGTGATCGCCTGCAACTCGGCCTCTGCCGCCGTCTTGCGCGATGCCCGCGAACGCTACACCGCACGCTATGGCATCCCCGTGGTCGAGGTCATCCAGCCGGCAGTGCGCCGAGCGGTCGCCGGAACCAAGAACGGGAAAATCGGCATTATCGGCACGCAGGCAACTGTCGGCTCGCGTGCCTACGAGGATGCCTTCGCCGCAGCCCCGAATCTGCAGGTATCCACCGTGGCCTGCCCGCGGTTTGTCGAGTTCGTGGAATCGGGCATTACCGCCGGTGCCGAGCTGCTGGAAATCGCGCAGGAATACCTGGCGCCGTTGCAGGCTGCGCAGGTGGACACATTGGTTCTGGGATGCACGCACTACCCGTTGCTGACCGGTGTCATCTCCTACGTCATGGGGGATTCGGTCACTTTGGTCTCCAGCGCCGAAGAAACCGCGAAGGACGTTTTCCGCGCGCTAACACGGCATTCATTGGTCCGCAACGACGGAGCCGCGGCGCGTCATGAGTTCCTAGCCACAGGCAACGCTGATAGTTTTGGTGTACTGGCGCGCCGATTCCTCGGACCAGAGGTGTTGCAGGTGCGTCACGTGGACCATGTAGCCGCCCACTATCCGACCGGAGCGATTGCGCGAATTACCCCGCAAATGATTGCCGCGTCGAAAGCGAGTAACGAATGAAGCTGACCATCATTGGATGCACCGGGTCATTCCCAGGTCCGGGATCACCCGCGTCCTGCTACTTGGTGACGGCCTTTGATGGCACCCGCGACTGGAAGATCCTGCTGGATCTGGGTTCCGGCGCGTTGGGCGTGCTTCAGCGTTACACCGATTTGAAAGACATCGATGGGATCATGATTTCCCATCTGCACCCGGATCACTGCATGGACTTGTGCGGCCTGCACGTGGCGATCCGCTGGGATCCCACTGGCTGGGGCAGGGATCGGATGCTGGTGCATGGTCCCGAAGATACCGCCGAGCGCATTGAGACGGCCTACTCCCTGCCTGATGGCGACACCATGGCCAAGGACTACGACTTCCAGGTCTGGAAATCGTTGAAGCCGGTGAATATCGGTCCATTCACCATCACCCCTTACCCGGTGCGCCATCCGATCAAGGAAGCCTACGCGCTGCGCGTGGAAGCCCACGAGCCGGGCCCTGACGGGGAACTGCTCACCAGTGTGCTGACCTACTCGGGGGATACCGATTCCTGCGACAGCTTGGTCGAAGCTGCCCGCGGTGCGGACATGTTCCTGTGCGAAGCGGCCTTTGAAGAGGGCCGCGATGACCACATCGACGGGGTGCACCTGACCGGCAAGCGTGCCGGCGAAGCAGCGGCCGCGGCCGGTGCCGAGCGCATGCTGCTGACCCATATCCCGGTATGGACCGACATCAACAAGGTCGTCGAGGAAGCCAAGGAAGTCTACGACGGCGGAATTGCCGTAGCGGTTTCCGGGGTGACCTACGGGGTGTACTCGGGCAGCTTGAAGGACGAGAAGGATCCGGCCTTGTTCAAGGGGGAGCGCGGATCGGACTACCTGAAGACCTTGACCGGCACCATGCCGACCATCAAATACGAGAAGACCCGCAAATTCCCGCTGCTCAAGCGCAAGCGGTAGCACGCGGTAGTTGTGCATAGGACATCGGCCAGCAGTTTTGCTGGCCGATGTCCTTTTGTCCATGCCGTGCCTTGAGGGCGCCAAGCAAGAGTCAATACCTGGCCCCTTGCCGCCGGCCTATTGCAGCTCTGCCAGCGGAGTCGAGGCATCTGCAAGCTTGGACAGGTCAACGCGCTGGCCCAGGAAGAAGTGTCGGTGAGCTTGCCAGCGCGCAACTACCGCCTCTTAGGCAGCCTGCTGGCCAACGCGGCCAGCGCTGATGCCTCCGGGGTCGTGCTCAAGGCGCTGCACCAGGCCGCACGCGAAGAGGGGAAGAGCCTCGGACAGGGCAGCGGAGAACTGCTCCCGCTCCTCGATGAGTTGGGCTACGAGCCGCAAGCCGATGCCCAAGGCGAGATCACCATGGGAAACTGCCCCTTCCACATGGTCGCGCAGCACCAGACCCAATTGGTCTGCTCGATGAATTTGCAGCTGGTTTCCGGTGCCTTGGAAGGATGCCAGATGGACTGCGGCCTAGCTGAGCTGAGCCCGCGCCCTGGCCGCTGCTGCGTGGTAGTGCATCCGCACTAGCCTCCAGCGGTGCGCCGCGAGGCGTATTTCACCGTAACTCGCGGGCTCGCCCGTACGGATCGAGGTGCCCGCGTGGTTAGGATGGAAGCATGACTTTACGCGCTGACGGCCGAGGAGCCGCGCAACTTCGAGACATTACCATTACCCGCGGCTGGTCCGCCCAGGCCGAAGGTTCGGCACTGATCGAATTCGGCAATACCCGCGTGCTGTGCACCGCATCCTTCACCGAAGGCGTGCCACGCTGGCTCAAGGGCCAGGGTACCGGCTGGGTCACCGCAGAATATGCAATGCTGCCCCGTGCCACCAATACCCGGAACTCCCGCGAATCGGTCAAGGGCAAGCTCTCGGGCCGCACCCACGAGATCTCCCGCCTGATCGGCCGCTCGCTGCGTGCCGTGGTGGACACCAAGGCACTGGGCGAGAACACCATCGTGCTGGACTGCGACGTGCTGCAGGCCGACGGCGGTACCCGCACCGCAGCCATCACCGGTGCATACGTGGCACTGGCAGAAGCCATCGCCTGGGCGACCTCGCAGGGCATCGTGAAGCAGAACGCGAAGGTGCTCACCGATTCGGTCGCCGCGATCTCCGTTGGCATCATCGATGGCACCCCGATGCTGGATCTGCCGTACGAGGAAGATGTCCGCGCCGAGACCGACATGAACGTCGTGGTCACCGGCTCCGGCGACTTCGTCGAGGTCCAGGGCACCGCCGAAGGCGTTCCCTTCAAGCGCGCGGAACTGGATGCGCTGCTGGATCTGGCCCTGGGCGGAACCAGCGAGCTGGCCGAAATCCAGCGCGAAACCCTGGGCAGCACCAAATGAGCAAACCGGTTCTGGTCCTCGCTT
This sequence comes from Glutamicibacter sp. MCAF14, assembly GCF_052114325.1. Classification (NCBI taxonomy): domain Bacteria; kingdom Bacillati; phylum Actinomycetota; class Actinomycetes; order Micrococcales; family Micrococcaceae; genus Glutamicibacter; species Glutamicibacter sp. MCAF14. Next base: position 112,483 of record NZ_JBFREO010000004.1, read on the forward strand.
CGCGCAACCAGGGAAAGCTGCGCGAGCTGCGTGAACTGCTGCGCGGGCAGGTGCCGGGCCTGGATGTCGACACCCAGGTCGTTGATGCGGCCACCGCAGGGGCCGGCGATCCGGTTGAAGACCAGGTCACCTTCCAAGGCAATGCACTGAAGAAGGCCCGGGAAATCTCGGGCTCCACCGGGTTGGTGGCCTTGGCTGACGACTCGGGCCTGAGCGTGGACGTGCTCGGGGGAGCGCCGGGGATCTTCTCCGCGCGCTGGTCCGGCGTGCACGGCAATGACGAAGCGAATATCGACCTGCTGCTTGGCCAGCTTGGCGATATCGCCGCAGAGCACCGCGGTGCGCAGTTCGTCTGCGCTGCCGCACTGGCTACCCCGCAGGGCGAGGAGCACGTGGAGCTGGGCAAGGTCCAGGGCGTGCTGCGCACCGAGCGTTCGGGCGAGCATGGCTTTGGGTATGATCCGATCTTCGAACCTGCCGGTGCCGGCAAGACGATGGCCGAGCACACTGCGGAAGAGAAGAACGCGATCTCGCATCGCGCTCGTGCCTTTGCAGCGCTTCTGCCGGCGATCATTGATGCGGTAGGCAAGGCCTTGGCCAAGTAGCTTCCGAGCTCTGGACAGAACACGAATGCCAGCAAATCCTGAATTGTATTCGCTGGCATTCGTGGTTTCATCACCAGAAACTATTCGTGGTGCACCATCAGTTCCGGGTAGGCCAGCTCACCGGCATCGGCCACGAGGTATCGAGAGCTGCAGGCGCGGCATTCCCACTGCGCCATCGGCCCCATGGGCAGTACGCAGCCGGCCACCACGAAATCGTCGGGGTCGGGAATGAAGGCGGGCATGCCCCAGATGATCTGGCGCGGATTGCGTTCCCCGCACTTCGGGCACGCTGGCCTGGCATAGTTCCGGAGCTGCTGCAGAGTTGGCTGGTGGGCCATGTCGTGGCAGTCGCTGCACATCAGCACCGCCTCGTCGACATGCTCCTGGATCTCCCAGCGCAAGCCGTGCTGATCCACATGCGGCAGGTGGGCCTCGGGCTCATCGAGGATCTCCCGATCGCAGATTCGGCATTCCAGCTGTTCCCATGGCGAACCCTTCTGGAGCGTGGCCAGAACTGAGAGAACCTCATTTGCCTGCGCAGACTGCAGTGCATCGCAAGGCCCGGCGGTGATGAAGATCGGGCGGGGATCGGCAATGAGCGCACCCATGCTCTCTAGCAGTTTTTCGGCCAAAGGCTGCTTCAGATACTGTGAGCGTCGCGGAAGCTGCGCTCCGATCCGGTGCTGGGCGTCAATCACTGAAATGGGATCCGAGAAGATCGCCAGGTTCCGATAGGTGATCTCCTCGTTCTCATCCTCTTCGATAACTTCCAGGCTCACGATCAACGGCGGAGAGCTTTCCAAAGCCGTCACGATTAGATCTCCTGGCTTCAGCGGATGGCGCAAACTCCACTCGAAGTCTTCATCGCCGCGTGCAAGCGCCGCCGCGGAAGCCAACGGGTTTTGCTGGCGGCACCAGTAAACCGCGTGATCGTTGGATCCAGCGAACAAGCCAGGGTTGATGACCTGAGGATGCCGGCGGCGCAACGGGTAACCCTGACCCTCGTATCCAGAAACCCGTCCGGGCTCACGACGCGAATTGCGGATCAAGTCGATCAATTCGCGACGGGTTGCCTGCGTCACCTCTTCATCGGTGCAATCGGGGAAAAGCGCTTTGTGCAGTTCAAGCAGAACCCGGCGGTCAAGTGATCCGAGGACTGGATCTGGAGCGTCAAGGCTATTGAAAAAATCCTGCATGGTCCCTCCCATAAAGGACTGCGGCACGTGGGTTGCCAGTGGATTCCGCGCGTGCGAGCAATATTTTTTTGATCAGATCCGGCAAAATGTTCGCCTTCGGCACCTGCTGGTTCCAGGTTTCGAAAGCTCCTTGAATTGGCCTGGTCTGAAAGTTCCAATTCGGTGTTCACTGGTGTGAATGCAACATCTTCAGCGTGCTCGCGCAGCGGGCTTCGCTAATTGGTTTCAGCATAGGGCCGGTGGCGGACAGTTTGGTTTCCCGATCTGCCGCGCAAATTCTTGGCATTCGGCTCTTGTGCGGAGTCGCTCGTAGGTTCTATGGTTAGTTACATGAGTAACTAACCCACTAACTAACCGGTGGGCCTGAACCGGAGAGGAGCCAGCATGATTGATGATTCAAAACCGATCTTCTTGCAGATTGCTGAGCTGATTGAGAATGACATCATCTCCGGAGTTCTAGCTGAAGAAGCGCAAGTTCCATCAACCAATGAATTCGCGGCCTTCTACCGGATTAATCCGGCCACCGCAGCCAAGGGCATCAATCGGCTGGTGGAAGACGGGCTGCTCTACAAGAAGCGGGGGATCGGCATGTTCGTCACCAAAGACGCACCACGGCGGCTGCGGGAACAACGCCGCGAGAAATTCCAACAGCAATACATCACGCCACTGACCGCCGAAGCGGCCAAGCTGGGCATCGGCCTTGAAGAACTGGTCGCCATGATCGAATCCGGTTCGGATTCTTGAAACATCTCAACTAAGCGGGGAGGAACGACATGTCACGAACGGCAGCAATCGCGGTACGCGAGCTGAGCAAGACCTACAAGGATGTGCGAGCGCTCGATAACGTCACCCTGGAGCTGGAACCAGACCGGATCTACGGGCTGCTTGGACGCAATGGAGCGGGCAAGACCACGCTCATGTCCATCCTGACCGGCCAGAACTATGCCCAGCAGGGCACCGCCGAAATCTTCGGCCACGATCCGTTCGAGCATGATCCGACCCTTGCACGCATCTGCTTCATCCGCGAATCGCAGAAATACCCGGATGACTTCAAGGTGTTCCAGGCTTTCAAATCCGCAGCCCTGTTCTTCGAGAACTGGAATGAGCAGCTGGCCCAGGATCTGGTCCAGGCATTCGACTTGCCGATCAAGCGCAGGATCAAGAAGCTTTCCAGAGGACAGCTCTCGGCGGTAGGCGTGATCATCGGCATGGCATCGCGAGCCGAAATCACCTTCTTCGATGAACCGTATCTCGGCCTGGACGCGGTAGCGCGGCAGATCTTCTACGACCGCTTGGTCGAGGACTTCGCCGAATACCCGCGTACCATCGTGCTTTCCAGCCACCTGATCGACGAGGTCGCCAACCTGCTCGAACACGTCATCGTGATCGACAAGGGACGGATCGTCATCGACTCGGACGCCGAGCAGCTGCGCGGCAGTGCCGTGACGGTGACCGGAGATGCGGCCAAGGTCCAGGAATTTGTCGGCACCGCAGAAGTGATCCACCGCGATGCCCTCGGCGCACTGGCCAGCGTCACCATCAAGGCCAAGCTGGATGGCAGCCAGCGCGAACAAGCCAAGCTCATGGGGCTGGATCTGAGTCCTGTCTCGCTCCAGCAATTGGTGGTTCGCAGCGCATTGAGCAGCACCACCGAAGAAGCGCTCGCGGAACGGACGGAGGCAAGAAAATGAACCGCGTCATCAAAGTTGCCCGCATGCAACTGATCAATAAGGGTACTTTCATCGGGATTCCAGCGATGATCCTAGTCAGCGCATTCCTCTTCACGCTGGTCATCTGGTGGCTGGTACGGCGCAACGGCGCCGAGGGGATCATGTACGGCGGCGGTGCCCAAGCACCCATGTGGTACTTCCTGGCCTTGGGCATCCAAGCGCTGACCTTGACCTTCCCGTTCTCCATGGCGATGAGCATTTCGCGCCGGTCCTTCTACCTGGGGACGGTGGCGCTGTTCTCGGTCTGCGCCCTGGTGCTCTCGGTCTTCTACTACCTCATGGGGCTGGTGGAGAAAGCTACCGGCGGATGGGGACTGGACGGACGATTCTTCGCCCTGCAGTGGGTTGCCGATAACAACTGGTTCATCCAGATCATGTTCTACTTCGTGCTCATGCTGCTGCTGTTCATGGTCGGATTCCTGACCGCGACCATCTACATGCGATGGCGGACCGCAGGCATGGTAGTTTTCTTCACGCTGCTCGGGGTACTGTCGCTGGCAGTGATTGCCCTGTTCACTTTCAATGATCTCTGGGACGAATTCTGGGGTTGGGCACTGACCTGGACCGCAGCCGGGGTCACGCTGTGGGGTGGACTGGCTGCCGTGCTGATGGCCGGCGGATCCTATCTGACTTTGCGCAGGGCAACCGCCTAGCTGGAAATGGAGAACTGGAAGCAAGCACCGCATTCCTTGCCTCGTGCCAGGGATGCGGTGCTTTGCTATTCTTCATTCACCGCTATCCACAGAGCTAGAACCGCAAGAAATCGGCGAAAAGCAGAGCATGACAGGAGCATGGCCATGAGCGCGGCAGGCACAGGAACACGTACGGCCGAGGGGACGCTGGAATTGCGCCGGGAGATCACCGATGCGCCGAGCCGAATCTGGCGCTATCTCACCGACAGCGACTACCTGGCCCTCTGGTACGGCTCGTGGCACGGCGACTCAGACAGCGGGACGGTGGAAGTAGTGCTGCTGGCCGAAGACGGGGCGCCAGCAGCGCAAGTCCAGATCCTGCAGTGCGATGTGCGCGCCCGTCAGCTGACGGTGCGCCTTGGCGAAGAAGCATCAGCCTGGCAGCTGGAGCTGAAAGTGGAAGCATCCGGCACGGGCAGCCGCCTGGTCTTCCAGATGCCGGGGATGGAACCGCAACAAGCTGGCTCCATCGGCCCGGGCTGGGACTACTACCTGGATCGGCTGGTGGCAGCCGCCAGCGGAACGGACCTGTCACACGTGGTCTTTGAGCCCGACTACTACCCGGTGCTCAGCACCTATTACGAAGAATTGTTCCGCAGCTGAATAACGGTTGCCCGGGATCCGACTCGCTGATGAGACCGAGCGTCTGGGGGTGTGAGATGCCCTGCCTTGAGCAAGGTTCGGGATACCGGACGAAAAGTTGATCCATTCAAGTCAATACGGGGTATGCGGAAATATCTTGCGGCTGAAATGCGCTGCGAAACCCCTGGGCGGCACAGTCCAGCGGAGTCCCGGATGCCACCGCCGCAGTTTAAGCGAGTAAGCTATTGGGCGTGGCATTGGACTTCACAGCAATAGATTTTGAGACTGCAAACGGTTTTATCGGCTCCGCCTGCTCGGTGGGCCTGGTCAAGGTACGCTCGGGGCAAATCGTGGAAACCGAGCAGTGGCTCATGCAGCCGCCAGCCGGTTTCGACCACTTCGACCCGCGCAACATCTCGATCCACCACATCACCTCCGACATGGTCAGTGATGCGCCACGAGTGAGCCAGAAGCTTCCAGATCTGCTTGAATTCATCGGATCCGACGTACTTGTCGCCCATAACTCGTCTTTCGACTCAGGTGTGATCCGCGCGGCTTCTGAAGCCAGCGAACTGCCAGTGCCGCAAATCGCGCATCTGTGTACCGTCAAGCTTTCCCGCAAGGCCTACGACCTGCCCAGCTACTCGCTGCCATTCGTCGCCGAAGAAGCCGGGCACCCAATTGAAAACCACCACGAAGCCTTGGCCGACTCGCTTGCCTGCGCGTGGGCGATGATCGATATCGCACAGCGCAGCGGACGCCAATCCGTGCTGGAGACCGCCGATCACTACGGTGTCCGCCTGAGCCTGACCCAGTCCTGGCAGCCAGGCGATGAGCTTTCCCGCGCCACGCGCGACGCCCAAGGCTGGTTGGCCGCTGGAAACCAGCTGCCACCGCAGGACGCCTTCAACAACTGGCCGCAAGAAGGCCCGAATCCAGACCCGAATCAGAACGCGGATCCCAGCCACCCGCTGTTCGGGCAGACCATGGTCTTCACCGGCAACTTGTCCATGCCGCGGCCCAAGGCCAAGGAATTGGCGGCCGAGCATGGAGCCCAGACCGCATCGCGGGTCACCCGTGCCACCACCGCCCTGGTGGTAGGCGATGGCTTTGTGCCGCAGGACCTTGCCAACGGACGGCTGACCAACAAGGCCAAGCACGTGCTGCGCCTGCGTGAAAAGGGCCAACGGGTCAGCATCATCTCCGAAGGCGAATTCATGCAAATGGTTGGCGGCTTCGGGCTAACCGCCTGATCAAGCGGAAAAGAGTTCGGTCGGCACAGATTGAATCTGTGCTGGCCGAACTCTTTTCGTTTTCGCGGGAGTACCGGTGCTTAGACCAGCAGTGCCATCCAGCGGTCATGCAGCTCGGAGATGATGTCATCCAACGCGCTGGCCGGGCGCTCGCCGACAGCTTCGGAGCCGTACACCGCTGCCAGCAGTGCTACCGCGTAGGCATCAACCTCTGGATCGCGGGCGCTTTCTTCCTCGATTGCAGCCGGTGCGGCTTCAATATCGGATTCTTCAGCCTGCTCAGGAGCGTTCTCGCCGAAGTAGGCGTTGTACGCATCTTCGGGGGCCAGGGAGATATTCTCGCTGATCTTGTCCACGACTTCACGCAGGGCATCGGCCGAAGGGCCTTCCAGATCGACAAGCAGCTCGGCCCACAGTCCCGCGGCTTCCTCGGAGCGTTCCATCGCCAGGCGGATGATCTTGGCTGCGGCGATGGTGGTCTTGGCGGCCTGCGCATCGTGGGTCAGGAACGCTGCGGCGCGAGCCAAGGTTTCGGTGGTGCCCATTGGGACACGGCCCAGCAGTGCGGCTACTGCTGCGCGCGGCAGCACACCGGTGGTGTCGGTGCCGGGGCCGGTGGGGCGTCCTGGCTGTCCCATGTCGGCGCTGTCCAGGCCGGTGAGGTTCTGCGGATCGCCGTCCTGGATCTTTTCGAAGATCTCGACATGGGCGAATTCCTTGTCGATCCAGCGGCCCAGGGGTTCTGGGGCGCGGTCCGGGAAGGAGCCGGTGATCTTGTTGTAGCCGCGCAAGGCCGCAAGCCACATGCAGGCTGCCTCGTCGCTGGCCACACCGTCATTGGCCCATTCCAGTGCTTCTAGAAGGCCATCGGCCAGATAGAGCGGGAGGATCTCGGTGGCACCGGGATCAATGTCGTCGCGGGCGTGGGTTGCGCCATCGGCTAGGCCGAGCAGGATCGCAAACACCTTGTCTGAGTAGTTCTCTGGCAGGAGTGCAGTTTCACCGGTTTCATTCACAACTCCATTCTAATGTCCAAGTTGTCCTGGGGATTGCATAAGGTTGGACACATGCGATTGCTTCACACCTCAGACTGGCATTTGGGACGCACCTTCCACGGCGCCTCCCTGATTGAAGCGCAGCGTGCCGTGCTGCAGGAAATCATTGACATCACCATCAACCAGCAGGTGGATGTGGTGCTCATTTCCGGAGATATCTATGACCGGGCGCTGCCGCAGGTGGACGCAGTGCAGCTATGCAACTGGGTGCTGCGTGAATTGCGGGCCACCGGGGCAACGGTGGTCATCACCAGCGGCAACCACGACTCCGCCTCGCGCTTGGGCTTCGGCGCAGACCTGCTGGATAGCGCCGGGGTGCACATCATCGCGGATCTTGAGCGCATGCTGCGCCCGGTGATCTGCCAGGCCGAGGACCACCAAGTAGCCATTTACGGCATTCCCTACCTGGAACCGCGCATGGTGATGGAACGACTGGGCGCCACCCACGCCAGCCACGAGGCAGTAGTCAGTGCAGCCATCACGCGGATTCAGGAAAACTTGGAGCAGCAGCGCCAGGCCGGCACGCCGGTAGTTTCCATTGCCATGGCCCACCTGTTTGCTGCCGGTGGCATCGGCTCGGACTCCGAACGCGAACTGAGCACCGGCAACCTCGATGTGGTGAGTGCAGAACTCTTTGAGAACTTCGACTACTCCGCCCTGGGACACCTGCATGGCCGGCAGAAGGTCAAAGACAATGTGCGCTATTCCGGATCGCCGCTGGCGTACTCCTTCTCGGAAGCAAAGCAAATCAAGGGCGTGTGGGTTATCGACACCAGCGCGCAGGGCATTGAATCCATCCAAGAAGTCTTGCTGGTGGTGCCGAAGGACCTGGCGATCCTCAAAGGCAACCTCGAAGACCTTCTGGACGACGAGCAGTTCGAGTACGCAGTTGCGGCCTGGTGCCAAGTGACGCTGACCGATAGGGAGCGTCCGGCCGATGCCATGGCCCGGGTGCGAACCCGCTTCCCGGACACCGTGGTGCTGAATTTCGCACCAGAAGGCGGCGACGAAAACGAAAAGCCATCGACCTACGCCGAGCGCATGGCCAAGGCCACCAGCACCGAGCAGGTGGTCGGTGACTTCATGGAACATGTACGCGAACGCGCAGCCGATGAAGCAGAACGCGAAGTCATCACCTCCGTTATCCGCGCCACCCGAGAGGCAAAGGTCAGCCAGTGAGAATCCATAAGCTGCAGATCCAGGCCTTCGGTCCCTTTGCAGGCACCGAAGAGATCAACTTTGATGAATTAGCCGAAGGCGGCCTGTTTCTCCTGGATGGCCCCACCGGTGCAGGCAAGTCCAGCATCTTGGATGCGATTTGCTATGCACTGTACGGCGCGTTGCCCGGCAGCCGCACCGGCAGCAGGCAGATCCGTTCGGACCACGCACCAGCAGGGTTGGCACCAGAAGTCAGCTGCGAATTGACCATCGGTGACCGCCGCTTCGAGGTCACCCGCTCACCGGCGTGGATGCGTCCATCCAAACGCGGCAAGGACAAGACCACTGAACAGAAGGCTTCCAGCCTGTTGCGGGAATTCACCGCTTCGGGTTGGAACGAACTCTCCACTCGCAACGACGAGGTGGGGCATGTTTTGGGCAGCCTGCTGGGTCTGGACCGCGAGCAATTCACCAAGGTCGTAATGCTGCCGCAGGGCGGCTTTGCCGACTTCCTGCGTGCCAAGGCCAAGGACCGCGAAGATCTGTTGGCGAATCTTTTCGATACCAGCGACTATGCGCAGATTGAAGAGGAATTCTCCGCCCGGTTGGCCGATGAGCGCAAGAAAACCGAAAGCCTTGAAGCCCGGTTGAGCGCCAGTGAAGAAGCCATTCATGCCCAAGCACAGTCCTTCCTTGCCGGCCGTGAATCCAACGTGCAGGACGAAGCATCCGAAGACACCGAGGATATTGCCCAGGCGGCGCCCGCCACGGTGGCCGAGCAGTTCGCTGATTACCAGCGCCGGATCTCGGTGATTCATCAGCGTTCGGCCAGTGAAGCGGCGGCCTTGCGAGCGCAGCGGACCGGGTTGCGAGAACAGGTGCAGAGTGTTGAAGAGCGCCAGCGGATCTTTGTCCGGCTTGCCGAGCTGCGCAGCAAGCAGGCCGCCTATGCCCAGCAGCATGAGGCAGCCCTGAGCGCAGGGGCACGCCTGGAAAAAGATGCCAAGGCTGGCGCCGTACGCGCCTACCTGACCCAGCTGAATGAAGCGAAGGCCACTGAACAAAAGGTAAAGGACACCTGGCTTGCCAGCCAGCAGTGGCTTGAAAAAGAGCAGGGGCTGGCTCCCCGCATCGATATCGCAGGTCTGGAATCCTTGCGCCGTCCGGCCCAAGAGGCAGCTGAAGCATTGGCAATAGCCAAGGCAGCGCTGGAAGATGAGAAGCGCCGGGAGGTACTGGCCGCCCAAGGAGAAAAGGCCGCCGAGTTAGTTGGTGTCCATGCCAAGACCCGCACCGAGGCTGAAGAAGAAGTCCTGCGGCTCAAGACTGAACGCGAAGCGTTGGAAGCACAAGACCTCGACCAGGGCGCTGCCACCGAAAAGGTCCAGCAAGCCAAAGACCGAGTGCTGGGCCTGGAGACCAAGATCGGGCATGCAACCGAGCGCGATGGCCTTGAAAAGAAGGCCATGAGCGCACGGGAAAAAGCCAGTGCACAAGAGCTGAAGATTGTTGACGCCGCCAATTCCTTGCTGGATCTGCGCACCGAGCAGCTGGCACAAAGCGCTTTGCGCCTATCCGCCGCGCTAGAAGATGGCAAGCCATGCATGGTCTGCGGTTCTGAAGAACATCCCGCCCCGGCTCAGGCCGATGCAGGTGCGCCGCTCATTGATGATGAGCAGATCCAGAAATTGGATGCCATCGTGGCCGCCGCACGCGTTGCCGGCCAGCAGGCCGCGCAGACCCGCGACACCCTGATGGCCAAGTTGCAGGCTGCCCAGGAAGCAGCCGGTGACCAAATGGTTGCAGAACTGCGCGTTGAACTTGAAGCAGCGCAGGCCGAACTTGAGCAAGCACGGCAGAAGCACAATGAGATCTCTGCGCGCATCAGCAAGCTGGATAAGGTGCGCCGACGCGTCGAAGAGCAAAACGCCCGTGCCGCCCAGGCAGTCCTCGAGCACTCAGCCGCGCAGCACAATGCGCAAACGCTGCAGGCCCAGTTGGAAGAGCTGGACGCCAAGCTGGTCCAGCTGCGCCAGGGGAAGAACAGCCTCAGCGAACTCGTCGAGCAGCAGACCAAAACCTCTAACGGCCTGGGCAACGCATTCCAGAATTTGCGCCGCCTGCTTGAAGCCAGCCAAGCCCTGGAAAGGGCAACGGCCACGTGGGATGCCGAGCGCACCGCCGCAGGATTTGCGCAGCTGGCGGAGTACGAAGCGGCACTGCTTGAAGTTTCACAGCGCGAGCAATTGCGCCAGCTGCAGCGTGCCGATGCCGATCTGGCCAGTGCCATTGCCACGCTGGAAAGCTCCGAAGACTGCCGTAAGGCCCAAGAACTTTCTTCCCAGGGAATCCAAGCACCGGGCGAAGACGAACTGGTCGAAGCGCGATTGCTGGCCACCGCGGCTGATGAGCGTTTCGAGGCAGCACGTGAGCAAGAAGTGCTGGCACTGACTCAGTTGACCCGCCACGAGCAGTCAACTGGGGATCTTGAACGCCAGCGGGCAGATGCCGGGCCGGTCATCGAAACCTATCGCAGGCTGCGCGGATTGGCTGAAGTGATTCGCGGCGGGGGAGAGAACCTGTACAAGATGACGCTGAGCACCTACGTGCTGGCCGCACGCTTGGAAGAAGTGGCCATCGCCGCCACCCAGCGTCTGGCGGTGATGTCCGCAGGACGCTACTCGCTGCATCATGATGATTCCAAGCAAGGCAACGCGAAGTCCGGTCTCGGACTCCAGGTCCTCGATTCGTGGACTGGCAAGCGCCGCGAAACCCAGACCCTCTCCGGAGGCGAGACCTTCATGGCTTCGCTGGCCCTGGCTTTGGGCCTGGCAGATGTCATTTCACATCACTCCGGTGCTGTGGACATGCAGACGCTATTTGTTGATGAGGGCTTTGGCTCGCTGGATGCCGAAACGCTGGAAGAAGTCATGCAAGCGCTGGAAAACCTGCGTGCCGGTGGCCGCACCATCGGCCTGGTTTCGCACGTTGCCGAAATGAAGCAGCGCATCACCAACCGGGTCTCGGTCATCAAGACCCAGCATGGTTCAACCATCGCACGCGAAGGCACTGTGATCTTGGCCGGATAGATTGGACTTGCCTAGGGGCAGTGGCTATCTTGAAAGTAGTGCCATTTGGCATGTCTGGGAAATTTGTGCGTCGGGGGGTGTGGGACGACGCACGCTTCGTCATGGAGTTTTGTTGACTCAGCATACTTTGTCGAAGGAAGACCACGAGGGATCCGAAAAAATGTCCGGATACTCAGCGTTAGTTCCTTTGGTGGGAGCACCATTCCTGCCGCTCACTTTCCTTGCACGCCTTCCACTGGCGATGCTCACCATCGGGTCGATGACCCTGGTAACCGCCACCACCGGCTCATACGCCCTGGGTGGTTTGGCCGCTGCCATGGTTGGCCTCGGATCCGCCGTTGGCGGTCCGAGCATCGGCTACCTCGCTGACCGCATCGGCCAGCGCCCGGTCTTGACCACCGTTGCCGTGATCCACACGATCTTACTGGTCGCCCTGACCATTTTCAGCAATTCCAGCCCCGAGATGTCAGTAGCGATGCTCTCGGTCATGTGCCTGGCCGCCGGTGCTACCGGCCCGCAGGTTGGGCCGATGTCCCGCGTCCGCTGGATCGCGATGACCCGCCAGCAAAAGAAGAACCCCAAGGTGCTTTCTGCCGCGCTCAGCCTGGAATCGATGTTCGATGAACTGGGCTTCGTTTTCGGTCCGGTAGCCGTTGGGCTGCTGGCTTCGCTGGTGGATCCGGTGTTGCCGCTCTACCTGGCTGCCTTGCTGACGTTGGTGCTGGTGCCGGTCTTCGCCGCGCACCATACCGTGGGTGCGGTCAAGCCGGTGAAAACCGCAACGCATGCGCCGAAGGTTGCGATCAGCCGGGCGCAGGTTGCCGCAATCAGCGCCCTGGTGCTGGGCATGATGGCTCTGGGCACCGTCTTTGGTTCCTCGGCTGCCGGCACGTTGGCCTTTGCCGGGGCGCAGGGCGACTCCAACCAAGGCGGCTTGCTCTATGGTGCGATGGGCTTCTCCAGTGCGATTGCCGCGATTTCCGTGGCGGCCTGGCCTCAGGCTTTCAGGCAGATCAACCGTTGGATCCTGTGCGGTGCCGCGCTCACCGTGCTCAGCTTCGGATTGCATGTGGCTTCCAATGTTCCGATGATGCTGGTTGCCCTGTTCATTGCCGGCTTTGCCGTAGGTCCGGTGATCGTCACCGTGATGACCTTGGGTGGTGAAGTTGCTCCACCGCAGCGCCTGTCTACCGTGATGACCATGCTTTCTGCGGGCATTGTTGTGGGTACTGCCATTGGCAACGGCCTGGCCGGTGTCTTCGCGGAATCCCTGGGGTACCTCGGCGCCTTCTGGGTGTCCACCGGTGGTGCGCTGGTGATCTTCCTGGCGGCCGTGGCGATGAAGGCTATCGTGGCCAAGGCCCCGTCGCTGGCGCGCGTGCGCTAGGCCCCGTCGCTGGCGCGCGTGCGCTAGGCCCCGTCGCTGGCGCGCGTGCGCTAGGCCAAACCTGTCTCAGCTGCCGCGCTGAACGTGCGTAAAAAATCTCGTTGTCCTTCACCGTTTTGGTTGAAGGGCAACGAGATTTTGTTTAAGCAGGACAGCAACTAGTGCGCGAGCTTTTCGCTGATGCGTGCCGCTGCATGCTGGAGTTCCTCGATCGTCCGTTCGTAGCTATCCACGGTACTGGTGGCGAAGACGACGGCCAGAGCAGCCGGGGTCTGGCCCGCGTGCTGGATAGGAACGGCAATGGAGGTCACGCCCTGGATCACTTCATCGGCACTGGTGGCATAGCCAGCCTGGCGGGCGGCGATGGCAGGCTCGCGGTATTGGATTCCGGTATCCAGCGCGTCCCATTCGGCCTTGGTGTAGCGCGATTGGATGGCGATGCCGGCCGCACCCACGTCCATGCCGTGCACTGAGCCGGGGCGGTGGACAATGGCGCGCTGGGAGTTCAGCGGCGAGACCGACTGCAAGGTGGTGCACAAGTCATGTTCCCAGACGGCAACGAAGGTGGTCATTGACAGTTCGTTGGCCAGCGCTGTCAGTTCCGGGGTGGCTGCAGCCTGCAGGTCGCGCTGAACCGAGCGGGCCAGCACGGCTAGGCCCGAGGCGGAGCGGATGTGGCCGGCCTCGTCGCGGTTGAGCAGGTGGTGCTGCTCCAAGGTGCGGATGATGCGGTAGGCAATGGATCGGTGCACTTCCAGCTTCGCCGCGATTTCAGCGATGGAGAGGTTTACCGGGGAGTTAGCGACGATTTCGAGAACACGGATTCCACGGGAAAGCGTCTGTGAGGTAGGCATGGATCTTCAATCTGGCCTAGCGGAGTCGTTAATACACCGTCGAAGACCTTCGTAGTGAGCCTGGGAAAGCAAGGTCGGTAATCTAAATACGAGTTTAGTCGTTCTCTATTAGAACACCGAATTCTCTGACGTCGGTGGCAGCGCGCATGCCGGCAGGTCATTGGTGGAAGAAACTTCTTGTGATCCGCTTCACTTCCAGCATATGATGGGGTCTGACATAAACCGTCCGAACGGTCGGTAATCAACTCGCAAAAGGTCTACACATGTCATCGACTGCTTCTCGCACTCAGGAAGAGCGCCGGGTTCTCGCCGGTACTCTCGTGGGCACCACCATCGAGTGGTACGACTTCTTCATTTTCGCCCAACTCACCGCAACCCTGCTCACCCCGCTGTTCCTGGAACCTCTGGGCGAAGCGAATCCAGGAGTGGCGCAGGTTCTGTCCTTCGCCATGATCGGCATCTCCTTCTTCTTCCGCCCATTGGGCGCCGTCGTAGCCGGACACCTGGGGGACCGCTACGGACGCAAGCGCATTCTGGTGCTCACCCTGATCTTGATGGGTGTCGCCACCGCGGCCATCGGCCTGCTGCCAACCTATGCTTCCATCGGCGTTGCCGCACCAATCCTGCTGGTGCTGCTGCGCGTGATCCAGGGCTTCTCGGCTGGCGGCGAATGGGGCGGCGCAGCCCTGATGGCAGTAGAGCACGCACCTGAGCACCGCCGCGGCTACTTCGGGGCCTACCCGCAGATCGGTGTGCCAATCGGCATGATCCTGGCTACCGGCCTGCTCTACATCCTGCGCGTTTCGCTCTCCCCGGAAGCATTCACCGCCTGGGGCTGGCGTATTCCGTTCCTGCTCTCGATCGCGCTGATCTTCGTGGGCTACATGATCCGTCGTGCTGTCGAAGAATCCCCGGTCTTCAAGCAGCTCTCGCTGCGCAAGGCTTCCGAGCACACCCCGCTGCGCGAGCTGATGACCGGCCACACCAAGCAGGTGCTGCAGGCAGCATTGATCTTCATCTCGAACAACGCCGCCGGCTACCTGGTCATCGCGTTCTTCATCTCCTACACCACCAAGGTGCTGGAAATGCCACTGGCACCGATCCTGCTGGCTACCACCATCGGTTCGGTCGGCTGGCTGATCTTCACTCTGGTCGGTGGTTGGCTCTCGGATAAGATCGGGCGCCGGGCCACCTTCGTCATCGGCTATGCGCTGGTCTTCGTCTGGATGATCCCGATGTTCCTGCTGGTCGACACCGGAAATATTGTGCTCTACGGTGTTGCGATCTTCGTGCTGACCGTTGGCCTGGGCCTGTCCTACGGTCCGCAGTCGGCAATGTACGCCGAAATGTTCCCAGCACATATCCGCTACTCGGGCATCTCCATTGGCTATGCCATCGGTGCCATCCTCGGCGGTGCCTTCGCGGCCACCGTAGCGCAGATCCTGCTGGAGACCACCGGCGCTTCGATCTCGATTGCCATCTACATCATGGTGCTGACCGTGATCTCCGTGGCAGCGGTGCTGTGGGTTGGCGAAACCCGCGGACGCAACCTGCACGTGGAAGAGGTCGAAGGCGAGCAGGCTGGCGCCGCTCACCTCGGCTAACCGCTAAGCGTACGGCAATGCCCGCGTGTTCCGATGGCCAGCAGGCCAGAGGAACACGCGGGCATTTGCGCGTCTGCGGGGGGGGGAGGAGGAGAAAACTTTTGCTCCAAGGCCGGAACCGAGTGCGCTTGCGCGGAACCTGGCAGAAGAACTAGGCCGGACTTGTGGTGGAGGAACGCACAATCAGCCGATGATCCAATTCATGGGCCTGTGCCGGCTCTTCACCGCGAATCGCACGCAGCAGCATGGCAACCGCCAGCTGCCCTTGTTCATGCGGCCGCTGCTCCACCGTGGTCAAGCCAAAGAGCTCGGCAAGATCATGGTTATCCACGCCGATTACCGACAGGTCGCGAGGCAATTGCAAGCCCAGATCGCGGGCGGCCAGAATCGCGCCGATTGCCATCTCATCGCTGGCGGCAAAGACCGCGGTAGGCCGGGAAGCAGGATTGCCCAGTAGCTGCTTGGCCACCGCATAGCCCTGGGTCATGGAGAAATCGGCGCTCACGATCAGCGACTCATCGATAGGCAACCCTGCCTGCTCCAGCGCCTGCTCGTACCCGGCGCGGCGGTGGGTGGGAATCATGAAGTCCACATCGGTTTCCGCGTTGCCGCCAATAAAGCCAATGCGTTCATGGCCCAAAGAAATCAGGTGCCCGGTGGCCAGAGCCGAAATCGCTTCATCATTCACGTGCAGCGTTGGCACCCCTGGAAGCGGGCCGCCGACGCCAACCAATGGCTTGTCCACAGCCAGCAAGGCCTGGACCTCCTCATCGGCTAATTCGACGTTGACCGCGATTACCGCGTCAACGCGCTGGCGCAGCAGGAAATCGGAGAAGACCTTCTCGCGCTGGGCACTGTCCTGGGTCAGCTGGTAAAGGGTGGTGTCGTAGCCCTCATCCATCAGCCGGCTGGAAATGCCTTCCAGCACGCAGGCATAGAACCAGTGGTTGATCACCGGAACGAGCACACCGATATTGCGGGTGCGCCCCGAAGCCAGACCGGATGCAGAGGAAGAGACCACGTAGCCCAATTCGGCGGCGGCGCGCTGCACTGCCTCCTGCGCGGCAGCTGAGACCGAACCACGTCCAGATAATGCTCGTGAGACGGTGGCAATGGATACTCCAGCGGCTTGTGCGACGTCTTTGATCCCGGCCACTTCTCTTCCTTCCTTCACGGGCGAAGCCGTGGCTGGGGGAAATGCTTCCCATAGCCACGGCTACTGCCCAACAATACCCGGTGCGGCTGCTGCCGGTACTTTCAGTTACCGACTAGTCCAGCTGGAACCAGATGGTGGTTTCGCCCGGAATCATTCCAGCTTCGGCCGAATCCAGCTCCTGGCTGCGCACCAGCTCGGTGGCTGCCTGCGCCTCAGCTGGCAATGGCAGCGGGGTCTGTGCGTAATTGGCTACCACCAGCACGTTGCCGTTGGCGAAGGCCAGGACATCGTCCTCGGTGCCTTCGACCCAGTTCAGCGAACCGGTGCCCAGTGCGTGATCCTGGCGCAGCTGCAGCAGGCGGCGGTACAGGTTCAGCGTGGAGGACTTGTCATCAACCTGCGCGTCGCGGGCGTAGGAATCCCAGTTCGCTGGCTGCGGCAACCAGCTTTCGCCGCTGTCACTGAAGCCATAGGCAGGCTTGCCGCTTTCCCATGGAAGCGGCACACGGCAACCGTCACGGCCATAGCGTTCGCCGTTGGTACGGAACCAGGTTGGGTCCTGGCGTGCTTCATCTGGCAGGTCGATGGCTTCTGGCAGACCCAGTTCCTCGCCCTGGTAGATGTAGGCGCCACCCGGAAGGGCAAGCATCAGCGAGCTCGAAGCACGCGCACGGCGCAAGCCGACTTCAGGTGCTGGCAGGTTTGGAGTGCGCGGGCCGATGCCATCACCCTGCGGGTTATCGGCGCTCAAGGCCAAACGGGTGGCGTGGCGCACCACGTCATGGTTGGAGAGCACCCAGGTGCTCGGGGCTCCGACCTTGCCGAATTCTTCCAGGGACTCATCGATGGTGTGGCGGATCTGCTGGGCATCGAAGTCGCAGGAGAGGTACGGGAAATTGAATGCCTGGTGCATTTCGTCATTGCGAACCCACTTGGCCATCAAGGACAGGGGCTTGACCCAGGCCTCGGCGCAGAGCACGCGATTGCCCTCGTATTCGTCCATGACTTTGCGCCAGTCGCGGTAGATCTCGTGCACGCCTTCCTGGCCCCACCATGGAGCCAGTTCCTCGGTGCCGCCCATGGATGCGGCGGTGGGGTCCGGGGTGAAGTCCGGAAGCCCATCGGCCTTGATCAATCCGTGGGCCACGTCGACGCGGAAGCCATCGGTGCCGCGGTCCAGCCAGAAGCGCAGGACATCGCGGAACATTGCGCGTACTTCCTCGTTGTGCCAGTTGAAGTCCGGCTGCGAGGAATCGAAGATGTGCAGGTAGGACTGGCCGGTGCTGCCATCAGCATTTTTGGTTTCGGTCCACATCGGGCCGCCGAAGACGGATTCCCAGTTATTCGGGTGGCCGGTTTCCGGGGTGTCCTTGAAGACGAAGCGATCGCGTTCAGGAGAGCCCGGAGCTGCCTTGAGTGCGGCCTGGAACCATGGGTGCTGGTCCGAGCAATGGTTAGGGACCAAGTCGATGATGACGCGCAACCCCAGTTCGTGGGCTCGGGCCACCATCGTGTCGAAGTCTTCCAAGGTTCCGAACAGCGGATCAATGTCGCAGTAGTTCGAGACATCGTAGCCGCCGTCCTTCTGCGGGGACGTGAAGAATGGCGAGAGCCAAATGGCGTCGACCGAAAGCTGAGCGATGCTTTCCAGGCGCTGGGTGATGCCACGCAGGTCGCCCATGCCATCGCCATTGGAATCGGCGAAGGAACGCGGGTAGATCTGGTAGATCACCGAGGAGCGCCACCACTGGGAATCTTCGGGCTGCACAGGGGAATCTGCTGTGGAAGGAATTGAAGTCATGACGGTAACGATAAATGATTCCACGAAGAATGTAAACGTTTGCAATTTTTCTTGCAGATAGACCTCGATGTGAGGTCTTGTCTATGTTCACTGGGTGTTTGAAACTGATTTCATCGGCGTTCTTGTCAATTTCCATGATCTGTGACACGCTGTAAACGCTTACAATAGATGTGTAGCTCGCATCACACTTAGACCCGACCGGCGAAAAAGCGGAACACGCTGCCAGACAGGTCCCTCAGGACGCAGTTGTCACGAAAGGACATCCCATGAAGGTGAATAAAAACCCTTGGCTTCTCGGCGGAGCGCTCACGGCCATTGCCGCACTCTCGCTCACCGCTTGCGGCGGGTCTGGCTCCAACGCGCCAGCAGCTTCCTCCAGCCCCGCAGCGGCTGAATCCTCGCCAGCTGCGGCCTCCGGCGGCAAGCTGACCGTCTGGGTCGATGCCAACCGCGAGCCAGTGCTCAAGGAAGCGGCAGCTGACTTCGAGAAGCAGTCCGGGGTCAAGGTTGACCTCGTGATCAAGGACTTCTCCAAGATCCAGGAAGACTTCCTGCGCCAGGTTCCAACCGGCAAGGGACCGGATATCACCATCGGTGCCCACGACTGGCTGGGCAACCTGGTCAACAACGGCGTAGTCCAGCCAGTTGAGCTGGGCGACAAGGCCGGCGAATTCCAGGACGTCGCCGTGAACGCGATGAGCTACGAAGGCAACACCTATGGCGTTCCCTACGCCACCGAGAACCTGGCCCTGCTGCGCAATGCGGATCTGGTCAAGGAAGCTCCCAAGACCTTCGATGACATGATTGCCGCCGGCGAAAAGGCCGACACCGAATTCCCATTCCTGGTCCAGGTCTCTGACGTAGGCGATCCATTCCATGCCTACCCATTCCAGACCTCCTTCGGCGCACCGGTCTTCGGCACCGATGAGTCCGGGGCCTACGACCCGGCAGACCTGCAGATCGGCAATGAAGGCGGCATTGAATTCGCCAAGTGGCTGGCTGAAGAAGGCGAAGAAGGCAACCTGAAGACCTCCATAGATGGCGATATCGCCAAGGAGAAGTTCGTCTCCGGAGACTCGCCGTTCTTCCTGACCGGACCATGGAACGTTGAAGCAGTTGAAGATGCTGATATCAACCTGGAAATCGATCCGATCCCGTCGGCCGGTGGCGAAGAAGCCCAGCCATTCGTAGCAGTCCAGGGCTTCTTCGTTTCGGCGAAGACCGAGAACCTGCTGGCAGCTACCGAGTTCCTGACCAACTACATCGGTAACGAAGAAGTCCAGACCGAACTGTACGAAGTGGGCAACCGTCCGCCAGCAAACAAGGCAGCTTTCGAAGCCGCGAAGTCCGATGAAACCATCGCCGCTTTCGGTGAAGTTGGCGCCAACGGCGTGCCCATGCCGAACATCCCGGAAATGGCTGCCGTGTGGGAGTTCTGGGGCGTAGCCGAGGCTGAGATCATCACCGGCAAGGCTGATCCAGCTAAGCGCTGGAAGCAGATGACCGAAGATATCGAAAAGGCCATCTCCAAGTAGTACCGCCTGCCACCAGGCCCAATATTCAGTGCTGGAGCCCGAAGGAAAGCCTTTTGGCTCCAGCACCATGAATTCACCAGCACCATCTGCACTTGATCGACAGGGACATCTTCACGATGACAAAGACTGCCCGCCAGGGCGCGCAATCCGGCACCGAGACCCAGAAGCCGCCGCTCTCGCCCACAGCCCGGCGTTTCGCCAACTCCACCAATACTTCGGTTGGCGCCATGCTCGCCAAGATCATCCTGGTGGCGATCGTTGATGCGACCGCAGTGTTCGCGATCTTCACCGCCTTGGGACGCGAAGCCTGGGTGATCGCCTCGGTTATCGCGGTGATTACCGTGGCTATCAACGTGGTCTACTTCAAGCGCGGCTGGTTGCCGGCAAAGTACCTGCTGCCGGGCACCATTTTCCTGCTGATCTTCCAGGTGTTCGTCATCGGCTACACCGGGTACATTGCCTTCACCAACTACGGTTCAGGGCATAACTCGGACAAGGACGATGCAATCAGCGCCTTGCTGCAGTCCAACCAAAACCGCGTCGAAGGATCGGCCGGCTACCCGGTGTCCATCCTTGAGGGGCAGGACGGGCTGGCCATGCTCATCGAGCGCGATGGCCAGCAGCTGCTTGGCGATGCCGATGAACCATTTGCCCCGGTAGACCCGGCGGGACTGGGGGACTACAGCGAATTGGCTTTCGCCGATTTGCTGGGGCGCCAGCAGGAAGTGACCTCGCTGAGCGTTCCCTCCACCGAGAACCCGGCAGATGGCACCTTGCGCACCAGCGATGGCCGCACCGCCTACCAATACACCTCGTCCATCAAATACGACGAGGCCGCCGACACCATGACCGACAAGGCCACCGGTGTGGTGTACAAGGACACCGGAGTCGGCGCCTACACCGCCGAAGACGGCTCGCAGCTGATGCCCGGCTGGTCCATCAACGTCGGATTCGATAACTTCACTCGGGCGATCACCGATTCCTCGATTCGCAACGCGCTGTTCTCGGTCACCGTGTGGACTTTTGCCTTCGCTTTCCTCTCGGTCGCCACCACCTTCTTCCTGGGACTGTTCCTGGCGATTGTCTTCAATGACATGCGCATGAAGGGACGGAAGATCTACCGCGTCATCTCGATCCTGCCCTACGCATTCCCTGCGTTCCTCGGCGGCCTGGTCTGGGCTGGCATGCTCAACCGCGACTTCGGATTCGTGAACCAGGTGCTCTTCGGCGGGGCCGAAATCCCCTGGCTGACCGACCCCTGGCTGGCGAAGTTCTCGGTGCTCTGGGTGAACCTGTGGCTGGGCTTCCCATACATGTTCCTGGTGTGCACCGGAGCCTTGCAGTCCATCCCCAATGAACTCTCCGAGGCGGCCACCATTGACGGTGCCAAGCCTTTCCAGATCTTCCGCCTGATCAAGCTGCCGTTGCTGCTGGTCTCGGTCGCGCCGCTGCTGATCAGCTCCTTCGCGTTCAACTTCAATAACTTCAACGTGATCTACATGCTCACCGAGGGCGGCCCGCGCTTGCAGGATGCGGGATTGAACGTGGGTTCCACCGACATCCTGATTTCCATGGTCTACAAGGTGGCGTTCGTTGGCTCCCAGCGTGACTACGGGCTGGCCAGCGCGTTCTCCATCATCATCTTCGTGATCGTCGCCATCATCTCGATCATCAGTTTCAAACAGACCAAGGCACTAGAGGAGCTGAACTAATGAGCACCGAAATCATCGGGAAGGAAGCAGGCAGTGCACCGGCACCGCGTGCACCACGCCAGAGCTTTGGCAAATGGTTCACTTCCACCGGCTGGCGGCACCTGATCGGTGTGGCGCTGTGCATCTACGCGGCCTTCCCGCTGCTCTATGTACTCTCCGCTTCGCTGAACCCCAACGGCACCTTGCTCTCCTCCAATGGCTTCTTCAGCACCATCGGCTTCAACAGCTATGTGGAGCTGTTCCAAAATGAGCAGCGTCCCTTCGGCGCCTGGTTCGTGAACACCTTGGTGATCGGCTTGACCACGGCGGCTGCCTCGGTGTTCCTCGGAGCCCTGGCCGCCTACAGTTTCTCGCGCATGCGCTTCACCGGACGCCGCGTTGGCCTGGTCAGCTTGCTGATCGTGCAGATCTTCCCGCAGCTGCTGGCCGTGGTGGCAATCTTCATCCTGCTGTCCTCCCTGGGAGATGTCTTCCCTGTCTTGGGCATTGATAACCAGATCGCACTGATCATGGTGTATCTCGGTGGCGCACTGGGTGTGAACACCTACCTGATGTACGGATTCTTCAACACCGTCCCGGTGGAAATCGATGAGGCGGCAAAGATCGATGGTGCAGGCCATGCCCGCATCTTCTTCACCATGATCCTGCGCCTGGTCGCTCCGATCCTGGCTGTTGTCGGGTTGCTGTCTTTCATCTCCAGCACCTCGGACTTCGTGATCGCCTCGGTCATCCTGGTCTCCCCTGAAAACCAGACCCTGGCCGTGGGACTGTACTCCTACGTCTCAGAAGAATTCACCTCCAACTGGTCGGTATTTGCCGCCGGCGCGGTCTTGGCCGCGATCCCGGTGATGGCACTGTTCCTGTTCTTGCAGAAGTACATAGTCGGCGGGCTGACCGCTGGTGCAGGAAAGTAGGCACGCGCACCATCAAGTTTGCGTAGAAGTAGGGCAACATCACTGATGTTGCCCTATTTTTATGCCTCGGTGCCCGCGGCGAAGCACGTAGAGTAAACGATATGAAGCCCCACTTGCCGCGTGCCGCCCGCAACTATCTGGAGCAACTTCGCCGTGCCTTGGATTTCCTCTCCGAGCAGGAACGCCGTGAAGTTCTTGAAGCTACCAAGCAGGAGATTTTCCGCCTGCCTGGCGGTGGCCGGCGCAAGCGCGATCTGATTCGTCTGCTCGGCGAACCAGAGGCCCGGGCGCTGAAATTCGAACGCCACGAACCGCAGGCCCTGGAAGTGGGCAGCGGCAAGCACTTCTTAACCCGTATTTTGGCGTGGCCCATTTTCGCCTTGGCCTTGCTCACCGTGATGGTGGTGCTTTTCGCACCGCCCCAGGCGGCACAGATCGACGAGCAAGGAGCCGGTTATATTGCCGGGTCGACTGGCGGCCTGCTGGCCCAGCTTGAACTGCTGATCGGCTCGCAACTGATTTGGATAGCCTTCATCCCGGTAGTCATCAGCCTGATTCCGCTGTGGCTGCCGAACATTGCCGGCACCATCATCCAAGTTATTGGCGCGTTGATCATGAGCGTGATTTGCGTGGCCGGCGGGGGACAACTCTCGCTCTTCTTCATCCCGGTCACCTTGCTGCTCTGGGCCCAGGTCTTCACCCCGCTGCTGATGATGCGCGGCTCGATGGCGAGCCCCGGTCCGGCCTGGCTGATCTGCGCGGCCGTGCTTTTGATTGCGGTCGTTGGATATGCCACCGTGCGGGGCCTGGCCCATTTCAGCGCTGAACCATGGCTGATCCTGGGTCCCGCCGTGGTGCTGGCCGTGCTGGCGTTGCTGCTGCCCTTCCGCTGGAACAGCGTGCATATTGCACTGGTGGCAGCTGGCCTGCTCGTGATGGTTGCCGGATTCATCGCATCGCTGCCCGGAACCTACTCGGCGGCATTGGCCTGGCCATGGCTAGCTGGTGGAACGAGCTTCGCCGTTGGCCATCTGGCGGTAGCTGCCGGGATGTGGCATGAGCGTGCGAGAAAGCTTCTGGCGCTGTTCTAATATTTTTCGTAGCCGCATTTAGTCGTTACATAGAAATCGCATATATCCTCTAGGCATGTCAGAGAATAAGGAAACGTCCACCTTTGAACCCGTAAAGCGCGGACGAGGACGTCCGCGCAAGGACTCTGAATTTGTCAGTCTCAGCAAAGAGCTGATCGCCCAAAAGGCCCTGGAAATTGCCGGTGCTGAGGGTTATGACGCGCTGACCATGCATCGGCTTGCCGCAGAATTCAAAGCCACCCCGCGCGCACTGTATAACTACGTCACCGACCGCCAAGAAGTCATCAACCTGGCAGTTGAACGCTTCTTGTCGATCAACCCGCTGATCGAGTTCGACTGCACCGACTGGGAGCGCGGCGTGCGTGAAGCCTATAACGCCACACGCAACGCCTATCGCGCCTACCCCCGCGCTTCGCAGATGACCATCGATGAGAAGCTGGTCGTCAAGCCCGGGCCGATGCGCAATCGGCTGATCGAGCGTGTCTTGCAGTTCTACGTGGATATCGGACTGGAGCTGAAACAGGCAGTGGCACTGGTCCGGGCCTTGGAACGCGATGTCCTGGGATTCGTGATGCACGTGGATTACTACTACGACCGGCGTTCCGCCAACGCGCCGAACTACATCAGTTCGCCGGTTCCCGTCCAGCAGCTGGATGCCTATCCAGAGGTTCCCACGCCCTTGGCGCGCCAGGCGCTGGAATTGCCGCAACAGGATAGCGATGAGCTGTTCGAGGAAGTCATTGAACTGCGCTTGCTGGCTATTGAGCGCATGCGCGAGATCAATGGCGTTGCTGGACAAGAGCAAGAATGAAATAACGTCCCGACAGGGAATATTAGCGCCGTAGCCAACGCTGTACGTTGCAGGGCTGGAGGATTCTCCTGCGGCATCGCATTCTTTTGAAAGTTGGCATATGTCCCAGAGCGCGCCGAACACGGCACCCGTTGCCCCAGAGCTCTCCGCCGGCGCCCGCTGGAGGCTGCTAGGAGTCCTGCTGGCGGCGATGTTCATGTCGCTGGTCTCGGTGAGCATCGTCAACGTGGTCTTGCCGGCTATCGGTTCCACGCTGCACGCGACCGAGGCCGACCTGCAGTGGGTTCTGGCTGGCTATGCCTTGACCTTCGGCGTGGTGCTGGTCGCCGCCGGGCGTGCCGGCGACTTGCTGGGCCGCGGCGTGATGTTCATCGCCGGTGTCGCAATCTTCACTGCCGCCAGCATCTTGGCCGGCGTGGCCGCTGACCCGCTGGTACTGAACATCGCCCGCTTCATCATGGGTGTAGGCTCTGGCCTGCTCAACCCCCAGGTGATGGGCATGATCCAACAGCACTTCCGTGGAGCGGCCCGTGGCCGGGCCTACGGTTTGTTGGGTACCGCCGTGGGCTTCTCGGTAGCTATCGGACCGGTCCTGGGCGGATTATTGATCAACTGGCTCGGCGAAGATGCTGGCTGGCGTTGGACATTTTTGATCAATGTCCCGGTTGGCGTGCTGGCCATTGTCCTGGCGCTGCTGTGGCTGCCCAAGCCACTGTTCAACAAGCCAACCCATAAGGTGGATCTTGACCCGGTAGGCGGCGTGCTGCTGGCCGTTGGTATTTTCTCCCTGCTGCTGCCTTTCGTCCAAGGACGCGAAACCCCGTGGCTCTGGTCGCTGCTGGCCTTGGCCGCCGTGGTCCTGGTGCTCTGGGTTTGGTGGGAGAAGAAATACAAGGCCCGAGGACGCGAACCCATGGTGGAACTGGCCCTGTTCAAGATCCGCAGCTTTACCAATGGAACACTGATTGCCGGCTTGTACTTCATGGGCGTTTCCAGCGTCTGGGTGCTGGTAGCCATATACGTCCAGCAGTCCCAGGGCTTCAGTGCCCTGCAGGCTGGACTGATTTGCCTGCCTGCGGCTCTGCTCTCGGCATTCAGCTCTGATCTTGCTGGGCGCTATGTGATGACTCTGGGCCGCAAATTGGTCATTGGGGGCATCCTCAGTGCACTCTTCGGCCTGCTGTCCACCATCGCCGTAGTGATCTTGGAAGATCGCGGGGTGCTGGACATCTGGTGGATGCTGCTGTCGCTGGCCTTCATCGGTGTTGCGCAGGGCTTCATCATTTCGCCCAACCAGGCGTTGACCCTGATGGAAGTTCCCGTGGCCAACTCCGGCAGTGCCGGTGGCTTGATGCAGACATCCCAACGCGTGGGCACCGCGGTGGGCATTGCAGTGATCACCGCTGTCTTCTATGGAATGAACCATGTGGCCGGATATTCGGTGGCTATGTCGCTGTCATTCGTTGCCATCTCCGTGTTGGTCGTGGCCACCTTGCTGGTGGGCATCCTTGATCTGCGCCAGGGCCGGCGCACGCACAGCAAGGCTGGCGTGGAAGAAATCATCCCGGTAGCCCCCGGAGCCCAACGTACGGTTACCGGAGCCATCGATATTGTAGGACCGAAAGAGCCAACCCAACCTTTGGATTCCCAGCTCTAATTCGGCACTGGTCAGCGATCTGCTGAAGGCCTAGGCTGGGGCCATGAAGAGATTCTTGCTGCGTAGCGCGGCATTCGCCACGGCTTTCACAGCAGTGTCCTGTGCAGCTACCTCGAACGACCCAGGCGCCAGCGAACCCATTGAGAGCGAGACCAGCGTGATTTTGCAAGACCCGGTCGGTTTGTGGGGAAGCAAGGAACAGGGCCAGCCATGGCTGGAGCTTGCCGAAGATGGCAAGCTCACCGGAAGCGATGGCTGCAATCGCCTGACAGGATCCTGGAATGCATCCGAAGACCTGCAATTCGATGCGCTCGCTTCGACCAAGATGTTCTGCGAGGGCGTGGATGACTGGCTCTCGCGTGCTGCTACCGCCAAGCTGGAGGATGGTAATACGATGCTTGTCCTTGATGCCGACGGAAAAGAGCTAGGAACCCTTGCCTTTGGCGGCAAGGGTTCCTAGCTCTTTGCGATTCGGGTAGAAGCTATGCGCTAACGCGGTAACCGGAGATCATCGGGCACTCGAATGGATCGCGAGCCGAGAGGCCGACCTTGTTCAGGTAGGTGATCACCTGTGCGTAGGATTCGCGGACGCTGGCTACGGTGTACGGCACCTGGTGCTCGGCGCAGTACTGGCGAACGATAGCCGAGACGCCGGCCAGGTTAGCTCGTGGCATGGACGGGAACAGGTGGTGCTCCACCTGGTAGTTCAAGCCGCCGTAGACGTGGGAGAGCACGCGATTGCCCCAGCTGGATTTGGCCATGACATTACGTCCGGTCAGTACCTGGCGGGAGAAGAAGTCAATGCGGGCGTTCTGGGGAACCATCGGCATGCCCTTGTGGTTCGGTGCGAAGGATGCGCCCATGTAGATGCCGAAGACAGCCAGCTGCACGCCGAGGAAGGCGAATGCCATGCCCACCGGCAGGAAGTAGAAGATGACCGCCAAGTAGATGGCGATGCGCAGGAAAATGCCGGTCATTTCGCGCTTGCGGTTCTTGACCCGGCCAGCCTTGAACAGGTACTTGATCGAGTGCATATGCAGGTTCAAGCCCTCAAGGGAGAGCAGCGGGAAGAACAGGTAGCCCTGGCGGTTGGTGATCCACTTGAGCACTCCGCGCTGGCGCTTGGCATCTTCGGTCTGGAACGAGATGGTGTCCCACTCGATATCCGGATCCTTGCCCACGGTGTTGGGCGTCGCGTGGTGCTTGTTGTGCTTGTTCATCCACCACTGGTAGCTGATGCCCACCACGATATTGGCCAAGAACTGGCCCAGCTTGTCATTGCGCTTGTGCGAAGCGAGGATCTGGCGGTGAGCCGCCTCGTGCGCCAAGAAAGCGAACTGGGTAAGCAGCAGGCCCAGGGCCCCTGCCATCAGCAGCTGGAACCAGCTGTCGCCCAGAAGAATGAAACCGGTGACGGTGCCGGCTAGCAGCACGGTCAGCACAATGCCCAACCCAAGGTAGTGTCCGCGGCGGCGGCCGATCAGTCCGGCTTCGGTGACCAGCTTCTTGACGTGGAAGAAGCTCTTGGGATCTCCCGGTTTGACCGTGGGTCCTTGGGAATCGAGTGTTGCAGTGCTGCTCAAGAAAATATCCTTGGGTACTAGGCGTCGACTTCGCAGTCGAAAGAACTGAAAAACTCGGCTCCCTTAGTGCCAATACTACGTTGGATAGCTGTGAACTTACTAGTGCAATAAACGCCCAAGCCAGAACCTAAAAATGGGCTGTTAGTTGGCCTTCTGCAACTTCCCATCTGGCCGCTAAGGTGACATTTTCAAGTAATCGGCGATCGTGGGTGACCAGAAGCAGTGCTCCGGTGTAGGCTTCCAAGGCTTCTTCGAGCTGCTCGATGGCCGGAACATCCAAATGGTTGGTCGGCTCATCGAGTACCAGCAGGTTCACCCCGCGGGCCTGGAGCAGCGCCATGGACGCGCGGGTGCGTTCGCCGGGGGAGAGCTCATCGACCAATGCTGAGGACTGGTCGGCTTTCAGGCCGAACTTGGCCAGCAAGGTGCGTACTTCGGCGGCTGAATACTCGGGAACTTCGTGTTCGAAGGCTTCGCCCAGCGGCAGGTGGCCTGGCAGCTGCGTGCGCGCCTGGTCGATTTCGCCGATATTCACCGAGCTGCCCAGCGAAGCGGTGCCGCTGTGCGGGGCCAGCTTGCCCAGCAGCAGGTTCAGCAAGGTGGACTTGCCTGCGCCATTGGGGCCGGTAATGCCAATGCGATCCCCGGCATTGACCTGCACCGAAACCGGTCCGAAGGTGTAATCGCCGTGGGATACCGAGGCTTCGTTAAGCGTGCACATGACCGAGGAACCGCGTGGAGCGGCGGCGATGGAGAACTGCAGTACCCATTCCTTGCGCGGTTCTGCCACCTCGTCCAGCCGGGCAATGCGCGATTCCATCTGGCGCACCTTCGCGGCTTGCTTCTCCGAGGACTCGGAGTTGGCTCGGCGGCGGATCTTGTCATTGTCCGGAGCCTTGCGCATCGCATTGCGCACGCCCTGGGAAGACCATTCGCGCTGGGTGCGGGCGCGGGAGACGAGATCAGCCTTCTGGTTCTCGAACTGCTCATAGGCTTCGCGGGCATGGGAACGGTTGATGGCTCGTTCGGCGAGGTATGAGTCGTAGCCGCCTTCATAGGTGGCCACCTGGTTCTGCGCCAGGTCCAGCTCGATGATGCCGGTGGTGCACCGGGCAAGGAACTCGCGGTCATGGGATACCAGGATCACTGGTGCACGCAGAGAATTGATGAAATTCTCCAAGTGCTCCAAGCCGTCAAGATCAAGGTCATTGGTCGGCTCATCGAGCAGTACTGCATCGAAGCGGGAGAGCAGCAGGGCTGCCAGTGCCACACGGGCCACCTGTCCGCCGGAAAGTGCTGTCATCTCGGTATCCACTGGAAGGGTGAAGCCAAGCTTGGCCAATACCTCGGGGATGCGGTCTTCCAAGTCCATGGCCCCGGAAGCCATCCAGTGGTCGAAAGCCGCGGCGTACGCGTCATCCGCACCGGGCTTGGAGCCGCCCAGATCTTCGGCAGTGGATTCCATGGCGGTGGTGGCCGCGGCGCAACCAGTGCGGCGGGCCAAGTACGCGGTAATGGTTTCGCCCGGGACGCGGTCGTGTTCCTGGGGCATCCAGCCGATGAATGCCGAATCCGGGGCGGTGCTTACCGATCCGGCCTGCGGGTCAGCAGCTCCGGCCAGCAGTGAGAGCAACGTGGATTTGCCGGCGCCATTGGCGCCCACCACGCCATAGACATCACCGGGTGCGGCGGTGAAGTTCAGATTCGAGAAGAGGGTTCGGTGGGCGTGGCCACCTGCGAGGTCTTTGGCCACGAGTGTTGCAGTCATGGCTTCAATTCTAGTTCCAGTTAGGCACCGAGGAATTCTGCTGTGGCCTAGGCAATACCCATCAAGAGTATTAGTCTATTAGCATGCATGCAGATAATAATATTTATGCTCCGGATCCCTCCACGGAATTCGTTGAGCTGGCCGCCGAAGTCTTCGGCTTGCTCTCGGATGCAACCAGGATCCGCATCGTGTTGCATCTGCGACGGAACGGAGAACTCTCAGTCAATGCGCTCGCCGAGCTAGTGGAGAAAAGTCCCTCGGGAGTCTCCCAGCATCTGGCGCGACTGAGGATGGCGCGCATGGTCACCACCCGCCAAGACGGAACCAAGGTCCTCTACAGCCTGACCGATGACCACCCGGCGCGGCTGGTCAGTGAAGCGATCAAGCAGGCAGAACATTCTGTCTCCAATGGCCGGCTGCCATTGCACCACCGCGCTGCGCAAAGCTAGCGCCAAAAGCCAGAGAGGCGGCAACGATGCTGAGCGTACTAGGAAACCAGTCCTACGCCAGGCTTTTCAGTGCCCAGATGATTGCCCTTCTGGGTACCGGCCTGCTTACCGTTGCCTTGGGATTACTGGCTTTCGATATTGCCGGCAGTGACGCGGGTTTGGTCCTGGGGTTGGCATTGACCACCAAGATGGTCGCCTATGTCGCTGTGGCCCCTCTGGTCAACGCGCTGGTGTCCCATATTCCGCGCAAGCCCGTGCTCATTGGATCCGACATTGTCCGCGGGCTGATAGCGCTCTGCTTGCCACTGGTCAGCGAAGCGTGGCAGATCTACATACTAATTTTCATCCTGCAGTCAGCCTCGGCGTCCTTTACCCCGGCATTCCAAGCAGTGATTCCCTCGATCCTTACCGAAGAGCGCGACTATACCCGCGCGCTATCGCTGTCCCGACTGGCCTATGACATGGAATCATTGGCCAGCCCCATGCTCGCCGCAGCGCTGCTGACCATCACCAGCTATCACAACCTCTTCATGGGGACCGTTGTGGGGTTTGCCGGTTCGGCGCTCTTGGTTTCCACCACCAAATTCCCTGTGATCGCGCCACCGCAGAAGGCGAAGTTCTTCCATCGCCTGACCGGTGGAACCCGAGCCTTCTTCGCGGCCGCTGAATTGCGCAGCCTGATGGGCTTGAACCTGGTGGTGGCCTCGACCTCGGCGATGGTCATCGTCAATACCGTCGTGCTGGTCAAAGCAGAGCTAGGGCGTTCCCAGGTGGACGTTGCACTGCTGCTTGGCGCCTATGGAGCAGGCTCCATGATTGTTGCCCTGAGCATGCCCGGACTGCTGGAGCGCATTGCCGATCGCACGGTGATGCTTGTTGGCGGGCTACTCATGCCGTTGCTGCTCTTGGCTGGCGCGGGCTTGATCTTCTGGGGCGAGGGGAGCAGCCAATGGGCGGCAATCCTCGCGTTGTGGATGCTGCTTGGTGCTGCCACGGCAACAATCCTGACGCCCTCCTCCCGATTGCTTCGCCGCAACAGCACCGAGCAAAACCGGCCCAGCGTATTCGCCGCGCAGTTTTCGCTGTCCCACGCCTGCTTCTTGCTGACCTACCCGCTGGCCGGCGCGCTGGGAGCAGCGATCGGCTTGGCTCCAGTCGCTGCAGTACTGGTGATTGTGGGATTGGCTGGAACCGTGCTGGCGTACCTTTCGTGGCGCTCTGATGTAGTGCCGGTGGCAGTGGAACAGTGAGACAAGGGAAGTGGCTGTGGGGCCGGCTCGTCCAGTGGCGGAATCTAGTCTTGTAGACGCAGAAGCTGCAGCACACGCGCCTGATTGATCTGGGTGAAGTCCCGGTAATACGCGCCCACGGCGCCGAAATTCTCTGGCGTCCAGACCGCGTATACATGCTCAGCAAGCGATTCGAGCTCTTCCACTGACTCCCGTGCGGCGACGGGTATCGCAATGACGATGGACTTTGCTTCCAACCGCCGCACCAATTCAACGGAGGCTTTCATGGTGGCGCCGGTCGCGATGCCGTCATCGCACAGAATCACCGTTTGCCCGGTCAAACCCGGGGAGTAAGCCCTGAAGGTGTCGGCCAGCAGCATCAGTTCCGAGTGCGTCCCGTATTCCAAGGAGTCCAGTTCATCAGCGCCGAAGTAGCGAAGTGCCCGGCGGTAGATCTCCTCATTGATGTAGCGTCCGTTGCCCGAGCCGTAGTGGGCGATAGCGCCGAATGCCAGTTCAGGATTGCTCGGTACACCGAGCTTGCGAACTGCCAAGGCACCCAGACGCGCTTCGAGGATCTTGGCGACCTCATAGGCGATCGGGACTCCGCCGCGCAAAAGGCCTAAGACCGTGTAGCTGCCGGCGGGCAGCTCCAAGGCCAGCCGCATGCCCAACGCCGCGCCGGCGTGGCTGCGATCATCAAACTTCAGGCTCTGGTCAGTGGCCATATACCCAGTCTTGCCCAAAGCCCGGGAAAATCAAGGGCACCCAAGG
Organism: Glutamicibacter sp. MCAF14; assembly: GCF_052114325.1. Lineage (NCBI taxonomy): Bacteria > Bacillati > Actinomycetota > Actinomycetes > Micrococcales > Micrococcaceae > Glutamicibacter > Glutamicibacter sp. MCAF14. Next base: position 144,168 of record NZ_JBFREO010000004.1, read on the forward strand.
ATCCTGAAGATGGGTTCCACAGAAACGGGAGCTCTGAAACGACCCCAGATACCTTTTACCTTCAGTTGGAACTTGTCGGAAGCAGAGCCACCAGTCCGGCTGTGTTACCGGCCCGGAGTCCTGCGGTGGCATGAGTGACAATCCTGTGCTGGTAGCCTAACTCGGTGACTGAACTATCTAGCAGGGTCAGGGTGCACCGACTCGATGTAGCAAAAGGCGCACTGATCATTTTGGTTGTCCTAGGCCACCTGTTGGAAGCGACCGCAGGATGGGAAGCTCGAACCACCAGACTCCCGCTGACGGCCATCTATATGTTCCATATGCCGGCGTTCGTTTTTCTTGCAGGAATCACCGCCAAGTCCACGCAGCTTCCTCGGCGAATTGGCGTGTTCCTCGTCCTGCTGGTCGTATTCCAGACGCTCTATTTTTCGCGGTACCACTGTTAGGTTTAGAGCGGACCTTCTCGCTTGTCAGACCCTTCTGGATCCTCTGGTTCCTTTTGGCCATGTGCTGGTGGCAGTTGCTGACGCCTCTAATCTCCAAGTTCCCCAAGACATCCGTGGGCCTATCATTTCTCATAGCTAGTATGTCGGGCATTTTTGAATAGATCGGCTACGACTTCACCTTCTCCCGTGCCGTCGACTTCCTGCCATTCTTCGTCGTGGGTGCGACCCACGGACAGGTGATTCTCCGCACTGCAGGTCGTATTGCCGTTCAGTGGAAAATTGCAGGAGTTGTAGCGCTGGCCGGAGCGTGGTTGTATCTGTATTATCGAGACACTCGGCCTGGATGGTTGTACGGCAGTTTCTCCTTCGAACGCCTGGATACTCAAGACCCTCAAGGAGTGCTCTTCCGCATTGGTCTGCTGTTCATTGCGTCTGCCGCGATATTCGTATTCTTATCTCTGATGCCGGACAAGGATGGCATGCCAGCTATGCTCGGCCAGCGAAGCTTGGCGATATATCTCATGCACGGTTTCGTAGTTCTCGCTATTACTCCGTATCTTCCCCTGATCCTTGACCAAACAAATAGCATCGTGGCGTTCGTGGCTGCGGTTCCCTTGACCGTGCTGACAGTAGCGCTGTTCGCATTGCCTGTCTTCGACCAGCTGATTCGGTGGTTCAGCCAATTCATCGTCAGACAGATATCTAAGCCCTTGGTGTTGGCGTACCAGCGACTTTGGGAACCGCGCAACTAGGCACGTCGAGATCTTTGGCGGTTACTGGTCTACTGCTGGCCTGATACGTGCTTTCAGCTACCACTGTTGAGGAGATTGGTCATTCATATCGAACCACTGCTGAAAATAAGAAAATCCCGGGTCCTTCGCGATAATTTCGCGAAGGACCCGGGATTTTGCGTAGCAGCTCAGGGAAGCTGCAAGCTCACGTCCAGAGCTTGTTCGGCTTAGACCTGGTTGCCCAGCTTGAAGCCCTTGGAAGCCTGGCCGTGGTACGAGCCATCTTCGTCACCGGCACGGGTGAAGGAGAAGCCGTCGGCGCCGATGGTGACTTCCAGTTCGGAGTCGTCGGTGCGCTCGATGACTTCCTGCACGTTGCCATCCAGGTCCAAGACCTTGGAAGCTTCGGTGTACCAGGAAGGAACAACTGGGTTGCCCCACCAGTCACGGCGCTGGTTATCGTGCACGTTCCAGGTGATGGTCGGGTTGTCCGGATCGCCGGTGTAGTAATCCTGGGTGTAGATCTCGATGCGGTGGTCATCTGGATCCAGGATGTACAGGTAGAACGCGTTGGAGACACCGTGGCGGCCCGGGCCGCGCTCGATGCGATCCGAAATGCGCAGTGCACCCATCTTGTCGCAGATCTGGATGATGTTGTGCTTCTCGTGGGTGGAGAAGGCCACGTGGTGCAGGCGCGGGCCGTTGCCACCGGTCAGTGCGGTGTCGTGCACGGTGCCCTTGCGGTGCATCCATGCTGCGTAGGTGGTGCCTTCGTCATCCTGGATGTCCTCGGTGACGCGGAAGCCCAGGTCCTCGAGGTACTTGCGGCCGCGTGGCACGTCCGGGGTGACCTGGTTGAAGTGGTCCAGGCGAACCAGTTCGCCAGCCGAGTACAGGTCGTAGCGCATGTGCAGGCGCTCTACGTGGGTGGTCTCGAAGAAGAACTCGTATGGGAAGCCCAGTGGATCCTCAACGCGCACGGCGTCGCCGATCCCCTTGACGAAGCCTTCCTTGCGGCGCTCGGTGCGGCAGCCCAATTCCTTGTAGTAGGCCTCGGCCTTGTCGACCTCTTCGGTGGAACGCACGCGGAAAGCCATGGCCTTCAGTGCGGCGACCGGACCCTTGGTCAGAACCAGGTTGTGGTGGATGAACTCTTCGAAGGAACGCAGGTAGATCTGGTTCTCGTCTTCGTAGGAAACATGCAGGCCCAGAACGTCTACGTAGAAGTTGCGGGAGCGCTCCAGGTCGGTGACGACCAATTCAGCGTAGGCGCAGCGCAGGATATCCGGTGCTGGAACCGAAGGGGTTGGGATCGGGTTTGCGATCTCTTTGCTCATGATTTGCTCCTTTGCAAGCAATAAAAACTAGTGGGTGGAAGCGAAAGCTTCCTAGACGCCGAACTTAGGGGAGTGCGCTTCGTTCAGGGTGATCTGGATGGACTGCTGGGTGGTGTAGAAGTCCACCGAGCGGTAGCCGCCTTCGCGTCCCAGGCCCGAAGCCTTCACGCCGCCAAATGGGGTGCGCAGGTCGCGGACGTTGTTGGAGTTCAGCCACACCATGCCCGAATCGATCTGGTGTGCGAAGTTGTGTGCACGCTTCAGGTTGGAAGTCCACACGTAGGCTGCCAGGCCGTACTTGGTGTTGTTGGCCAGCTCCAGGGCTTCCTCGTCGGTGTCGAACGGGGTGATGGCCACAACTGGGCCGAAGATCTCGTCCTGGAAGATCTGTGCATCCGGTGCCACGTCAGCGAAGACGGTCGGTGCAACGTAGTTGCCCTCTTCGAAGCCTTCGGCGCGGCCGCCGCCGGCCAGCAAGCGGCCTTCGCTCTTGCCGATCTCGATGTAGCTCATGACCTTTTCGAAGTGGTTCGGGTGCACCAGGGCGCCGACTTCGGTCTTCGGATCGCTTGGCAGGCCAACGCGGATGTTCTTGGCGCGCTGCGCGAACTTGGCAACGAAATCATCGTAGATATCGCGCTGTACCAGCACGCGGGAGCCGGCGGTGCAGCGCTCGCCGTTCAGCGAGAAGACACCGAAGACGGTGGCATCCAAGGCTGCTTCCAGGTCAGCGTCGGCGAAGACGACTGCTGGAGACTTGCCGCCCAGTTCCAGGGACAGGCCCTTGAACTGCGGGGCTGCAGCGGTGGAGATGGTGGCGCCGGTGGAGGAGTCGCCGGTGAAGGAAACCAGTGGCACATCCGGGTGCTTGACCAGGTAGTCGCCGGCTACGGAACCGGAACCGAAGACCAGGTTGAAGACGCCTTCTGGAAGGCCTGCCTCGCGGAAGATTTCTGGCCACAGTCCTGCGGAGAGCGGGGTGTAGCTTGCAGGCTTCAGGACTACCGAGTTTCCGGTAGCGATGGCCGGAGCCAGCTTCCAGGATTCCTGCATGAACGGAACGTTCCATGGGGTGATCAGTGCGGCCACGCCGATTGGCTTGCGGTTCACGTAGTTCATCTGGCGCCCTGGCACGCGGAAGGTGTTGTCCACCTGCGCGACGATCAGGTCAGCGAAGAAGCGGAAGTTCTCAGCTGCGCGGCGAGCCTGGCCCTTGGCCTGGGTGATCGGCAGGCCGGAGTCGTAGGACTCGAGCAGCGAGAGCTCTTCATCGCGGGACTCGACGATGTCAGCGATCTTGTGCAGCACGCGGGAACGCTCGCGCGGCAGCATCTTGGACCATGGGCCTTCCTTGAAGGCCTTGTTTGCGGAGGCAACAGCCAGATCCACGTCTTCAGGCTGTGCCGAAGCTACGGTGGCGTAGTTGGTGTTGGTGACCGGTTCCTGCACGTCGAAGGTTGCTCCGCCGATGGAGTCAACGAATTCGCCGTTGATGTAGTGCTGCAGGTGGGTCGGAAGGTTTTCCGGTACGAAGTGCTTGCTCATGGCAATTCCTTTCGTGCGTTGTCCCGGTGTTTCCACCGGATGGATTTGGGCAAAACTATGGGTGGTGCCGGTGCTGGTGGCTAGATGGCGCTCGGTGCCATGCCGGCAGCCTTGAGGTAGGCGTTCAGGGTGTGGGCGCGGTGCTCGCGCGCCGCGGCCTCGATCTGCGCCGGGGTGGCATGGGTTCCGATCAGATCCAGCAGCTTCTCATGCTCCTGGACCGAGGCGCGGGCCCGGTTCGGGATGTGCGTGAAGGAACTCGCCCGCATCGCTGCCAGCCGGCGCCATCCGCGCTGGACCAGGTCCAGGATGTGCGGATTGGGACACTGGCCGTACAACAGCTGGTGGAACTCGGTATTCATCCTGGTGAAGGCCACCGGATCGAAGTCCTCCAGGCACTGGCGCATCTTCTCGTTCAGCGCCCGTGCCTTGGCAAGCCACGCGGCATCCATGGAATCGGCGGCCAGCGCGGTAGCTGCCGGTTCGATGACCATCAATGTCTGCATGGTGTGCAGGTACAAGGTGGAATCCACGTGGGCTACCGTCGCCCCGACATTGCGGGTGAAGTGGACCAGGCCTTCGGCTTCCAACCGGCGGATCGCCTCGCGCACCGGAACCACGGAGCAGCCCAGCTCATCGGCGATGGTGCCCAGCACCAGCCGATAGCCGGGGGAGTACGCCCCGTTGACGATGCGTTCGGAGACCAGCTGGTAGGCCGCCTCGGACTTGGATGCGGTCATTACAGCGACCATGAGTCCAGATCCGGGCTGCCTGCGTCCTTCCAGGCGTTGTACTTGGTCTTCCATTCGGCGTTCATCGGGAACAGGCCCTCGATGCCGTGGCCGCGCTTGACCATCGCGAAGATGAATTCATCATTGGACTCGGTGACCATTGCCTCGGCGGCAACTTCTTCCACCATCGCTGGCGGGATGACCACGATGCCGTCGGAGTCAGCCACGATGACATCGCCTGGCTGGACCGAGACGCCGCCGCAGGCCACGGTGATGTCCTTGTCCCAGGCAACGTGCTTGCGTCCCAGAACTGCCGGGTGCGCGCCGTTGTAGAAGACCGGGATGTCCAGGCCGGAGACTGCGTCCAGGTCGCGCACGCCGCCATCGGAGATGATGCCGGCAGCACCGAGCTGCTGGGAGCGCAGGGCCAGGATGTCGCCCAAGGTGGCCGAACCGGTTTCGCCGCGGGCCTCCATGACCAGGATCTCGCCGTCGCCCAGCGAATCGATGGACTGCTTTTGCATGTTGTAGCCAGCGCCGTGGGCCTTGAACAGGTCCTCGCGGTTCGGGATGTAGCGCAAGGTGCGGGCGGTGCCGATCACGCGCTGCATGCCCTTGGTGGCACCTGGCACTTCGATGTTCACGTTGTTCAGGCCGCGCTTGCGCAGGGTGGCTGAAAGGGTTGCGGTGGCTACCGACGCCAGCTGTTCGCGGACCTTGTCGGTCAGCACGTCCTTGCCGGTGAGGATTGGTGCCATGCCAGCGGTCTCGCGGTCGCCGTAGGCATCTTCCTTGTCCTTGTCGGTGACCTTTGGCTGGTTGCCGAAGGCGGCGAAGGTGGCGGTGCCCTCGGTGGCGGTGGTCTTCAGCTTGCCAGTGGTGGCGCCGGTGACCAGGTCGGTCACCTCGACCTCGACGACATCGCCTGGGAAGAAGACGGTGGAGCCGGCAGGGGTGCCGGTGAGGATGATATCGCCTGGCTGCAGGGTCATCTGCTGGGACAGGTCGGCCACGATGGTGGCGAAGGAGAAGAGCAGTTCCGAGGTGTCGGCGTCCTGGGCGATCTTGCCGTTGACCCAGGTCTGCACGCGCAGCTTGGCTGGATCCAGAGTGGCCGCTTCCAGTGCTTTCGGGCCCATCGGAGTGTAGCCGTCGCCGGACTTGGAGCGGATGTTCGAGCCCTTGTCCGCGTACTTCATGTCGTGCACGCCCAGGTCGTTGGAGGCGGTGACCGAGCCGACGTAGCTCCAGGCGTCCTCAACCGTGACGCGGCGGGCGGTCTTGCCGATGATCAATGCGATTTCGCCTTCAAAGGCGAGTAGTTCGGTGCCTGCTGGGCGTTCCACGGTGGAACCGCTGGCGGCCAGCGAGCTGGTGGCCTTCATGAAGTAGCTAGGGAACTTGGGAGTACGGCCGCGCTGTGCTGCGCGCGAAGAGTAGCTCAGGTGTACGGCCAGGATCTTGCCTGCCTGGGCGAAGGTCTCTTCGGTTACTGGAACAATGTTGCTCACCGTTGATCGGCCTGCTTTCGTCATACATCAAGTCGTACATCAAATCGTATACGATCAGTGTGCTCTCAATCTCAAACGGTGTCAAGTGGACCGGAAAATTTTTTGCCATGGACGGAGCATAGGCCTGAAAATCCGCTGAATCACGGGAAATTATTAAGGATAGTCCGGGAGTCCAAACCGGTGCCATTGGGGCTCATAAGGCCATGTAGGCCAGCGCACAATCGGTGGTTCAAATACCTGCCAGCCAGTGGATTTGATATCAGATCCGATATTTCTGCCGGGAAACGCAGAGCAAAAAGGCGTTGGCCGAAGAAAATATCTTCGGCCAACGCCTGAGCATGTCCAGCAAAACTCGCGTTTGCCGGTTCCAAGCCTTAGACGCGAATAGCATCCACAATCTTGACTCGGGCTGCCACCAGCGCAGGAAGAACACCGGTCAGTGCGCCTACGGCGATGGAAACTCCCATGCCAAGTAGGGCCGCACCGATAGGGAATGCAGGCATTTGATCCAGCTCGGTAGCCATCACCATATTCAGCAGATTCTCGTTGGAGACCAAAGCTACGGAGATGAGCACGCCAATGCCACCTGCTACGGCCGTGGCTACGACGCTTTCCATCATCACCGAGAAGAATACGCGTCCGGTTGTTGCACCGAAGCTGCGTCGGATACCCACTTCGCGGATACGCTGCTTCATGGTCACCATGGCAACATTGAGCAGACTCAGGGAACCAAGCAGCAAGATGATGATTGCGATACCGGCAACCACCATGGTCAACATCTTCAAGCTCTCATCAGCACCCCACATCAGATAATCTTCGCGGTGCGCATCAACTGTGAGACCAGGAAGTTCTGCCTGCATTTGCTGGCCGAAGTGCATGGCCAGCTCTTCGGATCCCTCAATGGGCACCCACAGCTTGTAGCTGACCTCATTGAGCGGAGCTTGGCTGCCGAACCAGTGCTCATAGGTGGCTGGCAGCATCCATAGCCTGCCGCCCATGCCGTAGTTAGTGCCCTTGGTAGTTCCGATGACCGTAACCGAGACGGCCTTGCCATTGCTCATTAAGTCCACGGTTAACGGCAGCCGGTGGCCTTCCAATCCCAATTCCTTCATGAAATTTCGGTCAACCACCGCCGCTGGTGCAAGATTCCGGGCATCTTCGGCTTCCAACCAGCGGCCTTCAGTAACAACCAGCCGGTGCATTGGTGCGTAGTCGGGATCAACCACCATGACCTCGGCATCAACACTCATGCCTTGGGCTGAAGCCGTCTGCTCGTAGTTGCGTCCCATCATGGTGGTGTACTCGACCTTGAAACGGTCACTGGTCTTTTGAAAGGCTTCGTCAATTTGGGCGTTGCCCGCAGGGCCACCGTCCGAGTTCGGGTCGACGGCGTAGACAACGATCATTGCTGGACGACCCTCGCTTTCAAGGTTTTCGGTCATCATCTGACGCGCCATGCCAGCTCCGGCCAATGCGGTAGTCAACGAGGCCACGGCGATGGTGACACCAACCAAGGAGAGCAAGACGCGCAACTTGTGAATACGCAGTTCCTGCCATGCCTCCAGCAGTGCAGCCGCAAAACCGGTCCCTAAGCGGGTTAAGGATTTCATCTTGCTGCCACCTCACTGAGCGGATGCAGCCGCCCGCCATCCAACTGCAGCTGTTCTCGGGCCAAGGCCGCAACATTGCTGTCGTGCGTGATGGTGATCAGGGCTGCACCGGAATCAACCGTGGCGGAATCCAGGAGATCCATCACTGCCCGTCCGGTAGCGACATCCAAGGCACCGGTGGGCTCATCGGCCAGTACGACTCGTGGCCGGCGGACCAGCGCGCGAGCGATGGCCACACGTTGCTGCTCACCACCGGAGAGGGTCTGGGGCATTGAATCCAAGCGTTTGCCCAGTCCTACGCGCTCCAAGGACTCGGTTGCTAGCTTGCGCCGATGCCAGAATTCACGGCCACTGGCGTACATCAGTGGAGCCATGACATTTTCCAGGGCAGTGCGTCCTGGCAGGAGGTTGAACTGCTGGAAAACGAAACCGAGGTCGCGCCCGCGTGCCTGGGCCGCCTGCTTGGCGCTCAGTCGAGTGGCATCCTTGCCTCGCCACTGCAGGCTGCCGCTGGTGGGGCGGTCAAGCAGGCCAAGGATGTTCAACAGGGTGGATTTGCCGGTGCCGGAACGACCGACGATGGCAATATGATCGCCTTCGGAAACACTGAGATCAATCCCGTTCAGGATGTGCAGCTCGCTGTCATCGGGCAGCAGGACGCTGCGGGTGACATTCTCAAGCTTCAGTAATGGCTCACCACTCATCTGTGGCGTACTCCATCCCCATCATGTCTTCAGGCGACGGGGTGGAACCTGGAACGAAGCGGAGCACTTCGGTTTCATCCTTCAGCCCTGAGATCACTTCGATGACCTTTCCGTCGGTCACGCCAAGCTCGACTTCGGTGCGGATTTCCTTGCCGTTTTCATCCAGCTTCCATACCGCGCCCTGGCCAACCAAACCACGAACAGCGGATACAGGAACGGTCAATACGTCTTCAGCTGAGCCAGCATCAATTTCCATGGTCATGTTCAAGCCATCGAATACTACGGTCTCCGTGGGTACAACACAGGAAATCTCGCTGCTTGAATCACTGTCAGCAGATTCATCAGCCACCATCGGGCCCGAGAATGAACCCATGTTCTGGTCCTCGGTGCTGCCGCTAGCCTTCTTTGACGCACTATCACCGAAGTTCAAGTTCTTGCAGGTAAAAGGCTCCGGGCCACCGTCAATGGTGATCGTGGCTTCAAGATTTTCATCAAGCAACCGGTAGCGATCCAGTGGATCAACCGAACCAACGGCCAAGAACTCCTGGGGCTGAATGCTGCCGAGCGCTGTGCCCTTCGTGGTGTCGTCGCCGACCTCAAGTTGGAAGGCTCCGACCTTGCCCGTGGCCGGTGCATATACGTCGTGGTACTTCACGACCGGTGCGGCAGCTCGTGGCTGTTGTTCGTCCTGGGGTTCTTCCTCTTCTGCGCTGTCGGTCTCCACAGAATCCGGCTGGGATTCGACACGGATCTGGAAAATTCGATCTCCGAGGGAGACATTGTCGCCGGGCTTGACGAAAGCCCAATTAACGACGCCGTCAACCGGTGCATTCAGCTCTTTTGATTCGGTGAGTTTGATGGAACCACCGATGGATAGCTTGTTCTCGACAGTTGCTTTCTCGGCGAAAACTGTCTCGGCCGGAATTTCTCCTGTCGGATACAAGTCGTCGTCGCTGGCAGCGGATCCGCCGGCAAATGCGAGGTTAACGAGGCTAACGGCGATCAAAGCGCCGATAATCAGCCATGCAGTAGGGAGGAAAATGCGACGGAACGCGCGTCGTTGGGTCATAGGGTTGCTCTTTTCACCCTCTATGTTTACCAAGGTAATCTGGATTTACCAAGGCGACATGGGGAAATATATCAATACCTATCTAAATATTGCGATGAGATGGTGTCTGCGCCTTCTGCTTGGATTGCTGTCGTGGCATCTGGATTGAGTACGGATAAGAGTGTTCGAATGGGTGGCCGACACTAGTCTCGAAGAAGAATTCGAATTCAATTTCTCAGGATAATCGATGTGAGAGATGGAGAAAACGCGGTGGCATGTGCATTTTAAGCAAAGACAAATAAACGCACTATTTGCTTCACATATTTCAAGGATAATCATTCCAGAAATGCAGATTAATGACTAGTCAGAATCGTCCGACAGGCGTATGATAACAAGATGCCCTTTCATTGCGTTGGGGGATTTAAAGACGCTGTGGACTCTCGTATTTCATTTCGCATCTTTAGGTAGAATAGGGATTTTCCCTAGCGGTGGAGGCATGTGGGGGTGGCTCCACCGTTACCTACCTCTTAAGACGGGAAGTCCGGATGCGCTCCGGTATCTCCCTGCGCGAAGGCCTATAGCGGCAGCGTTCTGGTGCTGGAGACGCCGGCTAGGTTGACGTTAACGGCTCCACCTCTTTACGCGTCAGCGTTTGGGAACTTTCATTTTGGTCGGACTAAGGCATCCGGTGGGGTTGCGGCTCAAGGAGCCGGTCACGTGTGACGCAGACGCTGTTCCCAAGATATCTGATGGCCGAGTCCCGCATCAGAAGTATTCATTCTTGAGCATAATATGCATCAAATATGGGTGCGAAAGCGATGCTTTCGACCTTGAAGATGGCTTCAGGTCGGGTCGAAACAGTACCGGCTTATGTGCCTAGAAATTCGCTAAATGAAACGGAAATCGGCGCATATTGATTCGGCATTTGAGCCAGATGATTCGTCGAATCGTGAATCGTCACCCCAGATTTTCCATGCTTGTCCCAAGTTCTGCCACTCTCGATCTAACGTACTCTTTGGCCGGCACAAAGCTGACATACAAGCCCAACGCACGTCTAAAGCCAGGCGCGGGGCTGAAAGAGCATTTGCAAAGGCGTGTGCTCTAAACCAAACTTCCGGTGGCCCACTCAGCGCGCAACACTTTATCGACTGGCAGCAGGAGTGAAAGGGCTACACGACAGGGTATGGACAAAACTGCCGGGAATATGAGCAAAGCCCGTTTTCCCTGAAGACTTCAGGGAAAACGGGCTTAGCGCTGTGTGGTAGTGCGCAGCTGGTTTATGCCTTGGCAGATCCTGCAGCGCGCAGAGCTGCTGCAGCGCGTTCATCCGATTCACGCATGGCACGCTCGACACGATCCACATCGCGTACGGCGCCCTTGTCTGCAGACAAGGCCATGGCTGCGTAGGCACGCAGTGCAGGAGAGACCACACGCTCGCGGTTCTTCGGACGGTAGCCGGTGGTGGCGATCAAGCGCTCGCGGCGTTCGTCCAGTACTTCGTCGGAGACGTTCAGGGTCAACTCGCGGGTTGGGATGTCGATGGAGATGATATCGCCATCTTCAACCAGAGCGATCATGCCGCCGGAAGCCGCCTCGGGGGAGACGTGTCCGATGGACAGACCCGAGGTGCCGCCCGAGAAGCGGCCATCGGTGATCAAGGCGCAGGCCTTGCCCAGGCCACGGCCCTTGAGGAACGAGGTTGGGTAGAGCATTTCCTGCATGCCCGGGCCGCCCTTAGGACCTTCGTAGCGGATGACCACCACGTCGCCTTCCTTCACCTGCTTGTTCAGGATCTTCTCGACGGCTTCATCCTGTGATTCGCAGACCACTGCCGGGCCGGAGAAGGTCCAGATCGATGGGTCAACGCCAGCGGTCTTGACCACTGCGCCGTCCACCGCAATGTTGCCTCGCAGCACGGCCAGACCGCCGTCCTTGGAGTAGGCGTTCTCTACCGAGTGGATGCAGCCTTCAGCATCATCGGTATCCAGCGCGGCCCAGCGTTCGGACTGCGAGAAGGCGGTTGAGGAACGCACGCCGCCCGGAGCTGCATGCCACAGGTCGAAGGATTCTTCCTTGGCCTTGCCGCTGCGGATATCCCAGTCGTCCAGCCATTCGCCCAGGGTTGCCGAGTGGACGGTGTGCACAGTTTCGTCCAGCAGGCCGCCGCGGCGCAATTCGCCCAGGATTGCCGGAATGCCACCGGCGCGGTGGACATCTTCCATGTAGTAGATGGTGCCGTTGCCGGCAGCGTTCGGAGCAACCTTGGCCAGGCAAGGTACGCGGCGCGAAACTTCATCGATCTCGTCCAGGCCGAAGTCCACGCCGGCTTCGCTGGCAGCAGCCAGCAGGTGCAAGATGGTGTTGGTGGAACCGCCCATGGCGATATCCAAGGCCATGGCGTTGCCGAAGGCCTTCTTGGTGGCGATGCTGCGTGGCAGCACCGTCTCATCGTCTTCGCCGTAGTAGCGGTTTGCGATATCGACAACCAGCTTGCCGGCGTTCTGGTACAGGTCCTTGCGAGCGGTGTGGGTGGCCAAGGTGGAACCGTTGCCTGGCAGGGACAAGCCCATGGCTTCGGTCAGGCAGTTCATCGAGTTGGCGGTGAACATGCCCGAGCAGGAACCACAGGTAGGGCAAGCCGACTCTTCGATGCGCAGCAAGTCTGCATCCGAGACGTTTTCATTCACTGCCTCGGAGATGGCGTCAACCAGGTCCAAGGTGCGTACGGTGCCATCGACCAAGGTGGCACGGCCCGATTCCATTGGGCCGCCGGAAACGAAAACGGTAGGGATGTTCAGGCGCAGTGCGGCCATGAGCATGCCGGGGGTGATCTTGTCGCAGTTGGAGATGCAGATCAGGGCGTCAGCGCAGTGCGCATTGACCATGTACTCCACCGAGTCCGCAATCAGATCGCGCGAAGGCAGGGAGTAGAGCATGCCGCCGTGGCCCATGGCGATGCCATCATCTACGGCAATGGTGTTGAATTCGCGAGGGATGCCGCCAGCTGCGGTGATGGCCTCGGAAACAATGCGGCCTACCGGCTGCAGGTGGGTGTGTCCGGGGACAAACTCGGTGAAGCTGTTGGAGACAGCGATAATCGGCTTGCGCCCGAGGTCAGCGCCGTTCACGCCGGCTGCGCGGAACAGTGCGCGAGCGCCGGCCATATTGCGGCCATGGGTGACAGTGTGTGAACGAAGTGTGGTCATACATAAAATCTCACCATATTTTTGCCCTCAAACCCAGACGGTGACGATACTAGTAGTACTACTACCATGCAACAAGGTGATTCCAATGAAACCAAGTCAACGACGCCGTGAAGAACTCGCAGCCTTCCTCAAGGACCGCAGAGCTCGGGCAGATAGGTCTTCGCACGGACTGCCGGAGATCGGACGCAGTAGGGTGCGTGGTTTGCGCCGTGAAGAGGTGGCCACCTTGGCCGGTGTTTCTGTTACCTGGTACACCTGGCTGGAGCAGGCCCGCGACATCAATCCCTCGCGCCAAGTTCTGCAGTCCCTGGCCAGACTGTTCCGGCTCACTTCGGTGGAATCCTCGTATCTGTTTTCGCTGGCCGGGCATGGTGAGCTTGAGCCCATCGGAAACGGCGGCATGACCCCAGCCCTGCAACGCCTGCTCGACGCCTTGCAGTTCCCGGCCTTCCTGCTTTCGGCTGACTGGACCATCTTGGGTTGGAATACTGCCTACGAAGAGCTGTACCCGCGCGTGGCTTCGCTGGAGCGCGAAGACCGGAACCTCTTGTGGCTGGTTTTCACCGATGCGCAACTGCGTGAGATGCTCCCGGATTGGGAGGTGCAGAGCCGAGGTTTCGTTGGAAGCTTCCGTGCGGAAACCCGCGGGTGGCTGAGCCCGTCGGGGGAGAGCGGCATCGTTGCCCGAGTCTCCGCGGCTTCCCCGGAGTTCGCTGCCATTTGGAATGAGCGGGACGTTGCAGGATTCCAAACCGGTGAGCGGGTATTCCGTCATCCAACCAAGGGCCTGACCCGCTATGAACAGCACAATCTGACTCCTACGGAAGCCACGGACCTGACCTTGCTAATGTACACGCCACGGTAGAGGCAGATTGCAGCAGAAAACAATCTTGAGCGAGCTAGAGATGTTACACAGATGTAATCATGAACAGAGGCAAAGTGCGTTGATAGGGCACACTTCGTGATTCAGTCGCTGGTAAGCATCAAGTCCTTCGAAGGCTAGCTATCCAAAACTATGTGCGGGCGGGCTAATCAAGATCCAGTGTGAACTCCGTGCCTGAACTGCGGGGGAAGCTGATCTTTCCGAGATCGCTAGCCGTTTTTGCTTCCATGGCAACGGAGACCAGCCCGAAATCGGTGGCCGCGAATTCCACTGGCGGACGCAAGTCTTCGTGATTTCCTTCGATTTTCAGCAGCTCGGTACGCACCGTTTCTTCGGTGAGGTCAGGTGGTAGCAGGTAGAGCTCCACGCCAGGGGTGCTGCTGGTGGCGTCAATGTCCAGATGCAAACCTTCCTCTTTGACCTCTGCGGGATCCTCGCATTCAACTTCTTCCTCGCTCATTGTGCCGTTGGCGTCTTGCGATCCGTCGTAGGCCCATGCAATCAGGCACAGTTCGCCAGAATCGTTCACGGCAGCGTATTGCTTCGCGTAGCTCATCTGGGCCAATGCTCGGATGCTGTCTTGATCGATTTCAGGATCAGTGACAGGTTCCGGAGTCTTGTCTTGATCCGTGGCGGCATTTTCCAGAGTCGGAACAATGTCAGCTGCCTGGACCGATGCCGGTGAGGAAGGTTGTGCGGAAGAAGATTCTGCTGCGGCGGGTGAGGATTGGGAAGGTGCTAGGGAGGTTCCCGGTGCCGCGTCTTCTGTTGCGGCGCACGCGGTAGCCAGCAGTGCGATAGTACCGAGTGCGAGTGCTGCAGAGGCTTTGCGGTTCATTTTCTACCTTCGTTTACGTGGGCAGTCGCCATGATTCGATTGATGGAGGTGATACACCGTGCCATAAATCATCAGAGCAGATATCGAGGAGCTAGCTTGCTATTCCGACCTTAACGATTACGAAGCGCGTAGGGCAACAGGAAAGTGAAACTAACAGCGCGAATTAACGAAATCGTTATGATGAAAAGTCGGATTGCCGATTAACTGCACAGCTGGCGGCACCTGTGCGTTGATTCGCGCAGGTGCCGCCAGCTTGGTGATCGGCTAGATGGAGAAGAACTCCACAGCTTTTTCCTTGAACTCACGGCTTGTGACCGCGTTCGCGTGATTGCGTCCTGGCAGCCAATGAATTGATGAGTCGGTTCCGGCCTCCCTGAGCAAGCGGCGCAGCTCGGGCATGGTGGTCGCCAAGTCATCGTGGTCCCCGGCGACCAGCAGAACCGGGCATGCGGGGATCTTGGATGCCGGGACGTACGGATCGGTTTTAATTGCTTCGATCAGGCGGAAAAGCGCTTCGAAGTCGTTGCTGCCCTCTGCCTTGGCGATAGTGATGACCTTGGCGGTGTATTCGTCATGCACCTCTTCACCATGGTCAATGAATGCGCGGGCCTGGTCGAGTTCGAAGGCGGCCAATGGATCGATGCTGGCAGCTCCGCCCATGATTAGCTTGTTGACCAGCTCGGGGAAGTGCGCAGCGAATTCCCATCCCAGGCGTGCACCCAAGGAGTAGCCCAAGACATCGACCTTGCTGATGCCGTGCTCTGCCAATGCGGAGGCGATCGATTCGCGGATCCGGGTCGGAGTCCACGATCCGTCGTTTCGGTAGGGATCGGTGCCGTGGCCTGGCAGGTCTAGCAAGATGGCATCGCGCCCGTGGGTAGTGAAGTGCTGGACCCAGCGTGAGCGCATCCAGTTCATATCAGCCGACGAGGCGAAGCCGTGGATGAGAAGTACCGGAGGTGCGCCGGTCTCGGTATCCGTTGAAATCACACGTAGGTTCAGCTCCAGAGTCATGCTCTAGATCCTAGGCGACTTCAGGCTTTCGCGCCTGTCATCGCGGCATTGGCAGATGAATGCGCTCAAAGAGCGGTTGAAACCAGTGCACGCGTAGACAAAATGTCACTTCCATCCCGGCTGCGGGAGCGCTCTGCCTGATCCATTGATATCAGATTCCAGCGCTTGGACTCTGCCGATCCTTGAGGGTCTTGGACGCGCTGCCCAGCTCCGGGATTTCGACCTTGGTGAGGCCTGCATCAGGGTTATCGGACAAAACCGATACGTCTTCGATCAGGCTGGCAAGGCAATTCTTGGCATCCTGAACCGAGCTGATAAGCAGCTTGCGGCTTCAGATTCGATCTCCAAGTAGGCGAATTCTGAGGTGGCAATGTCCAATACCCACCGGGCAATGAGCGGTTTGGCCAGTGCCGGTGCGGACTGAACCCACAATTTGGCGAAGTCTCAATATGGCTGCGCATCATCAGAGATCCGGTGGAAGTCGAAGTTCTCGTAAATCGCTTCCGGGTCAAGGCACAAGGCCAGGGAGACCATCTCGGTCAGCTGTCCTGCCTCGATGGCATCTTGAATCTGTGAAACCGTCAAGTTTATTCACTCTTCCGTCCGTTTGCAGAAGTTTAGGCCTTTTGAGCGAGGGGATATGCCTTAACCAGCGAGTGTGTCGTTGGGTGCATCGCGGTTTGATAAGCATGTTTTGGATTTTTTGGTCTGCATGTAGCAGCGCAAGCCTTGTTAATGTCACAATGACTTTAACAAAATTTGAACACATCGCATCGGAGAGCACGCGCAAGATGTCATCGGTACCAGGATGGGCGAACGTCAACGAACGCCGGAACCTGCCACCAGCCCTGGCCGTATCCACCGTGATTCTAGGAATCCGGGAAGGGAAAGACGGCGGTCCGGATAAGCTCTGCTTGCCGCTGGTACGTCGCATCCGCCAGCCACACGCCGGCATGTGGGCGTTGCCCGGAGGCCCGGTAGAACCCCGTGAATCCTTGGGCCAGGCGGCCAGCCGCAACCTGGCCGAAACCACGGGCCTGCGTCCGAGCTATCTGGAGCAGCTTTATACCTTCGGGGATATCGACCGCTCGCCAACCCACCGGCTGGTCACCATCGCCTACTTTGCGCTGCTGAACGCAGATCAAGTGGGCGCCACCGTCCAAGACGAAAACGTGGCCTGGTTCGATATCGATGATCCGCAGATTGCCCAGATGGCTTTCGACCACCGGAAAATAGTCGACTACGCGCTCTGGCGATTGCGCAACAAGACCGAATACGGCCAGATTGCGCACCGGCTGCTCGGTGAACGCTTCACCCTGGCAGCCTTGCGCGGAGTCTACGAAGCGATCCTGGGACGCCGGCTGGACCCAGCGAACTTCCGCCGCACCCTCAAGAGCACGGCCTCCATTGAGGAAACCGATGAGTATCTGGCCGGAGGAAAGCACCGGCCGCCACGGCTGTACCGCTATGCCGGACACGGACGCGACCCGCTGCAGGTCGACACCGAACAGAACAACTAGGCAACACCAACCACGCCAAGCACGCTGAACAACCCCGCGAAAGGGGACCTCATGAACTCGCATCTCACCCAAACCGCTGAAGCCACCGGCTCGGTCGCCCAGAACATTGCCCGGCTGAACCTGCTGGCACCGGAGTCCACCTGTTCCTCAGACCTCGCGGCCAGCCCGTGGGACACACCAGCCGGATACGGTCCGGGCGCATCCCAAGAAGACCAGATTCCTTCCGGCTACCCGGTGCAAGGTTCGATTCCCGAGGAATACCTGAAGGCCAGCGACGAGGAATTGGACGCGCGGATCGTGGCCGCCAAGGCAACACTGGGGGATCAGGCCGTGATCCTCGGCCACTTCTACCAGCGCGATGAAGTGGTCAAGTACGCCGACTTCGTGGGAGATTCCTTCCAGCTGGCCAATGCGGCATTGACCCGAGACAAGGCAGAAGCCATTGTCTTCTGCGGTGTGCACTTCATGGCCGAAACCGCCGATATCCTCAGCCGTGAGGACCAAGCGGTCATCCTGCCCAACCTGGCAGCCGGCTGTTCCATGGCGGATATGGCCGATGGCCCCAGCGTCCAGCAGTGCTGGGAAGAACTCACCGCGCTGTACAAGGATGAAGAAGACGACGGACGGATGCCGGTCATTCCGGTGACTTACATGAACTGCTCGGCTGAACTCAAGGCTTTCGTTGGACGCAACGGGGGACTGGTGTGCACTTCCTCGAATGCCGCCACCGTACTGGAGTGGGCCTTTGAACGTGGACGCCGAGTCTTGTTCTTCCCCGACCAGCACCTGGGACGCAACACCGCCAAGGCCATGGGCATTGAGCTGGAGCAGATGCCCATGTGGACCCCGCGCAAGGCTCTGGGCGGCAATGATGAAGCCACCATGCATGATGCCAAAGTCATTTTGTGGCACGGCTTCTGCTCGGTGCATAAGCGCTTCAACCCTGCCCAGATCGCCAAGGCCCGTCAGGAATTCCCGGGCGTACGCGTCATTGTGCACCCAGAGTGCCCCATGGAAGTAGTGGATGCAGCAGATGAAGCCGGATCCACCGACTACATCCAGAAGGCCATCGCAGGCGCGACCGAGCCAACAACCTTTGCCATCGGCACCGAAATCAACATGGTGAACCGTTTGGCCGCGCAGTACCCGCAGCACACCATCTTCTGCCTGGACCCGGTGATCTGCCCGTGCTCCACCATGTACCGCATCCACCCCGGCTACCTCGCCTGGGTGCTGGAAGAACTCGTGGCCGGGCGAGTGGTCAATCAGATCACCGTTCCGAAAGATCAGCAGGGTGATGCAAAGATCGCTCTGGAGCGCATGCTGGCCGCCAAGCCATGAACCGGGAAGAGAACTCATCACCGCAACTGGTGATCGTAGGTTCCGGGGTGGCCGGTTTATGCGCGGCGCTGCAAGGCGTTGAACTGGGTCTGAACCCCATCGTGCTGAGCAAGGACAAGCTGGGAGACTCGAACTCCAAGCTCGCCCAGGGCGGACTCTCTGCTGTCACCGCAGCTTCGATTTCCCACGGAGACTCCGTTGCCAAGCACGTGGCCGATACGCTCAGCGCTGGCGCAGGGCACTGCGGGGTGGGCCCGGTGCAATACATGTGTTCGGCAAGCGACGAGCTGGTCCAGGCCTTGGAATCATATGCGGTGAACTTTGACCGTGATGAAGCCGGCACCTATCAGCTGGGTCTGGAAGCGGCACACAGTGCACACCGTATTTTGCATATCGAGGGAGATGCCACCGGCGCCATGATGGTGCACGCCTTAGTTCGCGCCGTACGTGCGTTGGAAGCAGAGCATAAGCTGCGCATCGTTGAAGATGCTGTTGTCACCGATTTGGAACTGCAGGATGGAAAAGTCACCGGGGTGAAGTACCTGCGCCACGATGGCGAGCAGAGCCTGCCTGCCCACGCAGTGCTTCTGGCAACCGGAGGCCTGGGCCAGCTCTATGCTGCTAGCACCAACCCGCAGGGAGCAACTGCCGACGGTATTGGCCTTGCAGCCAGAGCCGGTGCAGTGATTGCTGATGCCGAATTCATCCAGTTCCATCCGACCTTGGTTGACCCGGCCCAGTATCCAACAGCCGGCATGGTCTCCGAAGCCGTCCGCGGAGAAGGGGCCATCTTGGTCAATGAAACCGGGCAGCGCTTCATGGCAGAGATCCACTCGGACGCCGAACTGGCACCACGCGACGTCGTAGCTCGCGGCATCCATGGACAAATCCAAGCAGGGCACCGGGTCTACCTCGATGCCCGGGCGGTAGAAGAATCCCGGGGAGCGGGATTCCTAGCCAAACGATTCCCCTCCATCACCGCCAGGCTCGCCGCTTGCGCCAAGGACGGAACCGGGCTGGATATGGCACACGACCTGATCCCAGTAGTTGCCGCCCAGCACTACTTCATGGGTGGAATCTATACCGACACCGCAGGGCGAACCTCAGTGCCCGGGCTCTACGCGGCCGGCGAATGCGCCAACACGACAGTTCACGGGGCCAACCGCCTGGCCAGCAACTCCTTGCTGGAAGCGATGGTGTTTGCCCGAGGTGCCGTAACCGCCATACGCGGCGATTCGCCAGCTGCCGGCTGCGAGGTCGATCCACTGAGCATCCAGCAGATCGATACGCCCAACCCAGCAGCGCCATTAGGCCTTGAACAGCTGCAAACGGCCGCCAGCGCCAAACTCGGGGTCCATCGAACCGCAAACGATCTCGAAGAAATGGCGCAGCTGCTGGCAAAGGGCGCACCGGTAGCCGCAACCGCGCGCGAACAAGCTGAACTGCGCAATCTATGGATCACCGCGCGGATCATCACCGCAGGCGCCATTGCACGTACCGAAAGCCTGGGCGCACACCACCGTGTGGACGCACCGAAGAACCTTTCCGGCAACGCTGGCGCAGGGATTCGCTATGGCTGGACCCTGCGCCCCAGCGAGCTGAACAATGAGAACCTTTTGAGCAAGGAAATGAACGCGTGAACACTTTGATCCACCCGGTACCCGTAGCGGCTATGGACCGCATCATCGAGCTGGCGCTCGCCGAGGATAACCCGCGTGGCGACATCACCGCACTGACTATCGTTGCGCAAGATGCCCGAGCTACCGCAGTGGTCAAGGCGCGCCAGCCCGGCGTGCTGTCCGGCGGAGATGTATTCACCCGGACCATGCACCTGGTTGATGCCCAGCTGGAAGTTGAGCAACTGATTCCCGAGGGGGAAAAGTTCGAGGCAGGGGACGATTTGCTCAAGGTAACCGGTCCGGCAGCCAGTCTGCTGACCGCAGAACGCGTGGGACTGAACCTGCTGCAGCGCATGAGCGCTATCGCCACCGCAACGGCGCAGCTTGTGGACCTCGTGGCACATACCAAAGCCCGAATTGTCGATACCCGCAAAACTACTCCAGGCCTGCGCGTCCTTGAACGCTATGCGGTGCGATGCGGTGGCGGGGTGAACCACCGAGACAACCTCTCTGATGCTTTCATGGCTAAAGACAACCACCTGGCCTTGTTGGACAACGGAGAACAACTCACCGCGGCGCTGAAATCAGTTCGCGCACGGCTAGGACACACCACTTCGATGGAAGTTGAAGTGGATTCCATTGAACAGATTCCGCCGGTGCTCGCCGCCGGAGTAGACATCATCATGCTGGATAACTTTGATCCTGCAGATATCCCGGCAGCCATTGAACTGATCGATGGGCAGGCAGTGGTGGAAGCCAGCGGAAACATCAACGCGTCAACCGTCGCGGCTGTTGCTGAAGCCGGCGTTGATGTCATCTCCTCGGGCGCTATTACCCACTCGGTGAATGCAATTGACCTTGGACTGGATATGGTTATTGCATGATTTACATGGATGCCGCAGCGACTGCGCCACCTCGGCAAAACGTTCTGGACATGATCAACCCGTTATTGACCAAGGACTTCGGTAACCCGGCATCTTTGCACGAATCCGGGCAGCAGGCCAAACGAGCCAACGACTGGGCCCGCACGCAGGTAGCCGGCCAACTAGGCGTGGCAGCTGAGGAAGTCTATTTTACTTCCGGCGGCACCGAAGGAGCCAACGCAGCGGTCATCGGGGCGGCCTTGGCCAACCCCCGGGGACGAGTGGTGGTGTGCAGCTCGGTGGAGCATCCAGCGGTAATGGAAGCCTGCAAGTATCTTGTTGAATTCCATGGATTTGAACACCGGATCATCCCGGTCACCGGCACGGGCCTCGTTGATCTGAAAGCAGCGGGCGAACTCATTGACACCGATGTTGCAGTGGTATCGGTGATGGCCGTAAACAATGAAGTGGGGACCATCCAGCCGGTGGCTGCAGTTGCCGAACGGGCCCATGAGGCCGGAGCCCTGATGCACACCGACGCAGTGCAAGGTGCCGGGTGGATTGATCTGAAGCCATTGTGTGCCGCCGTGGATGCGCTGAGCATTTCGGGACACAAAATCGGAGGTCTCAAGGGCAGCGGGGCAATGTACCTATCTGCCAAGCATCGCTTCGTGCCACTGCTGCACGGTGGCGGGCAGCAAGGGGGAATGCGGTCTGGAACTGAAAATCCGGCGGCCGCTGTAGGCATCGCCGTGGCTCTGCAGGCAGCGACCGCACAGCGTGAAGCGGGCCTTGGTGCAAATTTCGGCCCATACCTGATCGAACGGATCCTCAAAGAACTCAACGCCAAGCACCCAGGCAGCGTGCAGCTCACGGGGGACCCCGTCCACCGAGTGGGCGGCATCGTTTCCTTTGTCTTCCCGCAGACCGCCGGTGAAACGGTGCTCATCGAGCTGGCACGCAAGGGAATCCTCTGCTCATCGGGTTCGGCGTGCGCGGCTGGCTCAACCGAACCGTCAGCGGTGCTGACCGCCATGGGGTATGACGAACAGCTGGCGCATACGGCCCTGCGACTGTCGTGCACCCGCACAGCGAAAGAAAACGAGATCAGCCAGGTCGCTTCGGCGGTTGTCTCCTGCGTTTCGGGGCTGTTGGGCTGAACGCACTGAAGGCGTAATCCTACTCACTTATGGACCTGTTCAAGAGACCGACTTTGGCATTGAGGATGCTTGACGGCCTCGAATATGGCAAAGTTGCCTTGAGAATACTCTTTTGGAGTTTCAAGTAACCGGGATTTCCTGGAGAAAATGCACTGCCATTTCCATCCTGCACCAACCATTCAGTCCACTGCTGTGCTGAGTGGCGCGCAGGAAATCTGGCTTCCGAGGATGAAGTTGAAGGGCTTATGAAGATTCCTGGACGCACCGCTGCGCTGGCACTGGCCATGACCATGACCGTCGGAACCGGCGCGCAAGCGTATGCCGCACCCGTTGCGGCTTCCCAAGTGCCCAGCGCGCTGCCGGCAACCGGGCCTGCAATCAAGTCCGTGAAGTCTTCGGTGGCCAAGCGGACCACCGCAAACCTGCGTTTGCGAGCTAAGTCCACGTTGCAATCAAGCACCCTGCGAGTCATTCCCAATGGCGCCAAGGTAGCCGTGCTTGATACCAAAGGATCCTGGGATAAAGTCCGCTACTCCGGGATGACCGGCTGGTCCCACAACTCCTACCTCCATGCTCTGGCCGGTGCATCGAAAACTCCGAGCCAAACGGCTCGCTTCACCACAGCCAATTTGAACCTGCGCGCTGGAGCTGGCACCAATCACCGTTCCCTAGGAGTAATTCCCCAGGGTGGGAAGGTCACGTTGCACCGGGTATCGGGCAACTGGGCCCAGGTGACTTCTTCCAAGGGCAGCGGATGGGTCAGCCGCCTGTACCTGAGCAGCAGTGCGCAGCCAAGCATTCCGAAGAAACAAGAAAAGCCTTCGGCCCCAAAGCAGAGCCAGAAGTACGCATACGCTTCAGCTTTCCTGAACCTGCGTGCCGGAGCTGGTACCAGCCATCGTTCCATCGGCGTGATCCCGAAGGGCGAGAAAGTCGCCGTCCTGGCAACCTCCAGAGGCTGGTCCAAGGTCCGCTCCAGCAAGGGCGCAGGCTGGTCCAGCAGCGCTTATCTGGTTTCCAAGGCCCCCGATTCGAACAAGCATGACGCGACCCCGGTAGAGCGCGACAAGCCGCAGTCGGAACATCAGATTAGCCCCACAGGCGGCAGCGCCCGCTACACCAAGACAAATTTGAACTTGCGTTCCGGGGCTGGCGTCAACCACCGTTCCCTGGGCGTCATCTCTAAGGGCGAGAAGCTCACCGTACACCTGAGCACCTCAGGGTGGTCCAAAGTCACTTCTTCCAAAGGCACCGGTTACGTCAGTTCCAAGTACCTTTCTGTTGGCAAGCCAACCGCCGAGATCAAGAGCGTGCGCCCTGACACCCAGCGGGTCATGGACACCGTCCGCCGGCTGTTCAGCGGAGACTACACGTCTTTCGGAACCATTCGTCCAGGCTCGGTAGGGCACAGCTCTGGACGGGCCGTGGATGTGATGATTTCCCGCTACAACAGCGCTGGCGGCGTCCAAGCTGGCGACCGCATCGCCCGATTCCTGATCGATAACCGCAGTCAGCTCGGCGTCAGCTACCTGATCTGGCAGGACCAGATCTGGCTTGGTGCGCAAAAGGGCTGGGAACCGTACTCGACTTCGGGCAAGTACGGCACGCACCTGTCCAAGAACTGGAACGACACCAGCAGGCACATGGACCACATCCACGTGGAAACCCACGGTTCCTCGGCCCGAGGCGGAGCGCTGGATTACAGCGCCTTGAACGACTAGGCCGAAGCAACTGTTCGCTGGGAATTAAAGCAAAATGCCTGGCCTTGGAATGGAATTCCAAGGCCAGGCATTCATGCAGGAGATCAACGCAGGTATTTGCCTGACACCCAGCCGTTCTTGCCTGCGTACTTCACTGGGTACCAGCCGGACTTCTTCGCCCCGCGGATGCTCACCTTCTTGCCCTTGGGAATAGTGAGGATCACTCGCTTGCTCGTTCCGGCGCCACTGCGCATGTTCAAGTTCGCGATGGTCTTCTTGGAAGCAGAGCTCGAGGACTTGGGGTCGGAGGACTTCGGAGAATGAGTCGAAGAGGAGAAGCTTCGCAGGTAGGTACCTGAGACCCAGCCGTTCTTGCCTGCGTACTTCACTGGGTACCAGCCGGACTTCTTTGCCCCGCGAATGGCGACCTTCTTGCCTTGCGGGATAGTCAGGACAACGCGATGGCTGGTGCCCGCCCCGGTGCGCATGTTCAAGTTTGCGCTGGTCTTTGCAGACTTGGCATTGCTGGTGTTTTGCTTCGGGGTGCTCTTCTTCGATTCCTTCTTTGGCTTCGAAGGCATTGAAATGCTGCTCAGGTACTTGCCTGAAACCCAACCGGTGCGGGAGCTGTAACGCACCTGGTACCAGCCGGACTTCTTCGAACCGGTCAGCTGCACGCTCTTGCCCCGTGGGATGGTCAGCAAGACGCGGTTGCCGGTGCCAGCCCCGGTGCGCATATTCAGGTTGGCCGTGGTGCGTGCGGTGCCCTTGGCATTCTTGGTGTTGTTCTTCGGGCTGCTGCCGGAGACGCCGTAGTAGGCCTCAAGGCTCTTGGCCCCGGAGCTCTTGTAGCTCTTGGCAAGCGAGGTGCCTAGGTAGCGGAAGTGCCATGGTTCGTAGGAGTAGCCGGTGACAGACTCCTGTCCCTTGCCATAGCGCATGATGAAGCCGTACTTGTGGCTGTTCTTGCCGACCCACTTGCCCACCGGAGTGTTGGCGAAGCAGGCCTGCAGTCCGCAGGCACCGTTGGCATTGCCGACGTCGATGGCCAGGCCGGTCTGGTGCTCACTGGTTCCCGGGACCGCAGAGATGCGCGAGGCGTAGCTCTTGCCGTAAATGCGGGTGTAGTAGTTGAACAGTTCGGCCTGGCGGTTATACGAACGGTAGCCGCTCACTGCACGGATCTTCACGCCATCCTTGGCAGCGGCCTTGGCCATCTTGTTGTAGGCTTTCGCCGCCGAAGAGCGAAGCCGTACGTTGGAGCCCTGGATCGCTACCGTCTTGGGAGCATACTTCTTGGGACTCAGCGGGTACTTCTTGTTGACGAAGACATCATCCTTCGCCGGGTTGCGCTGGATCTTCTTGGCAGCGATCTGAACTGATGCGTCGACGCTCAACGCTGGGGCCTGAACCTGGATGCTCACGGGCGCAGGTGCCGCAGCGGCCGCTGGCGTAGCCGGTAGCAGAGTGGCGAACAGTGCAGCTGACAGCGTGGCAGTAAGGGAAAGTTTGAAAGCACTAGGCTTCGTCATGGAATTCTCCGTGATAGGTGTCAAGCGATGCGACCCCTATTCCATCATTGATAGCTACTTGCTTCAAGACGTTAGTGCATTCGGTAGAGAATGGGTAGGTAGATGGGCAGGTGATTATTCGCCGCATACCGGCCAACGTATTTCGCGGTGAAACCCTGTGATCACTCCGGATTCCCGAAATTGATGGAACTCCGAATTTCCGGTGCCACTTGTGCCCATGTAGCCTTGCGCCGCAGGTTCAAGCTGAATCTCATGCAATGCCCGTGCCTTGGATGCGCGGATAGCACTGGAACTAAAAGTGAGTCAATGATTGAACTGAAGTACGTCACTAAGTCAGCGTTATCTTTGCTTCTAGTGGGGATGGAAGCGGGTCAAATTGGTTGATGAACGCGAGGAATCAATTTTCCTAGACTCGCGAGATTTGGTAGGTTTGCGTGCATGCGTATCCGTCCAGAAGTCTTCGATGACCGAGCCGCGGTGTATGCATTGACGCATGCAGCGTTTGCTGGGATTGATCCGATGGTCGAGCCAGAAGAAGTCGGGCTGCTGCAGAACCTGTTCAACTGCGAGCAATATGATTCACGCTTTTCCATCGTGGCATTAGATAACACGGCCGTGATTGGACACGTCATTGCAACCTGGGGTGAAGTTGAAGGCGAAGCCCTCTTGGGCCTGGGTCCACTGGCCGTGGCACCGGAATACCAGCATCGTGGTGTCGGCTCGATTCTGATGCAAGAAATTCACGACAAGGCCGAGGAAGAACGCGTTAGCGGCATTGTCTTACTTGGGGCACCGGCTTACTATCGCCGTTTTGGATACGGCCCAGCGCAAGCGCAGGGAATCATTCCTACCCAGAGCACGTGGGGCGAACACTTCATGGTTCGCGTTTTCGACGAGGCCCGTCTGCCACGGGGAACATTCAACTATGCCAAGCCTTTTCGTTCCGACCGCTAAAATTTCACTTTGAAAATTTGCAGAAGCATTGCCTGTGCGGGGCATCAGGCGTAAACCATAAAGTATGGAACCGCTCGAAGAACTCAATGAACTGTCATTTAGCGTGAAAGGCTTTATTTCAAAGTCTGTCAGGCAGGTCTACGACGCTGTTGCCGATACCGAACAGCTCTCGCATTACTTCACCACCGGTGGAGCCCAAGGATATCTGGCAACCGGTGCTACGGTGACGTGGGATTTCCATGATTATCCCGGCGCTTTTCCGGTGCATGTTCTTGAAGCAGAAGTGGGGAAGAAGATCGTATTGCGGTGGGGCGGTCAGGAAACGCTCGCGTCCGATGGGATGAACACCGTCACCTTCGAATTCACCTCCGAGTCCGAGAGCTCACGTACCAAGGTCGTGATTACCGAATCGGGTTGGAAACCTACTGCCGCCGGTATCCAAGCGGCCTTTGGGAACTGTGAAGGATGGACCGGAATGCTTGCCGCCATGAAAGCCTGGCTGGAGCATGGGATCAACCTGCGCGAGGATTTCTACAAATAACCCAATCGGCACTTAGCGCCGGCGCTGATAGTAGACATGCGTTGCCAGAGTGGTCTCGCGATGATTCGTGCGGTCCATATGCATTTCGATGTCTTCAACGGTAATTGCCTCACCTTGCCCCAAACGGATTGGTGCAATATGAAGGCGGAGTTCGTCAATCAGCCCAGCGCGCAGGAACTGCACGATTGTTTGAGCTCCGCCGGCGATAGCCACAGGACGCTCGCCCGCGGCATCCTGCGCCTGGCAGAGCGCTTCTTCGATTCCCTGGGTGATGAATTGGAAGGAAGTTCCGCCTTCCAAGCATAGGGTCGGCTTGTGATGATGGGTCAAAACGAAAACCGGCGCATGATACGGCGGGTTATCACCCCACCAGCCAATCCAGTCGGCCTGTTCGTCGCCCGACGGCGGGCCGAACATGTTTTGTCCCATGATGAACGCCGAAGCGTCGGTGATGGCCGCGATCTCGGTCGCGTTCTCTTTGGTTTGCTCGAACTGCCAGCGGTGCAAGTCTTCACCACCGTCACCGAGCGGGTGCTGCATGCTTTGCCTTGCGCCGGCACAGAATCCGTCGAGGGAAACGGTGACATCGCAATGAACTGGTCCCATGGCAAGAGCCTCGATTCAACCTGTGTGCTGGTGGCCGGATGGCTACTTCAACAGTGAACCCGCTGGCAGGCAGATGCAAGAGTAATGAGGGAAGGTAATAATTCTGTTGGGCTAGGCTTGGGCATCCTTGGGAATACCGGCCGTGTTCCATAGAGAGGCGTGGTGCTTCTGGATCAAGGCGGCTTCCAGCAGCAGCGCGGCCTTGCGGTGGATGCAGATCACCCAGCGACCCTCAAGATTCAACCGGTCGATGGACTGGCGTGCCACCTGCTGAATGGTGCGCGGTTCACCGCGCTCGGCTTCGTCGAGCAGTCCGCGCAGCCATTGGGGATCAGCCAAGCCTAGGTCAAAGGCGTACTTGCCCATTCCAGAGGTAGCGCCCTTGCCGCTGGAGTAGATCTTCAGCCGGCCCTTGATTCCTTTGCCGCTGCGCTCACCGGCCTGGCCTACGTAGATTGGTTCTTGTCCGCGTTCGCACTCACCGGCGAAACGGAACATGTACACGCCGGGAGCAACCGGAGCAGAATCAACTGTCTGTTCAAAAGAATTCCACTCTGACCATTCCAGGGATTCAATGGTTTGCTCATCAATGGCTTTGAGCTCGATGTTCAGCGCTGGCGCGCCGGCAAATCGAAGCTGTGTCAGCAATGATTCGGACACATGCCAGTTTCCTCCGGGCTGTGGTGGTTTTTGCACGGCACCCTTGGGGCGATGCTGGCGGAGGTAACTGCGCAAATCCTTGGTTTCTACGCCCAGGGTGCTGGCAGCTTCGTCCAAGCCCAGTAGCTTTTCGTCCTTCAAGAGTGTTCTGCCTTCTATGCGCCGAGATCGATCAGTTTCCGCTGATTCAATCTAATCCCATGAGATGCCCAAGAGCTCGGAAGGAGCAGCCCTATGGCATGTCCTTCCGAGCCGCGTGGAATGCTTACTGCACTGCTTGCCGCAGTTTATTGCTCAAGCGTTCCAACTCATGGAATTCGTCTTCACTTAGTGCACAGCCTAATAGCTTGTGCAGATGCTTCACATGCTCCCTGCCGATGTCCTGCTGGAGCTTGCGGCCCTTCTCGGTTAGCGAGAGCTGCATGGCGCGGTGATCATCAGGATCTGCCTCGCGTACCACCAGCTCCTGGTCTTCCAAGCGGTTGACCATGCGGCTTAGACTCGGCTGCGAAATGAGCAGCTGCTTATTCAAATCCACCATCCGGCTCTTGCCGCCCGGGCAGGTCCGCAAATTGAAAAGCACGTCATACTCGCGCATGGACAGCTTGCCGAACTCGGGCATTGCGGTGATTTCACGCATGACCGCCACCTGCGCCCGGAAAAGTGCTTCCCAGGCGTCGATGGTGACCTTCAATGAGGCTGCTGGATTACTGGTCCCGGTCACTGACTTCAGGCTCCTTGATGTTTGCTTGCTCAGCTTCTAGTTTAGCGTTGCGAGCAGCAACCAATCCCTGGTGGGTAGGAGCTGGCGTCAGGTCCTTTGGTGCGCGGGATTCCATTTCCTTGCGCAGCTCAGGCAGGACGTACTCGCCAAACATATCCAGCTGGTTCAGCACGGTCTTCAGCGGCAGGCCTGCGTGGTCGATCAGGAACAGCTGGCGCTGGTAACTGCCGAAGTACTCCTGGAAGGTCAGGGTCTTTTCCAGCACCTGCTGCGGGGATCCGACGGTCAGCGGGGTCTGGGCGGTGAAGTCTTCCAACGACGGGCCATGGCCGTACACCGGGGCGTTATCGAAGTACGGGCGGAACTCCTTGACTGCCTGCTGTGAATCCTTGGCCATGTAGAACTGACCGCCAAGGCCCACGACTGCCTGATCTGCCCGGCCATGTCCGTAGTGCTCGTAGCGCTCGCGGTAAAGGTTGATCAGCTGCTGGTAGTGCTCCTTTGGCCAGAAGATATTGTTGGCGAAGAAGCCGTCACCGTAGTAGGCGGCGATTTCGGCAACCTGCGGGGTGCGGATCGAGCCGTGCCACACGAATGGTGCCACATCGTCCAGCGGCCGCGGGGTGGAAGTGAAGTTCTGCAGGGGAGTGCGGAACTTTCCTTCCCAGTTCACTACATCCTCATCCCACAGGCGGCGCAGCAGGTGGTAGTTCTCCACGGTCAGGTTCACTGAGTCCTGCATGTTCTTGCCGAACCATGGGTAGACAGGGCCGGTGTTGCCGCGGCCGAGCACCAGATCCACGCGGCCGTCGGCCAGGTGCTGGAGCATGGCGAAGTCCTCGGCGATCTTCACCGGGTCATTGGTGGTGATCAGCGTGGTGGTGGTTGAAAGGATGATGCGCTTAGTCTGCGCAGCGATGTAGGCCAGCGTGGTGGTGGGGGATGAAGAGAAGAATGGACGGTTATGGTGCTCGCCGATGGCGTAGACATCCATGCCGATTTCTTCGACCTTCTTGGCGATGGCTACCTGGGCGTCGATGCGCTCTTTTTCGGTAGGGATGCGGCCGGTGGTGGGGTCGCGGGTGATGTCGCTGACTGAGAATGCTCCGAATTGCATGTCCACTCCTGTTGCTACGGTGCAAGTGCTTTGTCCTGCTACCAATTTATATGCGTATGCATGTAATAACAAGTTGATGCGTCAAATATTCCCGGAACGCTTCGAGGCTCGATATGCTGCCTGAAATAAGCCTCGGCATGGCTACTGGGGCAAATCGTAGCGCAGGGGCCAATCCTGGGTGTCGAGCAATGCCTGCAGGCATTGGCCCGAGGACATGTTGACGATCAACGGGGCATACAGGTTCACGCTCGGCTGCCGCCTGGCGGTGGTGACCACAGCCAGTACTGCCAGGGCACGAGGATCCGGATTGCCGATCAACCCCAGCTGCTCGGCGGAAAATGAGGGGGCATAGTGGGGAACATGCATGGATGTATCCAAGACGAACCAGCGCAATTGCGGCATCTGCTGCGAGGTTACCGAGAACAGCCCGGCGGCGCCTTCAACTTGCTTGAGGTCCAAGGCGGAAGCTTCGGGAAAACCGGGCAGTGCGGCAGCGGGTATCAGCACCTGGCTCATCTCAGGAAATCCATCAACGAGGGCTGCAAGGTGCGCGCAGCGGCCGATAGCGCGGCTTGGTATGCCACTTCCTGGGTTTTCAGATTCAGGATTGCCGAGGCCAGATCGATATCCTCTGTGCTGGCCCTGCGGGCTTCCAAACTTACCGAATCGGCCAACAGGCTTTCGCTGGCAGACAGCACCGCAGCATGGCGTGCGCCAACGGTCGAATGGGTGGCTAGGATGTTCTGCAGATGCGCGTCCACCTGCGCGATGCGTGCCGAAACATTGGTTCCGGTGCGCAGGTCCGCGGCTATGGCGCCGATCAAGGCGAAGACGCTGCTTGGTCCTTCACCGAAGGCTGCAGTGCCGCTGGAATCGATGCGGATGGTCGTGGCCGGGCCAATGCGTCGTTCTACCGCAGCGCTGGCGGAAAATTCCATGTTCTCGCCCACCGCAGCGGGCGCATCCGAAGTGCCGGCGAACACGTGGCGTCCGTTGTACTGGGCGTTGGCTGCGGAGATCAACGACTCGGCCAATTGTTCCAGTTCTGAAGCGATGGCGTCGCGCGCCGTGGCCGGCAAGGCCCCGTCATTGGCGCCTTTAACCGTCAGATCGCGGACTTTTTGCATCAGGTTCGTGGCCGTGGCCAATGCTGTGTCGGTGGTTGCCAACCAGCCGTTGGCATCCTCAGCATTGCGTGCAAACTGTTCATTGCGGCGCTGTTCGGCGCGCACTGCCATGATGTCTGCCGCGGCAACCGGGTTGTCGCTGGGTCGGCTGATTTCCTTGTGCGATCCGATCTTGTCCTGGATGCTGGCCAACCGGGCTGCGGCCGCATTTAAATTGCGTTCGGAGTTGAAAGCCAGGGAGGCGGTGGTAATTCTCGTCATCTCGGTATTCCTATCGTCCTACCAGTCCAGTGCGGTTGATCAGGGTGTCCAGCATTTCATCTACTGCCGTCAGTACGCGTGCTGCGCCCTGGAAGGCATGCTGGTTGCTGATCAAGGCAACATTCTCTTCATCGAGGGACACCGCGGAGGCGGCATGCCGCGCGGATAGGGCCGCATCCGCAGCGATTGCGCTGGAGAGCGCTTGGTCTGCTTCAGAATGCGTGGAATTGGCGATGTGCAGAACCATTGTGGACCACAACTTATCCGGTCCGCCGGCCTTGCTGGCAAGATCGGCCAATTGCTGGGCATTGGAGCCATCCAGCGCCCCGTTGCCCGGGGAGGCGGAAGCTAGTTCATCTGCGCTGGCAACCAGCACGCGCAGGCTGGCCGCCGGATGCTGCGTGTCGAATTCGAAGAAATCCGAGCCGGCCTCTCCGTTCACTGTTTGCCCGGCTGCATGGACCTCATTGACGGAGGCAGCCAAGGCGGAAGCCACTGCGTCCAAGGACGCGGCCGCAGCGGCCAGAGGGCCCGAAACGGTGGACAGCACTGCTATCCCGCCGGCAATGCTGCCCGATTCGAAGGTCACCATGCTGCCCGGGCGGTGGTTCCAGCTGACAACCAGTGGTGCACCATCCATCGCCTCGCCGCCCGATAGCTCCAGCGAACGAGCGGTGGTCCCGGTAACCAGGGGATTACCGTCGATGAGCACATCGAGGCTTCCATCCGGATGCTCTCGCACCGTAGCTCCAGTATGCTGGGCAATGCGCTGGGCAAGCTGGGAACGCTGGTCAAGCAAGGCATTGGGCACGCTCCCTGATGCGAGGGCGGAACGGATCTCGCCATTGAGCGCAGCCAGTGTAGTTGCGGAAGAATTCACGTCCGCAACCCAGGTACCTATGTTTTGCCGCCGGGCTGCCCACTGGACCTCGATTTCCGAGTTCATCTGGCCGATGCGGTCGGCAACGGTCCTGGCTGTCTGGATCAGCACGGTCGCGGCTCCGGCCTCGCCAGGCTGATTGGCAACATCGTCCCAGCCAGCCCAGAAATTGTTCAGCAAAGCCGAGAGGCCGTCTTCGCCCGGTTCGCGCAGGGTGCCTTCGAGGTCGGACATGGACTGGGCCACGATGTCGCCTTGGGCTGCCAAAGCCACAGTTCCGCGGACCCTGGCGTCGAGGCTCGCGTCGGCCAAGCGCGCGATGCCGGAGAGAACGACGCCCTGGCCCACCCGGGTCGGCGCGGCAAGCCTGCCGGTCGAAGCCAGCGGCTCGGCAGCCGACAGCTCGGCGCGCTGCCTGGTATAGCCGGGGGTTGCGACATTGGCGAGATTATTCCCGGCAATTTCCATGCCGGCTCGCGCGGCGTTGAGTCCCGAGAGGGCCGTGTACAAGTTTCCAAAGGTGCTCATCTGAAATCCTTACAGGCTGGTGTCGATGATTTGTGCGTCGGCGTGGCCGGTACCGGCTGAGCCGGTCGGACCGTAGGCACCAGTATGGTCCTCGATATTCGAGAGCGCTTCTTGCGTGGAGCGGCGAACTGCCCGGAGGTACTGGGCATTTGAGTCCCGGACAGTGGCGATGACTGCAGTGATTTCGCGCAGGGCGCCTAAGTGCGAGGTGAGGATCTCGCCCCACGGACCATCAGGGGCATGCTCGGCGAGTTCGGAGAGCGTGGCCCCGGGGCTGATATCCCAATCGCTGGCGACCTGCCGCGCGACCAAGGCGCGCTTCAGACCCACGTGGTGAACCCGCTC
Organism: Glutamicibacter sp. MCAF14; assembly: GCF_052114325.1. Lineage (NCBI taxonomy): Bacteria > Bacillati > Actinomycetota > Actinomycetes > Micrococcales > Micrococcaceae > Glutamicibacter > Glutamicibacter sp. MCAF14. The sequence continues at coordinate 177,250 of NZ_JBFREO010000004.1, forward strand.
AAGTACTTTTTCAATTTCACTGGTAGCCCGGGCAACCCACTCCGCTTTGCCGGCAACCAGCAGTAAATTCAATTCCTCGAGCTTGAAGCGCAGCAATTCGAGGGTCTCGCGTTCTTCGAATAGCAACCCTGATAATTCATTAACCCGAATGCCCATGATTCTCCATTCCGGGATTCCACAATATTCCCCAGTGGTAAACACTATCGCGTGATTTATACTATCGGTCGAAGGCCTCGACATGTTAGGCAACTAAGCGAAAGCACTCCACGAAGAGGGGTGCTCCATTGCTGCCGAGCAGGATTTCAAACACGGGTTTTGCGCTTAACTGGATATTTTGATAATTTTCCGGGGAAGCTCTAAGGTTTGAATGAGTTTGTTGTTCGGGATCGTTGAATTTGCGGTCCCGAAGCATGAGGATAAGGGATTTCGGCTATGGAACTAGCTGCGCGCAATGAGATGGTCATGGCCAATCTTCCCCTGGTGGGATACCTTGCTTCCGAACTCTGTGCCAAGGCCACTCACCTTTCCCGCGAGGATATGGTTTCAGTCGGCACTATAGCCATGATCTCTGCCTCCGAGTCCTTCGATCCATCGTTCGGGGTGCCCTTTGGAGCCTACGCGCGCCGGCGCATCCTCGGAGCCTTTGCTGACGAAATGCGTGCCGGCGATTGGGCCACCCGCGGCGCGCGCAAGAAGATCACCCAGACTCGCAGCATCCAGGACACGCTCACTGCGGCTCTTGGACGCCAGCCGTCCACAGCGGAACTTTCCGCAGCCTTGGGCGTGAATGAATCGGAAGTCCGCTCCGTGCTCACGGATGCAGCCCGCACAGTGGTGGCATTGGACGAAACAATGTACGACTACCTCGAATCCGGCCAAGGCACGCCCGAGGGCGAGCTGCTGGACCGCGAGCACCGCCAGATAATCAACCATGCCATTGAGTCCTTGCCCGAAAAAATGCGGATCCTGATCCAGCGGCTCTACTTCGAGGGGGCGACGGTAAAGCAGATCGCCGCTGAATCCGGAGTCACCCACTCTGCGGTGTCGCAGCAGCGCAGCGCAGCGATGAAACTGCTCCATGAAGCACTGCAGAGCAACTACCTCACCGAGAAGCAACCCCTTCCCGAAGCGCGCCTGACCAAATCCGCAGCGTTGCGCCGAGAACAATACCTTGTCGAATTCTCACGGCGAGCTATGGGCAAGGTCGGACGCAAACTCGATACCCTGCTGGATGACGATCCGGCGGTCCTGCGATCCCCCCGGGTTGTATAACCAGAAGCAATAGCTAACCGCCCGCGTGCAAGAGCCGATAGTTGCCACTGAAGTCCACGGATGGACCTCAGTTAAAACACCCGCTCTCACGGAGGATAACACTATGGGTATGCAGATCAACACCAACACTGCGGCGCTGAACGCGCACCGCAACCTTTCCAACACCCAGAACGACCTGTCCAAGTCGCTGGAGAAGCTCTCCTCGGGCCTGCGCATCAACCGCGCCGCCGATGACGCCGCAGGCCTGTCCATCGCAGAAGGCCTGCGCTCGCAGGTCAACGGCATGAACGTCGCGGCACGCAACGCCCAGGACGGCATCTCGGTCATCCAGACCGCAGAAGGCGCACTGTCAGAGGTCCACTCGATCCTGCAGCGCGTTCGCGACCTGACCGTCCAGGCAGGTAACGACTCGAACAACGGCGAATCGCGTGCGGCCATCAAGACCGAAATCGACGCCCTTGGCGAAGAGCTCACCCGAATCGGCAACTCCACCAACTTCAACGGCATCTCGCTGCTGAACGGTGCCGGGGCCGGCGACGGCACCGGCAACATGACCTTCCAGGTGGGCGCAGGATCTACCGCCAATGACCAGATCTCGGTCGACCTGACCGGTGCAGACGTGCTGGCAGTTGGAACGGCTGTTTCAGGGCTGACCGTGGATTCCGCCGCCAACTCATTGCTGGCGATCGACGCTGTGGATACGCAGATCGCCAATGTGTCCTCGGCGCGTTCGGACCTCGGTGCGGTGCAGAACCGCTTCGAGACCGCCATCAACTCGCTAAACGTCACCCGCGAGAACCTGCAGGCTGCGGAGTCCCGCATCCGCGATGTTGACATGGCAGCGGAGATGGTGGCCTTCACCCGCTCGAACATCCTGTCCCAGGCCGGTACCGCCATGCTCGCGCAGGCCAACCAGTCCAACCAGGGCGTTCTGCAGCTGCTGGGCTAAGCGCCAGCCAGCTGATCGCTGCCGGGCCAAGGTGCAGGCTGACTGCATTTTGGCCCGGCACAGCAACTTGACCTTGCGCCGTCGCGATCCGAACGCTGCGGAAATCACGCGCGAGGACCCACCCACCACGAGTAATTCTTGATGCAGGAGCCGAAGGTCCATGGGACTATCACTTGACGGGTTGGCCAGTGGCCTGGACAGCACGACCCTGATCAACTCGCTGATGCAGGTCGAAGCCATTCCGCAGAACCTGCTGAAGAACAAGGTCAACGCGTCGCAAACCATGGTTTCGGCACTGCAGGCGTTGAACACCAAGGTCGCCGAACTGGCCGCACTGTCGACCAAGCTGGCCGATCCGGCCGCCATCCAGCGATTCACCGCCACCTCGAGTTCCGATGCTGTAACGCTGGAAGCCTCGCAGTCCGCCGCCGCGGGATCGCTGGAAATCACGGTGACGCAGCTGGCACAAAACCAGGTCTTGGTCACCGATCCCATCACGCAATGGGACAGCAATCAATTCAACATTACGGTCGCCGGGCAGCCATACTCCATCACCGCGGATTCAGCATCCATAGATGATGTTGTTACCGCGGTCAATGCCTCCGAAGCTGGCATCCAGGCAACCAAATTCGATGCGGGGAACGGCGAATACCGGATCCAATTCTCCGCCGCCGGTACCGGCGCGGCCAATTCGTTCCAGATCGGCGGGACCAGCGTCCCCCTGACCCAAATTCAGGCTGCCCAGGATGCGGAGGTCCTCCTGTGGGCCGGCACCGCCGCGGAGCAAAAGATCACTTCCGCCTCGAACACCTTCACCGGTCTGCTGCCCGGTGTCGACGTGGACGTTGCCAAAGTCTCTGCCGATCCGGTCAAGCTGACCGTCACCCAGGATGCCGAGGCCACCGCCAAGGAAGTTTCGTCCCTGGTTGACTCGCTCAATGGACTGTTCACCTTCATTGCCGGCAACTCTGCGGTGAGCATCGGCACCGGCGGGGCGACTAAGGCAATGATCTTCACCGGCGATAGCACGGTGCGCTCAATCAAGCAGCGGATCATGGATGCCGCCTACTTGCCGGTCGACGGCATGTCGCCCTCCGAAGCGGGCATTTCCATTACCAAGGACGGCAAGCTCGAATTCGACACGGAGAAATTCTCCAAGATGCTCGCTGCGGACCCGGCCAAGGCGCAGCAACTGGTTGCAACGATTGCTTCGCGGGTCTCAGCGGCCAGCAGAGATTTGTCCGACAAATACGACGGGGCCATCACCGCGCGCATCAAGGGCCAGGAGTCGGCCATTAACCGGCTCAATGACCAAATCCTGGACTGGGACCAGCGGCTGGACCAGCGTGAGGCTTCGCTCAAGAGGATCTACGCGGCATTGGAAGTCCAGATGAGCAACATGAATGCACAACAGTCCTACCTTGCTTCGCAACTAGCCTCCCTGCCCACCACCAAGGACAAGTGATGACCAACCCATCCCGCAAACTCGCGCAGCTCAATCGCGAAGCCATCCTCTCCGCCAGTCCGGCGAAGCTGTTGACCATGCTCTATGACCGGTTGCTGCTGGACCTGAACCGCGCACGCACCGCGCTGCAGGAAGAAAACTGGTCCGAGGCCAGGGAAAACCTGATCCATGCGCAGTCGATCATTGCCGAGCTCGCAGCCTCCCTTGACGACACGAAATGGTCTGGCGCTCCGGGGCAGCGCGGGATCTACGCCTTTGCCACACAGCTGCTCATTGATGCCAACACCAAACGGGATACGCAACTGGCCAGCCAGTGCATCGCTTTGCTGGATCCGCTGCGCGAAGCCTGGCACCTGGCCGCTTCCGCACCAGCCGCAGCGGGCATTGCTGAACGCGGCGTCAATGTCGGTTAGCGCCGATCAGCTGCAGATCCGGATTTGGGAAGAATACCTTGACGAGCTCGAGGCCCGGTACGCGCGGATGGCCGCTGAATTGCTGTTCGATGATCTGCTGCTCGAATACGAACCCGAAATCTGGATCCCACCCACTCATCTGGGCCAGTTGCCCGTGCAGCTCGCCGCGCGCGTGCGGGAACTGCTGGTGCAGCAAGGCGATCTCGCAGCTGCGCATGAACGCCGCCGCAATGCCGTCGCCCGCCAGTGGCGCGCTGTTGCCAGCGTTCCCCGGCCGGAAGAATGCTCTGCCGTGTACCTGGATGCAACGAGCTGAAGCTTTAAGCTAACCGGGCACCTGCGGCTGCCGAGAGTTAGCAATGTCATGGGGGAGCATGGATCGCTCGCAAGCCCCGTTGCCCATGGAAGGGCCCAGCACCAAGACCCTGGAGCACTAACGTCTTGTTTGATTCCGTCACGTCCTTGTCGCTGGAAAGCGCACTGGACTCCTTGGCACTGCGCCAGCGCGCCATCGCCAACAACATTGCGAATGTGAATACCCCCGGCTACCAAGCCCGCAGGGTGCAATTCGAATCCGCCCTGGCCGATTCCATTGCCCAAGGCGACGGCCAGGCCACCGCAAGCCTATCGCGCTCCCTGGAACCAACGCGACTGGATGGATCCAACGTCAATCTCGATACCGAAACGCTGTCGAATGTCGACACCGTGCTGCGCTACCAATTCGCATCACAGGCTGCTTCAGGCCCTTTTAATTCGATCCGCACCGCCTTAAGGAGCAGTTGATGTTCGATGCCATAGGAATCGCCGGAACGGGACTGGCGGTGCATCGCAAATGGCTTGACTCCGTGGCCGATAACCTGGCCAATGTGAACACGGCCACGTCTACCGATGGGGAAGCCTTCCGCGCGAAGTACGTAGTCGCCCAGGCCGGGGAAGAAAACGGCGTATACGTTCGCGGCATTGAACAGGGCGACGCGCAGGGCCGGATCGTGCATGAGCCGGACCACCCGCTAGCTGACGGCGAGGGCAATGTCCGCTATCCGGATATCGACCTCTCCGAGCAAATGGGCTCGCTGGTCATGGCGCAGCGCGGCTACCAGGTCAACGCGGCTGTAGTGGACCGGGCCCGAGACAGCTACCAGGCAGCCTTGCAGATTGGACGTGGACAGTAATGGCCTTTGGAATCAATGCCGTCTCCGCGGTGGCTCCCACCCAGTCCACCGGTTATATCGCCGGAACGAAACCAGCCACGGACGGCAGCGAATTCGCTGCCGCGCTGGGCGGTGCGCTGGACGAAGTCCAGCAGCTGCAAGCCACCTCGAATGACATGGCGCTCAAGGCCGTCACCGGCGACCTGACCGACATCCACACCGCCACCTTGGCTTCGGCCCGCGCATCCCTGGCACTTGAAATGGCCGCGACCTTCCGCAACCGGGGAATAGAAGCCTTCAACGAGATCATGAGGATGCAAGCCTAGTGGCCGCACTGCCTAAACCCCTTGCACAACTTGGCCAGAGCATTCGCGGCTTCACACTGGCCCAGCGCACCATCGCCATCATCGGCCTAGCCGTCCTGGCGCTGGGTACCATTGCCCTGGTGAATTTTGCCAGCCAACCGAAAATGACTCCGCTGTTCACCGGCCTTTCGGCCGAAGATGCTGCCGGCATCGTGGAGCAGCTGCAAGCAGATTCCGTGCCCTATGAAATCACCGGTGCCGGTGGAACCATTCTGGTGCCCCAGGAGAATGTCTACGAATCCCGGCTGAAGGCCGCAACTGCCGGTTTCCCCAGCGGCAGCACCACAGGATATTCGCTGCTGGATCAAATGGGCGTGACCTCTTCGGAGTTCCAGCAGAGCGTCACCTACAAACGTGCGTTGGAAGGCGAATTGGCGACCACCATCATGGCCATGGATTCAATCAGCATGGCATCGGTCAAGCTCGCCATCCCAGAGCAAACAGTATTCGTCGACACCGCCACGAGCCCGACCGCCTCGATTTTCGTGGAAACCAAGCCAAACGCCACGCTTACCGGAGACCAAGTGCAGTCCATCGTGCACCTGACCTCGGCCGCCGTGGACGGGCTGAAACCCGTGGACGTCTCGGTAGTTGACGCACAGGGCAACCTGCTCTCCGCAGCCGGAATGGGCATGGGTGGAACGGCGGGCAAGCAGGCCTCCGAGTACGAGCAGCGTGTCTCCAGCATGCTCCAGGGCATGCTGGACCGCGTGGTGGGCCCTGGCAACGCCACGATTGCGATCGCGGCAGATGTGTCATTGGAATCGGCCAGCCGAGTGGAAGAGAGCTTCACCGCACCGGAGGACGACCCCGTGCTCACCGAGACCAGCAAGGAAGAGGACTACGAGGGCACCGGCAGCACAGAAGCCGGAGTCTTGGGCCCGGACAACGTTGCGGTGCCCAACGGCGCCGGGGGCGAGGGAACTTTCACCTCCACAGAGTCCAGCCAGACCAACGCCATTAACAAGGTGACCGAAAATCGGGAGATTCCTTCGGGGATCCTGAACCGGCAAAGCGTTTCAGTGGCCCTGGACTCGGACGCCGTGGGCGATCTGGATATCGAAGAGCTGACCAACATGATCAACGCCGCTGCCGGCATCGATGCCGAACGCAACGACACGGTCAATGTCTCGGTGCTGCCGTTTAGCACCGAAGCCGCCCTCGAAGCGCAACAGTCCCTGCAGGACGCCAGCGATGCCGCCATGCGAGCCCAGGACGCGCAGCTGCTGCGCACCCTGGTGATTGCCGGCGGCGTGGTGCTGGTCCTGGTCCTGCTCGCTGCCTATCTGCTGCTGCGCAGCCGCAACCGCAAGCGCCGCGAGTTGGTGGATCTGGGGGAGCTGCAGGACTTGCGCGAGCTGCGCGACGCTAATGCTGCCGTGTCTCCACTGCCCGAAACCCGGACCACCGCCATGGCCAAGCTCCCCGCCACCACCGGCATCCCAGTGGTTGAAAGCACTGGCCGCGCCGCCAAGCGAGAGCAGCTATCGGCGCTGGCCGAAGCAAATCCCGCGAAAATGGCCGAGCACCTGCGCTCGCTGATGGATGCCAAGGACGGATCATGAACCAGTCGCCGCAGCCGAAAAGCACCGAATTGACCGGCATCCAGAAAGTCGCAGTGTTCTTGATGCAGCTGGAACGCGAACACGCCGCCATGGTGATGCGCCAATTCAACGAATACGAATCGGAGGAAATCGCGGCCGAACTGCTGCGCTTGCAGCGGGTGGATGCCGTCGTGGTGCAAGACACCCTGGATGAAGTCCACGAGATGGCCACCAATTCGCTTTCCGGCGGCCGCGACGCAGCTACCGGGCTGCTGGAAGCCTCCTTCGGCGCCGAGCGCGCAAATTCCGTGATGAACCGCGTGTCCTCATCAATGGCCGGAAGGACCTTTGAATTCCTTGAAGGCACCGAGGCCGCACACGTCGTTTCGCTGCTTGACGGCGAACTGCCGCAAACGGTTGCCCTGGTGCTGGGCTACGTGCGCGCAGAGCTCGCTTCTCAAGTGCTGGCCGGCCTCCCGCCCGAACAGCGCACCCAGACCGCTGCGGCACTGGCCACCATGGGCACAGCCGTACCCGATGCGGTGCGCGTTGTCTCCGAAGAATTGCGCCGTCGCACCGGAACCCTGGTCTCCCGACTCGAACCGGTGGAACAGGTGGGCGGCATCCAGCCGCTGGTGGACATCATCAACCGGTCGGATATCTCCGTGGAGAAGGAACTTCTGGCCTCGCTTGAAGAATATGATGCAGTGCTGGCCCAGGAAGTGGCCTCGCGCCTGCTTTCCTTTGCGGACTTGGTTCGTTTCGAACGCCGCGACATCCAACGCGTGCTGCGCGGGGTGGACGCCACCACGCTGGCGCTGGCGCTCAAGGGAGCTGCCGAAGAGCTCCAGACGGTTATCCGCGAGAATATTTCCGCACGCACCGCCGAACTTCTGGATTCCGAAATCGCCGTCATGGATCGGGTGCGCCTTTCCGAGGTCGAAGCGGCCCGGGCCGATATCGTCCAGCAGATTCGCGTACTGGAAGCCAATGGCGAAATCACCATCAAGCGCGGCGAGGGCGATGAATTTGTCCAGTGAGCAGAAGTTTGTGCCCTCTGCTTTCCGCGCACTGGCCAGCTCGCAACTCGATGCCCAGTTCGCTGCGGCTCGCGCCGAGGGCTATGCCGAAGGCTACGCCACCGGAATTCGAGCCGCCCAGTCCGCCACGCGATCCTTGCACGCACGCCAGGAAGCGCAGCTGGCGCAGGCCGAAGCGTCCCTTCTGCAGGAGCAAGCCCGGATTGCCGGCAGCCTTGACACCGCTGTTGCGGCCATCGGCCGGCTGAGCATTCCGGTGCTCGAGCAGGCCAGCACCGCCCTGGCCAGCGCAGCGCTGGAATTGGCCGAACAGATCCTGGGCACCGTCCTGGATGACCGCAGCTTCGCGGCCCGTAGCGCCCTTGAACGCAGCACGCGCGAGCTGGCGCCTGCCATGATCCGGTGCGTACGGATGAACCCCGGGGACCTTGCGTCGCTCGAACGTGCCGGCAGCCTGCCCGCGGGCATCGCGCTGCTGGCGGACCCGGATTTGCAATCCGGAGATGCCATGGCAGAACTGGAGCATGGATTCCTCGATGCCCGCATTTCCACGGCCCTGCAGCGTGCCGCGGCGGCACTGTCGGGCGGCGGCTCATGAGCGCAGAGCACCGCGACCTGCTGCCGCATTGGTCCTTGGCCCTGCAAGCCGCGTCCGCGCAGCGCGTGGGCACCGTCAGCGAAATGGTGGGTCTGGGCCTGGGCGTTCAAGGATTGGAAGCACCGGTGGGCAGCGTGCTCACCGTGGGCCCCGAGGCCATCGCGGTGGATGTCGTGGCCGCAAACGCCTCGGGCCTGCAGTGCATGCCGCTGTCTGCCACTAACCGCATCCGGCTGGGTGATCCGGTGCGTGCCAGCCTGCACGGAAACGCCATTCCCGCGGGTGCAGGCTTGCTCGGCCGCGTGCTGGACGGCTTGGGCCGGCCGATCGACGGAGCAGGGAGCCTGGGGGAGCACCAGCTGGTGCCACTGGAACAGCCCAGCCCGCCGGCCATGGAGCGCAGCCGCATCGCCGGGCCGCTTTCTCTTGGCGTGCGTGCCCTGGATACCCTGTGCACTGTCGGAGCCGGCCAGCGCATGGGCCTTTTCGCGGGATCCGGCGTGGGCAAGTCCTCGCTGCTGTCGATGATCGCCCGCGGCACCTCCGCCCAGGTGAACGTCATCGCACTGGTGGGAGAGCGCGGCCGCGAGGTGCGCGAATTCCTCGAAGATGATCTGGGAGCCGAGGGACTGGCTCGTTCAGTCGTGGTGGTTTCAACCGCAGATGAGCCAGCCCGCATGCGCCTGCGCGCGGCTCTGGCCGCCACCCGCATCGCCGAGCACTTCCGGGAAGTGGGGATGCAGGTGCTGCTGATGATGGACTCGCTGACCCGCGTGGCCATGGCCCAGCGCGAAATCGGGTTGTCCGCAGGCGAACCGCCAGCAACCCGAGGCTACCCGCCGTCGACCTTCTCCGTGCTTGCCCGGCTGCTGGAACGCGCCGGAACCTCGGCATCCGGCTCCATCACCGGGATCTATACGGTTCTGGTGGACGGGGATGACCACAATGAACCGATTGCCGATTCTGCCCGTTCGCTGCTTGATGGGCATGTGGTGCTCCAGCGCGCCCTGGCCTTGGCCGGGCATTTCCCGTCCATTGACGTACTCGGCTCGGTTTCGCGCGTGGCCTCCAAGATCACCAGCAAAGAGCAGCAGGCCGCGGCGCGTTCGCTGCGCCAGGTGCTGGCCGCGCGGCGCAGCGTCCAGGACCTGATGGACGTGGGAGCCTACCAACGCGGCGCCAACTTGCTGGCCGATGCCGCTGTGGACCACGAGCATTCCATCGACCAGTTCTTGCAACAGGCCCTTGGTGAACCGATGGACTCCGCCCAATCCTGGAATGGCCTGCACCAGCTGCTGGCCGCGATGGAGGTTCGCTGATGGCCGCCGGATTCAGCCTGGCAGGATTGCTGCGCGTGCGCCGGATCAAGGAACGCTCCGCGGCCGGCGACGCGGCCCAAGCAGCCGCGAAGCTGCGCGAGCACCGCAGCCAGCGCGAGCTGCGGCTGCAGGAACTGCACAGCACCGCCGAGGATCCGGTGGACAGCGATTCGCTGCTGGCCATCGCCGCGGCCAGGTCGGCCAGCGGTGCCGCGCTGTCAGATCTGGCGGCGCTGGACGCGATTCTGGAAGGCGCCGCTGCGCAAGCCGATGCCGCCTACCAGCGGGTGCGCATGGAATTGAAGACCGTGGAAAAACTTGAAGAACGGCACAACACGGGGCAACGGGCAGCCCAGTTGCACCGCGAGCAGGCACTGCTCGATGAACTTGCCGGCAGATCGGCAGAAAGGAAACGATCATGAGCTACGCAGATGTATCGGCCCGCATCGGCACGATCGAAGCCAATCTGGCCCGATTCACTGGCAATGCCACGGCCACCAGTCCGGTTCAATCCCTGGCGCGGGCTTCCCCCGCCGGAACGATTTCGGTGGCCATGGCCTCCACCGCCTTGGCGCCCTCGACGGCGGGAGCAGAGTTCACCAAGGTGCTGAACACCGTGCTGAGCCCGGCCACCGTTGCCTCGGCCGCGCAGGCGGATCCGGTCAGCGAGCATTCCCCGGCCACCGGCCGCACCGAGAAGCCGCCGGTTGCCAATCTCGGCGAACCGGAGCCCAACCGCGCAGGCACCGATGGAACGGATGTGGTCGCGCAGTCCAAGAAATACCTAGGTATTCCGTATGTCTGGGGAGGCAACAACCCTGCCATCGGGTTGGACTGCTCTTCCTTCGTGCAGCACACTTTCCGGGATCTGGGCATTGAGTTGCCCCGTGTGGCACGCCAGCAAGCCAAGGAAGGCACAGAAGTGCCTACTTTGGCCCAGGCCAAGCCAGGGGATCTCATCGTGACCCGCGGTGGCGGGCACATCGGCATCTATCTCGGGGACAACAAGATGATCCATGCCCCGCGCCCGGGAGAAACGGTGAGCATCAGGGAACTGTTTGAGAAGGACGCCGACATCATGACCATCCGCCGTATCGTGCCGGCAGCATCGGTCCCGGCTGCCGACGTCGCGGCGCAACGGGCGGCCTTTGAGAATCTTGCGGCAGGTGGCGCATGATCCAGACGAATCTCTTATCGATGTTGCTGCCCCCCGCAGGCACTGGATCCGCATCCGGAGCCCCATCCGCCGCCGTGCCCGCCGATCCGCAGGCCTTCGCGATGCTGCTCACGGAACACCTGGCCGCAGCGCCACCGCGCGACGGCGGCAGCCAGCAGCTGGACACGCCAGATCCTGCGAGTGCACTGGCCGGGCAGGAAACAGCGCAAGCACCGTCCGGATGGACGCCGTTGCTGGCGCAAAACCTGTTGCTCGTTGTCGATCTCAGCGCTGTAGCCGAGAACCGGCCAAACAGCAAACCGGCTGACGACCCTGCCCCAATTTCCGAGGCTGCACTGCCCGACGATGCACTGCGCGACGCTGCACCTTTAACCGGTGGGCCAATTCAGCCAACACGAATCCAGCCAGCCAAGCCAGGCTCGATAGTCCCGATCTTGGATGGCAGCGGCACCCCTGCGGAGCCTGTGCCTGCGGAATTTGGACTCGGCGTACCTTCTGCTGGCAGCAGCACCGGAGCTGGCACCGCCACACCAACGGTTCCCGAACTCATGCCCACGGCCCCCGCCCACGCGGCGGCTGCCCCCGGCACCCACGGAACTGCGTCATTGGCACCAGCCCAACTTCCTGCTGTCGGGAATCAAGAAGGCCTGCATCCAGCCGGGATAGCTGGATCGGCGACCGAGCCGGCAACAGACCACGCAGTGCACGGACTGGCGGTCCGGGCCGAGCAAACCGGCCAGGCGCCGCGGAATGGTGCTATCGCGTCGCCTGCCGCTGGGCCGCCCGCGACTTCCATGCCGTCCATCACCGGGAGATCCGTTGCCGAATTGTTCACGGAGGCAGTTCCAGATTCTGCCTCTGAGGCATGGCCGGTGCAGCAGCATCCAATTGCCCCACCCTCAGCAGAAGCACCTGCAACGGCCGGAGTTCCTGCAGCGGCGGGTCATCCCAGTATTGCCGCAACCGCAGTGCCTGCCACCAGCGGCTTGCCTGCCTCGGAACCGTTGGCAGCTGCGCCCGCTGGTGCACCTGCCGGTGCGGGCAGGCATGCAGCCGCCGCCCAGAGCCTGCACCGCCAGCTGGCTGCACCCATCGCGGCAGTGCTCACCGAGGAGAACGGGGTACGGGTCATAACCGTTCAGGTGGCCCCCGAAACCCTGGGGCCAGTCACCGTCAGCGCCCGGTGGGGTGCTGACGGGTTGAAGCTGGATCTCTTCGCGCCCAGCGAACTGGGCCGGGAGAACTTGCGGGCCGTGCTGCCCGAACTGCGCCGGGAGTTCGCGATGCTCGGACAAGGCAGCGTGCAGGTACTCACCGCATCCGCATCGCCCGAGCACGGCGCGGCCCCTAGCCCGGCTGGAGCAGGTTCCGGCCAGCACCCTGGCAGCGCTTCCGGGCAGCCGGGCCAGCCCGCGCCACAGCCAGGGGCCGGAGACAGCGGGAGCAACGGAGGGGCCCCGAGCCGTGGCGCCGCAGATCCGGTAGCCGGACCAGGCGAAACTGCCGCGGCATCTGAAGATTACGACCTGCGGCCGATGCCGGCCGGACTTGACCTATTGGCCTGAAACGAAAGATGAACCGATGAGTATTACCCCTGTGGCGCCCTCTGCTCCGGCTGGAACCTCCGAGCCGATGCGCGCACCGAAGCAGTCCATGGATTCGGAAGTGTTCTTGCATCTGCTGGTGACCCAGCTGGCCAACCAGGACCCGAGCACCCCGATGGATACGAACCAGATGATCTCGCAAACAGCGCAGCTGTCCTCGATGGAACGGCTGAACACGCTGGCTGAAGCCCAGCGCAGCTCCCTGGACATCCAGCAGCGCACCGCGGCTGCCGCATTGATCGGGCAGCACGTCACCTCGGCTGGCGAACCGCCGATGCGGGGAATTGTCACCGCAGTGTCCTTCACCGCGCAGGGCCCAGTGCTCAGCGTGGGCCAGCAGAAGCTCGCCCTGGAGCAGGTCGCCAAGGTGACGCCTGCCACGGTTGGCGCCGTACCAGCCAATCCCGCCAATCCTGACCCAGCTGATCCCGTCAATCCCGAACCTGCGGCTTAGCAGCACCTTAGCCACACCAGCGAACCACCTAGCAGAAAGTAGCACCATGCTCCGCTCCCTGTACTCCGGAATCTCGGGCCTGCGCGCCCACCAGACGATGCTCGACGCTACCGGCAACAACATCTCCAACGTGAACACTACGGGCTTCAAATCTTCGTCGGTGCAGTTCCAGGACACCTTGTCCCAAATCACCCAGGGCGCCACCGGGCCGGACGCGGACCGCGGAGGTTCCAACCCGGCCCAGGTGGGCCTGGGCGTGCAGGTGGCCGGCATCTCCACCAACTTCACCCAGGGCTCCAGCCAGAACACCGGGCGCGCTACCGACATGATGATTTCCGGGGACGGATTCTTCGTCACCCGCAGCGGCAACACTACCGGCCTGACCCGTGCCGGGGCCTTCGATTTCGATGCCAACGGACGCTTGGTCAGCCCCGACGGGGGATTGGTCCAGGGCTGGATGGCCGGGCCCAACGGCCAGCTGGCCGCCGGCGGCGAAGTCACCGACATCACGCTGCCCAACAACCTGGTGGCGCCCGGACGGGCATCGAGCCAGGCCGCGGTCTCCGGGAATCTTCCGAAGGACACCGCCGTGGGACAGAGCTTGGTCCGCGACGCCCAGGTCTTTGCCGCCGACGGTTCGGAAAGCACCCTGACCTTGGAATTCACCCGCACCGGCACCGGCTGGCGGGTCGATGGAACCCACGGCGGGTCCGGGGCCACCGCCACCCAGAACCTAGCCGAGAACGCCAACGGCGCTTTGGCCGCCGGCGGTCCGCTGACCGTCGGCGGTGTCGCGGTCGACCTCGCGGCGCTCACCGGCTTCACCGGCCTGAACACCGCCAGCATCGAAGGAGTGGACGGCAACGCCGCTGGAACGCTGGAAGGCTTCTCGCTGGGTTCGGACGGCTCGCTGACCGGCAGCTTCTCCAACGGCGTGCAGCAGGTGGTGGCACAGATCGCTATCGGCAATGTCACCAACCCGGCAGGCTTGTCCAAGGCAGGCGGCTCCAGCTACACGTTGACCGGAAACTCAGGGGAACTGCAGCTGGGCACCGCCGGCAGCCCGGGCTTCGGCTCGGTGGCTGGGGGCATGCTGGAAATGTCCAATGTGGATCTCTCTCAGGAATTCACCAACCTGATCGTTGCCCAGCGCGGATTCCAAGCCAATGCCCGCATCATCACCACCAGCGACGAGCTGCTTCAGGAACTGTCCAACCTCAAGCGCTAGCGGCAGCTGGCTAACGCGTGGCTGCCACCGGCCGATAGCCAGTAGTGGACTAGGAAGGCGAGGGGCCAATGATCGTGCTAACCAGGCTGAACGGCACCCGGCTGGCCCTGAACGCGGATCTGGTCGAGCGCATTACCCAGGCGCCGGACACCCTGGTCGTGATGGCCAATGGCGCCCAATATGTGGTGCGCGAGACCATGGACGAGGTCATTGCCCTGGCTATTTTCTACCGGGCCCGGGTGCTGGACGCGGCCAGGCTGGCGGCAGGCGCCGCCAGCCCGCCGGCCGGCCCGCAGACGCATTAGAGGGAAGGACCCATGGATCCGGCAACACTTATCGGTCTGCTGCTCGCCTTCGGTGCCATGTTCACCATGCTGTTCATGGAAGGCGCCAGCGTCAGCTCCATCCTGTTACCCGCCCCGATGATCATCGTGTTCATCGGCACCATCGCGGTGGGCATCGCCAGCGGCACCATCAAGGACACCATCACCGCGATCAAAGCACTACCCAAGGCCTTCCGTGGAAAGCTGGGCAATTCCAGCGAACTCGTGGAACAGCTGGTATCCCTGGCCGAGCTGGCCCGCCGCGACGGCCTTCTAGCACTGGAAGCCGAGGTCGCCAACGCCAAAGACCCCTTTGTGGCCGGCGCCCTGCAGTCGGTGGCGGACGGCGTGGATGCCGAAGACCTGCGCGACATGCTCGAGGAGTCGATCATCGCCCGTGAACGCCAGGATGCGGTAGCCAGCAAGTGGTTCTCCACCCTGGGCGGCTACGCGCCCACCGTGGGCATCATCGGCACGGTGGTGTCGCTGACCCACGTGCTTGAAAACCTCTCCAAGCCAGATGAGCTCGGACATATGATTGCCGCCGCATTCGTGGCCACCCTGTGGGGCCTGGTCTCGGCCAACTTCATCTGGCTGCCTATCGGCGCCCGACTGGGACGCCTGGCGGAACTGGAAGCGGACCGCATGCACCTGGCCCTGGAAGGCATCCTGGCGATCCAGTCCGGAACCCCGGCGCTGGTGCTGCGCGAGAAGCTCGAAGGCATGGTTCCTGAGGCCGGCGCCAAGCGGTCCCGGCGCGCTGCCGCCAGCGCACCGGCGGACGAGAACGAATTCGAGGAAGCAGCATGAGCCGGCGGCCAGCCACAGGGCGCTCGCGGCGAAGGCGCAGCGCCGGACACGGCGAATCGGGCCCGGATGAACGCTGGATGGCTTCCTATATGGACATGGTCACCGTGCTGATGTGCCTTTTCATTGTGCTCTATGCGATGTCCTCGGTGGACCAGGGGAAATTCCAGGCCCTGCGCGATTCGCTGGCGACTGGATTCGGCGTGGATGAAACGCAATTCGCGGACACCGCCCAAGGGATAGTGGTTCCGGCCGAAAGCGCCGGCGCCGAAGGGCTGCTGGCCGCCTCCACCGGCCAGGACTTGACCGGATCACAGATCAATGAGCTGGTGGATGCCGAGATGCTGCGCCTGCTGGAGCTCAAGGAACAGATCCAAGCGGAGCTGGTGTCCGCAGGCTTCCCCGATGCCGCAGCCTACCGCATCGATTCGCGCGGGCTGACCGTGCGCCTGGTCAGCGCCAACACCTTCTTCGTGCCCAACAGCGCCCAGCTGACTGGCAAGGCCCGCCAGATCGTGGACGCCATCGGGCCGGTGCTCGTCGAAGCGAAGCTGGAGATCGCGGTTGAGGGCTTCGCCGACGAGCGCCAGCCGGTGGATCCCTTCCCGACCAACTGGGAACTGTCCGCCAGCCGCGCCACCGGGGTGCTGCGCGTGCTGGTGGAAGACAGCGGCGTATCGGCCTCGCGCATTTCCTCGGTCGGCTACGGGGATGCCCGGCCGGCCAAGGACAGCAAGAAGCTGTCGATGAACCGCCGGGTGGATATCGTCGTGCTCTCCAACCAGCGCGAAGAGGTGCGCGAGAAGCTTCGCGAAATCGATGGCTGACGCGCAAGGGACCCGGCAGGGCCCGGCGCGAAGACTTCGCGGGAAATTCCCTGGCGATTGCGGCTAACCCCTGGCACTGGCCTGCCGAGAGTATGCGATGTGACAATCTTGCCTCCAGCCCAGCGCCCAGACGTGCAGGCCTACGACTTCCGCCGGCCCACCACGCTAGCCCGCGAACACGCCCGTGTGCTGGAGCTGGCTTTCGAGACCTTCGCCCGCCAATGGGGCACCCAGCTCACGGCCAAGATCCGCGTCATGTCCCAAGTGAATTTCGACGCGGTGCAGATGCAGACCTATGACGACTACATTGCCGGGCTGCCGGCACTGACCACCATGGTGCTCTGCGATGCCGAGGGCGTTGACGCGCGCGGCGTGATCCAGTTCCCGGCCGAGGAAGCACTGGGCTGGGTCTGCCACATGCTCGGAAGCCATGCCCCCGGGGACCTGCCCACGCGCGCCTTCACCCGCATCGAGACGACCATCGTCAACCAGCTGATGGGCGAAGCGCTGGAGGACCTGCACTACTCACTCGGTTCTCTGCTCTCCCAGCGGCTCTCGGCCGCCTCCATCGCCCACCAGCCCCAATTCGTCCAGGCGGCCGCCAAGTCCCAGGTGCTCATCGTCGCGCGTTTCAAGGTGCGGGTTGCCGACCGCAGCGCGAACGCCTCGGTGGCGTTGCCTGCCGAGTTGCTGCTGGACCAGTTGGCCGACGCCCATCCGCGCCCCAGCATGGAAAACGCCGGAGAGGTACTCGCCGAAGCATTGGGCACCGTGCCGCTGGAGATCGGTCTCTGCTCAAACCCAGCACCGGTCAAGCCGCAGGCGATCCTCGACCTCTCGGTGGGGGACATCCTGCCACTGGGCCACCGGGTCCACCAGCCTTTCGACCTGCTGGCCGGGAGCCACCGCATCGGCACGGCTGCCGCAGGTTCGCGTTCCGGGCGCGTCGCCGCCGTCATCGTCACCACCCAAGAAAGTTGATCATGCCCGCTACTTCCGAATCCGCTTCGGTTTTGCATTCCACCGCACTGTATACCTCTGCGGCCCAGGCCCTGGGCTCGATGCTGCCCACGGCTTCGGCCGTCGAAGTGAAATTGCACAGCGGATCACGCCATGACTGGGTCGCCGCAGCCACCGGCGCGATGCTCTGCGCCACCTTCGTGGGCGAACAATCCGCCGATGCGGTACTCTGCCTGGATGAAGGAGAGCTGGGCGCGGTATCCGAACGCCGCAGCAACCGGCTGGGCACCGCGGACCTGCTGCGCCCGGCGCTGGAAGCGGCCACCGGCGTACTGGGCATCGGCGTGCTGAACATCGAATCCGCAGCCAACGCCGAGGCCACCGTGGCTGCCAGCGACACCGTGGGGTTCCGCCTGCTGGCCGAGGATGGCCAAGACATCGGCTTCTTCGCGCTGCGCATCCGCGAAACCAGTGCCCAGCCAGCACCGGCCCATGCCCCGGCGGCCGAAGAGGACATGGCCAGCCGGCTGACACGCATCTCCAATGTGGAAATGGCGCTGACCGTGCAGATCGGACGCACCCGCATGTCGGTACGCGATGTGCTGGGCCTGGAAACGGGCGCCGTGATCGAGCTGGACCGCTCGGCCGGAGCACCTGCGGATGTGCTGCTCAACGGCCGGCTGATCGCCCTGGGAGAGGTCGTGGTCATGGACCAGGACTATGGGGTGCGCATCACCGAGATCCTCGACATGGACGCGGCGGGCGCCAACTAGTGGACAGCTTTTTCCTGTTGCTGCGGGTGCTTGTATCGCTGGCGGCGGTATTCGGCCTGCTGTTCTACCTGCGCAAGAAGCTGGGCACGCGCTTCAGCGCACCGCGGAACGAGCAACTTCAGATCCTGGCCCGCCAGAGCATTGGCCCCAAGGGCTCGGTAGTGCTCATTGAAGCAGACGGCCAGCGCTACCTGCTGGGCGTCGCCGACTCCTCAGTGAACCTTCTGGACAGCTTCGCGGCCCCCGTGCCGGAACCCGGGGAACCGGACGAAGCCACAGGACAGCACGCGTATGCCGAGCCGCTCCAGAGCGCCGGCGGATCCGAGTGCCGGCCGGGGGAAGCAGAAACCGGGCTGTTGTCGGCATTGCCGGGCCCGGCGCACAGCGGCCAGCCTGGTTTCCGGAGTTTCGAAGACCAGCTGCGCCTGCACACCGGCAAACGCGCGTTGCGCCAGAGTGGGCTGGCGCCGGGGCGGGTCAGGCGCACCAGCCCGCTGGCCGGTTCCATACTGGACACCCAGACCTGGCGCGATGCCAAGGCCGCGCTGAGCCGCGGAACGCAGAAATGAACCGCAGTGACGCTCCAGCACGCGCCGCGCTGCGCCTGCTGCTCGTGCTGCTGGTGGCTGCCGCCTGCCTGAGCTGGATCATGGCCGCCGCCCCGGCGGCCCTGGCCACCCCCGTCGACCCGGTCCCGGGCGAGGGCAACGGCGGGCTCTCGGTGGAAATCAACGGACCCAATGGCACCCCGAGCTCGGCCATCGTCACGCTGCTGGCCGTCGCGCTGCTCTCGGTGGCCCCGGCGCTGCTGCTGATGATGAGCTCCTTCACCAAGATCTTCGTGGTGCTCGCATTCACCCGCAACGCCCTGTCCCTGCCCAGCATTCCGCCCAACCAGGTGCTTGCCGGGCTGGCTCTGTTCCTGTCGCTGTTCATCATGGCACCGGTTCTGGCAAAGATGAATGAATCCGGTGTCCAGCCCTATCTGGAAGGCACATTGGACCTGGGGACGGCCCTGGATGCCGGTGTGGCCCCGCTGCGCGAATTCATGCTGGCGCACACCCGCGAGGCGGATATTGCCTTGATGACCCGGGCGGCGCAGCTGGAGAACCCGGGAAGCGCGCAGGACGTGTCGCTGTCCACGCTGGTCCCGGCCTTCATGATCTCCGAGCTGCGCGCCGCATTCATCATCGGTTTCGTGATCTTCGTGCCCTTCCTGGTCATTGACCTGGTGGTCGCTTCGGCGCTGATGTCCATGGGCATGATGATGCTGCCGCCGGTGATGATTTCGCTGCCGTTCAAAATACTGCTCTTCGTGCTGGTGGACGGCTGGACTCTGGTGATCACCGCGCTGCTTGGCTCCTACCAGCTGGCAGGGGGCTAGCGCCGGATGGATTCGAATGCCGTACTGGATATCGGCTTGTCCGGGCTGGTGCTCGCCGCGAAGCTCGCCGCACCGGTGCTGGTCACCTCGCTGGTGGTCGGATTCGCGATCTCGCTGTTCCAGTCGATGACCCAGATCCAGGAGATCACCTTGTCCTTCGTGCCCAAGGCGGTGGCCGTGGCCATTGCCCTGGTCATCTGCGGGCATTGGATGATCTCCGAGACGGTGCTGTTCACCCATGAGCTGTTCGGCCGTATCCCCGGGCTGCTGGGAGGCAGCTGAATGCAGTTCGACCTGCCCCTGCACTGGCTGGAGGTGCTGCTGCTGGTCGCGGTGCGTATCACCGCCTTCCTGGTGGTGGCTCCGCCGTTCTCGCATAATGCGATTCCGCTGCGCATCAAGGGGATGCTGGCCGTGGGGATGGCCCTTGCCGTGGCTCCGACACTCAGCGGCAGCTATCAATCCCTGGACACTGCGGCCTATATCGGCGCGCTGCTCTTCGAGCTGCTGGCTGGAGCCGGGATGGGCTTCATGCTGCTGCTGGCCTTCGCCGCCATCCAGTCCGCCGGCAATCTGGTGGATCTGTTCGGGGGCTTTTCCATGGCCCAGGGCTTCGACCCGCAGTCCATGGTCCAGGGCGCGCAATTCGCCCGCTTGTTCCACTTCGCCGCGTTGGCGCTGCTGGTGGCCTCGGAGGGCTACCAGCTGGTGCTGGCTGGGATCTTCCGCTCCTTCAGTGCGTTGCCGCTAGGCGCCGGAATCGCCATGGATTCGATGGCGCAGTCGCTGGCCTCGGCAGTCGGCACCATGTTCGTGGCAGCGGTACAGATCGCCGGTCCGCTGCTGGTGGTGCTGGTATTGGCCGACATCGGGCTGGGCCTGCTCACGCGTGCCGCCCCGGCACTGAACGCGTTCGCCATGGGCTTCCCGCTGAAGATCTTCATCACACTGGCGCTGGCCGGCACGGTCTTCGTGGTGCTGCCCTCCATAGTCTCGGCCCTGGTGCGCCAGGCCCTGCAACTGCTTCCTGCGGTGGTGGGCCGATGAGCCAGGATTCGGGGGAGCGCAGCGAAAAGGCCACCAACCAGCGCATGAAGGAAGTGCACTCCAAAGGCAAGATGACCAGATCGCAGGATCTGGCCGCCTGGCTGGGGATTGCTGCCGCGGCGCTCATGGTTCCCGGGGTACTGCAGCGCGGTCATGATGCAGGCCTCGCGCAGTTGGCAGCCTTGGACGCGGTGGCGCAGAACCCTGATCCCAAGTTGGCTGTGCAAGTCCTCGGCGAGGCGATGGGCTCGATCGGCGGCACCCTGTTCCCGCTGTTCGCCGTGGTCCTGGTGGTGGTGCTGGCGGTCTCCGCACTGCAGGGCGGCATCCGCTTCCGCACCTTCCGCATGGACCCGGCCAACCTGAATCTGATCAGCGGATTCACCCGGGTCTTCGGCTTTGCCGCACTGTGGCAGGGAGCCAAGGCGCTGCTCAAGGTGCTGGTCATCGGCGTGGTGCTGTGGCTGGTGGTGACCTCGCTGACGCCTCTGCTGCTGCAGTCCGGGGCACTGCCGCTGTCTTCGCTGCTGGCCACCGGAGCCGAGGGGACCAGCTGGCTGATTCGCGCCTCGGTGATCGCCGGACTGGCACTTGCCGCGGCCGACGTGCTGGTGGTGCTGCGGCGAAACCGCAAGCACACCAGGATGACGCGCAAGGAGGTCACCGACGAGCACAAGCGCAGCGACGGCGATCCGCTGCTCAAATCCCAGCGGCGCTCGCGCCAGCTGGCCATGAGCCGCAACCGGATGATCGCCTCCGTGGCCGATGCCGACGTGTTGATCGTGAACCCCACCCATGTGGCGGTGGCCTTGCGCTATGAGGCAGGTGTCTCGGCGCCGAAGGTCGTGGCCAAGGGCTCCGGGGAAATGGCCGCCCGGCTGCGCGAGCGGGCCGCCGAGCACCGGGTTCCCATGGTGCGGGATATCCCGTTGGCGCGCAGCCTGCACTCCACTTGCGAGGCCGGGGACGAAATACCGCCTGAAAGCTACACGGAGGTGGCCCGCGTGCTGGCCTTCGTCATGAAACTCAAATCCCGCGGTGCCGCCTCCGGGATCCACAACGCCCCGGCAGGTCCGGGTACACGCTAGGAAAGGGACGCTTCGATTGAATTACGCGAATCTGTCCAAGATCGCCGTGCCGGTAGGCGTGGTTGGCATCGTGCTGCTGCTGGTAGTGCCGATACCCTCCCAGCTGCTCGATATGCTCTTCGCCACCAGCATCCTGCTCTCGCTGGTGATCCTGCTGATCACCATGTTCGCCAAGCGGCCGCTGGACTTCTCGGTCTTCCCCTCGCTGCTGCTGGTAGCCACCTTGCTGCGCTTGGGGCTGAACGTGGCCTCCACCCGATTGGTGCTGGGCAACGGGTATGCAGGGGAAGTCATTGAGGCTTTCGGCAATATCGCCATCGGCGGATCGCTGGTCATCGGCTTCGTGATCTTCCTGATCCTGGTGGTCATCCAGTTCGTCGTGGTCACCAAGGGTGCCGAACGCGTCGCGGAGGTGGGCGCCCGCTTCACCCTTGATGCGATGCCGGGCAAGCAGATGGCCATTGACGCGGATTTGAACGCAGGGCTGATCACCGACAGCCAGGCCCGCCGGCGCCGTGAGGAAGTCGCAGCGGAAGCGGACTTCTATGGAGCTATGGACGGCGCCAGCAAATTCGTCAAGGGAGATGCGATCGCCGGTCTGGTGATCATCATCATCAACCTGGTCGGCGGCATCGGCATCGGAATGATCAGCCGCGGGATGGGCCTGTCCGAGTCGCTGGGCACCTACGCGCTGCTGACCATCGGCGACGGGCTGGCCACGCAGATCCCGGCCTTGCTCATGGCTGTGTCCACCGGCATGATCGTCACCCGTTCCAACGCAGCCGATGACATGGGCGCCACCGCCTCGAAACAGCTGGGCCAATCCCAGGCCGCACTGCTGATTGCCGGGGCCGCATCCATCGCCCTGGCCTTGGTGCCAGGCATGCCGAAGGCCCCCTTCGTGCTGATCGGGGCCTTGCTGGTTTGGAGCGCGCTGCGGATCAAGTCCGGCGCGGAACGAGCGGCCGCCGCCGCGGCGGCGGCCGAGGCCAACGAGCAGGCCGCTGCGGCCCCGGAAACTCCGGCAGAGCTCATCGAGAAGATGAAGGTCCACGCCATCGAAGTGCAGCTGGCTGCAGACATGGTCGACGTGGTCAATGGCGGGGGAGATGACCTGTTGGCCCGGGTGCGTGCGCTGCGCCGGCGCATCGCCATGGAACTGGGCATCGTGCTGCCTCCGGTGCGCACGCGCGACCAGGTAGAACTGCCGCCAGGCAGCTACGCCATCCTGGTGGCCGGTGTCGAAGCGGGTCGGGGCACTGCCCCGCGCGGCAAGGTGCTGGCCCTGGGTGGGAACCTGGAATCGCTGCCCGGTGCGCAGGTGAACGAACCGGTCTTCGGGCTGGCCGGCAAATGGGTGCCCAGCGAACTGCGGCACAATGCGGACATGGCCGGGGCCACCACCATCGACCGCGTGTCGGTGATCATCACGCATTTGTCCTCGATCGTCCAGGCCCAGGCGCCGCGGCTGCTGAGCCGCGAAGATGTGCGGGTGATGACCGATGCGCTGCGCGAGCAAAGCCCCTCGGCCGTCGACGAGCTCATCCCCTCGCTGCTCTCGCTGGCCGAGGTGCAGCGCGTGCTGCAGGGGCTGCTAGCCGAATCGGTGGCCATCAACGACTTGGCCCGCATCTACGAAGCGCTCGCGCTTCAAGCCAAGACCAGCACCGCAGCCGAACCGCTGGTCGAGTCCGCGCGCACCGCGCTGGGGCCGGCGATCGCTGCGAAATACCTCGAAGGCAACACCCTGCGTGTGGTGATGATCGACCCGGTGCTGGAACAGGGCATGCTCGAAGCCATGCGCCCGGGGGAGTCCGGCAGCCAGATCATGCTCGATGCGCCGCGGCTGGAAGCCGTGCTGGAATCGGCCAAGCAGATCGCCGCGGACCTGGATGCCCGGCAGGTTTCGGCGGTGCTGGTGTGCGCCCCAGCCTTGCGCCCGGCGGTGCGCCGGCTGATCGGGACTTCGGGAAGCATCAGCGCCGTCTTGTCCTACCAGGAAGCCACCGCCGGTGGCGCGCAGATCGAGACCCTGGCAGTGGTGCGCGCTGGAAATGCATTACCTGCTTAGCGGACGCAGCCTCGAAGAGCTGCAAGCCAAGGCCCTGACCCAATACGGCCCTGATGCCAGACTGGTCTCCGCAGAGAAGGTGACGACACCACGCGTTGGCGGGCTGCTGCGCGGCTTCCACTATGAGGCTGTGGTGCGCGTCGGGGACGGAACGGACAGGCCAGGGAACAGCGAAGAACCGGCCCAGGCCCCGCAGCGCCCAACCCCCGGACTGGATAGGCTGCTGGCTCGGGCCGAAGCCAGAGAACGCGGCGCAGCGCAAGCTGGCGGGGATGAGATCGGTTCCGGGTCTGCATCGTCGCCGGGCCGCTTCGCACAGTTGCTCGATGCCCAGAGCTTCGAGCTCGAGCCGGCAACCGGACGCAGGGCGGCACGCGAAGGCCGGGCTCCGGGAAGCCTCCAAGAATTCGAGTTCAGCAACCATCCGGGGCAGCTGCTGCTGGTCCTGGGTTTGGGAACCGACGCCCGGGTGGCCGCCGGAATGCTCGACCCCGGCACCTGCCTGCTGCGCCATACCGGGCAGGCTCCGGAACCGCAGGCACTGTTCCGCCCCATTAACACGCGACGGGCCGCCCAGCGGGTACGCGCTGCCGCTGTGGAACAGGGAGGATCGGTACTCGTGTCCAAGTCCTTGGCCCCGCTGCAGGCGGTTCCGGAGCAGCTGCGGGAATTGGAACCGCTGGAAGCCGATCAATGGGTTGTGGCAGTCGATGCGCGGATCAAGTCCGAAGATACCGCCTGGTGGGTCAGCCAGGTCGCGCAGGTGCGGCAAATCAGCGGCGTGCTGCTGCTGCATGCCCGGCAGACCCTGACCCCCGGCAGTGCCGGGGAACTGGGGTACCGGCTGTTGTCCTTGCCGCGGGAGTAGGCTACGCCATCGCGGGGTTGCCGATCCGGCTATGATTGAACAGTGCTGGTACTCACTCGAAAAGTCGGAGAACAGGTCCTGATCGGCGAGGACATCGTGGTGACCGTCCTTGAAGCCAAGGGGGAATCCATCAAGCTGGGAATCGACGCGCCCAAGGGCGTGAAGATCCACCGCGCTGAGGTGCTGGCAGCAGTGATCGAGGCCAACCAGCAGGCCTCCGCCTCGGCTGATGCCGCGGCAGCCGAGCAGTTGAAATCGATGTTCTCCGCTCCTGGCACCACCGATGCCCGCCAGCCGGACGCTGGTCACTAGTTGCAGGTAATCCCCGCCTTGTAAGCGATCAGCGCCGCCTCAACACGGTTTCGTGCTCCGCTCTTGAGCATGATGCTGGTCATGTGTCCCTTGACTGTGGCTTCGATGAGCACCAACCGCGCTGCAATCTCGGCATTGGAAAGGCCCGCGCCGACCAGTGCCAGCACTTCGTGTTCCCGTGCCGTCAAGGCCTCGATGGCCAAGCGGGCCGCGTGTTGGCTACCGGCATCGATGCTGCGAACTTTCTCGATCACCCGCTTCGCGATGCGCGGGGACAATGCAGCAGCACCTTCCGCAACGGCAACCACCGCCCCGATCAGCTCTTCGGGTCCCGAGCTCTTGAGCATGAAACCCGCTGCTCCGCCGGCGATAGCTCGATCGATGTACTGTTCCTCGCCGAAGGTCGTCAAGATGACGGTCCTGGCATCGGGTTGCTGGCCCAGGATGGCTTCCAACGCGCTCAAGCCATCAAGCTGGGGCATGCGGATATCCATCAGGATTACCGTTGGCTGAAGGCGACTGGCCAGCTCGATAGCCCGGTGGCCATTCTCCGCCTCCCCGGCAATCTCGATGCGCGAGTCGCTGGCAAGGATAGCGCCGAGTCCGGCACGGATCAGGGCATCATCGTCTACCAGCAGGACGGTGATCGGAAGTTCTGGGGGCATGTGCGTAGTCCTATGAATCAGGGTAGAGGTGGTCCGCGGAAACGAGTACGTCTTCGGTGAAGCACAAACGGAACATCTCGCTGCCTAAATCCAGGATTCCCGTGCGTGCTGCGTAGTAGCGGCACTGCGCCTGGGCGGGCTTGGCCGTTTCGCGGATGACCGGAAGCGGCTCGTCCAATCCCTTGGCATGCACGATCTCAGCAACTTCGGCGCGGTTCATGCCCACTCGCAATTGTTGGTAGTCGTGCGGATTCAGAGCCGTCGCGCGGTTCGTGGCATCTTGCAGCAAGTACAGCCCAGCGGTCATGGCCAGCACCTTGGCGAAGGGCAGGAAAACCATAAGTCGGATGTGTTTCTTGACCGGAACCTGTGATGCGTTACCCGGCGCAGGTTGGTCCTGCCGGGCAATGCTGGCCAACACTTCGAAGCGCTGGTTGCTGCGGCGTATCTGCAATGAGCCGCCGGCGGCTTCCAACGTCCTGCGCAAGGACTTCAGGCCTGTGGCACCGGCACGGTCTGCGGGAGTGCGGCCGGGAAGGGGATTGGAGACCGTCAGAGCCAGCGAATTGGCGCGGGTGTCGAGCACAATGTCCAGCACTTCATGCGGGGCGTACTTGGCGGCGTTGGTCAGAGTCTCTTGCAGGATCCGGTGCACGGTGCGGTATGCGCCTGCCACCCACTGCCCGGTCAGAGCTGGGCCTTGCCGCGTGAAATTGATCTTCAGGCCCATGGAACGCGCTTGCTCAAGTAGTCGTTCCACGCTGAGCGGGGCAGGATCCAGTGGCGCTTGTTCGCTGGAGTCATGGAGCACTCCGATGATCTGATGCAGGTGATCAATGGCCCCATCGGCCTGCTCGCGTATCTCCACCGCCCGCGCGTAGGCGGCGGTGCCCTTCTCCAAGGTCACCTGCAACCCGCCGGTAGACAGTGCGAGCAAGGCGAGATCATGACCGAGCTGATCATGCATCGCCTCGGCTATACGGGCGCGTTCACGCAGTTCGGCTTGCACTACCGCATGCTCGCGTTCCTGGGCCTTGAACATGACGGTATTGCGCCGCGCCCGCCCGATCCACCATGGAAGCAGCGCAAAGAGCACCAGGCCCGTAAGGATATTCAAGGCAAAGGTCAGCAAACTGATGTGGGCGGAGAAAATCAAGGTCAGTGATGCCGCAAGCGAACCGGCAACAAAAGCCAAAACCCCGTAGAGCAGGGAAACAACATGGCGGCCGGCCAGGTAGCTGCAGATTGCGGCGAAGGGAGCCAAAAGGAACCACGCGCCATTCGTGGAAATCGGCACCAGATAGGCTCAAAGCGCCAAGGCGGTCAGAAGCCCGATTTGCTTCCACGAGGTAGTCATGGAATTCATGCTACGCATAATGCGACCCAACCGACACCGACCAAAGTAGGGGCTCGGAACCCAGCGAATACCGACCAATAGCCGGTGTACCGGGCTTTGGGAATTCCTAGGGTTGGAATACAACCCAAGGAGCACACCATGATCACTCTCGAAGCGCTGAGCAAAGACTTCGGAAGCACCCACGCAGTCAAGAATCTGACAGTGAACATCAACCCCGGCACAGTGACCGGATTCCTCGGACCCAACGGTGCCGGCAAATCCACCACCATGCGCATGATCCTCGGACTCGACGCACCCACCAGCGGCTAGGCCTTGGTCGGAGGCGTGCGCTACGACCAGCTGCGCTATCCGATGCGTACGGTAGGCGCGCATATCACCGGCACTGCCGGGCATCCCGGGCAAACGCCGCACACCTTCTTGAAGTCCCTGGTGCAAAGCAACCGGCTTGCCGGCACCCGCGTCGCCGAAGTCCTCGCCGAGGCAGGATTGCAAAAAGTCGCGCATAGGCGCATCGGCGGATTCTTCCTGGGCATGCGCCAACGTCTGGGCATCGCCGCCGCGTTGCTCGGAGACCCGCAGATCCTCATCTTGGACGAACCGATGAATGGGCTTGATGCTGAAGGCATTGCCTGGATCCGCCAGCTGATGAAAACCCGTGCGGCCAACGGTGGAACCATCTTCGTCTCCAGCCACCTGATGAGCGAAGTGCAGCAAGTCGCCGACCAGCTGATCCTCATAGGACGCGGAGAACTGATAGCCCAGGCACCGACCGAAGAGCTGATCAAGAACTTCACCACTCAAATAGTGACCGTCCGCTCGCCGCAAGCAGCTGCGCTCGCCGAAATCCTGGCTCATTCTGGAGCCCAGATCACTACCGGCGGTGAAGGACAGCTTCAAATTACCGGACTTTCACTTCAAGAAGTAGGCGCCGTTGCCTTCCGCCAGGGCTATGAGCTCCACGAGCTGAGCCTGATGCGCGGATCGCTGGAATCCGCATACAACCAATTGACACGAGACACGGTGGAATTCTCCTCCGAAAGCGCAGGGAAGGTGATGAGCAAATGAGCTCGCTGGCAATCAAGGAAAATAATTCAGGATCATCCACTGGAGCGTTGATGGCCGCAACACGGGCCGAAGCCACTAAGTTCTTTGGCATGAGATCCTTGAGCGGTCTGTTCCTGGCGGGGATCCTTTCGACCATCGCATTGAGCTGGGTTTTGGGCATCAGCGCCAAAGCCAGCGGGGATAATGGCTTCGACACCATGATGCCCGCACCATTGCTGGCCTTTGCAATCTTGCAATTCGGGCAGCTCTTCTTCGCTTCGGCCTCCGCATTGCACATCACCAACGAGTACTCCAGCGGAACTATCGCAAGCTCCATGCAGGCGGTGCCTCAGCGCGGAATGCTCCTAGGAGCCAAGGCGCTGCTGCTGTTCATCGTGAACTTCCTGGCAGGCGTGGTGATGATTGCGCTGGCTACGGTCCCCACTGCCTTGAGCGCAGGGGAGTACGGCGCCTTCGACTTCGCTGACCTGGTGTCGGCGGCGCTGGGTGCTGGAACCTATCTGGCGCTGCTGAGCCTGATGGTACTTGGGCTGGGATTGCTGTGCCGCAACTCCGCAGGGGCCATTGTCTCAACCATCATGCTGGTTATCGGGCTTCCGCAGATCCTGCAGCTGATTCCCATCCAGTGGGTCCACGACGTGGTGCAGTACCTGCCAGCCAACGCCGCGACCCTCATGGCTACCGGCGCCACCGAACCCTATGGTCCGGGCACGGCAGTTGCAGTGCTGGTGATCT
Organism: Glutamicibacter sp. MCAF14; assembly: GCF_052114325.1. Lineage (NCBI taxonomy): Bacteria > Bacillati > Actinomycetota > Actinomycetes > Micrococcales > Micrococcaceae > Glutamicibacter > Glutamicibacter sp. MCAF14. Next base: position 206,111 of record NZ_JBFREO010000004.1, read on the forward strand.
GGGTTGCAGTGCTGCTGGGAGCCGGGTACCTGCGCTTCAAAAGCCAGGACGGATGAGAACAGCTAAGCACCATGGCATCAGAACAGAACCTCGGCGGATTGGGCCGAAATGCAACTGCTCCGTGTCACTGCGCGGGTTGGAAAGAATATCTGCATGCAAAGCAATGAGGATAAGCTACCACTATGAATGCGGAGCCTGCAGTACCTGAGCTTGACCCATCATCCGGCCTTCCTGATGATCCTGCCAAGGCACCGTCACTATGGGAAAACTACCTGCGCAACGGGCTGCTCATCGCTGTCTTCCTGCTCATGGTCTGGCTGGCATTCAATGTACACCTGCCATCCATCGAGGAGATCAGGTCAAGGGTTGATGGGACCAGCTGGAGTGCCCGATTCGGTTTCATCATCCTCTACGCATTGGTAGCCATCACGCCCATTCCGATATCGGTCATGGCCATCTGCGGTGGCTTGCTCTTCGGAGTTTTCCAAGGTACCGCCTTCTCGCTGATCGGCGTGCTGCTAGGCAGCTGGGCTGCCTACTGGCTCGCCCGTGCTCTAGGACGCGCTACGGTCTGCAAGCTGATGGGCAAGCACGCGGTGCGCATCGAACAGCGGCTTGAGTCCCGAGGCCTGCTGGCGGTCTTCATGCTGCGTCTGATGCCGGGCATTCCGTACTGGCCGGTGAACTACGGCAGCGGAGCCTTTGGTGTCTCGCAACGCGACTATTTGGTGGCCAGCGCACTGTCGGTCATCCCGGGGCAGCTGTCTTTGGTGGCCATTGGTTCCTTTATTGCCGTACCGAATGTTTTCAACGGCGTGGTGATAGGCATTTCGTGGATCATGGTGGGCGTGCTGACCATTTGGGCCTATCTGAGGTGGCGGCGCCAACCGGTGCCGGCTGCCCCTGTCGCTTCCTGAATTTCACAGCTTTAACGACTTCGCCCCACATGATTCCCAACTGATTGCTGGGTTTCATGCGGGGCGAAGTCGTTGCTTGCTGGACTATGCTTCAGGCTTCTCGTTTGAGGCTTTCTTCATCATTTCCTCGAACTCTCTGCGTTCCTTGCGGGAGACCGGGATTTGTCCGGTCAGGGGATTGACCACTGCATCGGACGCAACGGCTGGCGCCGAGCGCTTGGCAGCAGGCTTGCCGCTGGCGGATGCTTTTTCATCCGCCCGGAGCTTGCCTGGTTTCGGTGATTGCTGCTCCGAGGCCACAGATGCTGCTGGGGCCGTGATCTTGGCGTGGACGCTATTCATGGCACGGGTCAGATCCTGTGTCGCGGTGTGCTGCTGGGCTGAATGCTTGCGCGCTGCACGTGCGTTAGCGTTCTTCTCCTTGCGGGACTCGACCAGGCGGTAGAGCACCGGCACCAGGATCAGCGTGAGCAAGGTGGAGGACACCAGGCCGCCGATAACCACGACCGCCAGCGGCTGGGAGATGAAGCCGGACTGGCCTGTCAGGCCCAAGCCCATCGGAACCAACGCGAAGATGGTTGCCAAAGCGGTCATCAGAATCGGACGCAGACGCTGGCGGGCACCTTGCATGATCGCTTCTTCCAGAGCCATTGCCGGGCGTTCTGGCGTATCTTCACGGTACTGGTTGATCAGGTCAATGAGCACAATCGCGTTGGTCACCACGATACCCACCAGCATCAGCATGCCGATCAGCGATGGCAAGCCCAGCGGGATGCCTGAGATCAGCAGCAAGCCGATGGCTCCGGTTGCCGCAAATGGAATCGAGACCAGCAAGACCAGCGGCTGGATCAGCGACTTGAAGGTCGCCACCATGATGACGTAAACAATCGCGATTGCCGCCAGCAACGCCAGGTACAGCTGGTTGAATGACTCAGCCTGCTCGGTAGCAGCGCCACCGAGTTCAGCGGTTGCACCCTCGGGCAGCTGCACCGATTCCAGGCGTTCGGTGACCGAAGCGGAGACCGCTCCGAGCATGTTCTCTGCCGGGGTCAGCGTGAGCGTGGCGATACGTTCGCCATTGGAGGTGGTGACCTGCTGGACAACATTGGCACGCTCAACTGTGGCCAGATCCTGCAGTTCCTTGACGCCGGTTGCGGTAGGGATCTTCAGCTCGCGCAGCTTGTCCATGCTGTTCAGATCCAAGCCCTGGCCAATCTGCACGGTCATATCCGTGTAGTCCAGGCGTAAGGTGCCTGCTGGCACAGGGGAGACCTGGGAGGCAACCATGCCAGCGAGCTGGCTCTCGGTCAGACCAGCTTGGGCAGCCTTTTCGGCATCAATATCGATTGATACCTGCTCGCGCTTGGCCGAGAGGTTATCGGAGAGCTCGGTAACGTGCTCGGTACCCTCCAAGGCTTCACGCATCGTGGAGGTCGCCTCACGCAAGATGTCCTCGTCCGGAGCCTTGATCTCTACCGTGACATCGCTGGACATCATGGCCGAGGAGTTCGAACCGAAGCTCAAGTTCAGATCCTTGGCCAGATCCAAGCCTTCGACCTGTTCCCGTACGGTGTTGGTCAGTGCTTCCTGATCTTCATCGGCGTTGGTGATCACGGTGAAACTGGCAGTATCGGAACCCGAGGAGAACATGGCGGCCATGCCGCTGGCACTGCCCACGGTCATCTGGACATCTTCAATTCCGTCGATTTCAGCCAGCTTGGCTTCAATCTTCGCCGCTTCTTTCTCAGTGGTTTCCATGGCAGTGCCAGATGGCATTTCTGCGGTGATGGAAATCGAGTTCTCTCCGGTGGAGCCAAGGAGGTTCGTATTCAGCAGTGGAGTCATCGCTACGGTGCCGGCAAGAATCAGTACCGAGGCGAGCAAGGTGATGACCGGGTGCTTCTGGGTCTTCTTCAGCACTGGAACGTAGGCACGCTGCAGCCAGGACTTGTCTTCAGCCACATGGACGGTTTTGGTTTCGCCGCTGCCTGGGCGATGAGGCAAGAACCAGTAAGCCAATACCGGAACGATAGTCAGCGAGACCAGCAGCGAAGCGAGCAAGGCGATGGTCATGGTCAGTGCGAACGGACTGAATAGTTCTCCGGCCATGCCGCCAACCAGCGCGATTGGCAAGAAGACTGCCACGGTGGTCAGGGTTGCTGCGGTAATTGCCCCGGCAACTTCCTTGACCGCCAGCAAGATGGACTGGGCCTTGGACTCGCCATGGGCCAGGTGGCGCTTGATGTTTTCAATGACAACAATCGAGTCATCCACCACGCGGCCAATGGAGATGGTCAACGCGCCCAACGTCAGCATGTTCAGCGTGTATCCGAAGACATTCATGCCGATGAAGGTTGCCATCAGCGAGAGCGGGATGGAGATCGCGGTAACCAAGGTTGAGCGGACCGAGAAGAGGAACACCAAGATGATGATCACTGCGAAACCAAGACCCAATGCGCCTTCCAAGGCCAGATGCTTGATGGAGTCCTCGATGAACGGGGCCTGGTCAAAGACCGTGGTGATGGTGGCCTTATGGCCCAATTCAGCTTCCAAGTCGGCAATCATGGCGGTTACCGCATGCGAGATGGCTACGGTATCGCCATCAGGAGTCTTGGTGACCTGGATGGAAAGCGTCTCTTCACCATTGGTTCGGGTAATGCTCGTTGCCTCATCGGCTTGCACCGAAACCTTGGCAACGTCCTGGAGCAGCACTGGGCCGTTGTCGGTGACCAGCGGGATCTGCTTGATGGCATCCAGGGTATCGGGAGTGGAACCGGCAATAACTGGCAGTTCCAAACCGTCGATATCCATGTTGCCAATTGGCATGGGGGAGCCGGCATTTTCAATGCCGTCCTTCAGATCCGCGACACTCAAACCAGCGTTTTGCATCTGGTCATCTTCCGGGATCACCGCAATGTGCTGGGAGGAACCGCCGGAGACCGATGCCTCACGCACGCCATCGATCTTCTGCAGCTTTGGCAAGGTGATGCGTTCTACCGCATCGTTGAGCTGTTCCAGCGACTGGTCAGAGGAGACGGCCAGGGCCAGTACCGGGAAGTCGGCGATGGAGCCGGCAAATGCGGTCGGTTCCACATCTTCAGGCAACTGGGCCTTGGAGTTGGCAATGGCACGCTCAACCTGGGTGCGGGCGCGGTCCATGTCCGTCCCGTATTCAAAGGTCAGGGCTATGCGGGTGAAGCCGGCCTGCGAGACGGCGCTGGAGGATTCCAGCCCTTCGACTGCCTGCAATGCGGTTTCCAGCGGCTCAGCCACTTGCTCATCGATGACCTCGGGGCTGGAACCCATTTGGGTTGCCATGACGGAGATTTGCGGAAATTCCAAAGCGGGAATCAACTCTTGTTTGAGCGATCCCATGGAAATCACGCCGAAAATGGCGGCGAAAACCGTGATGAGCGCGATCAGCGCCCGGTTTTTCAATGACAATGTGGCCAAGCGCTGCATGCGGGTGAGGTCCTAGCGGTGTCCTGGGTGAATGGGGCTTGCCTCTAACTCTAGTTGGTTGCAAATGTTCATCGGACGCCAGGTGGGGTAAAGCACGCAAAATCATCCCAATGGAGTACCCGTTATTGCTCGGAACGCTGGATCCGGTCGCGGCAACTGGTACTCGGTAGCGCCAGCTCTTCAGCGAACCCTGACCGTGCGTCCTGCAGTCAGGTAATTAGCCCCGGAATTCCGGGGAACACCCGATGGTGATCTCCTCAGGGGGAATGAGTGGTTAACCAGGTAGCAAATCCTCGTCGACTGCCAGGATCTTTCGGCCCAGTGCGCACGCATACTCGGTATATGGGAAAGTCCCACGGTAGTTGACAGGTGAGAAGGGCAGTCATGGATCGGGAAATCCTGCGCAGCGTGCAACGGCCATTGAAACAGCTGTACCGCGAGAAGCCACAGGCCGGAAGAATTCTATTGGAGGCCAGCGGAAGGCTCGGGGAAGAGGGGCTTTCCTGCTCGGTGCAAACAGGCCAGGCCTTGGTGAGCGCGGGCCTGCACCCATCCACCGGCGGGGACGGGACGATGGCCTGTTCCGGGGAGATGCTCCTGCAGGCGCTGGTTGCCTGTGCCGGAGTCACCATGGCGGCAGTCGCGGCCAACAGGTCGCTGGGCGTTGCCGGCAGCGTCCACGCCAGCGGTGTGCTTGATGTACGCGGCACCTTGGGCATGGATCCCGAAGTCCCGGTGGGATTCAGCTCGATCAAGCTCACTTTCAAGCTGCAAACCGACGCCAGCGAGCAGGACGTGGCACAGCTGATCGAGACCACGGAAAAGTATTGCGTGGTGCTGCAGACCTTGCATTGCCCGCCGGATATCGAAATCAGCGCTACTAGGCTCTGAGCAAACGGCCGCTGGAAGCATGGAAGACTGGAGTAATGACTGCACAGATGCCGATAGCGGTGCAAGCCACCGCGCAGCAGGGGATAAGGCGGCTGACCAGGATCCGCTACCGCTATTTCAGCTACGCCCTGCGTTTCGCCGATGGGCGGGAAGTCCACGGATTGGGCTGGGCCGAGGCGGACAAGCTGCTGCAAGGCTACCGGTATCCTGCCGATGCCTCGTGCACGCGCCACGGCGCTGAGCGGCATTGCCCCGCATTCGGTGCCGGAGCCTGGGTGGACTACCCCTACGGGCGGCCGCTGGCGCAGCAGTAGCCCGGCACTGCCCGGATACGCGAGAACCGCCCACCAGCACTGGTGGGCGGTTCTCTCGTTGCTTGGTGCTTACAGGCCCAGAGTCTTATCGGTGGCTGCCTTGACCTCAGCGTAGAGCGCTGGGTTTTCGTTCAGCTTCTGGCCGTAGGAAGGAACCATGTCCTTGAGCTTGGTCTCCCAGCCAGCGAACTGCTTGGGGAAGCAGCGCGAGAGCAGGCCGATCATGATCGGGGTTGCCGTGGATGCACCTGGCGAAGCGCCGAGCAGACCGGAGATCGAGCCATCCGAGGAAGTGATGACCTCGGTGCCGAACTGCAGTACGCCGCCCTTCTTGGCATCCTTCTTGATGACCTGGACACGCTGGCCAGCGGTGATCAGTTCCCACTTGGAGCCATCGGCTTCAGGGAAGTACTCCGCCAGCGACTCGTCCTTCTTGGCGCGGGACTTGAGAACTTCCTTGATCAGGTAAGTGGTCAGATCCAGGTTGTCCTTGCCAACAGCCAGCATCGGTATGATGTTGTGCGGACGCAGGGACAGCGGCAGATCCAGCTGGCCGGTGGACTTCAGGAAGTTCATCGAGAAGCCGGCGTATGGGCCGAACATCAGCGAGCGCTTGCCATCGACAAAGCGGGTGTCCAGGTGTGGAACCGACATTGGAGGTGCGCCGACCGAAGCCTGGCCGTAGACCTTGGCGTGGTGCTGGTTGATGATGTTCTCATCGGTGCAGCGCAGGAACTGTCCGGAGACCGGGAAGCCGCCGAAGCCCTTGATCTCATCGATGCCTGCCTTCTGCAGCAGTGGCAGTGCGCCGCCGCCGGCACCAACGAACACGAACTTGGCCTTGACGTTCTTCAGTGCGCCCGAAGCTTTGTCCTTGACGGTCAGCTCCCAGCCGGCACCCGAGCGCTTGATGCCCTGGACCTTGTGGCCGAAGTTCACCGAGGCGCCAGCGGCACCCAGTGAATCGGTCAGATCGCTAGTCAGGCGCCCGAAGTCGACGTCGGTACCGGAGACCACGCGCGAAGCGGCGACCTTCTGCGAGGCGTCGCGGCCCTTGGCAACAAGCGGGGTCCACTCGTTGATGGTGTCCAGGTCGTTGGTGATTTCCAGTTCCTCGAACAGCGCGTTCGGCTTCAGTGCCTCATAGCGGGTCTGCAGGTACTTGGAGTGGTCATCGCCGATGACGAATGACATATGCGGCAGGGCATTGATGAAGCCGTTGTCAGCAACGCGCTTGTTCTCAACAGCCCATGAGTAGAACTGGCGGGAAAGCTGGAACTGCTCGTTGATGCCAATGGCCTTGGCTGGATCTACCGATCCATCAGCCTTGGCGGCGGTGTAGTTCAGTTCGCATAGTGCCGAGTGACCGGTACCTGCGTTGTTCCATGGGGAGGAAGATTCCTGCCCAGCCTTGTCCAGGTTCTCAAAGAGACCGATAGACCAGGTTGGTTCCAGCTGGTTGATCATGGTGCCAAGGGTGGCACTCATGATGCCGGCACCGATTAGTACTACGTCAAAAGATTCGGTTGACGTTTCAGAAGGCACGAGGATCTCCATCGACAGTGATACTTTGCTCCCTCCCAGAGTAGACCTATATACCCGGGGGTTAGAAATCGTTAACTGGGTTAACGGTCGCTAACCTGAGATAGACGGTGAATTTGTCATCTGCACATCGGCGTAGCACTCATTGAGCATTGGTGAGGGCGGGTAGAAAGTGACATTTCCGTTAAACGCCAACGCAGAGATGGGGAAGACCAGTGGGAGTACGGGCAGATCAGCGTTCAAGGTGGTGAGAATATCCGCGTAGGCAGCGGTTTGCGCGTCGCCAGCAGGGATGGAACGAGCCAGCATGATCTGTGAGTCAAGTAACGGCGAGGTGTAGCCGAACTCATTCTCCTTGGAGGACAAAATGCCGGAAAGGAAGTCATCAGCCGAGCGGTAGCCGCCGGAGAAGCCCAGCAGGTGCAGCCCGTTGAAGTCCTTGGACTGCACGGTCTGGACATAACCATCGGTCCAGGCGATGGGACGGGGCTTGACCCGGATCCCCGCGGCTGCCAGATCATCTGCGATCTGCGCGAAAGTGCGTTCAGGAAGCGGCAGGTAGTTGCGCGAGACCCGCAGCGGATAGGCGAATTCGATTTCTTCGCCGTTGTAGCCCAAATCGGCCAGCAAGGTCTTGGCCTTGGTGGTGTCATGGTTGGGGGTTTCCTCGGGAGCGGGGATGCTCAAGGCAGAAGGCAGCAGGGTTGAAGCATTCTTGGAGCCCTGCAGGAACAATTTTTCGGCCAGCGAGGTGCGGTTGACCGCATGGGCAATGGCCATGCGGAATTCCGGCTTGGCCAGCCACTTATTGCGCTGGTCCATTCCCAGGTACAGCACCGAGAAAGGATCGCGCTGGACAACAACCTTGGCGTTACGTACCAGCGTGCGCATGGTGTCAACGGAGACCATGTCGAAGCCATCGATTTCATCGGCCAGCAAGGCGCCTTCACGGTTATAAGGCGACGGAACCGAAGAGATCAGGGCAACTTCAGGATGCGTCTTGTTTTCGGCCAGCCGGGACTGATTCCAATAATCCTTGAAGATCTCCAAGCGCACCACACCGTCCTTATTGGATACGAAGGTGTATGGGCCGGTTCCCACAGGCTTAGTGGAAAGCGACTGGGCTGGATTCTCCTTGGGCCCGCCGGTCAACGCGCTTGGTGCAGCGATGGCCATGCCCGGCAAGGTCAACGCTTCAATCAGCCCTGGCAGACGGCGGCGCAGATTCAAGGTGACCAGATAGGTATCGGTGGCTTTCATGGACTCGAAGTAGCTTGCCGTTCCACCCTTGGACTTGCCTTCGAAGAGGTCGGTCTTGTACTGCGTGGCCAGCTCTTCGAGCTGCTTGAGGCGCAACTGCTGGGCAGCGAGTTCTGCCTCGGTTGGGTCTTCAACGCCTTGGAACTCTTTTTCGAGGTCCTTTACGGTGGGAAGCTTGGGAATATCGGAGCCGAAGTGGAAAACATCCGTAAAGCCCTGGGTGGAGTCTGCACGCAGCGTAGCTGACAAGTTCTCCCAGCGGCTGAAGTTCGCGACGACCGCCTTGGCATTCAATTCGGTACCGTCATGGAAGAGCACGCCCTGGCGCAGGGTAAAGGTGTAGCGCAATCCGTCGGGGCTTTCGGTCCAAGCCTCAGCCAGGCCGGCTACCGCGCCACCGGTATCGGGATCGATGTCGATCAGAGTCTCGTAAACCTGGCGGGTGACGCGGAAAGATTCGTTATCTGCCACAATGGCCGGATCAAACTTCACCGGGGGAGCGGCGGCTGCCAGACGCAAGGTCCGTGGAACCGGAGTCGAGCTGGCGGAAGCAGCTGGCGAGGCGGAACCAGCGGTTCCCGAATTGCCGGTGCAGGCGGCCAAAGCCAGTGCGGTCGTCGCCAAAGTACCGGTCAGCAATGCGCGTCGTGATACGAGATTCAATGGCATATCGGGCACTGGGATAACTCATCTTCCTTTGGGCAAGTATTGCTGCTTTGCGCAGGGAACAAGCAAGGAACTTCGCGCAAAGGTATTTATCAAAGATAGCGCACTAAAGCGATGGCTCCGGGAGCTAAAACTCCCGGAGCCATCAACTGAGACGAAATCGTTAGCTGCGGTGCACGAGGTTCTCGCCGTCGTGCTCAGCTGCCCAGGATTGGACCTGCTTCTTGAGCAGCTTCACCATGCGAGGGAAGAATGCCTTGGTGTTGCCTCCGTTATGCGGAATGACCAGGGCGTTGGGGTGCTGCCACAATGGATGATCGACCGGTAGCGGTTCTGGATCAAAGACATCCGAGGCCATGTTCAAGCGACCTGAAGCAACTTCTGCCACTATCGCATCGGTCTGCACTACCGGCCCGCGTGCAACGTTGACTACTGTCGCACCGTCTGGAAGCTGGGCGAGCAGTTCTGCATCCACCAGGTGATGGGTCGAGTCGTTGAGCGGAACGATCAGGATCAGCACTTCGATCTCGGCGGCACGCGCTGCAAGATCTGCGGTGGCGAAAACCTGTCCGTGCTCATCGGTTCGAGCAGTAGAGCCGAAGCGAAGCAGATTCACTTCAAAGGGTTCCAGGCGCTTGCGGATTTCTTCTCCGATGCCGCCAACGCCTACCAATGCCACGGTGCGGTCAGCCAAGCCAGGCCACTGCTGTGGATTCCAATGCCCGGATTGCTGGTCGCGTACAGCCTGGGGGTAGCCGCGCAAGGAAGCGATGGCCAAGCCGATGGCCATCTCGGCGGTAGCTGCCGCATGGACGCCGGCAGCCGTGTTGATGTCGGCGCGATCACCGATCAAGTCAACCATTCCGTCGTAGCCGGTGGTTTGGGTCTGAACGATCTTCAGGTTTGGCGCCTGGCGGATGTTCTTGAGCCGTTGCGGGGATGCCATATACGGAAGGACTGCAATCTCAATATCCTCCAGTGAGGTCCGGGGTTCGTTCTCCAAGTCCCAGAGCACAGCTTTGAGGTTTTCTGGAATCGGACCGACTGCGTCGATGAGTTCTTGGGTCGGGAATGAAATTGTTCGTTGGCTGCTCATGGAATCACTGTACAAACACCTTTCATGCTTTGGTAGTAACCCCTAGTCATCTCCTGTAATGAAGGTCACCGCTGAATGCCGGCCCCCGAATTTGCGCTGAGGGAAATTGCTGGTAAAGTTTTATCTCGTTGCGAAAGCGCGAAGCCCAAAAAGCTTCTAGAACATCGCAGCGGGCGCCTCTAGCTCAATTGGCAGAGCAAATGACTCTTAATCATTAGGTTCCGGGTTCAAGTCCCGGGGGGCGCACGAACAAATTGTTCGGCTTGCCAGGCAACTTGTTTGCATAAATAAATACGCGCTTTTAGCTCAATTGGTAGAGCAAATGACTCTTAATCATTAGGTTCCGGGTTCGAGTCCCGGAGGGCGCACAAAACAAAGGCCAGACTTCTGTCTGGCCTTTTTTGTTTTTCCTAGAGAGGCAAGGCGAGCCGAAGGCAGGGTAGATGCGCTAGGGCTCTGACTCATCGCCTTGCGACCCGGGAGCCGCATTTGCGGCGCCAAAGGCCGCGGCGATCAGCGGTTGCGCCCAAGGCATTGATGGGCTGCTAAGGGGGAGAGTGAATGCGAGCTGGGAAAAAGTTATTTGTGTTTTAGATTACTTCGAAGTCGGATTGATGATGTTATTGTATATTTGACTAGTACTTTTGTGGATCAGGATCGACTACTGGGCTATTTTTGATTTCATGCAACTTCTGCCTATGATTGTCTACGTCGCAAAGACGAGTTCGTAAAAAGAACTAGTCAGAGCGAATAAGCGCCTTTAGCTCAATTGGTAGAGCAAATGACTCTTAATCATTAGGTTCCGGGTTCGAGTCCCGGAGGGCGCACAGTAGATCCGATCTGATTCATCAGGTCGGATTTTTTGTATACCGCAAAGAAAAGAGGATCAGCTCATGAGTACTCCCGAGAAGACTAGCCGTCTAACCGCCGGTGACCAGGCCCCTGATTTCACCTTGCAGGACGCTGCTGGCAATTCGGTAGCCTTGGCAGATTACCGCGGCAAGAAGACCATCGTGTACTTCTACCCAGCAGCATCCACCCCGGGTTGCACCAAGCAGGCCTGCGACTTCCGTGATTCGCTCGAATCCTTGCAAGGCTTGGGCTATGCAGTATTGGGAATTTCCCCAGACAAGATCGCCAAGCTGGAAAAGTTTGTCACAAAGGAAGAGCTGAACTTCCCGCTGCTCTCCGATGAAGACCATTCCGTAGCTGAGGCTTACGGAGCATGGGGAGAAAAGAAGAATTACGGCAAGGTGTACGAGGGCTTGATTCGCTCCACCATCGTGGTGGACGAAGAGGGCAAGGTTGCATTGGCTCAATACAACGTGCGTGCCACCGGGCACGTAGCCAAGCTGCGCCGTGACTTGGGTATTGACCCCAAGTAGAGTCTGCCCTTATCTGATTTCATATCAGGCAAGAGTTCCGCTACACTAAATGAGGTCGCCTTCAAGGAAACGCTGTTTCCGGTGTAGCGCTAGCGAGTATGGCGGAATTGGTAGACGCGCTGGATTTAGGTTCCAGTGTCTTCGGACGTGAGAGTTCAAGTCTCTCTACTCGCACCAACAAAACCCTGCGGTCTGCTTCCATGAGCCGCAGGGTTTTTTGCATGCATCCGCATGCCGGCCATGAGGCGTAGGATCCAGGTAGGCCAGCGGCCGCGTTCTGAACAGGAGAAGCACTATGGCAGCGAAGGATCTGCCCACCATGTATGGGCTTTCCGAATCCGACCCCGAGCAGAAGCTGATCATCCGGACGGGCATGTCCGCGTCGGATCTGGAGCAAATCGACCGGATCATGGCTGAAATGGGCCGGATGCGCCAGATTGAGCGCCGGATCATGCGCAGCTCCCAGGAATTCATGAAGCTCAACGAGACTGATATGCGCGCAATCCGCAAGATCATCTCTGCCAAGCATGCAGGAAGATCGGTCACCCCAGGCGAACTGAGCCAGTATCTGGGAATTTCCAGCGCCTCGGTCACCAAGATGATTGACCGCTTGGAAGCCCATGGCCATGTGCTGCGCACCAAGCATCCTACCGACCGCCGTTCCCAGTGCCTCGAGGTGACTGAGGAAACCCACTTGGCGGCTCGCGATCAAGTCGGACGCCATCATGCCAAGAGGTTCGAAGCTGCCAGCAGGCTCAGCAGTGAAGAACGCGATGTGGTGATCAAGTTCCTTGCCGGCACCTCGGATGCCATGGAAAGCAGCCTTGGTTCTCCTTTGGATGATGACGCCCGCTAAGTGAAATCCGCGGCGCGACGATATTCAGTCGGCCTCGTGCTTTTGCGCCGCGCGGACGATGTTCGCGATGGTAGCCGGGAAGATAGCTGCATGGAAGGGGTATACCGCCCACCAGTAGCAGCGTCCGGCAAGGCCTCGTGGGAAGAACACGGCCCGCTGGATCAATTCGGTTTGCCCATCTGAGCCCTTCTGGATTCTGTAATCCAGCCATGCCCGTCCAGGTGCCCGCATTTCCGCGCGCAGGCGCAGCAAACTGTTCTCCTCCAAGGCTTCCACGCGCCACCAGTCCAGTACATCTCCCAGCGCCAGGGTGCTGTGCGAGCGCCTGCCACGCCGGGAGCCTACTCCGCCGGCCAGCGTGTCCAGCAGGCCGCGCAGCTTCCACAGGCCGGGGAAAGCGAAATACGTTGATTCTCCGCCGAGCCGTTGCAGCACGCTGAACAGCTGTGCCTCGGTTGCGGTGGTGGTAGCACGGCGGATATCGGTGTAGGCCTTGTGTCCGGACCAGTCCGGATCCGAGGGCAGCGGCTCTGCCGGAGCGGTCACCGGGTGCGCAGTAGCCCAGCTGGTTGGCACCGCGTCCGCATCCATCTTCTCCAATGCCAGCTGCACGGCCCTGCGGTAGTCGCATAATCCTTCGGCGGGCGGGGCAATGAGTTCATCGATCTCCCGGGAACCCATTACGCAATCATGCTGCAGGGACTGGACCAGCGCCGAAGCAAGGGTGCGGGGCAAGGGGGTGACCAGGTTGACCCAGTGCGAGGCCAGCCGCGGGGTGAGCAGGGGAAGCGCCCAGATTTTCGGTTCGCGCAACCCGGCAACCTGCGCGTAGATCTTCATCAGCTGGGCGTAGGTGTAACTGGAAGGGCCTCCAATGTCATAGGTTTTATGGACCGGGCGCGGCAAGTCTGCGCAGGCGGCCAGGTAGTGCAGGGCGTCGCGGATGGCTATGGGCTGGACCCGATTCAACACCCAGCGCGGGGCTGGCATCACCGGCAGGACCTCGCTCAGGTGCCTGACCATCTCGAAGCTGGCTGATCCGGAGCCAATCACCAGCCCGGCCTGGAGCACCAGGGTATTAGCCGAAGTCGAGAGGATCTCGCCCACGGCCACGCGCGATGCCAAATGCTCGCTGAGCGCCCCGGCCGGATGCAAGCCCGAGAGGTAGACCAGCTGGCTAACTCCTTGTTCGCCCGCTGCTTGGGCCATGACCTGCGCGCAGGCTTTCTCCTGTGCTGTGAACTGGCGGGTTGAGGACATTGAATGCACCAGGTAGTAGACCAGGTCCGCATCCTTGCACAGCTTCGCCACTGCGGCGGGATCCTGCAGATCGCCTTCCACGACTTCAACTTGGCCGCGCCAGGGCACATCGCGCAGCCGCTGCGCATCGCGGGTGAAAACCCTGACCTGATGCCCCTTGCCCAACAGCAGCGGCACCAGGCGTCCGCCGATATATCCGCTTGCTCCGGTGACAGCTACCAGGCTCATGGCGCTGGCACCCCGCGCTTGCGCCAGGCGATGGCGATGGACCCGAGCAGCAAAAGCGCGGCGCATGCCAGCGCTGCGTACCCGACCAATTCAGACTGGTTGCTGCCGGCCAGCCGGCTCTGGCCAATCCAAGCCAATCCCCAGACCATGGCCAAGGCAGTGAAGATCCTGCCCGAGTAGGCGCTGGTGCCAAGCCCGATTGCTACTGCCACTGCCAACAAGGCTACGGCCAGCCCTGGCGCCCAGGATGCGTTCTCGCCGAAACCCAGTGAGAGCAGCCAGGCAGAGGTGTTGGCGATGCTGGCCACGCAGACCCAGCCCAAGTAGATGCCGAAGGTCAACCACATGATCCAGTATTCGGTGCGCGAGCTCGGGGTTCGGGACACCATGATGGTCAGCATCCAGACCAGGCATGCCACGAGGATGAAGATCACCGCGACGCTCACACCTAGCAGGCCCAGCTGGACCACGGTAATCCAAGCCGCGTTCAGCAATGCGGAAAGCAATGCCGGGACGCGCAGACTGGCTGCCCAGTCCGAGCGCCGTCCCGCGGCAGTGAGCTGGAAGATTCCGTAGACGGCCAGTCCTGTGTAGATCACGCTCCAGATCGAGAAGGCTGGTCCGGCGGGAGCCAAGAGCGTTGAATCGGCGCCCAGGTATCCTCCGGCTGCTTGCTGGATCGGGGTGCCGCCCAGTGCGCCGCTTCCGATGAAGGAGACTGCGATGGCCAGCACCAAGGCAATTGCGGTGATCACCGGCAGCGTCCAGGACACTGCAGGTGCGCGGGTTGGAGGGGAGGTGCTTGGGTAATCCGGCGAACTGCTCATGGGGTGCTCCCGAGGTCGGTGGAAAAGTTTTTCCCGTTTCGAGTCGACAAAACGAGATAGTTAAACCATGATGTATCTAGACAAGCTAAATATCAACTTAGCGAGAGAAATAATCATGGAATGTTCACCTCCGTTGAACAGCTCGGAAGTCTTCCGGATGCTGCTCAGCCTCCATCGGTCCTATGAACTGTGTGAAACGCGCCTGCGCCACCGGCTTGACCTGAACGATACAGACCTGCGCGCGGTGAACCTGCTGCGTTCCATGCAAACACCCAGCTCCGGTCAGCTGGCACGTGAACTGGGCGTTTCCTCGGCAGGAATCACCTCGGTGCTGGACCGGCTCGAGGCCCGAGGGCTGATAGAGAGAAAGCACCACCCAGCGGACAGACGGCGCACGATGGTGGCCGCAGGGCCCCGATTCCCGGAAGCCACCGGCCCAGGGCAAGTGCTGCTGCGCGGCGTGCACAAGTTCTACGCGCAACTGGATCCCCCTGGGCGCAGGAATCTGGCAGAGCTGCTGCAACAGGCCCGCACAGAGCTGGATCAGAGCGGAACGACCAGCGATGAAAACCAAGCAACCCCCGACAAATCCTTTCAGTAGGGAACCATGACCATGCATACCGCAACACACTTGGCCCAGCCGGCCACAGCCACCAGCGCGGCAATCGGCTCCGGGCTCATCGATGGACCTACCCGGCAAAAAATCAGCGACCGGCTGGAGGAGATCGCTGTCCAGGCCCAGCGGCGCAGCGCCGCCTACTCGGCGCAGACCGCACTGCTCTGGTCCCGCATTTCCAAAAGCCTGGCTACCGGCAAGCTCATGCGACCTTCGCTGGTGATGCTCGGCTACCGGGCATTTGGCGGCGGCAATGAGGCGCGCGCCATCGACCTGGGCTGCGCTTTCGAGCTGCTGCACGCGGCACTGCTGATCCATGACGACGTGGTGGACCGGGACTTCATGCGCCGCGGGAAAGCGACAATCTCAGCGCTGTACCGCGACCAGGCATCAGCCTCCGGACGCAGCTTGGCCGATGCCGAGCATGCGGGAAATTCCGTCGGGATCATCGCCGGAGACCTGCTGATCAGCGAAGCGATCAAGCTCGCTGCCCGGGCCGCGGCCGGAAGCGACAGCGAAGCGGGTGTGGAGCAGGCCTTCTTCGAAGCCATCGAGCAAGCAGGAGCCGGAGAACTAGAGGACCTGCTCTACTCGCTGGGATCAGCCGCCGCCACGACCAGCCAGGTGCTGCGCATGGAGCAGATGAAAACGGCGGCCTACTCCTTCCAGCTGCCCCTGCAGGCAGGAGCCCTGCTGGCCGGTGCCCATCCCGGGCAGGCAGAGGCCATCGGCGCGGTGGGCTGCCAGCTGGGAGTCGCCTACCAGATCATCGATGATGTGCTGGGCACCTTCGGTGATCCGGCGCAAACCGGGAAGTCAATTGAATCGGACCTGCGCGAATTCAAGAGCACCATCTTGCTGGCTCTGGCCAGCGAGGACAAGGAATTTGCCGCGCTGCTGAGCGGATTCCGCGACGGGAAAGTGGACGCAGGCCGGATCCGCCATGAGCTGGCCGCCCAGGGCACCGAGCGCTTCGCCAGGCAGCTGGCCAAGCAGCTGTGTTCCCGGGCCACCGGATCCTCGGCCTTCCTGGATCTGCCCGAAGAAGCACGGACGCTCTTGCACCAATGCAGCGCCCTGATCCTGGAACGGAGCAGCTGATAGCCATGACCCGTGAATTCTCGAGTACCGATACCACCGGCACCGCCGCCTTGGATCACTACTCGCGTGCCGCCTCGCGCAGCGCAAGGGTAGTGCTGGGCGAATACTCCACCTCCTTCTCGCTGGCCTGCAGGCTGCTGGATGCCTCCAGCGCCGGGCACATCGCCAACATCTATGCCCTGGTGCGCCTAGCCGATGAGATTGTGGACGGAGTGGCCTTCCAAGCCGGCCTGGATGATCCTGCCATCGGTGCGTGCCTCGACGAGCTGGAAGCAGAAACCCTGCGCGCCATGGACCGCGGATACAGCACCAACATGGTGGTCCACGCTTTTGCCATCACGGCCCGGGCCACCGGTATCAAAGCCGAGCTCACCACCCCGTTCTTCGCCTCCATGCGCGCGGATCTGTCTACAGGGGAGCATGATGCGCGCAGCTTGCAGGAGTACATCTACGGCTCGGCGGAAGTCATCGGGCTGATGTGCCTGCAGGTCTTCGCGGCGATGCCCGGCGCCCCGCAGTTGAACCGCGCCGAAGAACAACGCACCAAACTCGCTGCCCGCAGCCTGGGCGCGGCCTTCCAGAAGGTCAACTTCCTGCGCGATTTGGCGCAAGACAGCCAAGAACTGGGCAGAACCTATTTCCCGGGCATGGACCCGGAAGGCTTCGATGAGCAGGGCAAGGCCCTGCTGGTAGCCCAGATCAACCAGGACCTCGCCGCGGCCCGCGCCGGGTTGCCCTACCTGGCCCCGCAGGCAGCCCGCGCGGTGCGCCTGGCCCATGACCTGTTCCAGGAGCTGAACGTTCAGCTGGAGAAGGTTCCGGCCGCCGCTCTGCTGCGCACCCGCATTTCGGTCTCCGCGCCGCGCAAGGCGATGATCGCCCTGCGCGTGCTGCTGGGCGCCGGCACCCCCTCGCACCACAAGCCAAGAATGGAAGTATCAAGCAGATGAACCACCAAGACCAAGAGGTCGTTGTCATTGGCGGCGGGTTCTCCGGCCTGGCCAGTGCCGGGCTGCTGGCGGCCCGGGGCGGCAAGGTCACCTTGATTGAACAGCAGGAGCATCCCGGCGGGCGCTCCGGGCGCCTGGAGCGCGAGGGATTCCGCTTCGATACCGGGCCCTCCTGGTACCTGATGCCCGAGGTCTTCGATCACTGGTTCAGGCTCATGGGCACCAGCACCGCCGAACAGCTTGATCTGCGCGAACTGCCCACCGGCTACCGCGTCTTCTTCCAGAACCGCCAAGCACCAGCGGACTTCGGAACCGGCGCTGAAGCCAGCGACCTGTTCGAAACCCTGGAGCCAGGCAGCGCACCGGCACTGGAGAGCTATCTGCGCACCGCTAAGGAAGGCTATGAACTGGCCTTGGAGCATTTCCTCTACGACGATTTCCATTCGCTGAAATCGCTGCTTGATCCAAGGATCCTGCGCCGGGCTCCGCAGCTGGCAAAGCTGCTGTCCACCAGCCTGCAGAGCCACGTGGCGCGCCGCTTCGCCAGCAATGAAATCCGCCAGGTGCTCGGCTACCCGGCAGTGTTCCTGGGATCAAGCCCGGAGAAAACCCCGGCCCTCTACCAGCTGATGAGCCACCTGGACTTGGCCGACGGGGTGAAATACCCGATGGGCGGCTTCGCCGCCGTAGCCGACGCAATGGCGCAGCTGGCTCGAAAGCACGGGGCGCAAATCCAGCTGGGCGCCACCGCAACAGCCATTGAAACCAGTACGGGGAAGAACCCGGCGGTCAGCGCGGTGCGCTGGATCGATGCAAGCGGCACGCTGCACCGCACACCGGCAACCAAAGTCATCGGTGCGGCCGATGTCCGCCACCTGGAAGGCGAGCTGCTGCCCGAATCGCTGCAGACCCATACCGCAAAGAGCTTCGCGCGCAAGGACCCTGGACCCAGCGCGGTGCTGCTCTGCCTGGGAATCAAGGGCAAGCTGCCGCAGCTGGAACACCACAACTTGCTGTTCACCGAAGACTGGTCGGAGAATTTTTCGCGCATCCGCCAAGGAAGGGAACTGGAGCCGGAAACCAGCATCTATGTCTGCAAGCCCAGCGCCACCGACCCGGGCACCGCGCCGGAAGGCTGCGAGAACCTGTTCATCCTGGTTCCAGCTCCGGCATTGCCCGAATGGGGCAGCGGCGCGGCAGATGGCCAAGGCGATGCGGCCGTCGAAGCGGTCGCGGAGGCGGCCATTGACCAGCTCTCGGCCTGGGCGCGCATCGATGATCTGCGCGAGCGAATCGTGGTGCGCCAGAGCATCGGTCCGGGCGACTTCGCACAGCAGTACGGCGCCTATCGCGGAGGCGCGCTGGGCCTGGCCCACACCCTTGGGCAAAGCGCGATGCTGCGCCCTGGCAACCGCAGCGCCAAGGTGGAAGGGCTGTACTATGCCGGCAGCACCGTGCGCCCGGGAATCGGCGTGCCGATGTGCCTGATCAGCGGGGAGCTGGCCGCGAAAGCGGTGCTGGGGATCAAGGACGCCGGCCCGATGCCTGAACACCGGTCTGCCGTGCGCGCGCAGGAGGCAGGAGCATGATCTACCTGGGCACCTTGGTATTCCTGCTCGTCTGCATGGGCCTGCTGGACGCAAAGGGCAAGCTCTTCATCTTCCGGCATCCGCTGCGCGGGTTCCTGGCCTTGGCGCTGGGTACCGGTTTCTTCGTGTTCTGGGACGTGCTGGCAATCAGGGCAGGAATTTTCCTGCACAAGGAATCACAGTTCATGACCGGGATCATGGTTGGCGAGCAATTTCCGCTGGAGGAAGTCTTCTTCCTGGTGTTCCTGTGCTATTGCTCCATGATCGCCTTTACCGGGTTGCCTGTGGCGGCCCGGGCACTGCGCAATCGGCGCCTGGATACCGTGGGGCGCAGGCAGGGAGGAAGCCATGTTTCTTGAAATGAGCTTGATCTTCCTGGCCGCCGCGGCAGCCGTATTCGCCGCCGGGATGGCGGTGGGCAAGCAGAGCCTGCGCTCGGTGGCCAAGCCGTTGGGTGCCGCAATGGCGCTGATGCTTGCGCTCACCGCAGTATTCGACAATCTGATGATTGCCGCAGGGCTTTTCGGCTATGGCAGCGGCACGCTCTCCGGCTGGCGCATCGGTCTGGCCCCGATTGAGGATTTCTTCTACGCCGCCTGCGCGGTCCTGCTAGTACCTGGACTGTGGTGGCTGCTGGGCTTTGGCAGTACCGGTTCCAGTACTAGCGCTTCAGAAGGAAGCACAAGCAGAAAGGATGGCTCATGATCCGCGGAATTGTGGCCAGCTCCCGGCCGATCTCCTGGGTGAATACCGCTTACCCCTTTGCAGCGGCCTATCTGCTGGCTGGAGGGGGAGTCGACTGGAAATTCATTCTCGGCACGGTATTCTTCCTGTTTCCCTACAACCTGCTGATGTACGGGGTGAACGATGTCTTCGACTACGAGTCGGATATGCGCAATCCGCGCAAGGGAGGAATCGAGGGGGCGGTGCTTTCCAAGCAGAGCCACAAGGCGCTGCTTATCGCATGCACGGTGTGCTCGCTGCCTTTCCTCATCGTGCTTGCTGCCGGCGGCGATGCAGCATCCAATATCACTCTGGCAGTTTCCATCTTCGCAGTGCTGGCTTATTCGGCACCGAGGCTGCGTTTCAAGGAACGGCCGGGCCTGGACTCGCTGACCAGCGCGGTGCACTTTGTCTCGCCGGCTGTGTACGGGTGGGTGCTGGCCGGTTCGGCCGTGCAGGCGGAGCAATGGATGGTTTTCTTGGCGTTCTTGCTGTGGGGGATGGCAAGCCATGCCCTGGGGGCCATCCAGGATATTATTCCGGACCGCCAAGGCGGGCTGGGCTCGATTGCCACCGTGTTGTCGGCTCGCAAGACCATCTACCTGGTTCTGGCCTGCTATTTGCTGGCTGGTGGGCTGGTGGCTGTGGGTGTTTCGGGGATTGGCCGCTGGGCGGCAGTGCTGTCGCTGCCCTATGTGCTCAACGTCCTACCGCATCTTGGAATCAGCGACGCAAGCTCGGGTACGGTTAATCGAGGTTGGAAGAGATTCCTCTGGATCAATTACCTGTGCGGTTTCCTGCTGACCATGCTCCTGATCTTTTCAGCGTTTTTCACCTACTAGTCCCGGATGGGGATACAAGGAATTCAATGGACGTCATTTTGCTTTCGGAGGAAGGCCAGCGGATTGGCACCTGCCCGAAAGAATTAGTTCACACCACCGATACCGTGCTGCATCAGGCATTCTCCTGCCATGTGCGCAATGAAGCAGGCGAAGTACTGGTGACGCGCCGTGCGCTGTCCAAGGTGACCTGGCCAGGAGTTTGGACGAACTCCTTCTGCGGGCATCCGCAGCCCGGTGAAAGCTTTGAAGAGGCCATTGCGCGCCATGCGATGCACGAACTCGGTTTCAAGGTCTCCGCTATCGAGCCGGCGTTGCCGGACTTCCGCTATCGGGCCGTGGATGCCTCGGGAACCGTGGAAAACGAAATCTGCCCGGTTTTCACTGCAGTTATCGACAGCGAAATCACCGCAAACCCGGATGAAGTCATGGACTACTGCTGGGTGGATCCGGCAAAGCTCGGCCAAGCCCTGCGCGCCACTCCGTGGGCCTTCAGCCCGTGGCTGGTCATGCAGGCAAAGGGCATCGCACTCTACGCCGCGTAGCTAGGCCGGCCCGGCCCGAAATCGCCAGTTCTGCCAGAGCTCGCGGGTGCCGGGGCAGGCGCCGGAAGTGCTGTGCACAAAAAGGTCCTCTGGCCGCCAGGTTCATATTTGAACCTGGTGGCCAGAGGACCTTTTGCTTTTGGAAAGTCGTTTATTGGCTAGACGAAGTTTTCAGTGCCTTCGATAGTGTTCATGAAGTGATCCATGAAATCAGCGAAGTCTTCTGCATCCGACTTCTGGTCGATGGTGGCGCCGATGCTGACCGCGTCGTCTACGTGGAAGTCCACACTTGGCGCTTCGGGGATGTTGAAGCGGAACACGCGGCCCGAAGAAATTGCTACTTCATAGCCGCCATCGCTGAGCTCGGCCAGCTGGTTCACGTTCGTGTTGTTGATATTGATAGCGTCTTCAGATGATTCCAAGCTGTTTGCGTTGACTGGCGCAATGATCAGTTCAGCTGGTTGGCGTCGATATCCAATGACCTTGAGCCCTCCGGAACCGGCGACGCCGGTGCCTGCCACGAGGTTGTAGCTGGCGAAGTTGGGGATCTGCGAGTCGAAGGCCGCATGGAGGCGGGCCTTGATCTGCTCGGCTGGATTTTCGTCTGGGCGGTTGTCCATACCTCCTACTCTACCGATAACTTTGGACAATTTGATCAGTCGCATCATTTATCGAAATATGTCATCGACACGTCATGGGTTATCCGATTGGTCATATTGACTTCTAGGATGGAAATTATGAGCCAGGATGCTAACCCATGCTTCATGCCATGATCCCGTGTGGTCATTGATGTGATTCATGCATCTCTTGGATCAACGCTGTAAGCGGAGCGGCCTGGACGATAGGCGGCTTCCGCACGGCAACTGGTGCTGGTCGCCGGTAAACCTCGCTTCGACTGGTGCGTTTAGGGCCAGTTGAACGAAAATGCTGAAGGTTGAACGTATTACTACGTCCAACCTTTGGACATCTATCTCATATAATGAGATAAACAGGGTGTCTAGTTGCTCTTTGCCGTGAGGTGGAGAAAACTAGAGGCATGCAAACAAGCACCGATGTACTACTAGTTATCAGGCGCGGAGCCTGAGCCGCTATCCAAGAGAACGGATAGTGCATCGGTAACGCGCAAGCCCCCTTTCGTCAATCGTGACGGCCGCGGGGCGTTTTTTATGCGTAAACGAAGAGATAGAAATGGAAAGGATCCCGATGAGCAACTCAACACCCGCCAATCCGGCGTCGGTTGCGAAGTCAATCAATCGAACCAAGGATGCCCCCGCCGCTGTCTCTTCCGTTGTGGAGGCTTCGAACCCGGTACAGGGTCCGAATAATATCGTTGCTCCCACACAGATGACGGGCTCACAAGCCATCGTCCGCTCGCTGGAAGAACTGGGCGTCAAAGACGTCTTCGGATTACCAGGTGGGGCCATCCTTCCCACCTATGATCCACTGATGGATTCGACCAAGATCAACCACGTCTTGGTCCGCCACGAACAGGGTGCCGGCCATGCCGCACAGGGTTACGCTATGGTGAGCGGGGAAGTGGGCGTCTGCATCGCCACTTCCGGTCCAGGCGCAACCAACCTCGTCACCGCACTGGCCGATGCCAATATGGACTCGGTGCCAATGGTGGCAATCACCGGTCAGGTCAATAGCGCATTCATTGGCTCTGACGCATTCCAGGAAGCAGACATTGTCGGCATTACGATGCCGATTACCAAGCACGCTTTCTTGGTCACCAACCCAGAAGATATCCCGCAGACGCTGGCAGCTGCTTTCTACCTGGCACAGACCGGTCGTCCCGGTCCGGTGCTGGTGGATATCACCAAGGATGCCCAGACTGCGGACATGACCTTCTCCTGGCCGCCAAAGGTCGATTTGCCCGGGTACCGGGTGGTTACCCGCGGACATAACAAGCAGCTGCGTGAAGCTGCCAAGCTCATCGCTTCGGCAACTCGCCCGGTGCTGTACGTCGGCGGCGGCGTGATCAAGGCCAACGCCCATGAGCAGCTGAAGGAATTCGCAGAATTCATCAACGCTCCAGTGGTCACCACGCTGACCGCACGCGGCGCCTTCCCGGACTCGCACCAGCAGCACGTAGGCATGCCAGGCATGCACGGGGCCGTTTCTGCAGTGACCGCACTGCAGCAGTCGGACCTGCTGATTACCCTCGGTGCCCGCTTCGATGACCGCGTCACCGGCGTGCTATCGTCCTTCGCGCCAAACGCCAAGGTAATCCACGCCGATATCGACCCTGCTGAAATCTCGAAGAACCGCGTCGCCGATGTGCCTATCGTGGGCTCGCTGGATGAAATCATCCCGCAGCTGCACGAAGCCTGCGCCACCCGCTTTGAAAATGAAGCCCAGCAGGATCTGACCGGCTGGTGGGGACTGCTCAACCGCCTGCGCGAAACCTACCCAATCGGCTACACCGAAACCCATGATGGACTCTCGGCTCCGCAGAACGTCATCGGGCGCATCGGCGAGCTGACCGGTCCTGAAGGCGTTTATGTGGCAGGCGTAGGCCAGCACCAGATGTGGGCCGCGCAGTTCGTCAAGTACGAGCGCCCGCGCTCATGGCTGAACTCCGCAGGCCTGGGCACCATGGGCTACTCGGTACCCGCAGCAATGGGTGCCAAGGTAGCGCAGCCGGACCGCGTGGTGTGGGCTATTGACGGTGATGGCTGCTTCCAGA
This sequence comes from Glutamicibacter sp. MCAF14, assembly GCF_052114325.1. NCBI lineage: Bacteria > Bacillati > Actinomycetota > Actinomycetes > Micrococcales > Micrococcaceae > Glutamicibacter > Glutamicibacter sp. MCAF14. The sequence goes on from NZ_JBFREO010000004.1 coordinate 229,867, forward strand.
TGACCAACCAGGAGCTGGCCACCTGCGTGATCAACCAGATCCCGATCAAGGTTGCCATCATCAACAACTCTTCGCTGGGCATGGTACGCCAGTGGCAGACCCTGTTCTACGATGGCCGCTACTCGAACACCGATTTGAACACCGGACACGGCACCGCCCGCATCCCGGACTTCGTGAAGCTGGCTGATGCCTACGGTTGCGTGGGCCTGCGTTGCGAACGCGATGAGGATATCGATGCCACCATCCAGAAGGCACTTCAGATCAATGACCGCCCGGTAGTCATCGACTTCGTGGTCTCGGCCGATTCCATGGTGTGGCCAATGGTCCCATCGGGTGTCAGCAATGACCAGATCCAGATTGCCCGCGGCATGACCCCTGAATGGGAAGAGGAGGACTAGAACATGGCAAAGCATACGCTTTCGGTACTGGTAGAAGACGTTCCCGGCGTGCTGACCCGCGTCGCCAGCCTTTTTGCCCGCCGTGCCTTCAACATCCACTCGCTGGCTGTAGGCCCCACGGAAATTCCCGGCATCAGCCGCATGACCGTGGTGGTGGACGCCGAGGGGGATTCCCTGGAGCAGGTGACCAAGCAGTTGAACAAGCTGGTCAACGTCATCAAGATCGTGGAACTGCTGCCGGAAACCTCGGTACAGCGCGACCACATCATGATCAAGGTGCGCGCCGATGCGGCTACGCGCCTGCAGGTGACCCAGGCCGCGGAACTCTTCCGTGCCTCGGTGATCGACGTTTCCACCGATTCGCTGGTGGTTGAGGCCACCGGCAACGCAGCGAAGATCGATGCACTGCTGGCAGTACTTGAGCCATTCGGCATTCGCGAAATCGTCCAGGCCGGCACGCTGGCTGTGGGACGCGGATCGAAGTCGATGAGCGACCGTGCCTTGAAGACGCTGTCCGCCTAAGCGCACCACGACTTCAAAAGACACGAACTACAAAATTTAGATACTTGGCACCTAGCTTAGAAGAAAAGCAAAAGTGCCTAAGCACAAGACTTCTTTATCAGAAGCACAAATAAGGAGAATTACAGTGGCTGATCTGTATTACGAAGACGACGCAGACCTCTCGATCATCCAGGGCAAGAAGGTAGCTGTCATTGGCTACGGCTCCCAGGGCCACGCCCACGCACTGAGCCTGCGCGACTCGGGTGTCGAGGTTATCGTCGGCCTGGCTGAGGGCTCGAAGTCCCGTGCCAAGGCTGAAGCCGAAGGCCTGAAGGTCGCTACCGTTGCCGAGGCAGCTGCTTGGGCAGATGTCATCATGATCCTGACCCCGGACCAGGTCCAGGCTCAGGTCTACACCGAGTCGATCGCAGAGCACCTCGAAGAGGGCAACGCACTGTTCTTCGGCCACGGCTTCAACATCCGCTTCGGCTTCATCCAGCCACCAGCCAACGTTGACGTGGCACTGGTTGCTCCAAAGGCGCCAGGTCACACCGTACGCCGCGAATTCGAAGCTGGCCGCGGTATCCCGGACCTGATCGCAGTGGAGCAGAACTTCACCGGCGGCGCCAAGGAACTGGCTCTGTCCTACGCAGCAGGCATCGGCGGCACCCGTGCCGGCGTTATCGAGACCACCTTCACCGAAGAGACCGAAACCGACCTGTTCGGCGAGCAGGCTGTGCTCTGCGGCGGTACCTCCCAGCTGGTCCAGTACGGCTTCGAAGTCCTGACCGAAGCTGGCTACAAGCCAGAAATCGCCTACTTCGAGGTGCTGCACGAGCTGAAGCTGATCGTTGACCTGATGTGGGAAGGTGGCATCGCCAAGCAGCGCTGGTCCATCTCCGACACCGCTGAGTACGGCGACTACGTCTCCGGCCCACGCGTCATCACCCCCGAGGTGAAGGAAAACATGAAGGCTGTCCTGGCTGACATCCAGTCCGGTGCTTTCGCAAACCGCTTCATGGAAGACCAGAAGGCAGGCGCTCCAGAATTCAAGGAACTGCGTGCCAAGGGTGAAGCGCACCCAATCGAGACCACCGGCCGCGAACTGCGCTCGCTGTTCTCGTGGATCTCGGATGCATCCTCGGATGACTACGTAGATGGTTCCGTAGCCCGCTAATTGCGAGCTGACAACTAGCTTCAGAAGCTGAAAACCGTTGGCCCTGAACGATAGAAATATCGTCTAGAGCCAGCGGTTTTCGTTAAAATGCATGCTGCGTCCATTCTGCGATGGGCGCATCGAAAACGGAGCGGCACTCCTGCTGTGCGCTGAAGTGCCGCGGCCTGAAGGAACTTTAGTATTCAATCTTTTAGTGTAAGAATTGTTCCGGGCGAGAGCAGAACGAACAATGCCGCCGCCGCTGTTCAATAGCTGATAGTTCAAGGAGCAAAAGTGGCTAGCGAAGATATTGAGATCGTTTCTGATGGAAATGGCGTGGCAGTCCTTGGCGAACGCAGCGTCGTTGACAAATTCGTGGAATCCGTCGGCTTGATTTCCAAGGAACTGCCCTTGGAACGCGTAAGCAAAGCAGCTGGCCTCAGTGCAACCGCGATGCAAGCCGGTAGCGGGATTGCGCAGACGTCCGGACGCTGGATCAAGCTCTCGGAAGACTCAGCACGGATCTTCAATGCCAAGAACCTGATGGCTGGATCGGAGAACGGCCTGGCGCGTGCAGTCGTCATGAAAGATGGCAAGATCAGCAATTTGCTTGAAATCGTCACCAGCCCAACGGCGATGCTTTCAAACCCGGCTGTTCTGGCAGGCGTGGGTGGGATCATAGCCCAGTACGCGATGCAGCAGAGCATGGATGAGATCACCGATTACTTGAAGGTGATCGACGAGAAAATTGACGATATCCTCCGTGCGCAGAATGACGCGGTCCTAGCGGATCTTGATGGTGTTGGAATGCTCATCGATGATGCCATAGTCGTGCGCGACCAAGTGGGGCATATCGGCGAGACGACATGGTCAAAGGTTCATTCTAATGCCAAGACCATCGCAACGACCCAGTCCTATGCGCTGCGGGCCTTGGCAGGATTAGCTGAAAAGCTGGAAAACAAAACGAAGATGGGTGAACTGGCCAGGATCACCCGCGAGATCGAATCAAAGGCCACCCAGTGGTTGGCAGTACTGGCACGATGCTTCCAACTCGAAGACGGCATGTCTGTTCTGGAACTGGACCGTGTCCTCAACGGCTCTCCTGACGAACTGGAGAATCATCGAATCGCGCTGCAGATCGCGCGCGAACGCAGAATCGCACACATTACGAAGGTGACTGAGCAGCTTCTTGAGCGAATCGCTGTCGTCGCCGGACTGGCAAATTCAAAGGTGCTGCTGCATCCGAAGTCATCGAGCGAAGTCGTGAAGGCGACGAATGCCGTCTCGAATGATCTAGTGGAGTTCCAAAGCCGATTGGGAATCGAGAGCGCCTACGGGGCACTGGAGTCAAAGAAGTGGCTCAAGGCTGTCTCCGAGGTTCGGGACAAGGTGACTGATGCAGGCGCTGATGGCTTGAGCGCAATCAAGCAGTTTGGGGACGACACGAAGAACCGTGCCTTGGACAAAGCCGAGGACGTAGCAACTTCATTTGCCGAGAATATCAAGAAGAGCCGCAATGGGGAGTCCGCGAAGGATTCTCCAGAAGCCATTGAGAAGTAGGAGCTGGCGGAACTAGATTCTTCCCTCGCACTTGGCTCCATTACATTTCAAATAAATCGACCTCGGCTGATCCTCATGAGAGGAATCAACCGAGGTCGATTTTTTAGTCTGCTGGGTCGGATACCAGCCAGGCAGGCTTAGAGCTTCGAAGCCCGGTAGCCGGCCTTGCGCGCATCAGCTGCAGTCTTGAAGCATTCTTCTGGCTTCGTGATGTTGTAGAAGCGCTGTCCCTTGACGTGGTACTTCCACTCCTTCTGGCTGCCGGTGCGGTTGCCCTTCACCGGGTAGCCTGCAGGGCAGTTCTTTGCCTTGCCGCTCATCTTCACGGAACGCTTGGCGGCCGCCTTCTTCACCAGCAAGGTCTGCGTCTTCTGAATGGTCGAGGTCTTGCCCTTGAGCTGGTACTTGACCGTGGTGGTGACCTTGTAGGTGCCCGCTGCGAGCTTGACGGACTTCTTCTTGCTGGCGACGGTCTTCTTGCCCTTGACCACCTTCAGCAACGCCGACTTGATCTTCACGTTCTTTGCCTTGGAATAGCTAGGCTTGATGGTTGCCTTGGCTGAACCCTTGACAGTCTTCGTGCCAATTTTCTTGATCGTTACCGCAGGAGTCTTTTTCTTCGCAGCAACGATGCTGGCAGATGAAATGCTGGTGGGCAACGGAGCGGCCGAGGCCGCGGAGACACCGGAGAATACAAGTGCTCCCGAAGCGATGACAGCGAGTGAACGCTGAACTAATTTATTCAATTTCTCCCCATGGAAAGTCGAGCGAGCATGGGCACTGATCGGTCCCATGTGCTGATTCTAATCTGGACTGGGAATAGAAACTATGGCTGGACGCGATTGTGATCGATTGCGGCTATTGCCGTCGAAGCGTTACCCGAGCAGTCGAGTGTTTTCCCAATGATTAGTTGAAGCCTTTGCTAGGCTCGGGCAAAACCATGCAAAGGAGGGCGCCCGTGCCACAGGAAAGCAACTACGACGATTTCGCTCAGGACTACGCTGACGAGAACGAATTCAGCATGCTGAACGCCTACTATGAGCGGCCGGCCACCTTGGAACTGGCAGGAGAGGTTGCCGGCCGGAACATCCTGGATATCGGCTGCGGCGCCGGTCCGCTGTCGGAACAGCTCATGAGCCGTGGAGCGAACGTCTCGGGCTTCGACACCAGCCGGGCAATGGTGGACCTGGCACGCCAGCGGCTGGGCGAAGATGCCGACCTGAAAGTGGCGACATTGGGGGAGAAGCTCCCGTATGCCGACAACAGTTTTGACGATGCCATTGCTTCCTTGGTGTTCCACTATTTGCCGGACTGGGACTACGCACTGGAGGAAGTCCGCCGGGTCCTCAAGCCCGGCGGCCGGCTCATCATGTCGGTGAACCATCCGATTCTCTACCCGTTCAACCACCGAGGCAAGGACTACTTCCAGCTCACCCAGTACACCGACGAAGTGACTTTCAAGGGGAAGCCTGCCGAACTGACCTATTGGCATCGGCCTTTGCATGAAACCATGAAGGCACTGATCTCCGCAGGGTTCGCGGTGGAGCGTGTTTGGGAGCCGCCGTATGCCAAGGATGCGCCCGAAGGCGTGATTCCAGAAGCCTTGCGTGAACGCGACGCGTTCTTGAGCTTCCTGTTCTTCTCGCTGCGCTCGACGCGCTAGCCAGCGCACTGCTTCCGGGTGCCAACGGCGTCCGGAAGCCGCGAAGCCCTCGAATGTCAGCTGATAGCCGGCATAGCGGCAGGACGCGTTGAATGATGGGGATCGACGAAACTGTTTTCTGCCAGCTGAAGCAAGTAATCGCCATACCCGCTCTTGCCCAACTCCCGGCCCAAAGTGCGCAACTGGTCATCGCAGATGAACCCCTGGCGCCATGCAACTTCCTCGGGAGAACCGATCTTCAATCCCTGCCGCGCTTCGACAGTGCGCACGAAGTTGGAGGCGTCGTTGAGCGAATCGAAGGTTCCGGTATCAAGCCACGCAGTTCCGCGGGCCAGCACCGTGACGTTGAGGTTGCCCTCTTCGAGGTACAAGCGGTTGATGTCGGTGATCTCAAGCTCTCCACGGGCCGAAGGCCGCAAGCTCCGGGCTTTGCCAACCACCGAATTATCGTAGAAGTACAATCCCGGAACAGCATAGTGGCTTTTCGGGTCCAGCGGCTTCTCTTCCAGTGATATGGCCCGTCCGGAGCTATCGAACTCGACGACGCCATAGGCGCTGGGATCCTTGACCCAATAGCCGAAGATCCTTGCTCCGGGCTGGACGGCGTAGCTGCCCAGCTGGGTTCCGAAACCTGGTCCATGGAAGATATTGTCACCCAGCACCAGCGCCACGGATTCCCCGCCGATGTGCTCGGCGCCAAGTATGAACGCTTGGGCCAGGCCTTCAGGCCGGGCTTGCACGGCATAGGACAGATTGATGCCGAACTGTGAGCCATCGCCGAGCAAGGACTTGAACTGCCCCTCATCCTGCGGCGTCGTGATGACCAGGATGTCCCTGATTCCAGCGAGCATCAGCGTGGTCAGCGGATAGTAGATCATCGGCTTGTCGAAGACAGGCACCAATTGCTTTGAGATGCCTCGCGTGATCGGGTGCAAACGAGACCCGGTTCCCCCAGCTAGAATTATTCCCCTCATGGCTATCGAGCCTAATGAAGCGGGCAGCGATCTTGTCAGAGTAGTCATACTCGAGAATTGCTAGGAAGTTGCTTGGCCGCGGTGCCCACTGGCTACATTGGTGAGATGAAAAGAATCCTTGTAACTGGGGGAGCAGGATTCATTGGGGCAAATTTCGTGCACCATATGATTGCGCATTCCGACAGTGAAATCACCGTACTGGACAAAATGACCTACGCCGCCAACCGGCAGTCGCTGGAAGGCTTGGACAGCAAACGCGTCAACCTCGTTGTTGGCGACATCTGCGACTACGTGTTGGTCAACGAACTGGTGCCGCAACATGATGCTGTGGTCCACTTCGCGGCCGAGACGCACAACGATAATTCCTTGCACGACCCGCGCAGCTTCGTGAATTCAAATGTCTTGGGAACATTTGAACTCCTGGAAGCTGTGCGCAACCACGGCGTGCGCCTGCACCATATCTCCACCGACGAGGTCTATGGGGACCTGGAACTCGATGATCCGCAGCGCTTCACCGAAACCACGCCCTACAAGCCGTCCAGCCCGTATTCGGCTACCAAAGCCTCCAGCGACCTGCTGGTCAAGGCCTGGGTCCGTTCCTTCGGGATCGAGGCGACGCTGTCCAACTGCTCGAACAACTACGGGCCGTACCAGCATGTGGAGAAGTTCATCCCGCGGCAGATCACTAATGTCCTTGGGGGATTGCGGCCCAAGCTCTACGGCAATGGGGCAAATGTGCGCGATTGGATCCATGCCAGCGACCACTCCTCGGCGGTGCAACTCATTCTGGAAGCGGGCCAGGCCGGGCGCACCTATTTGATTGGTGCGGACGGAGAGAAGAGCAACCGCGAAGTGCTCGCACTGATTCTGGAGCTGATGGGCAGGAAAGCCGATGACTTCGATGCGGTGGCCGACCGGGCCGGCCATGACCTGCGCTATGCCATTGATTCCACGGTGCTGCGCACCGAGCTTGGCTGGCAGCCGCGGTACACCGACCTGGTGCAGGGCCTGGAGCAAGCCATTGGCTGGTACCGTCAGCACCGCTCCTGGTGGGAGCCGGCCAAGGCACAGACCGAGCAGCGCTACGCGCAGCAGGCCGATGCGTTCAAGGTTGCCAGCTGATGGGCGGCGCGGCGCAGCTACGGGTGGAGGGCAGCCCGATTCAAGGACTCGAGGTGGTCAGCCTGCCGGTGCACCGCGATGAGCGCGGCTGGTTCAAGGAGAACTGGCAGCGGGAGAAAATGGTGGCTGCGGGTTTGCCGGACTTCCGCCCGGTGCAGAACAATGTCTCCTTCAATGGCCCACGCGGGACCACTCGCGGATTGCACGCCGAGCCATGGGACAAATACATTTCGGTGCTGTCTGGAGAGATCTTCGGCGTCTGGGTGGATCTGCGTCCCGGGCACGGTTTCGGCAGCCTGTTTACCGCGAAGATGGGCGAAGGCGAAGCGGTCTTCGTGCCACGCGGGGTGGCCAATGCCTTCCAGACCTTGGCCTCGAACACCGTGTACTCCTACCTGGTCACCGAGCACTGGACAGAGGCAGCCCGGTTGGAATACAGCTACGTCAATCTGGCCGACCCGGATTTGGACATCCCCTGGCCCATCAGCTTGGATGAGGCCATAGTTTCACAGGCGGACAAGGAGCACCCACCGCTGGCGCAGGCGAAACCAGTGCAGCCCAAGAAAATTGCGGTGCTCGGCGGGAACGGTCAGCTCGGACGTGCCTTCGCCCAACTGGCGAAGTCAGATGAACGGATCGCTTTGTATACCCGCGCCCAGACCGACTTGCAGTCCCCGGGCTTCGCGGCATCGCTGGACCTTGCCAATTGCAGCCACGTGGTCAACGCGGCGGCGATGACCTCAGTGGACCGGGCCCAAACCCCTGCGGGCAGTGCCGAAGCGTGGCAGGTCAATGCCGTGGCCGTGCGCCAGCTGGCGGCACGATGCGGTGAGCTGGGGGTGCCGCTGGTGCATGTTTCCACCGACTATGTGTTCGATGGCGCGCAACGTGAGGTCGATGAGCTGCATCCGATCGCGCCGCTCGGAGTCTACGGCCAAAGCAAGGCCGCTGGCGAGCAGGCTGTGCTGGCTCACACCGGCAACTATGTGGTGCGCACCAGCTGGGTTATCGGGCAGGGCAACAATTTCGTGTCCACCATGCGCCGACTGGCCGATCAGGGAATCGCGCCCAGGGTGGTCGATGACCAAGTTGGACGACTGACCTTCGCCAGCGAGTTGGCCCGCGGTATCATGCACTTGCTGGATACCGGCAGCGCCCCGGGGATCTATCACCTGCAGGGCGGCGGCGAACCCGCCAGCTGGTACCAAGTTGCCCGCGAGGTCTTCGCCTTGTGCGGCCATGACCCGGATGCCGTGCAGCCGGTTTCCACCCGGGAGTATGCCTTGGACCGGCCCCATCTGGCACCCCGGCCGGTAAACAGCACGCTGGACACCGCAAAATTGCAAGCGACCGGCTTCGCGCCGAAGCCGTTATCCGACTTGCTGGACCAGTTCCTTGGCCAGAATCGCGTGACGTCATAAAAACCGGGTAGGTAAAAATCGGGTGTGGTCCAAGTGGAGGGCAGGTGAACGGAAAGAAACCCTCAGTCAGGTTCGACCATCCTGCGCACGGTGAGAGTTGTCCCAAGTCAACTTCAGAATTTGTGGGGACGAATTCGTTGTTGCCGAGTGATGGCGAAGTGCTGTGTATTCACTGGGAAAAGAAGAAAAAGTGACTGAGCTTCATTTATCCTGCCGAACCCAGTGATCTCGCTGCCTTTAAGTCATAGGATGGGGAAATACGAGGAAGAGTCCAGGCGGATTCTTTCGCGGTCAAGCGGTTAATTTGGGGGAACGAACCGATTGGGGCGGTTTGAATAATGGAATATTCACGAATTCTCTCGCTGGCGGGCACTCGCAATGCTCAAGCGCAGCGGGGAGATAGCAAGACAACTTCGAAACTCTCGCGGATTTCGCAAGGCATTTTGGGCAGAGTCCTGAACGACCCGCATTGCGCCGGAACTGTGATCTCCGGACCAGTGGGCAGCGGTCGAAGGGCGCAGCTGGAAACCGACTTGGGCCAGATGGCCGAGCCGCCGAAGCTGATCCGGCTGAACGGAAGCAACTTCGGCACGAAAGTGCCTTTCGGTGTGCTTTCATTCCTGCTTGCCCAAGTCGACGTGGCCGGAGCTTCGAGCCGTCATGAGCTGATCCACCAGCTGGGCCGGGTGCTGTGTACCGACCAGCGCCCGTCAATGGTGGTGCTCGGGCGGCCTGAATTGATCGACGAGCAATCCAGCTCCTTGCTCGCCCAGCTGGCCACGATGGGCAAGATCAAGCTTTTCGTGATCTGCGAACACGTGCAGGATCTTCCTGGGGACCTGTTCGCCTTGTACCGTTCGGGCCGGCTGGCGCACCAGCGCGTCGAGCGCATGGGCAGCATGGAAACGCACGCTTTCGTCCAGCAGGAATTGGAAGGGCGGGTCTCCGCCTACGCATCGGCAACCCTGTGCTACTTGGCCGGGGGCAACCGCTCGCTGATGCTCAAGTTGATGCACAGCTGGCGCGAAGACGGCCATCTGCTGCAACACAACGGTACCTGGGCCTTGCGGATAAACGCGCTCGATTCCGGGCCTGCGATGCAGGCCCTGCACGTTTCGCTGACCCATGGGCTCGATGACGGTGAACGCGAACTGCTCGGGGCCCTGGCACTGGGCGGGCCGGTGGAACTCAACCGCATCCGGCGTTCGGGCCTGACCTGCGAGCTTGACGGCTTGCTGAACCGTGGCCAGGCCAAGTACCTGCCCGGCGCCGCCTACAAGGTAGGCATATCCAATCCGCTGCTGTCCCTGCTCGTGCGCGCCGAATCCAGCAATCAGGCTCACCCTCACGGTGTGGAACTGCTGGCCAAGTTGCACAAGGACCCATTGGCTGCCCGGATACTTGCGCAACTGAAATCCCTGAACGACCTTGGCGACTACGAATCGCAGCTCAGGGTGGCTGAAGACTTCCAGCAGCAGGGCTATCACGTCGAACGCTGGCCAACTGACCCGCGCACCCGGGTGGGCATCGTGGAAATGCACGTGCGCGCGCTGGCCATGCTCGGCCAGTTGTCCCACGGACTCGAAGCAATCGACCTGGCCAAGGCGGGACTGGCCCAGGCCATCAGGGAATCCGGCCCGCGCGAATCCCTGGATATCGCATTCCAGGAACTGGAACTGCTCAGCACGTTCGCGACCTTATTCAGCACCGAGATGACCAAAGAAACGAGCATCGCCGGCAGCAGCGAGTCACTGCTGTCTTCGTCAGGCTGGATGAGCGAGTCATTGCACCTGCGGTCCCTGTCGTTGCAAGCTGCCAGCTGGGCGGCGCAGTCGCGACAGGCCGATGCCATGAAGCTGGTCCGTTACGTGGACGGGGAACTGCGCAATATCCGCTTCAACGGCCCGACGGTCTCGAATTTCCATTCCGAGGACGCAGCAGACATAGAGTTCCAGCTGCTCCAGGCCGAATTGCTCTCCGGAGTCTGGAACGCGGCATCAGCCCGCGCCCAGCGCCTGGCCGAAGGGCAGTACATCAGTCCCTTGCTCATTTCCTACGGGGACATCATGCGGGGGATCCTGCTGGGACTGGGCAATGACTACGACGCTGCCTTGCGCCTGCTGGAACCGAACCTGCACCAGATGCAAGTGGCCGGAGACCGGGGAACCGAAGCACTAATTGGATCGGTCATTGCCTATGCGCTGGCTTGCTCCGGGAGGCGGGTGGAGGCATCCGCACTGGTATGCCCTGAATACGGGACCCCCGGAGCGATGAAGATGCCGCTGAGCTTCTACTCCTGGGCGGCAGAAGTCTTCTCCTGCCTTGCGTTGGCCGAACTCGGCTCGCCGCAGGCTGCAAGGCTGCGGCTGGCAACCTTCGCCCAGCGTGCCCGCGGCGGCCAGCACACCCTGCTCGAAGCGCTGACCTTGGGGTTCGCCGCGCGGCTGGGAGACCAGCTGGTGCTGCCGCAGCTGCGCAGCGCCGCCAGACGCTGCGAGGGCCTTGTCGGACAGAACCTGGAGGCGCTCGCAGACGCGGCGTCGGCCAAGGACTCGCCGCGCTTGGCAGCGGCTCTGGACGGCATGGTCGAGGCCGGGCACTTGCTCATGTCCGTGCCATCGAACAACGAGTTCGTCGCATCAATGGAAGCCAGGGATCAGCGCAAGCTTTCCCGGACAGTCAACGGCCGCAAGCGGGCCTCGGCTCCGCAGATCCAGCAGCACGACGAGCTGCAGTTTGAAGCCATCGAACAGCAGCCGGGCTGGATGCGCGAGTTGACCAAGCGCGAGGCCCAGATCGCAAAGATGGCCATAACTGGCAAAACGAATTCGGAAATTGCAAAATTCAATGGCGTCTCGATTCGCACCGTGGAGGGGCATCTGTACCAGGTATATTCCAAGCTCCAGGTCCGAAATCGCCAGGAGCTCACTGCGCTTGACCGCACCAGCCGCCGTACCGCAGGGCTGCGATGAAACAGCATCAACTGATTACCAAGACCAGGACAACTGAATACAACCGGCTGCTGCAGATCCTGCAAAGGCCAGGTCCTGCCGGCGTCTTGCTGCTGGGCGAGCAGGGCGTGGGCAAGACCAGCCTCGTGGAGGCAGTGCTGGCTTCCCCGGGCATGGGCGAGCCGGTCATGACGCTGTATTGCACGCCGTCCTTGAGCACTATTGCCCATGGTGCCTTGTCGCCATATCTGGGGGCCCTGGAGAGCATCGACGAGCCGGTGAGCGTGCTGCGCGAGCTAAATCGGAGCCTGCTTTCCAGCCGCGGGCAGGTTGAACCGCATATCGTTGTGGTCGAAGACGCGCAGTTCCTGGACCCGCAGTCCTGCTTTATCCTCTCTCTGCTGGTGGAAAACGCCGACGTGAAGGTGCTGGCCCTGGGCAGCGGGTCGCTAGAAGCGGATAGCCCGCTGGGCGCGCTGGCCGAGCTGGGATCCTTCACCACCATGGCCCTGCAACGCCTGGACCGCAAAGGGGTGCGCGCGGTGGCCGAAGGAGTGATGGGGCGCAAGCTCGCCGAGGGCACGGTGAGCCTGATCGATGTGGTCACCGGCGGTAACCCCAGCTTCGTTGAAGCCTATGCTGCATCCTGCCTGGAACAAGGCACGCTTTTCCACGATGACAGGCTGCCGCAGGGCCCCGGGCTCCACGAGCCGGTATGGATCGTGGCCCGCGCACTTCCGGAAATCGATACGCCAATGTTGACGCTGGGCCAGGAAATCACCCGGTCCCTGTCCGTTCAGGAGCAGCAGTCGCTGTTGTTGCTGGCTTTGGCCGGACCGCAGCCTCCAGAAGTGCTGGAGCAGTGCGGATTGCCCTACCGGCGGCTGCTGAAAATCGGCGAGCTGATGCGGCAAGGCCCGGCGATGGCCTTGAAGTCCAAGCTCATGCAGCGGGTCGTCCGCGCCTTGGCCACCGAGCAGGACATCGCACAGTTGCATGACCTGTGGGTTACCGCGGCGGTCTCGCTGGGAAAAGAGCCAAATGCCCGCGAGGTGCTGTGGTCCTTGGAAACCGGTAAGCAGGTGCCCACGAAGCTGGTCCTGGATTTGGCCGAGCAGGCCGCTCGGGAACTGAATTTCGGGTTGGCCCTGCGCCTATGCGTCTTGGGTAAGCTCGCCCGGCATCATGGGCAGGGAGCGCTGCTCGAAGCGCGGATGCTGCTGAGCATGGGGCGGCACCATGCCGCACGCGCGCTGCTGCTGCGCCTGATCGATCAGCTGACGGATCTGGCGCTGCTCGGGCAGGCCTACGCCTACCTGCTGGAGGTCACCACGAATATCGGAACTGATGGCGCCGAATTGGAGCGGATCCTGGACGATTGGAAGCATCGTGCCCGGGGGCACGCGGACGCAGAAGAGGTATCCAGTTTCGTGGCCCTGCATAGTGCGGGGGCCAGAGTCCTGGATTTCTGGCTCAGGGTCAATACCGCCCGCGGTCCGCTGCCCAGCGTTTCCGAGCTGCAAGAATTCCTGGAAGACCGGCTGCTGCCCGCGCAGGTGCGCTTCATCGGCATGATCATGCTCAGCGACCTGCACACTTCCGCCGGCCGGTGCCAGCAGGCCCTGGATCTGATGGAACCGGCTTTGCAGGACCTCAAGGAGTACCCGGTCCCGCAGGCCATGTACGAGGTCCGGGTGTTCTTCCGCATCGGCTGGAACCTGCTGTTCTTGGGACAATACGAGCGCGCCGCGGCATTCATCGACTCCTATCGCCATGCCCGGCTCCGTTCCATCCAGTACTACCAGGGGGCCATCTCGCTGCTCGATGGCGTCAGCCACCTGCTGCGAGGCAGAGTCCAGCTCGCCATGGCCAAAATGGCCGAGGCCGTGACGGAGCTGCAGATTGCGGACATCACTCAACTGCTGGCCTTGGCCAATAAACTGTACCGGCTGCTGCTGGCCCGGTTGGGCTTTCCGGTGCCTGAATCCCTGGTGATCGGGCCCGGGTCCTCCAGTTCCAGCGGGACGATTTCGCTGAACGGACAGCTGGGCGAGGAGTCGTCGAAGCAGCGGATCCTCGCACGGGCCTTCGCTGCGGGGCTGGGTTATCCGTATCCGGGTGAGTCGCTGGAGTGCTTCCCGCTGGTGGAACGCGAATTCGTTTTCAGCATGACACGGCAGCTGGGGGACCAGGAGCTGGCCGACTCCCAACTGGGTGAAAGACTGCGCGCCTTGGCGGCGGGGCAGCAGGGATCGCGAGCGGCGTTTTTGGCGCGCCTGATGGACTTGCGAGGCTCAGAGCTTGGCGAGCCGCTGGAGCAGCTGGCCCAGGACGCCCTGGCCAAGAAAGAATACCTGGTGGCGATCGAGGCCTGGGCCCGGGCGGCCGAACGCTACGCCCAGTCCGGAGACCAGCGGCGCTGCGGCGCCTTGCTGCGCCGGGCCGCCCAACTGATCGACCAACAGGGGATGGACCCGGGAAAGTACATCGCCCGTGTCCTGGCCATGACAGAACTGACCGCGCGGGAAACGGAAATCGTCAGCCTGGCCCGGCAGGGATTGAATAACGCGCAGATTGCCCGGGCCTTGACGGTCTCGCAGCGCACGGTGGAGGGGCATCTCTACCGGGTATTTTCGAAGTTGGGGATTACCGAGCGCGCGGAATTGGATCACGCAGGGCTTGAAGCGGGTACAACCGGCAGGTAGCACGTGCCGGTTTGCGCAAACTTGGGGTAGGTACCACCCGTGCCCGGCCCAGCACAGGTGAGTAATGTGATTTGCGGGAGCTGGCGAATTACGCAAGCGATCTTTTGCGAACGAGTGCCCGTCGGTCTGGCGCGCGCTTGGTGTTTTGCGGCGAAGCTCATCCCAGAGACGGAGCCGGTGGCTTGCGAATCCGCAAGGATTACCCCCAGCGCGACCGCCGGCTCCTTTCCGAAAAGACCCTGTACCGGCAACCCCTCTGCGCCGGTGCAGGGTTTTTCTATGCACTGCCGGTCTTTTCCAAGTAGTGATCGAGTAGGAACCAAGTGCCACGTGAGTATTTGCGGGTACGGCAGGCAATCTTTTGAGTGTTCCTCCACTCGTGCATCGGATGCTTTCGCATCCTAGGCTCAAGGTAAAGAACGGCAGCCGGGCTGGTGGGACAGCGCGATTGCCTTGTGTTTTGGGGAACTCGCTTATTTCTTGGGGGAATACAGATGCTTGACTTTGTGTTGCCGACCAGCGACCACCCTTGCAGCGTTGAATCGCTAGTCAGGGTGGGAACAAGCCATGTCGCAAATTAGCAGCAAACTAGGCGAAGATCATGTGTCTTCGCTCGGAACCTGGACGCTGCCGCGTCCAGCAATCAAAAGGGAAACCGGCACCATTGGTGCCCAAGGACGCGCCTATCTGCGCCGGCTATACGGTACTGACCTGCTGGTCATTGCGCTGGTGAGCGCCTTGCCAGCAATCGCGCAAGCCCAAAACTCGCAGATATCTCGATTGCTGGCAGGCAGCACGCAATACTATGCGTTGGCCGGCCTTCTGTTGACCGTCGCCTGGATGACTAGCTTGCAATCCTTTAAAGCCCATCGTTTGGGCAGCGTTGCCGTGGGCATGCAGGAATACAAGATCATGGTCTATTCGGGGTTGATGCTCTCGGGCTTCATCGGAGTACTTATCGTGATCACCGGCCAAGAGAGCCTGAAGATCTTTCTCGTACTTTCCTTGCCGTTGGGACTCTCCGCGCTGCTGACGAGCAGGTGGACCTGGCGCCAGTGGCTGGGACTGCGCAGCAGAAGCGGCTATGCTCTGAGCAATGTGCTGGTCTACGGCCAGCCCGCTGACGCCCCGTTCGCAATCTGCCAGATTTCCAAGAAGTCAGGACCTGCCTACCGTGTTGTTGGGGTGCTGATGGACGGCGCGGCGGATCCGGAAGCCGAACACGATATCCGCGAGGTTGATCCGGTACTTCCGCTGCTCTATGACACCGGCGCCATCGAGCAGGAAATCCAGCGGTTGCATGCTGATTCGGTGATCGTGGCTGGACCATTGCCCGGTGGCAATGAAGCCTTGCAGCAGTTGGGCTGGCGTCTTGAAGGCACCGGAACCAGGCTCATTGTGGCCTCCTCGCTGATCGGAGTAGCCAGCCGCCGCGTGCGCACCAGCCCAATGGATGGGATGCCCCTGTTGCATGTGGAACTGGCGAAATTCACTGGGACGCGATACTTCTTCAAGCGTGCCTTCGACATCGTCTTTTCGCTGCTCGCCTTGCTGGCCCTGTCGCCGGTTTTCCTGGTGATCGCCTTGCTGATCAGGCGTGATGGCCCGGGGAAGATCTTCTTCCTCCAGGAACGGGCCGGCCAGGATGGCCGTCCCTTCAAGATGTTCAAATTCCGCACCATGGTCCAGGATGCCGAAGCACAATTGGCCGCGTTGCAGAAGCTGAATGAAGGGGCAGGGCCGCTGTTCAAATTGAAAGACGACCCGAGGGTCACCCGGTGCGGCAACTGGCTGCGCAAGCATTCATTGGATGAGCTGCCACAGTTCCTCAATGTCCTGCGCGGGGACATGTCGGTGGTCGGACCCCGTCCGGCGCTGTTCGCCGAAGTGGAAACCTATGATGGCCACGCCCGCCGCAGGTTGCTGCTGAAGCCGGGGGTGACCGGACTTTGGCAGGTCTCCGGACGGTCGAATTTGGAGTGGAAGGAAAGCGTGCGGCTGGATCTGTACTACGCAGAGAACTGGACCGTGCTCAGCGATTTGCGGTTGATCTGGCGTACCTTCCAGGTCATGGTCAAGCCCGACGGTGCCTACTAGGAGCCAGGATGAGAACTTGCATCGTGCCCGTGGCGTTGACTGCGGGCACGCCATGGCAGGACCACTGGGACAAGCAGATATCGGGCCGCATCAATTTGCAGCCAGGATCCGCAAGCATGCGCTACCTTTCATCGGGTGCCTAGCGCAACCAATGTTCGAAAACAAAGCAGTACGGATTCTGTGGGGGATCAGAAAATGCGTTCGTTGCGAGCACATGAGCCTGGAAGCACTCGGGCTATCAACAAGAATTGCTCTGGCGGGACACCGCCGGATGCGCATCAACCAGTCCATCCGATTTCCCGCGCGGGAGAAATCCCGCGTGCGACTTCCGGGTGGGCTTATGAGGCGGAGTCGGCGGCATGTCAGTCGCGCGAAAACACGACTTGCCCCCCAGCTGCCGCCGACTCCTTTGCCACGAAACCCGCCGGACGGATAAGAATTCTGGCAACGCTGGGGATGCTCTGCTCATCGATCTTCTTGCTTGCAGCGTGCACTTCAGCTGCGCCCCAGGCGAGCGAGCTGGACAACGGGGCGCAGCAAGCACAAGCACCATCACCGTATGCACCGCCAACAGGCAAGCCTGCGGCCAATCCGACGAAGGCGCCGAAAGACAGTGCGCCGCAGCCGGAAGCAACCAAGGTTCCCAGCGACGAGCCAACACCCGAAATCGAGAAGCCAGCAGATTACAGCGGGGTTGCCTTCGAAGCCGAGGGGGGAAAGCTGCCGGTCGTGAAGCGTTCCGGTGAGGCAGTCAGCGCCGCTGACCGGTTGCCGGCAGATATGGAGGATGAAAGCGAAGCCAGCTATCGGGACGGGGTCAGCGTCAAGGTTTCGGCCATTGGCAATGGCACCGTGAAAAGTGAAGGACCAGGCTATTTCACCGGAGCGCCGTACCGGGTCTACGAGGTTCGAATCAGCAATGGAACCGACAAGGTGCTGGATATCTCCAGCGTGCTCGCTTATCTCGTGCTGGGCAAGAACCAGCTGGTCGCACTGCCCCTTTATGGCGAGGTCGAGGCCTATGACTTCACGGGCACCATCGAGGCCGGAAAGCAGGCCAGTGCCCGCTACGCCTTCATCGTCGCGGAGGCCGGCGCCCCCGCAAAGCTGCAGGTGGATCTGGACAACCTGCACGCTCCGGGGCTGTTCGCAGTGAAAGCAGAGAAGAAATGACTGCTGCCAGAACCCTGCTTGACAAGGCCACCGGCGTGGCGTCATCTTCCACGGCCCAAGCAATCCAGTCTCTGACGAGCCTGATTGTGCTGATGCTGGCCTCCAAGCTCCTGGGGCTGGAGGCTCTGGGCCTCATTTCGACGCTCTACGGAGCGCTGATCCTTGCAGCTGCCATCGTTTCCGGCTTTGTCGGCGACTCGCTGACGGTTCTGGACCGGCATGATCCGCATGTGCAGGCGGGACTGCGCTTCTGGCTCGCTTTGCTGGCCCTGTCCCTGGGGGCCATCGGAGCGTTGCTTTGCTGGGCGGGTACCGAGCTGGGCTTGCTCGGAGCCGTGCTCTACGGCTTGACAGTGGTTGCCTACGTCGCTGAAGAGCTGGTTCGGCGCAGTTACATGGTGATCCTCAACTTCGGAAAGCTGATCGCGGTGGACCTGGCGGTATTGGGAACCACCAGCATGGTGCTGCTGGGATTCGGCGTCTTCTCCACCCTGACGCTGGAAGCGTTCTTCTTGGCGGTCCTGGCCGGGCAATGCGCCGGAACCGCCTTCGGTTGGCTGCGCCTGCCAAAAAGCGAAAAAACACCGGCCCGCCGTCCGGCTCAGATCCGGGCCGTCGCCAGGTTCGGAATCTGGCGCTCTGCCCTGCAAGGACTGCGTCCGGCCCAGCTGACCGTGATGCGCGTGCTCGTCACCGCCTTGATCGGCCTGGCCGCGGCCGGCTCGCTGGAGGCGGCCAGGCTTTATGCTGCTCCTGCGATGCTGCTGGTCACTGGCACCTGTGCCTACCTGTTTGCGTCACTGGCCCGCGACCGAGATGCCGGTCCATGGCGCCAGCTGAAGAACACTGATTCGGTGGTGCTCAAGCTGTTGCTGGCCACCGCAGGCTGCGCGGCCATTGGACTGGTGCTGCTGCCTTGGGGCGGACCTCTGCTGACGGGCATCCGCCCGTCAGGTCTTGCTGTTACCGGGTGGCTGGCGTATGCCAGCGCGGTGGCGGCGTCCACACCGTATGGCCTGCTGGCTGCGGTACATGAGAATGCACGGCCGGTATTTGCCATCAGGTTCATGGACAGCATCCTGTCCGTGGTGCTGATTGCCACCGTGCTGGTATTCACTTCGGATTACCGGCTGGTTCCGTGGGCCGCCGCCGCTGGTGCTTTGGCCGGCGGCTTGGCCATGCGACGGTGGCTGCAGAAATCGGTTGCCGTGCACTTGCCCCGGCAGGGGCAACCAGCGGACCGATTCGCCCAGCAGCGCTGACTTGGCAAAGCCCCGGTATCAATAATGAACGGAATGGACATGGAAGAGCAGCAGATTACTGCAGGGCGGCGCACACCCGTGCGGCGATTCACACGGGTGCTGGCTTCGGTTGCCTCGGCTGTGCTGGTCATTGCCGGCCTGAGCGCAGTTCCGGCGATGGCCGCTGGCGAAGAAGAAATAGTGCTGCCCGAGACGGTCAGTGCAAATCACCTTCCTACCCCGCAGCTGAACGGCGTGGCCTGGGACCTGCGTGTGCGCGGGAACGTGGCCTATGTGGTCGGCTCGTTCACCCGGGTACGGCCAAGCGGTGTGAACCCTGGCGGTACCGGGGAAGTGGTCCGCAATAACGCCATGGCCTTCAACATCACCAGCGGGCAGATCCTGCCCTGGAACCCGAACTTCAACGCCCCGGTCATGGATATCGAGTTCTCGCCGGATGGAAGCCGATTCTACGCCGGTGGCCAGTTCACCGCCGTCAGCGGCCAGGCCCGCAGCAAGGTCGCTGAATTCACCACTTCCAACGGGGCCTTGACTTCCTTCGCCGCCAGCGTGGGCGGGTCTGTGGAAACCCTCGCAGTGACCAGTGACGCCGTCTACCTGGGCGGCTCCTTCAACTCGGTAGCCAACCAGGTGCGGCGCAATGTCGCCAAGCTGAATCGGGCCAACGCCGAACTGCTGGCGTGGGCACCGGTCACCGATGACATTGTCCATGGCATCATCGCCACCGATCAGAGCGACCGCGTGGTCATTGGCGGGCGCTTCCAGAAAATCAACAACGAGCCCAAGGTCGGCATCGGAGCCGTGAACGAGACTACCGGCCAGCAGGTTCCTTGGAGCTCCGCTCCGGTCCCGGCACGCATCGATGACAATGCACGGGCATGGGTCGTGGACCTGAAACTGGAAAACGGAGTCATCTACGCGGCTAACAATGGCATGGGCTGGCACTGGTTCGACGGCCGGTTTGCCGCCGATTACGCTACCGGAGACCTGGTCTGGCTCGATAACTGCTACGGATCGACCTCTTCGATCACCATCATGGGCGACGTGGTCTACTCCACCCCGCACGCCCACGACTGCTCCTCGGTCAACGGATTCCCCGAGGAGAATCCGATGATCTGGAAACGCGCGTTGGCGGAGACTGCCTTCGCCACCGGCACGGATGCCACCTCGCCGTCGAATAATTCGCTGGTGCGCAATCAGCCGATCCCGACCTTGCTGCACTGGTACCCCTCGATCAACACCGGTACCTACACTGGGCAGTACCAAGGCGGCTGGGCCATGGACAATAACGGGGACTACCTGGTTCTGGGCGGCGAGTTCACCAGGCTGAACAACACCAACCAGCAGGGCCTGGCCGTCTTCGCCAAGCGCTCCCTATCCTCGAATTCCATCCGTCCCGAGTACACCGCGGAGCTCAAGCCATCGGCGATTTCCCAAAGCAGCGGCTCCGTGCGCGTAGCCTGGCCAACCACATGGGATATCGATGACGAAATGCTCACCTACGAGCTGCTGCGCGATAATTCGCTAACCGCCATCGACAGCCAGGAAGTGTCCTCGATCTGGTGGAAGAAGCAGTCGCTGGGCTTCCGCGATGACAGCGTGGCACCGGGCAGCACCCACACCTACCGGGTACGGGTCTCGGACCCGTGGGGCAATAACTACATCGGCCCGCGCTCGGATGCGGTGACCGTCAGCAACAGCGCAGAGAGCGCGTATACGCAGGTCTTGCGCGATACCGGCGCGGATATCTACTATCCGCTGAATGAATCAGGCGGCACCGTGGCTTATGACAACATCGGCTTCGTCGATGCCGATGCCGACGCGGCCTTGCAGCGCGGGGTGCCCGGCGCGATCAGCGACGATGATGCCAGCGGGTTCAGCGGGCAGTCGCTGGCCAGCCGGAATATTGCAACCGCGCCTGACACGTTCACCACCCAGCTGTGGTTCAAGACCCAGAGCGACCAGGGCGGCAAGCTGATTGGCTATGGCAGCTCGGCTACCGGAGATTCCGGAAGCTATGACCGCCATGTCTGGATGGACAATTCCGGACGCCTGCACTTCGGCACATGGCTGGGATGGGCGGCAACGGTCAGTTCCTCGGCCAGCTACAACGACGGGCAGTGGCACCAGCTCACGGCAACTTTGGGCCAAGCGGGAATGCATCTGTACGTTGATGGGCTCAAGGTCGCCGAACGCACCGATGTCAGCAGCGGCCAGGCCTACTCCGGCATGTGGCGCATCGGCGGAGACAACCTCAGCGGCTGGCCGAACCAGCCGTCGAGCAAGACCTTCGACGGCGAGCTGGATGAGGTGGCGATCTTCAATGAGCAAATCGACGCGGCCGCCGTCCTGCAGCTCTTCCAATCCACCGGGCGCACCGCGGACATCCCCGAGCCTCCTGCCGATGCCTACGGCATGGCGGTCTATGGTGATGAACCGCAGATGTACTGGCGCCTGGACGAAACCGAGGGCAACACGGCCAAGGACAGCACGATTGCCCGCAACGACGGGACCATCAACGGCCCGGTCCGCTATGGCGAAGAATCCGCCATCGGCCACGGCACGTCGCTGGGCTTCGGCCAGACCGATGCCGCGGTGGTCTCCAACCGGGCTGTGCAGAACCCGACGGTGTTCTCCACTGAGGCCTGGTTCCGGACAACCACGGGCAGCGGAGGCAAGATCATCGGTTTCGGCAATGCGGCCAGCGGCCTGTCATCCAGCTATGACCGGCATGTCTACATGCGCAATGACGGCACCCTGGTCTTCGGCGTCTATACCGGGGCCGAAAACCTGGTAACCACCGACCGGTCCTACAACGACGGGGACTGGCACCATCTGGTTGCCACGCTGTCCGGCGAGGGCATGAAGCTGTACGTGGATGGCGCGCTCACCGGAACCAACCCGCAAACCGCGGCCGAGCCGTTCAACGGCTACTGGCGCATTGGCGGGGACCGG
This sequence comes from Glutamicibacter sp. MCAF14, assembly GCF_052114325.1. Classification (NCBI taxonomy): domain Bacteria; kingdom Bacillati; phylum Actinomycetota; class Actinomycetes; order Micrococcales; family Micrococcaceae; genus Glutamicibacter; species Glutamicibacter sp. MCAF14. The sequence goes on from NZ_JBFREO010000004.1 coordinate 251,805, forward strand.
GTCTGGTCTGGAGCCAGCTCGGCATGGTTCGATGGCGAAATCGACGAGGCCGTGGTCTATGCCAGGGCGCTGTCCCAGGCCGAGGTCAACGAGCACTACGGGATTGCAGGAGAGCCCAACCAGGATCCACTGGCCGAGTTCACCAGCACCAGCCAAGGGCTGGCAGTGGCATTTGACGCCAGCGGATCAACCGATGCCGACGGCACCATCGCCAGCTATGCCTGGGACTTCGGCGACGGGCAAAGCACCACCGTGCAGACCGAAGGAGTGCTTCATGAATACGCCCAAGCCGGCACCTACACGGTGGTGCTGACCATTACCGATGACCGCGGCGGCAGTGCCACCAGTACGCAGCAGATCGAGGCCAAGGCGGTCAACCAGCCGCCGGTAGCCGCGATAGCCAGCGAGCAGGCCGGCTTGAAGGTCAGCCTCAGCGGCTCCGGATCCGCGGATCCGGAGCAGGGGGAACTGTCCTACGAGTGGGACTTCGGTGATGGCAGCCAGAAGGCATCCGGCCAGGATGTGGAGCATGCCTATGGCGCCGACGGTGAATACACGGTGACCCTGGCGGTCACCGACAGCGCTGGGGCCACTGCCCAGGCGCAGAGCACCCTGACGGTGGAAAATGCCGCTCCGGTCGCGGCCATGGAACTGGGTGTTGACGGCCTGGGCATCCAGGTCGATGGCTCTGGCTCCGCAGACCCCGAGGGCGGGGAACTGGAATATGCCTGGGACTTCGGCGACGGAACCGAGGCCTCCGGGGCCGAGGCCGCCCACGAATATGCGGAACCGGGAACCTACGAGGTCACTCTCGTGGTGACCGATGAGCACGGGGCTACCGGCACGGTGTCGAATTCGGTACAGGTCAAGGTGCCCAACGCGGCACCGGAAGCTGCCTTCGAATCCACTGTTGACGGGCTGGCCGCCACCTTCACCGCTGCACCATCGCAGGATGCCGATGGGCAGATCGTGTCCTGGGAATGGGACTTCGGCGACGGGACTACCGGCACTGGGGCCCAGGCCATGCACCAGTACTCAAGCAGCGGAACCAAGACCGTGACCCTGACCGTCACCGACAACGAGGGCGCATCCGGCACCGCTTCCAGCGATGTCGCCGTGCAGGACCCGGCCGAGCTGGATCCGACTGCTGCCTTCAGCTGGGAAGCCGATGAGCTGGCGATCACCGTGGACGCCTCCGATTCGCTGCCGCCGGCAGCTGGCGGGGAGATCACCGGGTACTTGTGGGAGTTCGGAGATGGAACCGAGGCCAACGGAGCGACGGCCAGCCACGACTACGAATCGGCAGGCACCTACTCCGTGACGCTGACAGTCCAGGCCGGGGAACGGGAAAGCACCATCAGCCAGGTGGTCGCAGTGGCCGCCGCCCAAGGTCCGCAGGCGCAGTTCAGCACCTCGGTAGTCGGGCTCGCGCTGAATACCGATGCCTCGGGCAGCACGGCCGGGGATGCGCCGATTACCGGCTACAAGTGGGACTTCGGCGATGGGCAGAGCGCTCTCGGCCAAACTGCGCAGCACCGCTACGCCGAGGACGGCCGGTATACGGTATCCCTGACCGCCAGCGATGGGAACGGGCTGGAATCGCGCACCGAAACGGAAGTGGATGTCCGGAATTCCGCTCCGGCAGCGGCCTTCAGCCTTGAAGTGGACGGACTCCAAGTCCAAGTGGACGGCGCCGCCTCCAGTGATGCCGATGGCCGGATTGCCTCCTACGCGTGGGATTTCGGTGACGGGAACACCGCCAGCGGACAGAACGCATCCCATGAGTATGCAGAGCCTGGCGACTACCCGGTCAAGCTGGTGGTCACCGACGAGGACGGGCTAAGCGCCGAACTGGTCCAGCAGGTGCAGGTCTCGGAAATCGCGGAACCTGCCCTGCTGGTCTCCGATGCCTTTGGCCGCACCGTTTCCGATGGATGGGGTGAAGCAGATACCGGGGGAACCTGGACGCGCCAAGGCTCGTCATCTAACTTCAGCGTGGCCGAAGGCACCGGAAGGATCCGGATGTCCACCGCCGGAAGCGGACCGCTCTCGTGGCTGCCAGCAGGCGTGCGGGAAGGCGATTTGCGCATCAAGCTCAGCCGCGACAAGCAAGCCACAGGCGGAGGCATCTACCAGACGGTGACCATCCGGGACATTCCTGGCGTGGGGGCGTACCGTGCCAAGATCAGGTTCCTGTCCAATGGCTCGGTGGCAGTGACCTTGGAAAAGGTTGTCTCCGGCAGCGTCAGTGCGTTGAGCGCAGAGACCGTCATCGGCCAGGTAGACGGTTCGCCAGGCGAAGCGGTGTGGCTGCGCCTGCAGGCCGAGGGCAGCAGTTCCACCAGCTTGCGGGCCAAGGCCTACAACCAGGGCCAGGATGAGCCGTTGGACTGGCAGCTCAATGCCATCGACTCCACCGCCGCCCTGCAGGCTGAAGGGCGTCTGGGGTTGTCCGTGTACTTGTCCGGCTCGGCGAATAACGCGCCGGTCCAGGGGGGCTTCGACGATCTGGAGGTGCGCGAAATCGTTGACTGAGTCCGGGTGTTCGCGGTTCGTAGCGCCAATGCGGTGCGAAGCGCGAGCGCTGGTTCAGCGGCTTCGCCTAGGAATGGGAATTCGATGGATAGAACAAGGGAAATGAACTAGATTGTACTCAGCCCGGGTTGTCCCCTGGGGATGCGCTGCACAAATGCGGTGCTTGGGGACAGGGCTGAATATCGGGGGCGCTTGCGGCCGATCGCGGCCGCAAGCACATAAGAGTTCACTGGGGAGGACTCACATGCTGCAAGAACAACAAGGATACCGTTGGGCGGTCGCAGAACTGCGCCAGCGGCAGAAAACCAATAAGGGAGCGCCAGCCTACTCGCGCTTCGTCAACAGGCCACTAGGCCGCCGGCTGGCGGCACTGGCCTATCTGCTTCGGTTAACGCCCAATGGCGTGACCGGCATCAGCGCTCTTTGCACGGCTGGCGGACTGGCGGTGATCGCGCTGTTGGAACCGTCCTTCGGCTCTTCGCTGCTGATCACGGCTTTGCTGGTGCTCGGCTACGCGCTGGATTCTGCTGATGGGCAGCTGGCCCGGCTCCAAGGTTCCGGATCCGCTGCCGGCGAATGGCTTGACCATATTGTCGACGCGATCAAGACCGCCGCCCTGCATGCGATGGTGCTGATTTCGTGGTACCGGTTCTACCCGGTAGAAGGCGCCTGGTACCTGGTGCCCATTGCCTACCAGGTCGTGGCCTGCAGCCTGTTCTTCTCCATGATCCTCACCGATCAGCTGCGCAGGCTGTCCTCCGGGAAAACGGGGCACTACCTGCAGGGCCAGGGCAAGAGCTCGGCCCTGTATTCATTGGCCGTCGTGCCTACCGACTTCGGCTTGATCTGCCTGGCCTTCCTGACTCTGTGGCTGCCATCGGTGTTCATTGCCGTATACGTGTTGCTGCTGCTGGCCAATGCAGGTTTCCTGGTACTGGCCTTGAACAAGTGGTACCGGGAGGTGAAGCGCCTTGGTTAAAGCACTTGATTACCGAGATCATCGCACCTGGCCAGCTGCGCCGGAAGTGGGATGGGGGCAGCACGCGCAGCGGGAGGCGGCAGGCATGGATCTGGGTGATTTCCTCTTCGTGCTGCGAACCCGCATGTGGTGGATCGTGGCCAGCACCCTGGCCGGGATACTCGCCTCCATCTTCATCACCCTGGGGATGACCCCGGTCTACACCGCGAAGTCGACCTTGTTCGTCAGCGTCAATTCCAGCCAGGACACGGCCTACGCGCGTGGCCAGTTCGCGCTGCAGCGAGTGGGGTCCTACCCGCAGCTGGTCAATGATCCGAAGCTGATCAACCAGGTGATCCGCGAGCTCGATCTGGATCGCAGTTTCCAGGACGTCAAATCCAATGTGAACGCCACCAATCCGGTCGATACCGTGCTGCTGGCCGTGACGGCGAGGGCCCCGGAGGCCCAGCAGGCCGCGGACATTGCCAATACGGCTGCCGGGCTGCTGGCAAAGTCCATCCAGAAGCTGGAGAACACCGATCCGAAGACGCTCGAAGTCAAAGCCGAGCTGTCCGTGCCGGCTTCGGCACCGCAGTACGCCACCGCACCGCGCAAATCCGTGAACTTGGCGCTGGGCCTGGTCTCGGGAGCCAGCTTGGGATTGCTGCTGGCTCTGGCGTTGCACAAGCTGGATCCACGGATCCTGCGCGGACGCGATGCCGAAAGGCAATTGCGCATGCGCGTACTCGGCACGGTGGCAGCCCGGTCCAAGGACGGCGCCAGTGCAAACCCGGCCGGCATCCAGGTCGGCTACCGCCAGCTGGTATCGAACCTGCTGATGGCCAATGACGGGCGTTTGCCGCAACGCATCCTGGTGCTCAGTACCCGTGCCGATGCGGTTATCGATGGACGCCAGCTCGCCCAGACCCTGGCGGCCATGGGCAAGCGATCGGTGATAGTGCAGGCCGACGGGCAGTTGGAACCATTGGGCCAGGACGGGTCGGATGGCGCGGGCCTGGCCCAGGTTCTCGCCGGTACCAGCGAGCTGCATGATGCGCTCAGGCATATCGAGTCGGTGCCGATGGGCTACCTGCCTGCCGGTCCGCAGCCTGGGACGCTGCGCCGATTCGACGTGTTCGCCGGATTGGACAGCTTGATCGCTTCCCTTGAAGAGGAATTCGACGTGGTGCTCTTCGTTTCCAGCATGGAGGGCCAGCCCCTGGATGCCACGGCAGTGGCCTTGCACAGCGATTGCGTGATCCTCACCGGACGTGAACGGCGCACCACCTACCGCCAGGTGGCCGGTGCCCTGCAGGAGCTGAACGCGGTGCGCGTCGGAGCGACCGGGCTGGTGCTGGTGCGCAAGGCCTCGCGCTTCCGCGGCCGGCGAGGAGCCTGATCATGCCTATGGCCGTCAGCGCGTCCTGGGCGCCGGCGGAGCAGGTCCCGATGCCAAGAAGATACCGGGTTCCGCGCCTGTGGCAGTTGAATCTGCTGTGGATCCTGCTGGTCTTCAGCGTGGTCGCCTGGCGCCAGGGATCGCTGTTCACCGGTGGACTGGACATCGTGGTCGTGCTCAAGGCGCTGCTGCAAAGCGCTGTGCTGTGCTGGGCAATCCTGCTGTGGATGTGGAGCGGCGCCCGCCAGCCGGTGGGTGTGCGCAGCTTCGTGCTGCTCGGCCCGGTGCTGGCCCTGAGCGTGATCGGTGCGATGGCTGAAGGCAATTTCATGGCCTCGGCCATCATCGCGATCCGTGTGGCGATGCTGGCGGCTACGGTGCTGTTCATCATGCGGATCTTCCCGGCCCACCAGGTGCTGCTGGCCATGTGCGTCGGTTTGGCAACAGTTGGAATCATCAGCTCGGCAAGCGGGTTGGCTCTGGGCGGGGGCGGGCGTCTGGCAGGCGGCATCCCACCGCTGAGTCCCAATGAGCTGGCTTTGCTTTCCGGAATCCCGGCACTGGTTCTTTTCCACCAATCGCTGCGCGCGCATGTGCGCTGGTGGCATGTGGGGATGCTGGTGGTGCTCAGCGCCATCCTTCTGCTCTCCGAGTCGCGCACCGCTCTCATCGCGGCTGCTTGCACGGCAGCTGGCATGCTGCTGATGCTTCGACGGGTCCCGATGCAGACCGTAGTGGCGGCGCTGGCTGCCCTTCCGCTGGTGTTCTACCTGGTATTCCTGACTCCGGTATTGCAAAATCTGATGGCTCGCGAGGACAGTGCCTCGGTGATGACCTTGAACTCCCGGACCATCAGCTGGTCGGTCGTGCTGAACCTGCCCAATGATTCGTGGCAGCGGTGGATCGGCGCGGGACTGAGCCAGAAGACCATTGCTGTCGAAGGGCAGTACTGGGATGAGCAGGTTTTCGATTCTTCGTGGATTTCCCTGCTGGCGCAAACTGGGATCATCGGAACGTTCCTCGTGGCCCTCTGGGTTCTGCTCACGGTTTTTGCCGCACTGCGATCGCGCAGGCTGCGCAGCTTGCTGTTCCCGTTGCTGGCCTTCGTGGTCATCCGCAGCGTCATGGAGAACGGGCTGGTGGATGCCGGTGCGCTATTCCTGATTTTCCTGGTCTTCGCCCTGATGCTGGAACCAGCCAGCAACCGTGCGGCGTTGGATTGGGAGCACGCTGCGCCGCTGCAGCGCAAGCAGCCACTAGATCCTCCGGTGGCCAGGGGCAGCTGAGCCCGAAGCCACCGGATCCCGGCATTGCGAAATGCAGAGCCGGGATCCGGTGGCTTCTTTGCCAAACAAGCGCTGGGCTTAGCGCGGGTAATTGCCGATGCGCTTGGAAGCGGGGGATTGGCCAATCAAAGCCGCAATGTCGCTGGGCAACGCAGTAGCATGGCTGTTCTTGCCTGTCACGCTGGTGGTCGGATTATTTGCACTGGTCAGTACCGTGCTGGAAGTGATTTCAAAGGAATTCAGTTCCTCGCCGGTGCCCTTGGAAAAGGCTGGCAAGGTGGTGAACACTGCAGGGTTTCCAGCGCCTTTGGACCAGACGGAGGACCACTTCGGATTCGTGGCGCTGATGCGGTGGTAGGCATTTGACGCCAAGGAGATCTTCATCTGCTGTGCGGTGTAGGTTCCGGAGTAGTCTTCGACGGCAAGAATCGCATTGCCTCCGCCGGTATTGGAGAATACGTTGTTCTTCGCGACGATGTTCTTGTTGATCCAGGTCATGGTGGTGTCGGGGAATGGCTGGCGCGGATCGTGGCCTGGATCGGACTTGGTGGCTGCGCGGCGTGCATCCTGCACGATATTCAGCACCCGGTTCTTGCCGCTGATGGTGTTGTTCCAGATCTTCACATCGCTGGTGTTGTTCAGTTTGAAGGCGAATCCGGAATTCTTGGCGATGCGGTTGTTGGCCACCACGGATTTTGCGGAGATTTCCAAGGACAGTCCGTGCCCGGTATTGGAGACCATGTCGTTATTGAGCACCTTGGAATCGTAGACCGATTCGTCCAACCAAAGTCCCGGACCGTAGTTGCTGTTGAGCTTGGAATTCTTCACCGTCACACCGCGGGTGCGTCCGATCTTCAGCCCGCCGGAGACAGGCGAAGTGTTGAACCGCTCGTGGTTATTGCCTGTGGAGGCCAGTTTGTTGACGACCAGTCCGTCAGCGTACACGGCGTTCATGCCCAGCATGCCGCTGCGCTGGATCTTCACGTTGCTCACGGTGTTCTTCACAGCGCTGACGTTCAAACCCGTGGTTGCCGTATCCTCGATGGTCAGGTTCTGCACAGTGATGCCCGGCTTCTCCGCGGTGACCGCACCCATGTCGGGCACCGAAGGAGCGAACTTGCGCACATTGATACCCGAAACGCTGGAATTGCCGCTGCGGATGCTCAGCGCCTTGACCAGCGTGGAAGCCCGCACGGTCTTTCCGGACGGGTCGGTACCAAGGTGCAGCTTGTTATTGGCGCGGTCCACGTAGAAGGCGCCCGGCTTGAGCTTGGAAGCCGAGGATACCTGGGTCTGCTTGGTCCCGTTGATCCATACTTGGTCGGGATGGGCGGCCATGGGATAGCTGGAATTGATGAAGCCCCATGATTCAGCGGTATTGTCTGTGGCCCCGCGGTTGTAGGTCGGGCTGGTATCGAAATCGTAGTTCCAGCCGGTTTTCACCCACCCATTGCTTGCAGCGGTGAAGCCCGTGACCGTCTTCGAGCCATCGAGCCAGACTGTTTCTCCCGGGTATTCGCGCAGCTTGATGCTCTTGGATGCAGGAATCACTACCGACTCGTGATAGCTGCCGCCACGGACCACGACGGTCTGCCCGCTGGCGGCTTTCGAAATGGCCTTGGAAATGGTGCGCAGCGGCGCTGCAGCTTTGCCGGTGGAGGCATCATTGCCGGATGCGGAAACATAAAGTGCAGTGGACGGGATGGCACTCAGGGTTCCGCTCAGCGGCGATTGTTCATTCAGAGTGGTGTTCTCGGAGCTGAGCTCGGTTCCTCTGGCATCTGGTGCTGCGTCGGGAGTTGGGGAAGGCGATGGGGCAGGTGCCGGTGCCGGTGCAGGTTCTTGAACAGCCGAACGCGCTACCAGATTATCAACGTGCAAACCGGAGTTCTTCGTGGCGCTGGCCGAAAGGTAGCCGCCTATGCGCAAGCTGCCTTTGGCCGAGGCCAGGGCAGTGGACGCGTCTTCTGCTTCCAGCTGCCATTCGGGGACGCTGCTGCCGGATTCGAAGGCCCGGGCCTTGAGCGACGCCGTGCTGCTGCCGGTAACAGCGAAGTCAACGTGGTACGCGGTACCCGGGTCGGCCGACGCGCTGATCTGCTGTGAGCCGAGCATGATTTTTTTCCCGTTCACGGTCCGTGAAATCTCCAAGGACAGGTTCCTTGTGCTTTTCAGCCGTAGCGAAGCGGTGTACTCGCCATCAGCGGTTTTCCGGGCACCAAGGTGCGCATAGGAAGAACCCGTGCTGGGCAGCGAGTCGAAGGAAATATCCATGCCGGCCTGAATGTCCGAAGCGTTAACAGCCGCGGTGGCATGGGTGAGCTTGCCGGGCAGCAAGGTCATTTCAGCCTGGGAACCATCCACTGCGAAACGGCTTGCACTGTTGGTGGAGTAGGCGACTCCATTTGCGCCAGAACCCCAGCCGGAACCAATGGTGCGGGTCATGGCGTCGGCAATGAATGTGGTCGAAGCGGCCGCGGGCACAGGGTTCAAGGCGCTGGCAACCACGCTGCACGCGGCGGCCAAGGCCAGGGCCGCGATCACGCGCGGACGGTGGGAAGCGGGGTCGGTCTTATTCAGAGCGAGGGGAAAGTTGTTCTTGGGGGGAAAGGTCTGCAATGGATCCTCGGAGCTCAACCCGTGCTCCCCAGCAAAACAGGCCCTGCTCATCTAATAATGGCGTCGGTTACAGGGTCGCGCGGGCCCTGCTGTAAATGGTGGCATGGATTGAACCGTTATTCAATCGTGATGTTTCTCTCTCAATTCATGGATTTGAATGCTGACGAGGAAACTTACCCAGTGATGAGTGAGTATTCCTGGCATCCTCGAACAAGTAATTCGCGGGTAACGCGAGTACCGGCGTACTCGTGCGCAGCATCGTTGCGCCACATATGCTCGGTGGATGAGGAACGCATGCTTGCGGCATGTTCCGGAACTCGCCGTTGATTTTGGGGATCGACGCCGTTGCGGCAGGCAAGCTGACGTTGATTCTGCTGTTTAAATTTGGGGGAACAGAATGCAACGCACCGAGCACCATGACGCGCGCGCCAAACTGCGCATCGCATTGATTGGAACCAGGGGAGTACCTGCACGCTATGGCGGTTTCGAGACCGCCATTGAAGAGGTGGGGCGCCGGCTGGCCGATCAAGGGCACGAAGTTACCGTATATTGCCGCGGTACCGCCAAGGATGAGCGTAGGAGCGAGTACCTTGGCATGAAGCTGGTGCATTTGCCTGCCATGAGGCGACGGAGCTTGGAAACGCTGAGCCATACGGCTTTGTCGGTGGTCCATGCCCTCTTCAACCGCCCGGACGCTGCAATTGTCTTCAATGCAGCCAATGCGCCGATGCTCCCTTTGCTCGGCTTGGGGAGGATTCCCGTTGCCACGCACGTGGACGGATTGGAATGGAAACGGGCCAAGTGGGGACCGGTCGGACAGAAGTACTACCGGTTATGCGAGCGCCTCTGCGTCTGGTGGAGCAGGGAATTGATTGCCGATGCCCGGGGCATCGCTGACTATTACACCTCGGAATTCTCCCGGGCTACGAGGCTCATTACCTATGGGGCACCGCAGATTCCCCAGACTCCTGCCTCCAAATTGGCCGCGCTCGGCTTGGAATCAGGAAAGTTCCATCTGGTGGTGGCCCGTTTCGAGCCGGAGAACCACGTGGAAATGATTGTCCTCGGCTATGGCCAGTCGCAGGCCCGACTCCCGCTGGTGGTTGTTGGTTCGGCTCCTTACGCCGAGCAGTATACGCAGCAGGTTCACGCCGCGGCCACGGATCAAGTCCGCTTCCTGGGCGGGGTGTGGGACCAGCAGCTGCTGGACGAGCTCTATGCCCATGCGCTGGCGTACTGGCACGGGCATTCGGTCGGCGGCACCAACCCATCATTGCTCAGGGCCTTGGGCGCCGGTACGGCAATCAATGCCTATGACGTGAATTTCAACCGCGAAGTGGCCCAGGCAGCCGGCGAATACTTCAACGACTCTGGATCGGCAGCCCGTTTATTCGAGCGCACCGAGTCGCAAGAGGATGCCGTACGCCTGCGTGCCCAGCTGGCCCGGGAGCGGGCCAAGGACTACGACTGGGGTGACGTTGCCCGGGCATACGAGAACCTGTGCTGGGAGCTGGCCGGTGCAGCCAAGCTCCCCGAGGACCTTGAAGCCCAGCCGTCTGCGGAAACTGGTTTTCGCGGCGTCTAGGGACTGGGCCGGACTTCCAGGAAGCAATCAAGTGCCAAGCCATGGGGATGGCTTGGACGCTATGGGGAAACGAATCAGCAATTGGTTCATAAGAAATTGGGGAAGATCATGATTATCGGGTACGCCGCAGGCGCCTTCGACCTGTTCCATGTCGGGCACCTTAATATACTCAGGCAAGCCAAATCCAGATGCGACTACCTCGTTGCCGGCGTAGTCAGCGATGAAAGGCTGCTCCTGACCAAAGGACGACGGCCCGTAATACCGGAAAGCGAAAGACTGGATATCGTCTCGTCAATCGGCTTCGTGGATAAGGCAGTGCTCGACTTCCACCACGATCGGTTGCGGACTTGGGAAGATGTCGGATTCGACGTGTTCTTCAAAGGAGATGACTGGAAAGGCACGCAAGGCGGAAAGGAATTGGAAGAGCTCTTTGCCGCCGTCGGAGTCAAAGTCGAATACTTCCCGTACACCGTACATACATCGAGCACCAAGCTCAGAGTGGCCCTGGGGCAGCTGAGTCCTCCACCAATACGGGCTCAGCGGGCCTGAGCGCGGAACCAGGCAAATCATGGAACGTGCGAAAGCAGCAGGCCCAGGGGCCTGCAGTTATGACGGCGCCAAGTTGCGCATTCTCCTGATGCTTCTCCTGCTCGGATGCGCCCTGGCTTCCTGCATGGCGCAGCCAGCAGCTCTGCCGGAAGCAGCCGTACCCGGACAACCCGCGGAAACTACATTGGCGGCCATCGACAAGCAGCTGCATGAATCCGCTTTGGCGCCGCCCGCCTCCGAAGAGAAGAAGGCCGCTGAAGTATCTGGGAAATCCGCTCCGGCCGAGAAGCCAGGGAAGTCTTCGTGGAAGAAGGACAAGGACGCGCAAAAAGTGGCCCCGGATGACCCGGCCGCCGGCAAGCTGCCAGCCACAGCCAAGACGGTGGACCTTGCTGATGATGTCCAAGCAGGTCCGCAGGCGAAGATGCGGATCAAGCACATCGAGCAAACCAAGTCCGAAGCAGAAGGCATCGGGGAAATTGCCGGTGCCGCTACGTTGGTTGAAATCGAGTTGTCCAACGACGGGACCACCACGCTGGACTTGGACAAGGCCCAATTGCGCCTGTTCTACGGCGAGGACCTGGAACCGGCAGCCTTGCTCACCGACGCACGCAGCACCGTTCTTCCTGCACAACTGGCAGCCGGCAAAAAGGCCGTTGCCACCTATCTATTCAGTGCCCAGACAGAATCCGCAACTTTCGTGACCCTCGAATTCGAAACCGGCGCTACCAAGAAAATCCAACAGCTCGCAGGTGAGGTATCGCCTTGATCCGCAGATCCGCCCCGGCCATCGTCCGACGGGCCATAACCATGTTCGCAGCAATCGCGCTGATGGCCGCTGCCTCCTTGGCGGTGCCACCAGCGCTTGCAGATAGCGTGCCGGCGGATCCCGCAGATCCGCTGACCCCCACGACGGTTACCGCCGATGCCCTGCCGACCGTCCAGATCGACGGCGTGGTCTGGAGCCAGGTGGTCATTGGCAACACGGTGTACGCAGGAGGAAGCTTCGCTACCGCGCGTCCTGCAGGTGCTGCGGCTGGGACGCAAACTGCAACGCGCAAGAACATCCTGGCCTACGACATCCGTACTGGAGAACTGATAGACAGCTTTGCTCCGGAATTCAATGCCCAAGTACTTGCTCTTGCAGCTTCTCCGGATGGCAGCCGGCTCTACGTTGGCGGGGACTTCACCACCGTGGACGGGCAAAGCGCCTCCCGCATTGCGGCACTTGATCCGGCTACCGGAGAACGCATCGAGGAATTCGACCCGCAGCCCTCCAACTCCGTACGCAGCATTGTCGCCACGGACACCACCGTGTACCTGGGCGGTTCCTTCTTCCGCATCGGGGAGGCCTGGCGCGAGCAAGCGGCTGCATTGCGTGCCAGCGACGCCGCCCTCCTGTCGTTCAGGCCAGTGGTCGCAGGAGGGCACGTCGAGTCCATGTCGCTGTCGCCCGATGGGACAAAGCTGGCCTTGGGAGGCAAATTCACGCAGGTGAACTCGACCAGCGACTTCGCCAACGGCTTAGCCGTCGTGAGCACCGAGACCAGCGCGAAGTTCTCCTATCCGGCAGCCTCGCATGTCCGCAACGGCGGGGAGACCGGATCCATCACGTCGATCGCCTCGGATCAGGACACTTTCTACGCCAGCGGCTACACGTTCGGACGGGACACCACACTGGAAGGCGTGGTGGCCATCAAATGGGCAGATCTCGAAACACGCTGGGTGGAGGACTGCCACGGGGATACCTACTCCGTGCACGCTACCGGAGATCTGCTCTACCTTGCCGGCCATCCGCACTATTGCGGAAACATCGACGGCTTCGCCCAGGAACCCAGCTGGCAGTACAACCGCGCCATGGCCTTCAGCAAGGAAACGGCTGGAACTATCGACCGTGAAATCCACGGCTATACCAATTTCGAGGGCCTGCCGCATCCGCAGCTGCAGACCTGGTTCCCGGCATTGAGCACCGGCACCTACACCGGGCAGAGTCAGGGACCGTGGAGCGTCACCGGCAACGACCAGTACATCGTCTACGGTGGTGAATTCCAGCGGGTGAACTACAAGAACCAGCAGGGCCTGGTCCGCTTCGTAATACGCGATTTGGCCCCCAACGACAGGGGGCCGCTGCCTAGCGGAGAGGACTTCGTTCCGACCTTGAGCTCCACCACGGCAGGCCAAGTGCGCATCCGCTGGCAAGCCGCTTCGGATATGGACAACGGGACCCTGACCTACAAGGTTATCCGCGACGGGGCGAATAATTCTCCCATCCACACTGTCAAAGCCGACTCGACTTTCTGGATGCGCCAAGGAATGTCCTTCGTGGACAAGGACGTGGAACCCGGAAGCACGCACAGCTACCGGATCTTTGCCGTGGATCCCACCGGACGGGAGGCACGCAGCACCACCGAAAGCATCACTGCCGCCCGCGAGACCACTGCATCCACCGCATACGAAAAAGTGATCAGGGCCGACAAGCCCAAGGCCTACTGGCCTTTCGGAGCAGCTGACAACTCCACTGCCCTCGATGCAGCCGGGAGCGAAGACCTGCAGCTGGCAGGAAATGCAGGCGTCGATTCCTCATCAGCCATCGCCGGGGGAAATGGCAGCAGCCTGTCACTTGGCGGCAGCGGGGCGCAGGACATGGTTCGCTGGAAGCGTCCGCAGGAATTCACAACCGAACTGTGGTTCAAGGCCTCGCCCCTGCATCGCGGCCGGCTCATCGGCTATGGCAACGGGCAGAACGCAGATTCAACCGATCATGACCGGCTGACCTATTTGAATTCCCTTGGACGGTTGTCCTTCGGCGTGACCGAACGCGGCGCTCGCCGAGTGATCACCTCTTCGGGGATCTACAACGACAACAAGTGGCATCACGTGGTCTCAAGCCTGGGACAAGACGGGATGCGCCTGTACGTGGACGGGCAGCAAGTAGCTTCGCGCGCAAGCACCAAATCCGCACTGGAGCTCGACGGCTTCTGGCGGCTGGGCAATGACCGGGTCACCGGATGGAGCTCGGCGCCTACGGGAGGTTTCACCGGACGCGTCGACGAAGCCGCGATCTACGGCAAGCAGCTGAGCCCGGCGGTGGTGGCGAACCACTACCAGGCCGGCATCGGCCAAGCGGCCAATGCCACTCCGTCGGCAGAATTCACCCATGAGGTCCACGACCAGCAGCTCACCGTGGATGCGTCGGGTTCCACAGATCCCGACGGCACCATTGCCGGCTATGGATGGGACTTCGGAGACGGAAACAGCACTGAAGGCATCACCGCCGGGCATGGCTACGCAGAACCCGGAACCTATCAGGTGAAACTGACGGTCACCGATGACGCGGGCGCGAAGGATACGGCCACCAAGCAGGTCACCATCCTGCCGCCGCCAGAACCGAACCGGCCTCCGGAAGCGGCCTTCGAAATCACGGAAGTGGACGGGCTGGACATCACGGTTGATGCCTCGCAGAGTTCCGATCCCGATAACGATGAGCTCAGCTACCGATGGTCCTTCGGCAACGGAAGCGGCTGGCTAGCGGGATCAGCAGTTGAATCGTTCAGCTACACCGAGCCAGGCGAGTATACGATTACCTTGGAAGCCAGCGATCCGGAAGGGCTGGTGGATACCCGCACCGAAACGGTGAAGGTCACGCTGCCGCCAAGGCCGGTGGCAGTTGACGCCTTCGGCCGCACGGCCACGGGCAATTGGGGTGCTGCCGATACCGGAGGCACGTGGACGCGGACCGGATCCGCGGGGACCGCCAACGTCGCCGGGGGAATGGGCCAGCTTCTTGGCCTGAACCCCGGTTCAGGCCCGGCGGTTCACCTGCCGGTGGTCGACAGCACCACCACGGAAGCCGCTATCCAGGTCCAGCTTGATAAGCAGCCTACCGGCAATGGCACCTATGTCTCCTTCTCGCCGAGGTATCTGGGCAATGCGAACCAGTACTATCTCAAGAGCCAATTCACCTCCTCGGGCGGCATCCAGATCCAGCTGATTCGTGCTGTAGGCGGTGCAGAGAGCATCCTGGACACGCAGTACCAGTCTTCCTTCGGCTACCAGGCCGGTGAAGCGGTCCACTTGAAGCTGTCCGTGACGGGCACGAATCCGACGCAGCTGGCGGCAAAGATCTGGGCCGCTTCGGACAGCGAACCAGCTGACTGGCAGCTCAACGCCAGCGACTCGACCAGCGAGCTGCAAGTCCAAGGCGGCATAGGCCTGCGCCTGTATCTCTCCGGCTCGACCACCAATGCGCCGGTGACCGTGTCCTTCGACAACCTGTCGGTGATCGGGTAGCAAGGATCCAATCAATGCCATACCCGCCAAGGCCCAGGCCTTGGCGGGCATGGGCTGCCGAGGGGGCACCATGGAAATCGGAACCGCAGGACAGCACGGGGTCAGCCGCCGCACCTTCTTGGGCCTGGCTGCCAGCACGTTCGTGCTGGCAGGGTGCTCAAGGGAACTGGTGGCCAAGAACGCCGCGCCCAAGGTGGCCAGCGCGGCGGACCTGCTGGGGCAGGACCTCTTCTATATTGCCCACCGCGGTTCGGGAGACAACTGGACCGAGCATACGCTGGCGGCCTACAGGCAAGCTCTGGCCCACGGTGCGCAGGCCATCGAGATCTCGGTGCACCGGAGCAAGGACGGACAGTTCATTTGCCACCATGACACCAGCTTGCAGCGCCTTTGCGGAGTCCCGCAGCTGATCAGCGAAACCGGGTGGGACCAGCTCGAAGGACTGCACAACGATGCCCGCCAATGGCTTGGACCGAAAGCGGCCTTGGAGCCCATCGCGCTTCTGGACACCGTTCTGGATGAGCTGGCAGGCCAGGCGGTCCTGTTCATCGAGGACAAGAGCGGACAGCATGCCGCCGAGCTGATCGAGAAGATTGCCGCTTCCCGGGTTCCTGTTGGATCAACGGTGTGGAAGCAGCCGGCAACCGGCACCGGAGCCGAACTGGCAGCGGCCGCCGGAATGAAGACCTGGGGCTACTTCGCCCCGGAGAATTTCGCCGAGATTGAAAAGCTTGCCAGTGGCTTCGATGCCATAGGAATCCATGATTCTGCTGATCCGGGCACCATTGAACGAGCAGTGGCCAGCGGGCTGCCGGTAATCTGCTGGGAAGTGCACCGGAGAAGCCAAAGAGACTTTCTGGCAAGGCGAGGCGTCCGGGGAATGATGTGCTCGAACCTGCCGTATGTGACTTCCTCACCGCAAGCTGTCCCCATGGCTGCCGACGGCTTCTCCAGCGGTTTGCGGTCCACCGGTGATCTGCCGGATGTGCTCACCTGGAAAGCCCAGCCGCAGATCGCGGCGGCGGAGGGCCTGCTCACGCTGGGTGAATCCCGCAAGGCTACCTATGTCCTGGGCTCCATGGCCTCAGCAGGAGGCGGTAATTGGCGATTGAAAGCCCAGATCCGCTGGCCGCAGCGGGGAGAGCAGAACCAGATTGCCGGCATGGCCTTCGGTTTGCCGACGGATGAACCCTACCGGGCATTCGAAAATTCGCAGGCAGAGGGATTCCATCTTCAGCTTGAAAGCCGCGGAGAAGTTTCACTGTGGCGCGCTGCCGGCAAAAGTCCGCAGAATCTGGGCAGGGCAGCATTCAGTGCGCCGGTTGAGGGCGGATGGACCGCGATCGAGCTGTCGATGACGGATGGACGGATTCTGGTCCAATGCGGTGGCGATGCATTGGCGACGCAGCTGGGCGAATCCGTTGCGCTTGGCTACGTGAACCTGCTGAATCTGATACCGGGCGGACATCGTGTGGACTTCCGCAAGGTGTCGCTCGAAGTTGATGCATCGGCGTGAGAGGGACCCTCATGGCCCTCGAACCTATTTCGATGCGAGAAGCGATTTCAAGGCAGAATCAATGCGCTGCCCGAAAAGCTCGGGGTCGTGGACTTCGCGCGCCGCCACCGCCGACTGCTTAGCTGATCTCCGGAATTTCTGCCACTCGATGAGGATCTTCTCGATGGCCGCCGCCAGCTGCTGTGGATTTCCGGGTTCAACGAGCACTGCGCTGGAATACGGTTCCACGGCTTCCTGCAAGCCTCCGATGCGGGAGGCAACGACCGGACGCTGGGCGAGGATGGCTTCCACCGCGGTGTTCCCGAAGGACTCCTCGAGCTGTGCGGGAACGATAGCGATGTCCGCGGTATCGTAATGCGGCCAGACATCGGACTGGAATCCCAAGAACTCCACCAGTTCGGGTCGTGGAAGTGCATCAACTCTCTTCGTGAGCGCCTGTTCAAAGGCCTCGTTGCCTTCGAAAACAGCTCCGACCAAGCTCAGCGACACGTCCACTCCCTGCAGTTGCAGGATCTTCACGGCATCGAGCAGAACCAGCAGCCCTTTGCGTTCCGAGAGCCGTCCAACGTAGAGCAACCGCAAGGGACCGTCAATTTTCCGCCTGGCTGGCGCCGGATCAGCAGGACCTGCGATGCCGTTGTAGATCACTTGGCTGTACTTCTGCGCCCAAGGCACGTGCTGGAAGTACGCGGCACTGGTGAAGCGGCTATTGGTAATGATCCTGTGGGCGAATGTTCCGGGCAGCGACAAGCCCAAGCGCATTGGCTTGGGGGCATGGGATTCGGACTCGTGCACGTGCAAGGCAACCTTGTGCCCCGAAAGGCGGGCATAGGCGACCCACAAGGGGATGATGGTGGTGTTCACCAAGACGGTAGATGGTTTTGTGCTCTTGAGCAGACCATGCATCTGGCGCAAGCCTTGGAGTGTGTCTTTGGCCAACCCCAAAGCGCCGCGCAGAGTGAAGATTGACTTGCGCAGTACTGGAGTATTGCAGACCATGACTTTGGCGCCGTGTTCACGCAAGGCCGAGGCCAGAGGCCCTTCGCTGGGAAGGCCGACGGTGACTTCCCAATTGCCCCGCAGCAAGCCCTTGACGTCTTCCAGCAGCATTCTGTCGGATCCATATAATTCTGAACCTGGATGTGCTACTACGATATTTTGATTCGATGCCTTTGCCCCCATGGAATGATCTTCCCATCCAAACTTGATATCCGATAGGAGCAGCCAGCGTCAGCTATGGTTTCCAAGTAAAAGTAGGGGGCTGCAAAATACGCGTCAGCGATGAAGCAAATTTGATGTGCACCTGGGTGTGTGACAATGCGAGAGAGGAAATTTTGTACGAAAATCCAGAGTTCCGCATAGGCATCCCTTACATCCTAACCAATAAGTGAAAGTTTTCACAAAGTCGGATTTTCCCTGCGTAACATGCGTGAATTCAAGGGAAAACGGGGGATATATAGCGCTACTCTGGAAAAGTAGGCAGCGAAAAACAGCTGCTTTCATGCCACCATCAGCCCAAGAAATCGCAAAGGTGCCACACCCGTGTCTGACAACAAGCCAATCGTACTTCTGGCCGAACAACTATCCCCAGCAACTGTTGCTGCTCTCGGCCCCGACTTTGAAATTCGTCAGACCGACGGAGCGGACCGCTCCCAGCTGCTCGAAGCCATTGCCGACGTAGATGCGATCCTCGTACGCTCTGCAACCCAGGTAGATGCAGAAGCAATTGCCTCAGCCAAGAACCTGAAGGTTATCGCCCGTGCCGGCGTAGGGCTGGACAACGTAGACATCAAGGCAGCCACCCAGGCTGGCGTCATGGTGGTCAACGCTCCTACTTCCAACATCATCTCTGCCGCTGAATTGACCGTGGGCCACATCGTGTCTCTGGCCCGCCGCATTCCAGCAGCCAATGCATCACTGAAGAGTGGCGCATGGAAGCGCAGCTCCTTCACCGGCGTTGAACTCTTCGAGAAGAAGGCCGGTATCATCGGCCTGGGCCGCATCGGCGCACTCGTTGCCGCACGCCTGCAGGGCTTCGGCATGGAAATCGTTGCTTATGACCCGTACGTCACCCCGGCTCGTGCCGCGCAGTTGGGCGTCACCTTGCTGACCTTGGACGAGCTGCTGGCTGAAGCCGACTTCGTCACCATTCACATGCCGAAGACTCCTGAAACCCTGGGCATGCTGGGCAAGGATGCTTTCACCAAGATGAAGAAGTCTGCATACGTGGTCAACGTGGCGCGTGGTGGCCTGGTGGACGAAGACGCGCTGTACGAAGCATTGAAGAATGAAGAGATTGCCGGCGCCGGCATTGACGTTTTCGTCAAGGAGCCAAGCACCGACCTTCCATTCTTCGAATTCGACAATGTCACGGTTACTCCGCACCTTGGCGCTTCGACCGATGAGGCGCAGGAGAAGGCCGGTGTTTCGGTTGCCAAGTCGGTCCGCCTGGCACTTGCCGGCGAATTGGTTCCGGATGCTGTGAACGTTGCAGGCGGTGTCATCGATGAGAATGTTCGCCCTGGCATCCCGCTGATCGAGAAGCTGGGCCGCATCTTCAACGCGCTGGCTTCCGGATCACTGACCAGCATTGATGTTGAGGTTGCCGGCGAAATCGCTGCACTCGATGTCAAGGCGCTGGAACTGTCGGCGCTCAAGGGTGTCTTCATGGACGTCGTTTCTGATCAGGTCTCTTACGTTAACGCACCAGTCCTGGCAGAGCAGCGTGGCGTTGCTACCCGCCTGATCACCACCCCAGACTCGCCTGAGTACCGCAACCAGCTGACCATCAAGGGATCCACCAATGAAGGGACCCAGCTTGCTGTGGCCGGTACGCTGACCGGACCTAAGCAGATTGAGAAGCTCGTGGGTATCAACGGCCACGAGATCGAAATCCCTATTTCGGATCACATGATTGTTGTTCGCTACGCGGATCGTCCGGGTGTCGTTGGCTCTTTGGGCAACGTATTGGGGGAGCAGGGCATCAACATCGCCGGCATGCAGGTGTCGCGCGATGAGAAGAAGGCTGAAGCGCTGGCTGTCATCAACATTGATTCTGCACTGCCTCACGGCGTGCTGGACGTTGTTGGTGCTGCGATCGGTGCGAGTGTTGCGCGCGAGATCAATCTAGCTGACTAACGGTCAAAATAAGCAGGGTCAATAGAATATGCTGGGGTGGACACCGGAATGAGAGTGTCCACCCCCGCAATGCGTTAGGAATTTTTCATGGCAGAAATAATCATCTATGGCAGTTGCGTCAGCCGGGATACGTTCAGCATTATGGAACAAGAACATAGACTCTTGGCATATGTAGCACGTCAAAGCTTGATCAGCGCAATGACCCAACCCACGACATTGCTTGAACCTGCAAAACTTGACTCGAAGTTCCAATCGAGAATGCTAAACGGGGATCTAAAATCAGACTTATTAGGAACGCTACGAAAGCATTCTATGCAAGCGGATCTTTTACTGATAGACCTTACTGATGAGCGCCTGGGTGTGCATAAGCTGCCGGATAATTCATTTGTTACCAGATCGTCCGAACTTATCCAGTCAGGATTGCTGAATAAACTCAATCCCATTCCCGGAGTGATCCAAATAGGAACTGAGCGACATTGGATTTTCTGGGAACGGGCGGCTAACAGATTTGTCGACCATTTGTCTAGCATTGGATTATTTGACAAAACAATAATTGTTAATACGCCATGGGCTGCAGAATCAGTTGAAGGCGCACCTGTACCTGGCTATAGAAATTTCACCGTTAATGAGATGAATGGGCACCTGAGACGTTACGGAGAGCACCTTAAACGTCTTGGCCTTAGAGTTTTGGAAATGCCTGAAGAGCTGGCCAAATCCACAAAAAATCATAAATGGGGAATAGCCCCGTTTCATTACCAGGATTCAGCGTATGAATGGATTTCTAAAGAAATCGAACTATCACTATCTGGTTTAAAGTAGAACCATACCTGCATATTGGATTTTGAACTCAAATGAAAGTAAATCTAAATTGATAATATGTCGTTGCATGGCATATTGAAAGCCTAAACAGGAAAGGCCAGCATGTACAACGCTCCATGTATTCTAAAATTGAAAGCACCCAGTGTTCATGAAAGGTCTATTTTTAACCAATATAGAATTCTAAATTCCTCGGGTAGACTTGGTGCTTCCCGGCCAATAGTTTTCGCCGTACATGGAGTTGGTGTGGTAGATGGGAAATGGGTTAGTAATATAGGTGAAGCGCAACGCGTCATCGATGAAACTGAGCTGAACTATGAATCCTTAGGTGCGAGTATTAAAGGGTCCATCACCGTGTATATTGTTGACGTGCCTTCGCAGAAAATTATTCTTTTGTGCGACCCGTTCGGTTCATCAATAGTTTATGTTTATGAATCAGATGCATGTAAAGCAGTGTCTTCGGACTTGGCCTCGTTAAGGGACGGGTTGAGCACTGTAGGAATTCATCTGGAGAAGGATCTGACATACGCAGCCTTGTACGTCGCAACGAACACCGGAGGTCTAGCGCAGTCAAGCTACATGAACGTGAGGTCCATCGAGCCCTTTCGGTATTTATCTCTTGACGTTGACGAATTTCATGAAGTTGAATATAAATCTCTAGATAACTTAAGTTTTCCTTCTTATTCTTATGACGAGTTGTTGGATAAGGCCGCCAACGATGTCATTCAGAATATCGAGGCGGCAAGTACACATAATTCGAGAGCGAAGATTTCTCAATTGACCGGGGGCGCGGATTCACGTCTTGTTTTGGGCGCGCTTCTTGCTTCGGGAAAAGAAACTGAGTTTAACTTCTACTGCTCAGGAAACATTAACGAACCTGATAAGATAATTTCAAGGCAACTCAGTAATCAATTCGATTTGTCAATGACAGATTACAGTGGATTGAATCCTATGGGACAGCCTGATACTTTTGAAGATTTTATTTCGCAGCCGTTCGACACTACCGCAGGGATTCTTTCTGGGCCTGCCCATCCCATGCTCGAATACGGTGATGAGCTCGTATTCTCGGGTGGGTACGGCGAGTTCTTACGAAGTGCATTTGACAAAGGGCAGCGCTATGATGGCGATGTAGCAACAGCCATGAAGAGGATTTACGGCAATACTTCATTTAGCGAGTTCCCGTCGAGGAGACTCATCTCAGAACCTGCGTATGAATTCGCAATTAATCGATTCAGTAATCTAATAAGTTTTGGAATAACGAGGGGTGTTCCTGAAGATTCTCGATTAGATGCAGCTTATATTGTGGGACGTAACCGATATTTCGTGGGAGAGACGACGCGATCCTTGTCACCATTCGTTGCACGGTTTGATCCTTTATATTCTCCCTATGTCTTGGCCCTCGGCCTTAAAGCGAGTTTAGAAGAAAAGGCCTCTGCCTTTCCTTTGTTCGACTTAATGAATCGGTTTGAACCTACGTTGATGAAGTTACCGTTCGATTCACCTCGAATTAAACCGTATTACGAAGAGGTGCGTGGACCTGTCAGCAGGGTTGATTTTACATACGACCCATCCATTGAACCCAGGATGGTAATTTATAAGCACAATCATAAGTCGAGAAAAACAATGAAATCTTATTTTCAAAAACCTTCCAGTAATGATATTGCGATCGCAAACGATTTGCACACAGCGCCACGACTAGTTGCACAGAATGCGGAAGTTCAAAAACGGTTGAAAGTGCTTGTCAGTGATACGGGTATGGAATCGATTTCGAAATATTTCAACCCTCTCATTGTGAACTTGATAATAAACAGAAAACCAACGCACCGCGTGCATCTGCGGCAGTCATCGAATTTATATGCGGCATTGCTTTGGTATCTACGTTCCTGAAGTAAAGTATCTCTACTATGCCGAGACAATCTGCACGTTTCCCGATGTTGCGGCAAGGAAAATAGCGACATTATTTCCGGGTTGCTTATATGTGTACAGCAGACGTATTTGGAAGCACCTGTGCGCGCATCGGTTAGCACTGATGTAACGATCGGGTAGCGCATCAATGCGACCCGAGCAGAGCTGGCCCGAAGCACGAAAAGTCCATTGGATACGATGCGCGGGCAAAGTCCTCCGAACCGAGCTCATGGCTACCACCATGGGCAAGCTGCGGCATTGTCTCGGCTTCTGGTCGGCAATGCGTAGCATTGAGACGAAAGCCGAAGATGAGCAAGTCTCAGCCGGTCAAGCCCAAAGCGGTTGGGTCGGCAGGCGAAGCTTCGCGCAGACGCTTCCATGCCGTGATACCCGGAATGACTCTGGAGGGCTGGGCAGCCCCAAAGACGTGTCTTCTACGATGGCCGGTTATCGGTTGTATCGGATCTTCGGCGCCCCGTGCAGCTATTGGGCCCCGCGGGGTGAAGATTTCCAGGAGCTATCCGAATCGCGCACGCATGCTTCACTTTCGATACAGCTGCGCTACCAACTGCGTCTGCTGAACAGTGCCGGCGAACAACATCACCACTAGCGAAGAAGCCCTGATCCTAGAAACCCTGAACAGCGAACGGTTCATCGATCAGGCGCCTGAACGGATCTACGCGGTCCTCTTGTCTGAGGGCACGTGTTTGTGCTCGGTGTCCACCATTTATCGGCTGTTGCATCGTGAGAAGCAGGTGGCCGAACGCCGCAGGCAGGCCCGCCACCCAGCCCGGCAAGTTCCGGAACTGGTCGCGTACCTGCCCGGTGAGGTGTTCACCTGGGACATCACGAAATTGGCTGGCCCAGCCAAGGGCACCTATTTTGAGGCCTACGGTCCGCAATGACGGTGCGGTGCGTCGATCTGCTGGAACACCCTGATGGCTTGGGCTTTGGAAGTCGGCTCGATCAGCCATACCAGCACGATGGCCTTGAATGCAGTGTCGTCCATGACGATGAATGCGGCAGTCGTAGGCCGCGTCAAGAACTTCCCAAAAGATGACTGCAGATGAAGCGATGACTCTGCCCGAGGCGGTGACACTCCGAGCAAAGACCGCTATAGGTTCTGTCGGTGGCTCATCACCGTGCCAACCGGCAACATCACTTGGTCGAACAGGTAGTTGCTCGTTGCAGCCGAAGTCGTGGGCCTGCTGCCCAGACCGAAATTTTCGTTGCGCCTGGGCTAAGAACGCCCGGAGCTCGGCATCGGTAGGGCCGAGCCAAACTGCTCAATGTAGGTCACCAAGCGATCAATGCGATTTACGAACTTTATGGCTACGGCACCTGAAGCGGTGCGGACCCGACGAATGAATCTCATAGCCATGATTACACTCTATGGTCAACAACGTATTCGTGACTCTTTTCAGCGACGGCAAATCCTAAAAAACAAGTCCACATATATTGGCTTTATTTAATCATTGACAGTAGCACGAAACAGGTCTGACTATGGGATGTCGATCCAATCACTCGTCTCGGCCGATACTTTCTTGTCCGGAAAGGAACGTATGAATCCTCGGACTCGATAGCGACCAGAAGGCAAACCAGCCCATGAAGAAAAATTATCTTCTTGATACTTCACAGAGTCAATCAAGGATTCATTTCGATAAAGTTTAAAAGACGACTCAGTGTTGCCGAAAGCTGCAGTAGATGCAAATAATCGCTTGGAAACTCTATCAAACCATGCCCCGACAGATTTTGGTTCTGTCGACAACTCAATGGGTGACTTTATTTGACTGCCGGATTCAGACAATCCTAGCACCTTGTCCAAAAGCATTCTGCGATATGGTTTACCTATTTCAGAATGAGGTGTCCCATCCAGCGAAATAAGCTCAACCTCGATTCCGCGTGATGTTGCGTATTCCACCCAAGGTAGTACGTGATTCTTATAATGATGATCAGATTTTCCTACAATTATCGAAATCTCAGAATTTCTTGACGTAGTAAATTCGGGAGAATACATCAAGGAGTCCAATTGCGCCACATGTGCTTGCGTTTCACCGCCGGTCATGTATCTGAGGACGTTGGGATGAGGCTTCTTTAAGAATGAACCTATTTTAGTCTGCGGAGCGCCTACAATGATCTTTGAATTTGGGACTCTCAGGCCATGTATGATTGCAGCAGTTCCGCCTTTAGATGATCCAGCAAAGATGATACTTTGACCAGTTTTCCCTAAATGCTTAATCCGATTATGAATAAAATCCTGGACAGTTTGGAAAATTGACAGATCGCCTTTCTCCTGTAGATAGTATGACCCTTGGTCTCCAAAGTCATCTAATATATAGAAGACATGAGCATTGGAATTATCTAATGTATTTTTGTAGTTAAATGAAAAATTACCTACGGGTGCCATTGCTGAAAAGACAAAAACTAAAGGGTACTTTTCATTTGGATATTTAGGCTTAATTTCAAGGTAGTTTAGCCTTCTTGCACTTGATGCAACCTGCCAATGGAGACTGGATTTAGAATGCAGTTCTCTGTTTACATATGAAAACGAATTAAGTTCGAATCGAGTTTTGAGTTCTGCATTCGACGAGGCATTAAAGGTTACGCAAATTGTTTCACTTGGGACTTTATTTCCGAACTTTGGAAAGGACCAGCCGGCAACGGTTGGTTTTGTCTGGCCGATTTTTTTTGAAACTTTAATAGGGAAATCCGTTTCAATGAAAGCGTCTAAGATCTTATCAGAGCCTTTGAAGACTTCAAACCCATTGCCATGAATGACGGCTTCTAACCCTGGGGCTAGGTGCCAAAATTGTTCATAATCATGTGACTCATCGCTGTCTAGATAATCGATTACAGTAATTGTTTCTTGACGCACGGGACCAGTGACCTTAACGGTTCGCGTGTGTCCTACACCGCGAAGGCGTCCAGTTACTCCCGTCACTTCAAATTTACCTTCCGTCACTTGTGACTCTGTAATCAAGACAGAAGACTTTTTATCGTCAGTTCTCGGAATGGATCTCCCATCAACAACTATTGAGTTGTGGGAAAATTGGCTATACGCATAACGTGAATAGGGATCAGCGTAATTATAGCTAAATGGGCCCGATTCAGTGATTATTTCTTGTCCGGCCGAGTACAAGATGAGCGAGAGATCATCAGAGTGCTTGTGGTAATTGTCGTTATATGCCGCTTGGAAGAGTAAATAAGTAGCGTCTACGGATGCCCAATCCGAACGATATATTGCATAACCGCTTTTGCGAAATAGCGCTGAATTGTGATCGGGCACCTTACCGAGTTTTCCCGCACTTGAAGCATAGAGAAAATACTCGTCAAATATCCGTTGATTGGAAGTGCGCGCACCAACGGTCGTGTCACTAATAGGCGGAAATTTACCGTTTGGCATTGTAATGTAAGTTGCATAATTTGCCGCATCTTTGTACAGCTCAATCAGCGTTTCTGACTCTATCTCTAGGGCCGCGAGAATCTTTAGATGGCTGTGGAGATTCCTCGAAACCAATACATGGTAGGTCGGCGTATTCTCAATGTGAACCCCCTCATCAGTGAACGCATGGATGAAATATTCTTCTAGCCTGTCCAGCGCTATGGAAAGTTTATCAGACCTTTTTTGGTCGTTATCCCAACGTGCGATTACTGCATAATTTCGCAAAGAAATGTCTTGAAACATTCCATGATTATTCAGTCCGGCGTGAAATTCTGTCGAAGCCAGTAGATCACTGGTCTCAAGGGCAATTTTTTTAAGTTCTTGGAGACTATCTTTGTCATTTAACTTAACTCCCGCCAAAATAATACTCATTATTGTATTCAGGCGCTGTGCTGTGGTTTCGTCATGATAAGCCATGCTCGAGGCGCCCAGTTCGACTACAGGATTCAATTTTCGCCAGGAAAAAATTAATTTGGCAGCTTCTTTATAGGCAGAGTAATCGATATTCTTGATGATGTAGTCTGCCCAGCCATGCATAAATAACAGGCCATGAAAATACCGACCACGAGTTCTATCTAGTTCTGATCCCCATAATATTTCTGGGTTATTCTTTACGGGGCCATAGGACGATGGAATTTCCATTCTATCACCATTAAAGAATTCTCGAATTCGATCTTCCGTTTTGGCTATAGAACTTACGACTAATTCACCAGTGATCAGAAACAGGGCCTCTGGGTTATTGATGTTCATTTAGTATCTCCGTTGTTTCATAAATTTCTGACCAGATTTATTAAGAATATATTTAAATCAATTACGACTTCTTCGACGAAATATAATTGAAGTAGGAGATGGTGATGTATAATTCACCAACAGTTCATATTGATCTTTCTCCTCTTCCCAGTGTACGCGAGATCAATACGCATCTAATTATTGGGGCATCTCACCTCGCGGGCAGCAGCGGCCTCTTTCTTTGTCCTACCCACATCGAACGACAGCTTACCGATAAACGCCGTCAAGATCGGGGCCACGCCGCCGATGATTGCCAGGATCACTATTTCCGGCATCAGTATAAACATGCCAAGAATCTTCACCGAAGGATTCAAGAAGGACGCCGTCGCGCTCGTCGAATCGGGGATATCCCAGAAGCAAGTTGCAGCGGATCTGGGATTCTCCAAGACTGTACTGTAAACGTAGGTCCGCGATGCCCGCTACCAATCCCACGGAATGGCCCCATCCTCTGATGCTGACGAACGCAAAGAAATGTCCCAAGCGCTCAAACGCATCCGGGAGCTCGAAATGGAGAACGAGGTGCTGCGCAAGGCTGCAGCCCACCTATCCCAGCCGCATATTCGTTCCCCAAAATAATGGGTCGGCTCGTCCAAGAATTAGCCGCCAGAACAGGTAGGAAACATATTCCTGTGGCGGTGACGTGTCGGGTCGTGGGATTCAGCACCCAGGCGTACTACAAGTGGTTGAAGAGCCCTGTCTCAGCTTGGGAAATCGAAGAGCGGGAGTTGATCGGCAAGTTGCGCGTGCTTCACGAGGAGAATCCCGAGGGAGGATACCGGGTGTTGGCCGATGATCTGGAAGACGCCGGCTACCAGGTCTCAGAACGCCGGGCCTGGCGGTTAGCCGCAAGGCGGGGATCCGCTCAGTGATCAGCAAACGTCAGCGCAAGCACGTCCCGGCGGGCCCAGCGGTGCATGACCACTTGGTGCAGCGGAACTTCACCGCAGAGCGGCCCAACCAGTTGTGGCTGATCGATATCACCGAGCACTACACGAGCGAAGGAAAGCTGTACCTATGCGCGATCAAGGACGTGTTCAGCAACCGAATCGTGGGCTATTCAATTGATTCGAGGATGAAAGCCCATCTGGCTGTCAACGCCGTGGAAATGGCAGTGGCGCACCGAGGACACCCGCGCGGAGTCAAGGTCCACAGTGACCGTGGCAGCCAGTTCCGTTCTAAGAAATTCACCCAAGCTCTCGAACGCCACGGACTGGTCGGTTCGATGGGCAGGGTCGGGGCAGCCGGCGACAATGCGGCCATGGAGTCGTTCTTCAGCCTGCTGCAGAAGGACACGTGCTGGACCGCCGCTGGTGGTCCTCCCGCCAACAACTTCGCCTGGCCAATGTTGGGTGGCTGGAGGGGAAGTATCATCGCAAGCGCAAGCAACGACGTTTGGGGAAAATGACCCCGATCCAATTCGAGGCTACAATGATCGAGTCTGTCGCTCTGGCAGCATGAACCTTGGTGTCAACCAAACCCTCAGCAGACCCTGATTCGCGCTGATCTGTTACCGACGTCCTGAGGCAGAAGTGTCACCGTCACGAGATTACACACCTGGTTGCACGAATAGACGTAACTTCAGACGGTATTCTGCAGCGAAGCGTTGACAATATGATTTCTAACGTCGACATCAAGGCAAACGATGCTGAAGAGTGCATCGAAGCTGACCCTGCTATACCGAGGCATGCTCAATAAAGCGTAGTTGGGGGAGCGAGGAGGCGTTCATCAACTGATCTGGAACAAGCATTGGTTCCTTTTGGCATTACAGGTAGTTTCTGTCTTCGGCCCGACGCGTGCCAGATAATTACAAAATGAGGCATCATTAGGAAGTGTCAAAATTCAGCTTATCCAATCGAACCGCTAGAATTACTCATTGAGACGAAAGTATAGTTTAGGGAGTTTCCTAGTTGAAACGATCGAATCATAATATGGCCCAAGCAATTAGTTCGCGCGCCGAACTCTTTAGCATTAGACAAGAGTATCTTGATCGTGGCGGTGACTTTGAAACACGAGTCCTCGATGATCTGGCGAAATACCGTGCACAAATATCGAAACTAACGATTGAGAATGAGAAGCTCCGAGTGCGCCAGGTTAAATCTGAGGGGCTGACCGCGAGGCTCGAACGAGAATTATCGTCTGTCAAAGACGCCCGACAGAAGTTTAGCCGTGAAGCGTCGATCCTCAAGAAGCAACTGGAGAACGAACACAATCGGGCCGAGAAGTTCAAATCAGCCTACGACAATCTAAAGAACCATCCGGTTGTGAAAGCCGCGCGTGGGTTGAAGAGTCCCTTCGTGCGTAAACAGGTTCCTCCGCGCATGGCGGTTCAGAATCTATCCCATACTTTGGCACCAAAGGCCACCTCCAATCCGTCGAATGTAGCTCCGTCACCTTCTTCAGACATAGCTAGTTCGAAGGATGGTTTCATCGATGCTATTAAGCGCGAAGCCAATGCATATATAGCCCGCTATCGTGACTTGGGGGAGATCGTCGCACCAGCGGCAAGATTAAGCGCGCTTGCCAACGAAGAGGGAGCTCCTTCAAGCTTCGGCGCTATGCACGATCAGATATTGGGGCAATCCAGACTTCTCGATTCTCTGCCGGCAGTTCCACCGAAGACCTCGACACCTGCCTATGTGCCACAACCAGATAAGGTGATGTATTGCGCCCATAGCACCGGTGAGTACAACAGCAACGGATATTCAACGCGCACGACTGGTCTCACAACTGCTGTTACCGAAGCAGGTGTGGATCTCTTTGTAGCAGCGCGTCCCGGCTACCCTTGGGACTCCAACGTTAACAAGAAGTTGCCGAAAGAAAAGCGCCTGATACGCAATTACCAGGGCGTCGATACGTATTTCAACCCAGGTGTATCACTTCGTAACGATCCGCTGGATAAGTTTGTGCAGATTGCGGCAGATATCTACGTTCGTGAAGCGATGATGAATCGACCTTCTGTGATCGTTTCTGCCTCCAACCATATTACGGCACTGCCGGCGTTGATTGCTGCTCGTCGTCTTGGCATCCCGTTCATCTATGAAGTTCGTGGTTTGTGGGAAATTACTGCAGCTGCTGGCAACGAGACCTGGCACCATTCGGAACGATTCGAATTAGCCCGCCGCATTGAATCTCTGGTGGCGAACGAAGCAGATCGTGCCTTTGCGATTACCGAGGAAGTTCGCGAAGAACTGGTGAAGCGTGGCGCGGAACGAGACAAGATTGAAATTTTGCCGAATGCTGCCAATATTTTCCAGTACGTCCCGCTCCCTGCGGAGCGCTCGAAGGTGGTCGAAAAGAAAAAGAAGGGTGAGTTTCTTCTTGGTTATGCGGGCAGCCTAGTCGATTATGAAGGCTTGGACCTGCTGATCAACGCAGTAGCTGAGCTACCCGAATCCCTGTCTCACGTCGGCGCTCTAATCGTCGGTGATGGCTCAGTCTTGCCAGCGCTCAAGCAGCAGGTGTCTGATTTGGGCTTAGAAGAGCGTGTCCGTTTCACCGGGCGCGTACCGAACGAGCAGATCAACGACTACCTGGCCATTTTCGATGCCGTCGTCTGCCCACGAAAATCGAACATTGTTACCGAGCTCGTATCACCGTTGAAGCCTATTGAAGCGATGGCAGCAGGGCGTCCTGTGATTGGTTCCAACGTATCGCCAATTGCCACGTTGCTCGGTACCGATGGTAGTCGTGGGCTGCTCTTTGACGCGGACAACGTACAGTCTTTGTCCGAGGCGATTGCCCAATTGGCAGTAGAACCTAAAACTGCCCAGGATATGGGTCGTCGTGCGCGCAAGTGGACCGTGGAGAATCGTACGTGGCCGATCGTCGCGGAAGTTTTCGTTGCCCAAATTGGCAGCGTCCAGGACCGCAAGCCAGTAGGCAAGACGCTGGACGAGATCCGCATGGCTCTAATTGCCGACGAATTCACCACGTCCACCATTAGCCGCGAAGTCAATGTCGTTTCGCCAACTCCAGAAAACTGGCGAACGACTTTGGAGTCAAACCCTGTCGATGTTCTCTTTGTAGAATCGGCGTGGGCAGGGAATGACGGAACCTGGACTCGCAAGGTCGGTTATTATGACGATGAGGAATGCGCGGATCTTGTAGCGCTCATTGGATATTGCCGCAGCAAGAACATCCCAACAATCTTCTGGAATAAGGAAGACCCTGTTCATTTCAATCGATTCCTCTGCACAGCACAGTACTTCGATGTTGTTTTGACGACTGATGCTAATTGCTTGCAAGACTACTGGGATCACCGTGGTGGAAACCTCAAAGCGTTGGGCAGCCTTTCCTTCTGGGCGCAAGCAGAAATCCACAATCCTCTGGGAACATCCCGTGCCTACTCTCATAGTGTGGCGTACGGTGGCTCCTACTACGGTGATCGATATTCCGAGCGTTCGAAGGAACTGCGCGCAATTTTGGAAGGAGCACGTCCCCAGGGTCTGACTATCTATGATCGCCAGGCTGACAATCCTGATTCGCCGTACAAGTTCCCACCAGCTTTGCAGGAGTATGTTCAGGGCGGATTGACTTATGAAGAAATGGTGGAAGCTTACAAGTCGCATCCGGTGCACGTAAACGTGAACTCAGTGAACGCCTCGCCTACTATGTTCTCCCGCCGGGTATTCGAGCTTGCTGCCTGTGGCACTCCCGTAATTAGCGGCAAGAGCTTCGGCGTTACTTGGATGTTTGATGGTTCAGTTCCCGTGGTCGCTTCGAATCGGGAATCGGAACTAATTTCAGCACTGTGGATGAATTCCGAAGCCGATCGTGTCGCCGATGCATGGGAGCCACTACGTGTGACTTTCCGCAAGCATTTGGCACACCATCGTCTTGCTTTGGCGCTACGGATGGCTGGACTCGCAGTGGATATCCCGACTTTGCCATCACTTGGCATTGAACTGAAGACGTTGACCGAAGAAATTGCTTGGGATCTTGTAACAGCTAGCGTTCGACCTTCGCAGGTTTACGTTGCCGGGTTCAGCGACGATGATGCTGCAGTTAACATTTTGCGAACTGCAGGAATTGCAGTAATGAGCAGTGACGCAGTTCGTGAAGCAGACGTGATTGCCTCCAACGCTGAAGAAGTTCTCAAAGATCATCAGGTCCTTGAAGACATGTTAACTGCCATGTTCTATGGCCAAGCTGCAAGGGTACAGGTCTCTGACAAGTACGTGGGTACGCAGGGCCTGCCGCTCTGGATGCGCGAGCATGTGGATGCGCAGTTGCCGACCTTGACGCGCAGTAGCAACATCGCAGATTCTGCCGTAGAGACCATATGCCTTCGACGCCCACTAGACGTCGAAGAAGCCGACGGCACGCTCATTGACAATCCTGCATCCAAGGACTCGCAGAACATCCTAGTCGCGGGACATGACCTGAAGTTTGCCGGGTCAATCATGGCCGGGATATCCGAACACGGGCACAACCTGAAGATTGATAAGTGGAACGGCCACGCTCAGCACAATGTTGAAGAGAGCCAGGATCTTCTAGAAGATGCTGACACCGTGTTCTGTGAATGGTCACTTGGCAATTTGGCGTGGTATTCAACGCATTTGAAGCCTGGGCAGAAACTGGTTACCAGATTCCACTCGCAGGAACTATTCACGGATTACCCTCGATCGGTGAACTTCAAGAAGGTTGACAAGGTGATCTTTGTCAGCGAATTGATCCGAGGAATGGCGGTTCAAAAGTTCGGAATTCCTGAGGAAAAAACGATGGTCATTCCTAACTCTGTGGATACCAGGAAGCTGGATCTTCCCAAGTCTGGTGATTCTCAGTTTGTATTGGGCTTCGTCGGCATGGTTCCGCAGATGAAGCGATTCGACCTCGTGCTTGATCTACTGGAAAAGTTGCGTGCAATCGACAGTCGCTTTACGTTGCGTGTCAAGGGCAAACGACCGGAAGATTACCCCTGGATGGCTGCACGCGAGGAAGAAATGGCCTTCTACGAGGCGCAGTATGCTCGTATTGAAGAATCTGATCTACTCCGCGATGCTGTGGTCTTCGACCCTCAAGGCGATAATATGGCCCAGTGGTACCAGGAGATCGGTGTTGCTGTATCCACCAGTGATTTCGAGTCCTTCCACTTCACTCTTGCAGATGGAGCGGCATCTCGTGCGTTGCCGGTAGGCCTGGCCTGGCCGGGAGCGGAATGGCTGTACCCGAATGAGTGGTTGCATGCAGACACTGCGTCAGCAGCTCAATACGTGATCAGTCAGGTACAGGAGCAAGCGAAACTGGC
This sequence comes from Glutamicibacter sp. MCAF14, assembly GCF_052114325.1. NCBI lineage: Bacteria > Bacillati > Actinomycetota > Actinomycetes > Micrococcales > Micrococcaceae > Glutamicibacter > Glutamicibacter sp. MCAF14. The sequence goes on from NZ_JBFREO010000004.1 coordinate 284,879, forward strand.
AGAGCAGGTTAAAGCTGCACGCGAGTTTACTGTGAAGAACTACGATTCCAACGATATACTTGCCCGAATCATGAATGAAATTGAAGCTAAATAGCGCTTTTTAGTGCTTTCTACTAGTGAGGTGCGTTCAGTGGCCACCGGGGGACAGCAGCGCTACTTGCGAACCGATGTTGAGAAATTGCTTGGACTGCAATTCCCACCAGTAGAATTTGAACCTTCAGAAGACCACGACGGAAAGTTAAACGTTGCAGTCATTCTTGATGATTTCAGCGCGAAAGCTTGGGCGCCTGAATGGAACTGCACCTTTATCACCCCCAGCTCATGGCAGGATGAACTTGAAACACGAGAATTTGATCTTCTCTTTGTGGAGTCGGCCTGGGCTGGAAACAACAAGTCTTGGCAGTATCACCTAACCGGCCCTACAGCACCTCGACCAGCGTTCGTCGAGATGGTAGAAGCGTTTAAAGAACGATCTGTTCCAGCAGTTTTCTGGAATAAAGAAGATCCACCGCACTTCGCCGACTTCCTCGACTCTGCAAGATTGTTCGATGTCGTTTTCACATCAGATTCCCGCAAAATCCCGAAATACCATGAAGCACTGGGCCATGAACGGGTCGCAGCATTGAGCTTTGCAGCTCAGCCGAAGTTCCATAATCCGGTACGGACACTTAGCCAAGAACGCCGAGATGTAGCTTTCGCCGGAATGTATTTTGCGGACAAGTACCCCGAACGACAAGAACAGATGGAGATCGTACTTGGCGGCGCTATGGATATCTCGCCAAAGCTAACTAGCGGGCTAGACATTTTCTCCCGACAGCACGGCGGAGACGCGAAGTACCAGTTCCCGGCACCGTATGACCAGAATGTTGTCGGCTCGCTCGACTATGACAAGATGCTTTCTGCGTACAAGAACTACAACGTTTTTCTGAACGTCAACTCCGTTGTCGATTCGCCAAGCATGTGTGCCCGTCGAATATTCGAGATCACCGCCGCTGGCACTCCTGTGATTTCGGCTCCAAGCGCTGCGATAGAGAATTTCTTCACGCCTTCAGAGGTACTTCAGGTATCCACCAGGGAACAAGCATCTAACTCGATTCGCAGCTTGGTTCGGAGCCCAGAACTTCGCCAGCGAATGGTCCATATGGGTCAGCGCAGGATCTGGAAGAACCATACCTATGCGCATCGTGCTCAACAGGTTGAACAATTCGTTGGGCTCCGTTCTGCTCACGGTCAGCCAATGTCCATGTCCTGTACTCCAAAGGTAAGTGCGATTGTTTCGACAATAAGGCCTCACCAGCTTCAGCATATATTCGAAACTGTAGGGAAACAGAAGGATGTTGAAGTTGAGCTCGTACTCGTGGCTCATAAGTTCTCAGCCGCCACTGGACAACTGGCCGATATGGCATCAGCAGCTGGAGTAGCGAACTACCAACTGCTTGAGATGGGTGAAGAAAGTACTTTGGGTGACTGCCTGAACGCCGCGGTGGCCATGGCCAACGGCGACTTCATCACCAAAATGGATGATGACGACCTCTACGGGGAGTACTATCTCTTCGATCAAATTTCAGCGCTTCGATACAGCGGTGCCTCGATAGTAGGCAAGCAGGCGCATTACATGTACCTCGCGGATTCGAATGCTACTTTGCTGAGATTTGCCGAGCGTGAGCACCGTTTTACGAACCTCGTGATGGGTCCGACGATGCTTGGCCGTGCGCACGTTTTCCGCGAGACACCTTTTGATACACGTAACCGTGGCGAAGATACAAGATTCCTAAAAGACGTCATTGAACGTGGAGGAACCATTTATTCGAGTGACCGTTTCAACTTTACCCAGATGCGCGGGAATGATGGCCTAGCGCATACCTGGGATCTGAGTGATGCGGAGTTGACTGCAACTGGTAGTATTCAGTGGTTTGGACGCAACGATAAACATGTCTTTTTCTAGGAAAGTCTTATTGTGCAATTAGTACGAGGTAAATCAGGGGAGTGAAGAAGATGAAAGTTATGCTTCTGACGCACTCGTTCACGCCTGAGATCTCGCCACCTCAACGACGCTGGTCAATTATTGCCGACGAACTGGGGCAATTGGGGCACGAAGTTACTGTAGTGACCCCGAAATCGAATCGGATTGCAACTAAACGGCAAAGTCGTCTTCTTGATAATCATTATTTGAAGCTGCAGCACTATCCATCAATGCGTCGTTCCAAAACGATGCTCGGAAAAGTATTGAAGCATGGTGTTGATGCAGTTCTGAGCGTACCTGCTGCATTCCGAGGGCAAAAGCCCGACGTTATTATCGCAACTGTCCCAGCAATTCCAACGCTAATTGTTGGTTTCGTGGCTAGCCGCTTGCGGGGTGTACCGTTAGTTGTCGACCTACGGGACGCTTGGCCAGATTTGCTCAGTGAATCACAAGTTATCAAGTTCCGCTGGGTCGAGCCAGCTATTTCGAAGATCATCAGTTTCGTTGTGAATAAAAGCGATATGCTCGTTACGGTGACGTACGGCTTGGCGGGGAAGATGAAGCGAAATGGCGTGAAGAACGTCGCCACAATCACCAACGGCGTTGAAACTGAACGCGAAGATCTTACAGTTGCTCAGCGCGAGATCGATGGCGAACTCCATATTCTCTATCTCGGGAACATTGGTCGGAGCCAGGGTCTGGAGACCGTTATCCAAGCGATGGAGTACGTACCAGAATCTGTACGTCTGCGCATTGTTGGCCAGGGTACTGAAAAGAGTAAATTGATGAGCCTAGCGATGGATCTGGGACTTGATATTGACTTCCAAGACCCTGTCTACGGCCAGGAGGTATTGGAAAATTACTCGTGGGCGGATACATCCCTAGTTTCTCTGCGTCCTGACTGGCCGAGCTTTAACCACACAGTGCCTTCGAAACTCTATGAACTTCTTTACCTGAATCAACATGTTAGCGGCTTGGTCAGAGGAGAAGCAGCGGAAATTATTCGTGATTCCGAGGCTGGGACTGTGATTGAACAAGACGTACCTTCCTTGGCCGCTTACATTAACAACTTGGTTGCGAACCCTGGAATTTTGCGGACCGATCGTCGCGGGACCGACTGGGTCATGAAACATGGATCGTTACGTCAAGCCGGGCGGGAATATGCCGAACTACTAGCCACAGTTGTCGATGCGTACTCCAAGAGATAGAGCAGAGCTTTTGAATCTAAAAGTCATTCCGAATGCAATCAACACCGGTAATTTGGTACTTTCCAACATTGCTGATGATCCTACTTATTTTGCGCTCCAAGTTGCTCGCCGCTTCAAGTCCAAGCCGGTTCTACGCTCGTTGATTATTACTCTTGGGAGTGATAAATCCAGCATTCCGCTACGCGCGCTCTCGGCCATGCTGAAGGATGACACTAGTGCCCTGCTCTCCGCCTGCAGAGAATCGTTGAGCTCCGACAGCAACCCAAGCCAATCAGTATTCTTGGCTAACCTTTGCATTGCTTCCAATGAGTGGGAACTTGCAGAAGAATTACTCAATAGGGGCAAACCTTCCATCGCCCACGTACGTGCCAAGGCCCGTCTATTGTGGTCATTGGGCTGGATGACAGATGCCATTGAGCTGTTGCAACAGAATCGCAGTGGCCGTCAACTTCGTCACTATGAATCAGAATTGGCATCCTTCAAGGGGGCAGAGCCCTGTCTTTCTCCGCTGCGTACCGCTGGTATATCGACTAGCGCGACTCGTTCTGTTCTTTACGTTGCTACCAATTCGTTGCCACACACTGGTAGCGGTTACGCACAACGAACTCATTCAATTCTCGTGTCATTAAGGGATGCAGGATGGGGAGTCAAAGGACTTACCCGTGTGAATTATCCCTTGAATATCGGCAAACTATCCGTCTCAGAAGCTGACGTGGTTTCTGGTATCGAATACCAGCGCTGCCTGCCTTTTCCAGCGAAGCATGACTTCACCGGAAGAATCCAGCAACAAGCTGAAGACCTACTGAGCAGAGTCCTTCAAGAGGCGCCTTCTGTACTTCACACAACGACAGATTTTTCTAACGCTCTAGCGGTTAAGTCCGTTGCAAAAGCGACCGGTATACCGTGGGTTTACGAAGTTCGCGGACAGCTGGCAGACACGTGGCTTTCTACGCGTCCCGAGAGTTCGAAAGATTCAGAACGATACCGACTATTCGTGGAGCGCGAAGCGTTTGTAGCTCGGCATGCCGATCATGTCTTCACCTTGGGCGATGCCATGAAACGCAACCTGATCGACGCTGGTGTTGATGAGACGAAAATTTCAATATTGCCGAACGGGATAGGGGAAAAGTTCCTAGAGGAACCCGTGTCCAAGGTCCAAGCTCGTGCGCAGCTGGACCTTGATTCTGAAGCATTTTATGTGGGGACGGTTAGCAGCTTGGTCCCTTATGAGGGGCTTTCGACGGTTGTCCGTGCTGTTGCTGAACTTGCGAACCAGCACAAGGAGTTACGTCTGTTGATCGTTGGCGATGGTACGGATCGTGAAAATCTGATCAGTCTTGCCAAAAGTCTAGGCATCGCCGCGCGTTGTGTTTTTCCTGGTCGCATTCCGCGGGAACAGTCGCACCTCTATCATGCTGCGTTGAACACTTTCGTCGTGCCACGAATTAACTCTGCTGTTACTCGTTCGGTAACTCCGCTCAAACCTGTGGAAGCTATGGCATCGAACATACCTGTCTTGGCGTCCGATCTTCCTGCCCTGCAGGAACTGATCACCGACGGTGAGAACGGTCACTTGATAGCCGCGGGGGATGTGGCTGCGTGGGCAGAAAATATCGAAAAGTTGATGTTAAACCCAGGGGCAGCTGAGCGCATGGGCAAGTCAGGGCGGGAATTCGTGCTTGCCAATAGAACTTGGGAGCAAAACGCGCATAGCGTTGTCCAAGTTTACGAGCGAGTAATAAGTAAAGCTCCGTGACAATGAGGCTGTCGCTCATCCCAGCGATGGGATATGGTTTATAGGGCTAATCTTGCACTTCTTGTGCTATAAGATCAGCTTGCAGGCCCTTTCGTAGGGAACATCGCTCGTACCAGAAGGAAAGTCGCTTTAGTGAACAACATTAAAGAAGTCGCCGTAATCGGTTTGGGTTACATCGGATTGCCAACTGCTGCAATTCTTGCCTCGAAGGGCATCACCGTAAAAGGCGTCGATGTAACTCCTCGAACTGTAGAGGCAGTCAACAAGGGCGAGGTGCCGTTCGTAGAGCCGGCGTTGGGCGAATTCGTTTCCGCCGCGGTGGCTGCAGGTACCTTGTCTGCAAGCTTCGATACTCCAGAAGCTGAAGCGTACATTGTTGCTGTGCCAACTCCGTTCAACGATGACTACACCGCTGACCTGTCATACATTGAGGCTGCAGCAGAGGGCATCGCTCCAAAGCTCAAGGGCGGCGAACTGGTTATCCTCGAGTCGACCTCGCCTCCAGGTGCAACCCAGCACCTCTTCGACTACCTGCTGAAGAAGCGTCCCGACCTGAACAAGGACAGCCTGCTTGTAGCACACTGCCCAGAGCGCGTACTTCCTGGCTACGTCATGGAAGAATTGGTCACCAATGACCGTATCGTCGGCGGTATCACCCCAGAAGCTGCAGAGAAGGCCAAGGCTCTTTACGAGACCTTCTGCCAGGCTGCTATCCTCACCACCGATGCTAAGACTGCTGAAATGGCAAAGCTGGTCGAGAATTCGTACCGCGACGTGAACATCGCCTTTGCTAGCGAATTGTCGGTCATCTCCGACAAGCTGGGCATAGACGTTTGGGAACTGATCTCCCTGGCCAACCGCCACCCACGCGTAAACATTCTTCAGCCCGGTCCAGGTGTTGGCGGTCACTGCATCGCAGTTGATCCATGGTTCATTGTCTCGGCTGCTCCTGAAGAATCAAAGCTGATCCGCATGGCTCGTAACACCAACGATGCAAAGCCGAACTGGGTTATCGACAAGGTTGTAGAAGCTACCAAACTCCCATCCTTCAACGGCAAGGTAGCTGTCATGGGTTTGGCTTTCAAGGCGAACATTGACGACATGCGTGAATCGCCATCCATTGCGATCGCTCGCAAGTTGGCTGAAGCCAACCCAGCCGTTGAGTTCCTTGCAGTGGAGCCACACGTAGAAGAATTGCCTAAGAATCTTGCGGGCATCGCCAACCTGAAGCTCGTTGCAACCGATGAAGCTCTAGAATCGGCAAGTGTGATTACTTTGCTGGTCGACCACGACCAATTCAAGTCCGTACCAGCAACCGCGCTGGCCGGCAAGGAAGTTATCGACACTCGCGGTCTCTGGCGCTAGTTCTCCAAGCTGACAAGGTATATATCTATGAAGAAGATCATGCCGATCTATGGCACTCGTCCTGAGGCCATCAAGGTTGCGCCGATCGTCAAGGCTTTGAAAGAAGCTGACGAGTTTGAATGCGTTGTTGTCGTAACTGGACAGCACCGAGAAATGCTGGATCAGGTCAACGAGCTCTTTGGCATCACGCCGGACTATGACTTGGACGTCATTCAGCCGCGCCAGACCCTGAATGGTCTGCTTACTAAGACCATTGCTGGTCTTGACGAGATTTTCGAAAAGGAAAAGCCTGACGCTGTAGTGGTCCAGGGCGACACCACCACTTCGACGGCTGGCGCAATCGCGGCTTTCTACCGTGGTATCCCAGTGGTTCACGCTGAGGCTGGACTTCGGAGCTATGACATCTTCTCTCCATTCCCGGAGGAAGCTAACCGCAAGCTGACCAGCCAGATCGCCAGCCTGCATTTGGCTCCAACGTCGTTGAGCAAGCGTAACCTTGAGCGTGAAACGTTCAAGGGAAGTGACATCGTTATCACCGGTAACTCTGTCATTGACGCACTGCTGACTGTCGTCGAAAAGAAGGTTCCTTTCTCGGATCCCAAGTTGGAAGAACTGGTTTCTTCTGACAAGCGCATCGTTCTGGTGACGACGCACCGTCGTGAGAACCAAGGCGAACCAATGCGCGGCATCGGCCGTGCATTGGCAAAGCTCGCCAAGGCTGAACCAGATGTTGAATTCATCTTGCCGTTGCATCGCAACCCTGCGGTTCGCGAAGCGTTGCTTCCGGAAATCGATGGGCTGCCTAACGTGACTTTGACCGAGCCGCTGGCTTACGGCGAATTCACTCGCATCATTGATGCTTCGACCGTCGTCTTGACCGATTCCGGTGGCGTCCAGGAAGAGGCTCCAAGCCTCGGCAAGCCTGTCCTGGTCATGCGCCCGAACACCGAGCGTCCTGAAGCTGTTACCGCGGGTACCGTACGCCTGATCGGCACCGATGAGAAGCGCATCTTCGAATCGGTCACTGAGCTGTTGCATGATGAAGCGGCTTACAACGAGATGGCTAACGCTGTAAACCCTTACGGTGATGGCAGGGCTTCCGTACGTACCGTCGCTGCAATTGCAGAATTGCTTGGCGTAGGTTCGCGTATCGAGGAATTCGATTCAAGTCTGTCAGATCCAGAGGACATGATGCGGGCAACCAGCATCTAGTTCCGTTCAAAAGACCAGTTCAACACCAGTTGAACTGGTCTTTTCTGGTTTACACCGGAAAGAGTCATGCGATGCAGGCCCTTTCAATATGGTTTGCCTAGTTTTATCAGTACGATCGAATCATGATGAATCAAACTGCAATATTTATTGATGCCGGATTTCTGCTCTCACTAGGCGGTCATCGTGCCGCCGGAACAACCTTAAGATCAGCCTTTACAACCCATTACGAGGCGCTGGTACGCGGGATCGTGCAAACCGTAAAGAAGAACACGGGTCTTAATAACCTCCGCGTTTATTGGTATGACGCCTCGAAAGACGGGCTATTTACTGAGCAGCATAAGCGGATTGGCTTGATACCCGGCGTTAAAGTGCGCTTAGGTCGTATCTCTTATAACGGCGAGCAAAAAGGTGTGGACCTGAGGCTGGCGCTGGACCTTGTAGGAGTTGCCCGTAATGGCTCGGCATCAATTGCTTACTTGGTCTCCGGCGATGACGACCTCGCCGAGGCCGTCGAAGAAGCGCAAGACTTGGGCATGAAAGTAGTGTTACTAGGCGTAGCGAAATCCGATAGCCGTCTTGGAGTAGCCTCGGTGGCTGAACACCTGGCTTTGACCGCTGACTACATTGAAATCGTTCCGAATCAACTATTGGATAGCGCATTCACCAAGGTTCTTGAATGGGACAAGAATCATTCTGAAAAGACGTCTCTAATTGCTAGTGCGTCTTTGGAGACAGAAGCAAAGCCAGCAGCGAAGCCATCGGTTCCTACACCTGCCGTCATGGCTCAGAAGCCAGTTATCAGGCCAGCCGTTGAACCGGAAGCCGAACCTGTGGTGATCTATTCCAGTGGTGGTGAAGCTTCTGGCTATCAGGGTTCCGCGGCTTATGAGCAACAAGAGTTGAAGGTTGCAGAAGAGATCGGCGCAAAGGTTGCTGAATCCTGGCTTGCCTTCACGACACAGTCTGACGTAGTAGAACTCATTGCTGACAAGCCGCAGCTGCCACCCGAAATTGACAGGACTTTGCTCAAGGATTGCGCTCAAGTGCTTGGGGAATGGAAAACTGATCAGCAGATCATCCGTCGCACACTTCGTGGCGCCTTCTGGGAGTATTTGGGCAAGATCATGTGACGAGTCAGTACAATCTGGAAATCCGCTTTCTGACGCTAGCTAAGGTAAATTTATATCGTGACTTCTCAGCAGAAACCTTTTTACATCACCACGGCTATTTCTTACCCGAATGGTACCCCGCACATTGGACATGCCTACGAGGTAGTGGCTACCGACGTTATGGCTCGATTCAAGCGCCTAGATGGTTTTGACGTCTTCTTCTTGACCGGCACCGATGAGCATGGCCAGAAGATGATGCAGACCGCAGAGAATCTTGGGGTCACGCCGGCTCAGCTGGCTCAGCGTAACTCGGATGCATTCCAGGCCATGAATGATGAGCTGGGTACAAGCTACGACCGCTTCATCCGTACCACTGATGCAGACCATCATGCGGCTGCGCAGGAACTTTGGCGCCGCATGGAAGCCAATGATGACATTTACTTGGATAAGTACGCAGGATGGTACTCGGTACGCGATGAGGCCTTCTACACCGAAGACCAGACGGAAGTGCGCGAGGACGGTATTCGTTATGCCGTTGAAACCGACACCGAAGTTACTTGGACTGAAGAAGAGTCCTACTTCTTCCGCTTATCCAAGTACCAGGACAAGTTGCTGGAGTACTACCGGAACAACCCTGAATTCGGCGCGCCACGTTCCCGCTTCAATGAAGTAGTACGGTTTGTCGAAGGCGGTCTGATGGACCTTTCGATCTCTCGAACAACTTTTGACTGGGGCATCCCGGTACCGGGCAACGAGAAGCATGTCATGTACGTGTGGGTAGACGCGCTGACCAATTACCTGACGGGCGTTGGATTCCCGGACATTGAGTCTGCTTCTTTCCAGAAATACTGGCCGGCAGATGTCCACGTGATCGGCAAAGACATCTCGCGATTCCACGCGATCTACTGGCCAGCATTCTTGATGTCTGCAAAACTGCCATTGCCTAAGCGCGTCATGATCCATGGATTCCTGCACAATAACGGTGTGAAGATGTCCAAATCCCTGGGCAACACTGTTTCCCCAGATGATTTTGTGAACCGTTATGGCCTGGACCAGGTGCGCTACTTCTTCCTGCGGGAAGTTCCGTTCGGTGCCGATGGCAGCTATAACCACGAGACCATCGTTGCCCGTATTAACGGTGACCTGGCCAATAACTTCGGCAACCTTGCACAGCGTTCACTTTCGATGGTCGCAAAGAACTGTGGGGGAGTAGTCCCAACCCCGGGCGAATTGCTGGAAGCTGATCAGCAGATTCTGGAAGCAGCCGGCAAGCTGCTGGAGATCAACCGCGATGCTTTCTCGCGTCAGGAATTCAGCAAGGCACTTGAATCCGTTTGGCACGTTCTGGGCGATACCAATGCCTACTTCGCTGAGCAGGAGCCATGGAAGCTGAAGAAGACCGATACTGAGCGTATGGCTACTGTCTTGTACGTGACCATTGAGATTGTCCGCAAGGTGGCGTTGCTGCTTCAGCCAGTATTGCCGCAGGCCATGACTTCTATGCTCAATGCGTTGGCAGTTGGCGAAGGTTCGGCGCGAACCTTCGAGTCCTTTGATAGCGCTTTGGTCCCAGGCACTGAGCTCCCAGCTCCTTCTCCTGTGTTCCCACGCTACGAGGAAGAGAAGTAAAAATTTTCCTGAGAGGAAATTGAGGTGTTCTGCTTGATTCTGAATCCGAGCAGAACACCTCAATTTTTCATCCAGTCAGGGTGTGACGACTCCGGTCTGGTAGGCGATGACTACAGCCTGGACCCGGTCACGAGCTTCCAGTTTGGCCAGAATATGACCCACATGGGTTTTGACTGTAGCTTCTGACAGGAAGAGTTTTTCTGCGATTTCCGGGTTGGAAAAACCTTCTGCAATCAGGCCAAACACTTCCCGTTCGCGAGGCGTCAGCGATTCAACAGCGGCAATCACGTGATCCTTGTGCTGTGACGAGCTCTTCTTGAGCATTGGCGCCATGTGGTCCAGCAACCGTCGAGTGGTCGAAGGCGCTATGACGGCATCACCGCGATTGACCGTGCGCACCGATTCCAAGAGTTCTTCTGGGGGCGCATCCTTCAAAAGAAAGCCGCTGGCGCCGGCTTGAATGGCACTTAGCGCATATTCATCCATGTCGAAAGTCGTCAGCACGATGATTTTGGGACCATCCGCAGCCTTCTTATCTGGATCCAGTAGGCGCTCAGTAGCTTCGATGCCGTCCATTTCCGGCATTCGCACGTCCATCAAGATGACATCCGCCTGAGCCATCAGTGGTGCAGCTAGTGCTTCACGGCCATTGCCAGCTTCAACAATGACTTCCATATCCTCTTGGGAATTAATGAGCATTCTGAAGCCACTGCGAACCAAGAGCTGATCATCAACCAAGCCGACCTTGATGGCATCTGTTTTAGGCATTTGAATATTAGTCCTCGGTGTAAGGGATGGAAACATTAACGACGAAACCGCCCCCGGTCCGGGGGAGTGCAGTGCAGGTACCTTCATATAAGGCTACGCGTTCTTTCATTCCCTGCAGACCTTGTCCTACGCCTTCCAGGACGATGGAACCGGCGCCTCGCCCATCGTCGCTGACGCTCAAATTCAAGCCTCGGGAAGTCCACTCAATATGGACTTGGGTCTGCGTGTCAGGACCAGCGTGTTTAATGACATTCGTGAGCGATTCTTGAACGCATCGATAGATTGTGAGCTCCGCGCCTGCCGGTAGTTCTTTCCGCGGGGTACCAGAAGTTTCGAGATGGACATTCAGTCCGGACACGGCAACGCTTTCTACGAGTTCAGGTACGTTTGCCAATGACGGAAGAGGGCGATTCTCCAATTCCTCGTCTTTGCGTAGAACTCCCAGGAGCCTGCGCATTTCTTTCAGCGATGCGCGGCCCGTATCTGAAACTGTTTTCAGGGTCTCGATGGCAATCTCCGGGTCTTTCGCCGCCGCGTATCGTGCCCCGTTGGCCTGGGTGATGATGACAGAGAGCGAATGGGCCACGATGTCATGCATCTCGCGGGCGATGTGGTTTCTCTCGTCGGAAGCTGCCAGGGCGCGCTCGGTGAGGCGTTCTTTCTCGAGGCGTTCGGCATGATCCCTCAGGGACTTCATGGCCAGACGCCTCGTTCGCGCTAAGTCACCGAAGGTCCAAGAAAGGGTGACAACCAATGCAAGACCCACGAAAGAAATCATCATGTCGAAGGTGAAGACGGGGGATGGATCAGGCGAGTACCTTGAGGCGCCGAACATGCTGAACGTCGCCAACAACGCGCCAATCAGACCCAGCCCCAGCGTGCTGAATGACTGCCAGCGTTTCCCGTAGACAGCCATGGTATAAACCATGATTGGAACGGATACTTGCGAGAACATCATTAGCCCGTCAAAGCCCAGTTGCAATACATGCCCGGTGGCGACAACGAGGGTCGCTGCCCATGGGCAGCGACGCCGCACCATCAGCGGAGCTGACTGGAGAAGAGAAAGGCTCAGCACGGCGAGAACGGCGGCAACTGACATCGAAGAAGCGAGGCTGAGAGCGGCCGGTATGCAGAACAGCGTGTACAGCAGGCCGGTGATGAAATCTACCCGTCCGGGATTCTCGCGGATCCAACCGTCAATTCGACGGTGGGGATTGGCAAAGATCAAGAGTTCCTGCAATTCAACGTTTTAGTAGCTGTTGATCCGTATAGCGAAGCAAAGGATCTGTTTATCCAAGGTTATCGGCAATGAAGACGGCGATGCCTCATGCCCAGGGAGGAAGTATGTCGGCGGAAACTCATCAGATCTCATTATTTGAGATGAACTCTCAAATGGCGGACGCTAGTCGATAGAATCTGTGCCATGGGAAATGTAATTGATATTGCGGTCATTCCGGGTGACGGTATTGGCCCAGAAGTTGTTGCCGAAGCGGTTAAGGTTCTGAAGTTCGTCACTAATGGTGACAAGAACGAGATCAAGCTGACCGACTACAAGCTTGGTGCAGAGCATTGGCTGGCGACTGGCGAAACACTTCCGGATGCGACGCTGGAAGCTCTTAAGAAGCACGATGCCATTCTCTTCGGCGCTGTTGGCGCTGCCCCTGGAGATACGCGCATTCCGTCCGGAATTATCGAGCGCGAAATGCTTCTGAAGCTCCGCTTCTCGCTGGATCATTTCGTGAATCTGCGTCCGGCTAAGCTCTATCCTGGAATTGAGAGCCCCCTGGCTAACCCCGGTGAAATTGACTTCGTGGTGGTTCGCGAAGGTACCGAAGGCCCGTATGTAGGCAACGGCGGTTCGGTGCGCACGGGCACCGCGCATGAAATCGCTACCGAAGTATCGGTAAATACCGCCTATGGTGTGGAACGTGTTGTCCGCGACGCATTCCGCCGTGCATCAGAGCGTGAACGCAAGCGTGTCACCCTGGTGCACAAGCACAACGTGCTGGTGCACGCGGGGCATTTGTGGAAGCGCACTGTCGAAATGGTGGCGCAGGAATTCCCAGAGGTTACCCACGACTACCTGCACGTGGATGCGGCTACCATCTTCCTGACCACGGATCCATCACGTTTCGACGTGATTGTCACTGACAACCTCTTTGGCGACATCCTCACCGACCAGGCCGGCGCCATTACCGGTGGAATTGGCTTGGCCGCCAGTGGCAACATCAATATGGACCGTACCTACCCATCGATGTTTGAGCCGGTTCATGGTTCTGCTCCGGATATTGCCGGCCAGCAGAAGGCAGACCCAACCGCGGCGATTCTGTCCGTGGCACTGATGCTTGATCACCTCGGGTTGGCTGAAGAAGCTCGCACAGTTGAGCAAGCTGTTGAAAAAGAGATCACTTCACGTCAAGAATTGACCGATAATCGCACCACAAGTGAAATTGGCGATGCAATTGTGGCGTTACTGGCATAAGCTGAAAGTGACGTTTCTGGTTAGCTAATAGCCAGTAGCAAATTCCACGAACGGATGTTCCGCTGAGGCGTGGAGCATCCGTTCTTTGTTTATTGAACTAGGAAGTCCAGGGTAGATGGAATTCACCGAAAATCTCTCAACGAATCGCAAGAGCGAACAGGACCGAGCCGGCGTCTTGGCTAATCCTGGGTTCGGAGACTTCTTCACTGACCACACCGCAGTCATCGACTGGTCAGCAGACGATAGCGGCCGTAACGGTGAATGGCACGATGCTCGAATTGAGCCATACGGCCCTATCGCCATGGACCCGGCCGCTTCAGTCCTGCATTATGGCCAGGAAATCTTCGAAGGCCTTAAGGCCTACCGCCATGCCGATGATTCGGTATGGACTTTCCGCCCGCAGGCCAACGCTGCCCGCATGAACAAGTCGGCTCAGCGCCTAGCACTCCCGCAGCTGGATGAGGACGTTTTCGTCGACTCGCTGCGCAAGCTGGTAGCAACGGATATCGATTGGGTTCCTACCGGTGACGGTGAAGCCTTGTACCTGCGTCCATTCATGATTGCTACCGAGGCATTCCTTGGTGTGCGTGCAGCGCGTGAGGTTTCCTACCGCGTCATCGCTTCTCCAGCAGGCAATTACTTCGGTGGCGAACTCAAGCCAGTGGCCATTTGGGTATCGAAGAACTACGCACGAGCAGGCCGAGGCGGTACAGGTTCGGCTAAGTGCGGTGGCAACTACGCGGCCTCGCTCGTAGCCCAGTTGGAAGCTGAAGAAAATGGCTGCAAGCAGGTTCTGTTCCTTGACTCCTTCAATGACAATGCCGTTGAAGAGCTCGGGGGCATGAACGTCTTCTTCGTAACGAAGAACAACAAGCTGGTGACCCCAGCATTGACCGGAACCATCCTTGAAGGAGTGACCCGTTCGTCGGTCATCCAGCTCGCGAAGGATCGCGGCATGGAGGTCGAAGAACGCAAGATCACCCTGGATGAGTGGCGTGATGGCATTGCCTCAGGCGATATTGCCGAGGTCTTTGCTTGCGGTACCGCAGCGGTGATCACCCCAATCGGCCTGCTGAAGAACGGCGAAGAGCTCATTGGTGAGGAGAATGCTGCAGCCGGTGAGGTGACCATGTCCATTCGCGAAGAACTGCTGGGAATTCAGCGGGGTACCGTGGAAGACCGTCACGGTTGGCTGGAACGTTTGGCGTAAAGCTAGCTCAAAGTTGCTGGTCTCGAGACTTATAGTCTCGGGACCAGTGGTTTTTAACCCGAATTGGTCATGTGCAAACGCAGTTGCTAGCGTCAGTACGTAGCAGACGCTGCTCCACTGCAAGAAGTTCTGGGGCCGATCGAACGGAGTAATGTTTGTCTGGAGAAGAGCGCAGGGAAACTAGAAGCATTGCAAGACGAAGCTTGCTCGGCCTGGCTGTTGTTGGTGGAACCGCCGCAGGGCTTTCTTTCCTCTTCCCGGACCGTCGGGCCTCTGAGATTAGCGCTCCTTCAGTGACCCCGTCTCCGAGCCCCACGCCGAAACCGACTCCCGATATGCGGTATTTAGCGACTCTGAAGAGCGGGAAAGAAATTAGTGGCCATGAAAAGGTCTTCGGCAGAGCATATTCGACGCTGAAGATTCTTGAGACGGTACCGCTAACCAACTACCGCAATTCCTCGAAGCTGCGGTTGGCGGTGTCTATTGTCGGGCATATCAATGAACTGCAAATAATCGATCCCTCAGCTGGCAACGCTATTCACACGTTGAACCTGCCCGATGACAGCGGGCACGGAATTGATTCGATGGTTTGGGATGAATCCCGGCAAAGACTATATCTCAGTGTGGACGGGAGTGTTCTCGCATGGAATCCAGCAATTCCTGAGCAGTTCAATACCCTGGTGGACGTAGAAGGTGCCTCGGTTGCATATGAGCTTCGGCTTGATTCGAGCGGCAACCTGTGGGGCGGCACCTATCCACTCGGCGCAAGCTTCAACTACAACGTCGAAAGCAAAAAACTTCGGGTATTTGATCGTGTAGCCGAAGACACGGACTATATCCGCCGCCTGGCATTGGATGGCCGGGGCAGGGTATGGATGGGAACGGGGACTCGGAATCCTAGGCTATTCACCTTTGAGGCCGGGAAGACGGAGGCAGTACGTGAAATAAAGCTTCCAGTGGATGTGGCCCATGGATTCATTGGGTCAATTGACCCTATCGGGCATTACCTCGCTGTGACCGTTAGCTCCGTTTCGGAACAACTCATACTCGATACCCAGACGATGAAATGGCAGGAGCCAGTGACCCGGGTATGGGCATCGCGCGAGATTTCCAGGGCCAGTTCGGGGAGATTCTTCAGCATCACTTCCGGTCATCTGCATTCAACTGCATTCCAGGGAATGGATGACAAGCAGCTCGGAAAAGTCGAGGCGCGTGGCATCTTGTGCATCATTCCGCAGAATGGGCGCATCCTCATCATCAGTACGACAACCGATGGGATACTCTGCGAAACATTCGATTTGGGTTTGAATCGCGTACGCGCTGCCCGCGAAATCAGATTGACCCCGAGCGCCATCAAGATCCAATCGCTGCTCGGACACAGTGACGGAAACATCTATATCGGAGGTTACAAGGCGAACGGTGTCGCCGCGTTGAATCCGGAAACTGGCGTTCGTTGGAACTCCGGCGATGACGAGCAGGTGATCAATCAGATCGAAGGAATGGTCGAATACGACCAGAACAAAACCTATATCGGTTCCTACGGTAGTGCTGACCTGGTCCTCATGGAGACACCTCAAAACAACGCCGACAGAAACTATGACCGGATTGCACGGCTGCTCACTGAGTACTCGCAATCGAGGCCCTTTGGCTGGGCAGCAAATTCATCCAGCGTGTTTTTCGGAACTGTTCCGGAATATGGAGTTTCAGGCGGTGTTCTGGGGAAGATTGATCCTGATACTGATACGGTCTCCTGGGTTCTTGACGGGGACGGCAAAGGATTCGTTTCAGGCCATTCCATCATCGGGCTAGCCGCCGATGAATCGTATCTCTATGGCACAACTTCGGTACGCAACGGATATGGCGTTGAAGATACGAAAAGTCCTGCCAAGGTCTTCAAGATGCACATAGCGTCCCGCAAGATCCTCTGGGAAACAAATCCTGTGGAATCCGCGGGCGCGTTGTATTCACCTGCGATTACCGGCGGTTGGCTGGCCGTAGCTGATCTGCAAGGTGTGGCCTTGCTGGACTTGGACAGCGGACGGTTGAAGAAACGGCATATCGTCAACAACGTTAAAAACACTTCCTATCGTCCTGGATGGCTAGCTGCAGACGTAAGGGCAACGCCGGATGGGAAGAAGATGGTTCATGCTGCAGGGGGTGGAATAACAGTGATGGATTATGTTGCAGGAACTACTCATTCCGTCGTGTCCACACGAAGCCATGACCGGCACGGCACCAGATTGACCGTTGGTGCCGACGGCCACGTGTACGGGATTCTAAATCAAACCACACTGGTGCAGCTTGCCCTGGCGCCGGAATTGACCTAGCCAGGTTCGCGGCGATGAGCCGAGGTGGATTGCCGTCCGAGGATTTCCTTTCCCTTCATTTGCCGTATTTCGCAGTCGCAGTTCCTGCAGTGAAGGAAAAGCCGGGACGTCATGGTTTAGGCTTGTATTCATGCGCATTGCACGATTTGTAGTAGATAGCGACCCGCTGTACGGCGTTGTCGACGGTAACGATATTCATGTTTTGGCTGGAGATCCATTTTTCCAGGGGATCAAGACCACTGGCGCTACGCACTCCATGGATGATGTTCGGTTGGTAGCCCCGATCATCCCTCGCTCAAAGGTCGTGGGCTTTGGCCGCACGTACCGCGAGCACGCCAAGGAGCTTGGAAATGAAGTTCCTGCTGAGCCGCTGATGTTCTTGAAGCCGAATACTTCCGTAGTCGGCCATGGAGACCCCGTTACCCTGCCGGCGTTTTCCAATGAAGTTTCCTTCGAAGGTGAACTTGCCGTGGTGATCGGCCGTATTTGCAAGGACGTGCCAGCAGACAAAGCGCAGGACGTGATCTTCGGCTACACCGTAGCAAATGACCTGACCGCCCGCGATGCTCAGCGCACCGATCCGCAGTGGGCTCGTGCCAAGGGCTTTGACGGTTCTTGCCCGCTGGGCCCGTGGATTGAGACCGAAATTGCCGACCCGGATGATCTGGGAATTATCAGTCGCGTCAATGGCGAGGTTCGCCAAGATGGAACTACCAACGACATGATCTGGCCGGTCAACGAATTGGTTGCTCGTGCTTCCGAAGCTTTCACCTTGCTGCCAGGCGATGTCATCATGACTGGCACCCCTGCGGGTGTCGGCCTAGTCAATGCAGGCGACGTTGTAGAAGTGGAAGTCGAAGGTATCGGTTCATTGCGAACCGTCTTCCGTCGCTAGGAACCATTACTGATGTTGTGAGGCTTTCGATCGCTAATGTGATCGGGAGCCTCGCGCTTTAACTGCAAGTTTCTTTGCAGAAGGCATAGAATGAAAACATCATGACTGATCTTTCGTTGATTCCCGTTGTTACCGAAGATACCCCGGTACGCGTTCGTTTTTGCCCATCCCCAACTGGTACCCCTCACGTAGGTTTGATCCGTACTGCCCTCTTCAACTGGGCTTACGCGCGTCACACCGGCGGCAAAATGGTCTTCCGCATCGAAGACACTGATGCCAAGCGTGACTCCGAAGAAAGCTACAACCAGCTTTTGGATGCTCTGGCTTGGTTGGGTATCGATTGGGACGAGGGCGTCAACGCGGGCGGTCCGCATGAGCCATACCGCCAGTCGCAGCGTGGTGACATCTACGAGGACGTCATTGCCAAGCTTCGTACTGCAGGCCATCTGTACGAGTCCTACTCGACCCCAGAAGAAGTTGAAGCACGCCACAAGGCAGCCGGCCGTGACCCGAAGCTGGGCTACGACAACTTCGACCGCGAACTGACCGATGAGCAGAAAACCGCGTTCAAGGCCGAGGGTCGTGAACCGGTATTGCGTGTTCGCATGCCGGATCACGACATTACCTTCAATGACCTGGTACGTGGCGAGATCACCTTCAAGGCTGGATCCGTTCCCGACTATGTGGTGGTGCGCGCCAACGGCAAGCCGCTATACACCCTGGTCAACCCGATCGATGATGCGCTGATGGGCATTACCCACGTACTTCGTGGCGAAGATCTGTTGTCCTCGACTCCACGCCAGGTCGTCTTGTATTCGTTGCTGCACGATATCGGCGTTGCCCAGTACATGCCTCGTTTTGGCCACCTGCCATACGTTATGGGACAGGGCAACAAGAAGCTATCCAAGCGTGATCCAGAATCCAGCGTATTCTTGCACCGCGACAATGGATTCATCCCGGAAGGCCTGCTGAACTATCTCGCGCTTCTTGGCTGGTCGCTGAGTGCTGATGAAGATATCTTCTCCCGTGAACAGCTGGTAGAAGCCTTTGATGTAACGGACGTACTGTCCAATCCTGCCCGCTTCGATGTGAAGAAGGCAGAAGCAATTAACGGAACCCACGTGCGCATGCTCGAAGCACAGGATTTCCGTAATCGTTTGGTTCCTTACCTGAAGGCCGCTGGTCTGGTGGGTGAGGAGCTGACTGAACGTGAAAACGACATCCTGGACCAGGCTGCGCCACTGGTTCAGGAACGTATTGCCCTGTTGGGTGAAGCGACCGACATGCTTGAATTCCTCTTCAAGTCTGATGACAAAATTGTCATTGACGAGAAAGCACTCAAGGGAATGCCGGCCAACCTGGTTGAGGTTGTCGATGCTACTGTCCAGGGCCTCGAAACCCTTACCGAATGGAATGCCGAAACCATTCAGGCAGCACTGCGCACGAAGCTTGTGGACGAACTGGAACTGAAGCCTCGTCAGGCATTCGGACCAGCCCGCGTTGCTATCTCCGGAAAGCGCGTATCTCCACCGCTCTTCGAGTCCATGGAGATTCTTGGACGCGAGTCGAGCCTCAAGCGTCTGCGCGCATTTGGTGAGTCCCGCTAGCTATTCTCCGAAAGCCCGGTGAAAAGCACTTTGAACGCCTCGGATTGTTCCAGTCCTGTGAGCTGGTCCTGTCCGAGGCGTTTTCGTTGAGATTGTTGACGCACTCGTAGATGTGCGAACGGCCGCAATCCGCGTTTATCGTCCATATCCGAGCCGGAGCTGGCGCATCTGTATCCTGAGCGACTGGCCGGGATTGAGGCAGGTTTTGCGGATGATGGTGCTTATGCCCGGGAAAGGTACATGGCAGGCGGGCTTATGGTCATGGGGCAGCGAGAAGTGCGGTTGCTGCGTGCGTGGAGTTTGGCAAGATTAACCGCGTCAAGCGGAGAAGCCTAAACCCCATTTGTGCCCCGTTCCTTGGCCGGCGCGCTGAACTAGAGGGTCTGCCGGCACAGGCGCTTTGCATAGGGGATGACCCTGTTGGCGGCTATCAATGTGCCGTTGACGCGGGACTCCAGTATTTTCTCACGGACAGTGCTTCACTTCACAAGAATTTCCCTGCTTGGCTAGTGGCGGATTTGGGATGACTGGCAGCTGTTCTTTGCTGATTTTCCGCGGATTCTGCGTGGGGCACCGGTCGCGAGGCTCGATTTGTGTACTGAACATTAGGCCGGTATAGTTTTATCTCGTGCTACGGCAGTGGCCGGAATGATGCTCAGCTGAATTCTGGAAAGGCCAAGTCACAGTGGGATATGGTGTAATTGGCAACACAACGGTTTCTGGTTCCGTCATTCTAGGTTCGAGTCCTGGTATCCCAGCGCTTCACCAAAGAGATTTGGTGAGCTGAAGATTAATCTTCAGCATACGGCCCCATCGTATAGCGGCCTAGTACTCCGCCCTCTCACGGCGGCAACACGGGTTCGAATCCCGTTGGGGTCACCACAGTAAAACCGCGGAGAATTCCGCGGTTTTTGCGTTTCCCGGACAAAATCTGCATCAGGCTCGCGGGTTTCCCTGTTGGCATGAGGCAAGATAGTTCTCATGGAGTCGAATTCAGATCTGGCTAAGAGCTCAGGGCAGGAAACTGCCTCGCAAACCGAAATTGGCAGTGATTCCGCGGCGCGTTTGAGCGAGCTCCAGAAGCTGCTCGAAGAGCTTTCCTTTGTAAATGGCCAGCCACGAGAAGCCTCTGCGTTCGAAGAACTGCGCAACAAGGCATTGCATCAAATCTCGGACTACCTGATTCCACGAGTTTCGAATCTCGGCGCACCGCTTCTGGTGGTCGTCGGTGGCTCCACGGGCTCGGGCAAATCGACTCTTGTCAATTCCCTTCTGGGGGAACAGGTCAGTCTTTCCGGCGCTGTGCGTCCGACCACGCGAACTCCGGTCTTGGCTTTCAACCCTGTTGACCAATCCTTCTTTGAATCTGAACGGATTCTTCCCGAACTTAAACGCGTAGCCGGCCGTGGCTTCAATGCCGACGCCGGAGCAGCCAGTAACCACGCGCTGTTGATGACGCCCCGTGAGCAGGTACCACGAGGTTTGGCCATCCTCGATGCCCCGGATATCGACTCGGTTTCCGACGAGAACAGGGAATTGGCAGGCCAGCTTCTGAACGCAGCAGATCTGTGGATTTTTGTCACCACAGCCAATAGATACGCCGACGCTCTTCCTTGGGATATGCTCACCGAAGCCGGCGCACGGAAAATTACCGTCTGCGTCGTCTTGAACAGAGTGCCACCGGGAGCCGAAGACGATATTGTTCCGGATTTGAAACGCCTGTTAAGCGAGAAGGACCTGGATCCGTCGTTGCTGCATGTCCTGAACGAGACGCACCTGGATGACCAGAAATTGATTCCAAGTGAGCACGTGGAACCCTTGCTCGCGTGGCTGAACTCACTGGCAGCAGATTCCGCTAAACGGCAGCAGATTGCGGCCCAAACACTTGATGGCGCGTTGCGGCGCACCACCGCAGATGTCAGTGAGTTAATCGCTGAACTGCAAGAGCAGGAAAAACAGCTCGGTGAATTGGACGCCCTTACCAATGAGCGCTTTGAGCAATCGCTGGCCAGAATTAACGATTCGCTCAATGACGGCTCATTGCTGCGTGGCGAAATCCTGGCCCGGTGGCAGGACTTCGTAGGAGCGGGCGAGCTGCTGCGCGGAATCGAAGGCGCCATTGGACGGATGAGGGATCGTGTTGGCGCATTCCTGACGGGAAAACCGCCAGCGACCCATCGTGTTGAACAAGCCATCGAATCAGGCTTGCACATGGTCTTCATTGCCGAAGCAACCAAGGCCTGCCATGATGTTGACAGGTCGTGGAAGAACACGCCATTTGGCCAAGCGCTACGCTCTAATCTGCAATCGCCGCGCCCGCCACAGGATCTTAATGAGCAAGCTTCGGAAAGCATCCGGCTTTGGCAAAAAGATGTCTTGGACATGATTCGCCAGGAGGGCGCCGGGAAGCGCAAGACCGCCCGCATGGCGGCATTTGGAGTCAACGGTGTGGCAGTCATCCTGATGGTCGTGGTCTTTGCGTCAACAGCGGGCCTCACCGGTCTGGAAATCGGTATTGCCGGCGGCTCCGCATTGGTAGGGCAGAAGCTGCTGGAAGCAATTTTTGGCGAGGATGCAGTACGTCGCATGGCCACCAAAGCCCGCAAGATGCTTGACACTCGGGCACGGGATCTACTGGATAGGACCTCGTCGATCTATCTGGACGAGCTAGCTGCAAAATCGCAGCCGGAGCTTGCCGATCGATTGGGCAAGATTACCTCAGCCTTGAGCAGCAAAGGGGCTCACTAATGTCCGAGCGCAAGATTCTCAGAGCAGTCAGCGGTCTCGACTCGCAAATCAACAGCATCGTGGAAGCGATGCAGCTTGCAGAACCATACTTGGAGCCAGAAACCATCGATCTAGCCGCGAACGTTATCACGCGTGCTGAATCTCGGCGCCAGCTTTCATCCGAACATGTGGTTGTAGGACTTTTCGGTGCCACCGGCAGCGGAAAATCAACAATGTTCAACGCTTTGGTAGGAGAGCAGCTGGCCGCCACGGGTGTCATTCGCCCGACTACTACCGATACTGTCGCTGCAATCTGGGAACCAGAAGGATCAAGCGAACTACTGGACTGGCTGGAAGTGACTACTCGCCACGTCATGGGCGATCAGGACAGCCGGGCGCAACCTGGCAAGAAAAAGAAGTTCGACTCCGGTCTCTTGCTGTTGGATCTACCCGACATGGATTCCACGGCAGTGGATCACCACAAGATTGCTGCTCGTTTGGTGGGCCAAGTGGATTATCTGGTATGGGTGCTTGATCCGCAGAAATACGCCGACGCGTCAATCCATCATGGTTATCTCAATTCCCTGCGCAGCCAGCAGGGGAACCTGCTGATCGTCCTGAACCAGATTGACAAGATTGCAGAACTAGAACGCAAGCAAGTCGTCGATTCCTTGCGCGGCATCTTGGCAACGTCCGGCTTGGAGAACCTTCCCGTCGTTTGCGCCTCTGCTGCCACGGGTGAAGGGGTCGCAGATGTGCATGCCAAGATTGCGGCCGCGGCGAAAAACAAGGCACTTTCCACACGTCGGCTCCGCGCAGATGTTGATCAAGTCATCCACCGCCTCAGTGAGGAACTCCAGGTGGAAAAGGTGCGCCTGCCTAGCCAGCTCCACCAAGCGGAACTGGAGCGTGTGATCGCAAAAGCGCACGGTGCCCAGTACATTGCTGATGCAGTGGAGACTTCCTACCTGCTTCGGGGTGCTTCGCGAACAGGATGGCCTTTAACCACGTGGCTGGTGAAGCTGCGCAACGATCCGCTGAAGCGGATGAATCTTGGGCGCCGGCATGAAGACCCGGAATTGTCCTTGACTTCGCGGCCAGAGCTTTCTGTCGCGGAGACTGCGGCAATCGAACATGGCATCAACCAGTATGTTTCCGAGGCTTCCAACGATCTTCCGGAAAGCTGGAAAGAGCCACTGCGTGAAAAGGTGCACGCGAATACGGAGGTACTAGATGACGGCATCGATGCGGCTATAGCCGGCACACCGCTGGGTGTTGAACGGTCCTCGTGGTGGTGGCCGGTAGTCAGAGTCATCCAATGGGTGGCACTTGTTGCGGCCCTGGGCGGAGCCTTGTGGCTCGCGGGCTATCCGGTGGCTGGATACTTCCAATTCGACCTGCCACAGGCTCCCCGAGTCGAAGGAATCGCCGTCCCGACGCTGCTGGTTTTCATAGGAATACTGCTGGGTATTGTCCTTGGCTTGGCTTGCTCGTTTGTCAACCGAATAGTCGCTAAAGTTAAGCGTAGGAAAGCGTTGAAGAACATTGAACGCTCGGTATCCCACTTGGTCAGGCAGGCCGTGATTGATCCTGTTGACCAGCATTTGGACACCTTCAATAGTTATTCAGCATTGATCACCTCAGCAGCCAAGAAAGCCGATTAGAACTCTGTGACTACAAACCAACCAAACGTCGATGCAACGGTAGGTGACCTTGGGGAACAAGGCATCCTGGACGCGATGTTGCCGCTGCTTGATTCTGAACAAGCAAGTCTCGGGCCCGGCGATGACGCAGGTGCGCTGCGCGTGCGCGGAACGGAAGTTCTCGTCTCCGTGGATACCTTGGTTGAGAATCAAGATTTTCGGTTGATCTGGCCCAGCGGGTTAGAGCACAGAGCCTATGACATCGGGTGGAAATCCATTGCACAAAATGTTTCGGACATTAATGCGATGGGCGGTCACGCTACTGGCGCCGTGATTTCTTTGTCCCTGCCGAAGGACACTTCCTTGGAATGGGTCAGGGACTTCAGCCGCGGCGTTGCCGAGGCGATACAGGGACTTGGCGCACAGGAGCTTACTATTCTCGGGGGAGACCTCGGGAAGTCCCAAGAAATTTCCGTTACCACTACAGTTCTGGGCGAATGCGCGCATGGCAAGGTCCTGAGGAGCGGAGTCCAAGTTGGCGACCGCATTGCCGTGGCAGGACGTGTCGGTGCTGCTGGGGCAGGGCTTTCGGTCCTTGAGCATGATCGCAACGAACAAGTCTGGAGCCGGGCGGTGCGCCGGCTGGTCCAGGCGCAGTGCCGTCCCGTGCCACCGTTGGAATCGGGCCCGCGTGCCGCGGAAGCGGGTGCTACAGCCATGATGGACATATCTGATGGGCTGATCCGTGACGCTGGTCGCTTGGCGAAAGCCAGCCATGTGAATCTCGAGTTAGAGTTTTCCGTGCTGCAGGATTATGCTGTTCGCTTGGAAGCAGCGTCAGAACTGA
This sequence comes from Glutamicibacter sp. MCAF14, assembly GCF_052114325.1. Taxonomy (NCBI): domain Bacteria; kingdom Bacillati; phylum Actinomycetota; class Actinomycetes; order Micrococcales; family Micrococcaceae; genus Glutamicibacter; species Glutamicibacter sp. MCAF14. Next base: position 309,627 of record NZ_JBFREO010000004.1, read on the forward strand.
CCGGCACCGATCCAATGTCGTGGGTATTGTACGGCGGCGAAGATTTTGGACTCCTTGCTGCCTTCCCAGAGGGAATTGAAATCCCAGAGGAATTCACCGTAATTGGTGCTGCCAAGCCGGCTAATGGCCGCCGCGCAGTAGTGAAACTTGATGGCAAGGTAGCAAAGCCCGAGACAGGCTTTGACCACTTCGGCTAGCTGCTCCGAACGTGCTTCATGAGCTGGCTACGCGCGGTCATTCTGGATGCGCAGCAGTTCGGAAAGCTCGTGGGCGGCACTAGTCACGGCTTCGTGGTGAATCTTCCCTGGCTGGCGCGTGAGTCGTTCAATCGGGCCGGATAAGGACAGGGCCGCAATGACTCGTCCGGACTGCCCGCGAACTGGTGCTGATACGGAAGCAACACCTGGCTCGCGTTCTCCCAGCGACTGGGCCCAGCCACGCCGACGGACGCCAGCCAGAATTGTCGGCGTGAAGCGCGCGTGATGCAATCCATCGACCATGCGTTCATTGTCTTCCCAGGCGAGCAGAATCTGGGCTGCCGAGCCGGCTTTCATGGACAGCTGGGTTCCAACAGGAATGGTGTCACGCAGGCCGATTGGACGCTCAGCACTGGCGATGCACACACGGTAATCGCCCTGCTTGCGGAAAATCTGCGTGCTTTCACCGGTGAGGTCGCGAAGCTTGATGAGCACGGGGCCCGCGGCGCTGACCAATCGGTCTTCGCCAGCGGCGCTGGCGAGTTCCACCAGACGGTTCCCCAACTCAAAGCGGCCGTGCATGTCGCGTCCCACCAATCCATGGTGAACCAGCGATTGGGCAATGCGGTGCACCGTAGGACGCGAGATTTCGGTGAGTTCTACCAGCTGGGACAGGGAAGTGGGGCCATTCTCCAATGCGTTGAGAATGGCTGCTGCCTTGTCCAGTACGCCTACGCCGCTGCCTGTTGTCATAGTTCCAGTATCACGTCTCAGTATTTGAGATTCAAGTCCGCATACTGGAAAAGTCGATCTATGAAGTGTCAAAGTTGGAGTATCAAATGTTCGTAGCTTGAGGAGTGTGTCGCATGTCCGCCATGCAGTCGCCCCAGACATTGGCAGAAAAAGTCTGGAATGCACATGTTGTGCGCCGAGGAGAAGGCGAAGGTGAAGCCCGCCAGCCGGATTTAATCTACATTGATCTCCACCTGCTGCACGAGGTGACCTCGCCGCAGGCCTTCGAGGGCCTGCGCCTGGCTGGCCGTCCGCTGCGTCGTCCGGACCTGACGATTGCGACCGAAGACCACAACACTCCCACGCTGGATATTGACAAGCCCATTGCCGACCTGACCAGCCGCACCCAGATCCACACCCTGCGGGATAACTGCAAGGAATTCGGTGTTCGCCTGCACTCCTTGGGCGACAAGGAACAGGGCATCGTTCACGTGGTAGGTCCGCAGCTGGGTCTGACCCAGCCAGGCATGACTGTGGTCTGCGGTGATTCGCATACCTCGACCCATGGCGCCTTCGGAGCCCTGGCTTTGGGTATCGGCACCTCGGAAGTCGAGCATGTCATGGCCACCCAGTCGCTGAGCTTGAAGCCGTTCAAGACTATGGCGATTAACGTCGAAGGCACCTTGAAGCCTGGTGTTACCTCCAAGGACATCATCTTGGCGGTCATCGCCAAGATCGGTACCGGTGGCGGCCAGGGATACGTGCTGGAGTACCGTGGTTCCGCGATTCGCTCGCTGTCCATGGATGCCCGCATGACCATCTGCAACATGTCCATCGAGGCTGGCGCCCGCGCCGGCATGATCGCTCCGGACGAGACCACCTTCGAATACGTCAAGGGACGCCCGCATGCACCGGCAGGCGAAGACTGGGACGCCGCCGTCGAGGACTGGAAGCAGCTGCACACCGATGAAGGCGCGCGCTTCGACGCTGAAGTCTTCTTGAATGCAGACGAACTTGAACCATTTGTCACCTGGGGAACCAACCCCGGCCAGGGTGTCTCGCTGTCTGAGAATGTGCCTTCTCCGGAAGACTTCGAAGACGAGAATGACCGCAAGGCCTGCGAGCGTGCTTTGAACTACATGGGTCTGACCGGCGGCACTCCGCTGAAGGACATCCGCGTGGACACCGTCTTCCTGGGGTCCTGCACCAACTCCCGCATGGAGGACCTGCGTGCAGCTGCTCAGGTCATCAAGGGCAAGGAAAAGGATCCTGATGTCCGCATGATCGTGGTACCCGGCTCGGCGCGTGTTCGGCTGGAAGCCGAAGCAGAAGGCCTGGATCAGATTTTCAAGGATTTCGGTGCTGAATGGCGTTTTGCAGGTTGCTCCATGTGCCTGGGCATGAACCCGGATCAGTTGGCCGAGGGGGAGCGCTGCGCGTCCACCTCCAACCGCAACTTCGAAGGACGACAGGGCAAGGGCGGACGTACCCACCTGGTGTCGCCACTGGTGGCCGCGGCTACCGCAATCCGTGGAACCCTCTCGTCGCCTAGCGACCTCGTCAACGTACCGGCTTCGGTCTAGGAAGGATCACCGTCATGGAAAAGATTGTCAGCCACACAGGTATTGGTGTTCCACTGCGCCAGAGCAATGTGGACACGGACCAGATTATTCCTGCCGTTTACCTCAAGCGCATCACCCGCACCGGCTTCGAGGATGCGTTGTTCGCGGGTTGGCGACGGGATGAGAACTTCATCCTGAACCAGGTACCTTTCAATACCGGCTCTGTGCTGGTGGCAGGTCCCGACTTCGGCACCGGTTCCTCGCGCGAGCACGCTGTCTGGGCGTTGAAGGATTACGGATTCAAGGCTGTGATCTCCGCTCGTTTTGCCGATATTTTCCGTGGCAACTCGGGCAAGCAGGGACTGGTTGCTGCCGAAGTGGCCCAGAGCGACATTGAATTGATCTGGAAGGAACTGGAGAACAATCCAGGCACCACGGTCACCGTTGACCTGGAATCGCGTACGGTCCAGTGCGGTTCCATCTCGGCACCGTTCCAGATTGACGACTACACCCGCTGGCGCCTGATGGAAGGCCTGGACGATATCGGCCTGACCTTGCAGCATGAGGAAGATATCACCGCATACGAAGCCAAGCGTCCAGCGCATAAGCCGCAGACTCTGCCGGCACGAACCGCAGGCTAAGCACCGAGTTCAAAATAAATGGAATGGTCCGCTCATCCCTGACGTTGTTAGGGGTGAGCGGATTATTGCATTCCTGATGGAATGATTTTCGGCAGAGCATAATAGGTCTGTCTGAAAGCATGCTCACAATGTGTGCGCCACGAGATGATCTGGGCATACTGGCAGGTACAGAGGCGGTATGCTTACTTAGTCCTGCCAGTTCGAAAGCCTAGAAGCTTCGGCGGGCGATAACGACTACGCGATGAGGTAATTCATACATGGGTAAGATCCTGACGATCCATGGTGGTGTCCCGCTCAAGGGCACCGTACGAGTCGGCGGAGCAAAGAACCTAGTGCCAAAAGCCATGGTCGCGGCTCTGCTTGGCGATACCCCTTCGGTATTGCGCAACGTACCGGAGATCAAAGATGTAGCTGTCGTGCGCAGCCTCCTTGAAATCCACGGTGTCAAGGTTGACCAGGACCCTGAAACCGGCGATCTGACCATGGACCCTACCCAGGTCAAGACCGCCTCGAACCAGGCGATCGATGCCCATGCCGGTGACTCGCGTATCCCTATTCTTTTCTGCGGACCATTGATCCACGCCTTGGGCGAAGCGTTCATCCCGGATCTGGGTGGCTGCCGCATTGGCGACCGCCCGATTGACTTCCATCTGGAAGTCCTGCGCGACTTTGGAGCGATCGTTGACAAGGCAGCCGATGGCATCCGCATCTCGGCCCCTAATGGGCTGACCGGCGCCAAGGTTGAACTGCAATACCCAAGTGTTGGCACCACCGAACAGGTCCTGCTCTCGGCCGTTCGAGCCAAGGGTGTCACCGAAGTCAGCAACGCGGCCATTGAGCCAGAAATCCTTGACCTGATCTCGCTGCTGCAGAAGATGGGCGCCATCATCTCCGTGCACCGCGACCGCGTGATCCGCATCCAGGGTGTCGAGAAGCTAACGGGCTTCGACCACTCCGCTTTGCCTGATCGCAACGAAGCCGCATCATGGGCCTCTGCCGCGTTGGTCACCAAGGGCGACATTTTCGTCCAGGACGCGACCCAGCGTGATTTGACTGCTTTCCTGCACGTCTACCGCCAGATCGGTGGTGAATTCGACGTCAAGTCCGATGGCATTCGCTTCTATCACCCAGGTGGAGACCTTAATCCACTGATCCTGGAAACCGACGTCCACCCGGGCTTCATGACTGACTGGCAGCAGCCGCTGGTAGTGGCCCTGACCCAGGCCAAGGGCGTATCGGTCATTCACGAGACCGTGTATGAGAACCGCTTCGGATTCACCGATGCGCTGGTTCGCATGGGTTCCACCGTCCAGGTTCACACCGACTGCCTCGGGTCCACCCCTTGCCGCTTCGGACAGCGCAACTTCAAGCATTCTGCTGTTGTCGTTGGCCCAGCGAAGCTGACCGGTGCCGACATCGATGTTCCTGATCTTCGTGGCGGATTCTCCCATTTGATCGCTGCCCTGGCTGCCGAAGGCACCAGCAAGGTCACCGGCATTGAAATCATCAACCGAGGCTACGAGCACTTCATGGAAAAGCTGCAGGCCCTGGGCGCAAATGTCGAGCTGAGCAACTAAAGGGGATCCGATTCGTGGTAAAGATTCTGGCCCCTGGCGAATCTGCTAAGACTAAACGGGTTTTCTCGCTATTGGCGGGCATTGTCCGTTCTGCCATGAACGGTTTGATGGGCAAAACGTGGAAGGGCTTTGAAACCCTCCCTCCGGGCGGGTACATTCTCTGCCCCAATCACCTGACCGAGATTGATCCGTTGGTTGTCGGCCATGCTATTTACAGCAATGGCCGGCTGCCACGCTGGCTGGCCAAGGAATCCTTGTTCAAGATCCCAGTGCTCGGATGGATGCTGCGCGAGACCGGACAGGTTCCGGTGTCACGCAGCGCATCCAATGCCGGCGAATCGCTGGCCGCGGCCCGAAAAGTCTTGGACGCTGGCGGGGTCATAGTCATTTACCCGGAAGGGACGCTGACCCGCGACCCTGCTCTGTGGCCAATGGTAGGACGAACCGGTGCCGCACGTTTGGCTCTGCAGACTGGCGCACCAGTGGTACCGATGGCTCACTGGGGCGACCAGGAACTGTTGCCGCGCTATTCCAAGAAAATGTATCCGTTCCCGCGAAAGCACGTCACGGTGTCAGTTGGCCAGCCAGTGGATCTTGATGACTTGCGTGATGGCCCTCGTACTCGGGCAGTGCTGCAAGAAGCCACCGATCGCATCATGGACGCGATCACCGCACTGACCGCAGAACTGCGCCAAGAAGAAGCACCAGCTGCGCGGTGGGATCCCAGCAAGCATGGCCAGTCGAAGACTGGCCGCAATTTCGATACCCCGGATAACTAATTACCTTGATCAACACCTTCCAGAGGACTGACATTGACTAAGCCGCTACCACGCAAAATCGCCGTCATGGGCGCTGGCAGCTGGGGGACAACCTTCGCCAAGGTGCTTGCTGATTCCGTTGCAGACAAGGGCATCGACGTTCAGATTTGGGCCCGTCGCGAAGACGCCGCCAATGAAATCAATGAACGCCACACCAATTCACGCTACCTGCGCGAAACCAAGCTTCCGGCCAACATCACGGCATCATCGGATCCGAAGACCGTTCTCAACGACGCTGACCTTGTCGTCTTGGCGATTCCGGCTCAGTCGTTGCGCCAGGAATTGGCGAAGTTCAAAGAATTCTTTGAACCCGGTGCGGTCTTGCTTTCACTGATGAAGGGTCTTGAACGCGGGACCGATCTGCGCATGAGCCAGGTCATCGCCGAAGTCACCGGGCTGCCTGCAGAGCAGATCGCTGTGCTTTCCGGACCAAACCTGGCAATGGAAATCGCACGCGAGCAGCCAACGGCTTCGGTCGTGGCCTGCACCGATTCTGATATTGCGCAGTGGATTGCTGAACTGTGCTCCGCTGCATACTTCCGTCCCTACACGAATGACGATGTCTTGGGTGTTGAGCTTGGCGGAATCGTCAAGAACATCATCGCCCTTGCCGTTGGCATGTGCGATGGCATGGGAATGGGCGATAATACCAAGTCCACCGTCATCACGCGTGGCTTGGCTGAAACCACCCGTTTGGTCCTCGCTCTTGGTGGCCGTTTGGACACCTTGGCAGGTCTTTCTGGCCTGGGCGATCTTGTGGCTACCTGTTCTTCCTCGCTCTCCCGCAATAACACTGCAGGACGCCTGCTTGGCCAGGGGCTCTTCTTGGAAGAGGTCAATGACCGCATGTCTCAGACTGCGGAAGGCATCAAATCAGCACGTGCCGTATTCGACCTGTCACAGGCCCATCACGTGGAAATGCCAATCACCGAAGCGGTGGTCATGGTTCTGGAGGGCACCTTGAGCGTTGAAAATATGGCTGCACGCCTGTTGTCGCGTGAATTGAAATCTGAAGGAGAACGTCACTAATGACTGAACGCAAGCTACGCGTCCTCTTGCTCTTCGGTGGCCGTTCCTCAGAGCACTCCGTTTCCTGCGTTACTGCGGCCGGCGTCATGCACGCCATCGACCGCGAGCGTTTCGAAATCGTTCCGGTGGGTATCACCCGCGACGGCGGTTGGACCCTGCTGGACGAGGATCCAGAAGGCTGGGCACTGAATACTGGCAAGCTGCCTGAAATTTCCTCGGTGGATCATCCGGTGCATCTTTCCACCGACGCGCAAAAGACATCATTGCTGTCCTACTCGGACTCCACGGTGGCAGATCTGGGCGAGATCGACGTGGTCTTCCCGTTGCTTCATGGTCCGTTCGGCGAGGATGGATCAATCCAGGGCATGCTGGAAATGGCCGGCGTTTCCTACGTTGGCTCCGGTATCGCAGCCAGTGCGATGGGCATGGACAAGCATTTCATGAAGGTAGTCTTCGAAGGGGCAGGCTTCAAGGTAGGCCCGTACGAAGTCATCACCAACAAGCAGTGGCTGCGCAACAGCGAAACTGCCATGAAGCGTTGCGAAGACCTGCAGTACCCGTTGTTCGTCAAGCCGGCACGTGCAGGATCCTCGGTAGGCATCACCAAGGTAGACGAGCCTTCGGGGCTTCGTGCCGCTATTGAGATTGCCCGTGCTGAAGATCCCAAGGTGATCATCGAGCAGGGGATTGTCGGCCGTGAAATCGAATGCGGTGTTCTTGAAGGCCGCGGCTGCGAACCTTCGCGGGCCTCATTGCCAGGCGAAATCGCGGTGGCAGATAATGAGCACACGTTCTATGATTTTGAAGCGAAATATGTTGATGGCGCCGCCGCCGAGCTCAGCTGCCCAGCATATCTGAGCGAAGAAGCCACTCGCGAGATCCGCGAACTTGCAGTGAAGGCCTTCGACGCTATTGATGCAGAAGGCCTATCGCGAGTTGATTTCTTCTATACTCCCGAAGGGGAATGGATCATCAATGAAATCAACACCATGCCCGGCTTCACGCCTTCAAGCATGTACCCGCAAATGTGGGCCAAAACGGGAATTGAGTACCGTGAACTTATTGATGAGCTGATTGGGCTGGCTACCGACCGGAATATCGGTTTGCGCTAATCCGGGAATAGCCGTTAAAGCCTGAGGGTGTGTTGAAGAATCAACACACCCTTAGGCTTTGCTTGTAGGCGATCCGCTTACAAGTTCACTGACTTGTCAACGCTGACGCACTTTTTGGAAGCCGGGATCTTCAGGGCTGCGTCCGACAGCGTGGCCAGCACAGTACTTGACGGGATGACGTTAGGATCCAAGACGACTTCGGTCGCTGGCGTCCGGCCGTAAGTAGTCAAGGTCCAGATACCTGATTCTTCATCCTCATTCGCTACCCAGTCGACGTCATTCACGGATACGCAGGGGTCAGTAGTGGGTCCTGGAACTTCGACACCGCAACGCAAGACAACTTTTGACGGGTCGCCCCAGGCCGAGGTTGCCTGCGAGGTCGTTGAACGACGCTCGGCATCATCGATGGCTTCGGGCAGGACAACCATCATTTCCGCACAGAGCGGGTTAGCTGCGTCCGGGGCAGCATCCACGGAAGCGACTGATGCGCAGCCTGCAAGTACTGGTAGTAATAAAGTACCGCTCATCACCAATGCCGAAGTTTGAGCAAGTTTTCGGTTAAGTTTTGGTGACAGTCGGGCTTTCAAGCTGATTTTAGACACGTTATAAGACTACATCGGCACTCTGAAAGATAGGATGTACAGAGTTGAAACTGTGAAAGGTAGCAAATGTCCTTTGAAGAGCACCCAGCGCGACCGCGCAAAAAGAAAAAGCGCACCGGGCGAGCCATCGTCTTAAGCGTGCTTGCCCTCGTCGTGGTCGCGGGGCTTGTTGCCGCCGGTTACCTTTGGAACCTTGGCAGAACTTTCGACTCTGAAAGCCAGACCATTACGGATGCCTTCCCTGCGGAAGAAACTCGTCCTGAAGTCAATGACGAGTCCAAGGACGCCGTCAACATCCTGCTGCTCGGAAGCGATACTCGCGCAACTCGTGAGGCGGATGAGGACAGCGAAGACTTTGGTACCCTTCCTAACGGTGGCCGCTCAGACACCATGATGCTGGTTCACATTCCCGCAGACCGCGAAAATGTGTTTGTCACCTCCGTCATGCGCGACACCTGGCTTGATATTCCGGGCGTAGGCACTGCCAAGATCAACCGCGCTTTTGCCAGCGGTGGAGTGCCCAAAGCAGTCGAAACCCTTGAGGGGCTCTTTGGCGTTCGCATTAACCACGTCGCGTCCGTCGATTTCGAAGGATTCAAGGGTCTAACCGATGCAGTGGGCGGAGTTACCGTAAATAACCCGCGCGGCTTCAAGCAGTCGATTGTTAATGGCATGTACTTCCCAGAGGGTGTTCAAACTCTGGACGGTGAACAGGCACTGGCGTTTGTCCGTGAACGCAAGTCCTTCCCAGGCAGCGACTACGAGCGCGTCAAGAACCAGCAGCTTTTCGTCAAGGCTTTGCTTGGTCAGTTGATGTCCAAGGAAACCCTGGCCAACCCGGGTAAGGTTTCTGAAGTTGTTTCTCAAATTGCACCGTTCATTGCAGTTGATGAAACTCTGGATTCTGGCAAGGTTGCCTCTTACGCTTCCTCCATGCTGAACCTGCGTTCGAGCGATATGGAATTCTTCACCCTTCCTAACAAGGGTCCGGGACGTTCTGCCGACGGACAGTCAATTGTCATTCCGGATATGGAAGTGATTGAGAAGTTTGGCAAGGCACTGCAAGAAGACAAGATGGCAGAGTTCGTAGAAACTACTGACCTGTCACGATAACTCCACTGAAGGACCAACTTTCCATGACTCCCCAAAAACTCGATACCTCGGTGCGTGCCATCAGAGAATGGCTCGCACGGAGTGTCAAGAGTCTCGGGAACCATTCTGACCGGCTCAATGCCATCAACGTTTTCCCGGTAGCAGACGGAGATACGGGCAGTAACCTGTATCTGACTGCACGGGCAGGTCACGATGCAGTGAGTAAACTGGAAAGCGACGACATCGGTGGCTTCTTAGAAGTTGCCGCGCGCGCGTCAATGGAATCGGCGCGCGGCAACTCTGGAACCTTATTGGCTGTATTCCTCAGCGGTCTGAGTGAACCGTGGGTCGGTTACGAGCGCCTTACCGCGCCGCTCCTAGCCCTTGGGCTTGAACGAGCCAAGGTGCGCTCGTGGTCAGCACTGAGTGAACCAGTTGAAGGCACCATGCTCTCCGTGATCAACGCCATCGCGTTGGCCGCAGGCTCAACCCTTGCTCACTTGAAGTGTGATTTAGAGAGCCGTGCAGCGTTGGACACGGTATTGACCCAGATGAGCCAAGCGGCTCGATTGGCAGTGAAGGGAACTGAAACAGAGCTCCCGTCCCTCGTTGAAGCCGGTGTAGTAGATGCGGGCGCGGTGGGCATGCTGATCATCATCGATGAACTTTGCGCTGCTATTCGAAGCGACGCCACTGATTTTGAGTCCTACGAGAAATTCCATGGCTATCAGGTCCAGGATCCGCATGTTCATCTGAACAATGACACTGAAACCGGCGTCGAAGTCATGTGCACTGTATCTCTGGATGCATTAGGCGCTGCTACTCTGCGCGGTCAGCTAGATGCCATGGGCAATTCCGTGATCATGTCACCGGTAAACCAGCTTGAAGAAGACACTTACCGTTGGCGCGTACATGTGCATGTTTCGGAGTCTGAAAAGGCCTTGGACCTGATCAAGAAATACGGTGACCCAGTGAATATCAGCGTCACCGATCTGTGCACCCACGATGGCTGAAACAACGCTGACCTCGTTTGAGAATGCAGAACTCTCAACATTCCTCGGAAACAAGAACGCCACCGCGCTGGAAAAGGCATTCGGCTACAGCACAGTGGGGGAGTTCCTCTGGCATTTTCCGCGGCGCTATGTCGAAGTAGGCGAACTTACGCCGATTTCAGAGCTTCCCTTTGACGAGCACGTCACCGTTGTAGCCCAGGTGGTCAACGTTAGCCAGCGGCAGATGCACTCGCGTCGCGGTTTCATTTTTGAAGTGACCGTTAGCGATGAGCTCAGTGCAGGTGGCCAAGAACTGAAGATGACCTTCTTCAATGGCTACCAAGCCCGAACCGACCTGGATATTGGAACTATTGCAATGTTCAGCGGCAAGGTTGGCTGGTACCAGGACCACCTGCAGCTGAGCCAGCCCGAATACGCGATCCTGGATGAGGCATCACAAGCGGATCCGCGCCCTATCCCGATCTATCCGGCTTCGGCGAAGATGCCGAATAAGCGCATCAGGGATTTGATGGCGTTGTTGATGGAAGAATTCACAGATCAGAATCTTCCTGAATTTCTTCCAGCAGACCTCCTACGCACCCATCATTACCCAGTACGCCATCAAGCGTTCTTGGATCGACATTTTCCCAAAGAAATCAAGCAGGCTTACGTGGCTCGACAGCGCTTCGCCTTTGAAGAAGCCTTCATGCTGCAGCTGGCATTAGGGGAACGCGGTCGCCAGCTGGGAGCGCAGAAAGCTATCGCGCGTCCACAGGTGACAGGACGACTGGCCGATAAATTTGATGCCATCCTGCCGTTTACCCTGACCGAAGACCAGCTCCTCGTCGGAGAACAAATCTCTGCCGATCTGGCACAGCCACATCCGATGCATCGATTGCTGCAGGGAGAGGTAGGCTCCGGCAAGACCATTGTCGCGCTACGCGCCATCTTGCAGGTGATCGATGCCGGAGGACAGGCGGCGCTCCTAGCGCCGACAGAAGTCCTGGCCGCCCAGCACTATGCGTCTATCAAGAAGATGCTTGGCAACCTCGCAGAACCCGGATTGTTCGGCGAAGGCGAAGGAACTGGAGTCGCGCTCCTGACAGGTTCTGCAAAAACCGCACAGCGTCGTGAAGCTCTATTAGGTATTGCCAGCGGCGAAACAGGACTGGTTATCGGTACGCATGCCCTGCTAAGCGATCAGGTGCAATTTGCTGAACTTGGCCTAGTCGTCGTGGATGAGCAACATCGTTTTGGCGTTGAACAGCGCGATGCCTTGCGGGCTAAGGCGGCCGGCTCAGTCCCGCATACCCTGGTCATGACCGCTACGCCGATCCCGAGAACCGTCGCTATGACCGTGTTCGGCGATTTGGACACGTCGACAATCAAGCGCCTGCCCGCCGGGCGCGCACCGATCCAAACGCATATTGTGCCCATGCAGCTGACCGGTTTCCGCGACAGGTTGTTCTCAAGGATCATTGAGGAAGTGGAAAAGGGCCACCAAGTCTATGTGGTGTGTCCAAGAATTTCGGACACGACAGCGGAACAAGGCGTTCTCCTAGCGACCTATGAAGATTCTGCGGGACAAACCATGAGCGTCGAAGCCATGCAGGAGTTGCTGGGTGGTATGCCTGAATTTGTTGGGATACGTACCGAAGCGTTGCACTCGCAACTGGATGCAGCAGACAAGCAAGAAACCATGGACTCCTTTGCACGTGGCGACATTGACGTGATGATTTCTACGACTGTCATTGAAGTCGGTGTTGACGTCCATAATGCGACGTTGATGGTGATCATGGACGCTGAGCGCTTTGGCATCTCGCAGCTCCACCAGCTACGTGGCCGCGTAGGCCGTGGCGGATTTCCCGGGACGTGCCTCATGACCACATGGTTGGACGCGGACCATCCGTCGGTTGGACGATTGAAGACGATTGAGTCAACAATCGATGGCTTTGAGCTAGCCGAAGCAGACTTGGCGGAACGCAAAGAAGGAAATATCCTCGGCGTTCAGCAATCGGGCAGCCGATCGTCGTTGCGGGAACTGAGCATCATCAAGGATCGCTCGCTCATTGAGCGGGCTAGAACCGATGCGGGTCTCCTCCTTGCCGATGGCAACTGGGGACGTCATCACCCCGGGCTCCTGGTGGCGGCCGGGAATTGGCTTGATGAATCCACCAAAGAATATTTGAATAAGAACTGATTGAAGGTAGATCTAGGCAATGAGCCGAATTATCGCTGGAGCCGCCGGCGGGCGTCCACTGAAGTCCGTACCTGGTGATGCAACGCGCCCTACAACGGACCGGGTCAAAGAGGCTCTCTTCTCCCGTTTGGAAAGCTGGGACATCCTCTCCGGCGCACGAGTGCTGGATCTCTTTGCTGGTTCAGGGTCGCTAGGAGTCGAGACAGCCAGTCGCGGTGCCCGGCAGGTTGTTCTTGTAGAAAAGGCGCCCAAAGCGGTCTCTGTTTGCCAGCAAAATGCGGCACTGGTGAATAAGGTTTTGAAGACCGACACAGTGTCGGTTCAGCGCGGGAGCGTTGATAGCGTCCTCGATGGGTATTACAACGCGGTTTCGGGAGTTCCCAGCAAGACGTTTGACGTGGTCTTGCTGGATCCACCTTACCCCCTGACTGAAGAAGAACTAGCTGTCACGCTCGAGAAGATATCCAGAATCCTAGCTGAAGATGCCACCGTGATCGTCGAGCGTTCCGGTCGTTCACCAGAACCAACATGGCCGAGCGCCATGGAGAAGTTCGCCGACAAGAAATACGGCGAAACGCACCTATGGTTTGCAGAACCCATCTAGATCCATCGAATGGCGAACCTCTGACGGATATGGTCCCGCTGCCTGGCATTGGAGTATTTGATCGTCCCGGAATCGTTGGCGGGACGCTGTCAATATCAAGTTCCCGGGGAAGCGCTTGGTAAACATTTCCGGACTTGAACTCAGCATCACGAATTCAAAGCTGGAACCTGCTGCCTCAACTTGAGAACAGGTGAAATCCAAGGGAGGATCATCGCCAATGTTCACGAACAGCAATCCGTCATTGGCCAATGAATTCTTGAGTTCTGCGTAGTAGCCGTCGGTGGTGAGGTGTTCTGGTGAGTCCGGCCCAGAGAAGATATCCAGTACGATGACGTCAAATTTTTCATCGACCAGTTGTTCGGCAAGGACGCTCCTTGCATCGGCAACAATTGGGGATAGATCGCAGCCTTGAGGCAAAGGCAGATGCGTGAGAACGAAATCAAGAAGTTCCCGCTCAATGTCTACAGCTACGTGAGTACTCGACGGATAAACCACACTCGCCCATCGAGCCAGAGTCAAGGCACCTGCGCCGAGATGCAGCATCTTCATTGGACGCTCTTCTGGGCGCAGGACCTTCAGATGATTGGCAATGCGCGCGAGATATTCGTAGAAGACTTCTTCCGGATGCGAAAGATTGACATGCGACTGGGGCGCGTCGCCGATGGCGAGTATTTTTGACCCGGGGACTAAGTCATCGTCGTAAATCGTGGCGTGTTCCTGGACGAAACCAAGCCACCGTTTAGCCGGCTTTCGTGTCAATTGGAGAACACCTCTGGCAGGCGTTGCAATCGCTGAACGGCATCGGAAATCACGTCAGGCTTTTTGCAGAAGGCGAAGCGCAGCAGACCCTGGTAATCATTTCGGTTTTCGGGATGGACAAAGGCCGACATCGGTATCGCTGCAACTCCGAGGCGCTCGGGCATCATTCGTGCTACTTCAGCAGCATCATTCAATTCAAAGCCACGTACATCAGCAACCAAGAAGTAGGTCCCCTTTGGGCGAATCACCGGGATGCCAGCTGTTTCAAGGCCTGATGCGAGAATTTCTCCCGACTGTCCGAGATCGGCAGCGAAGCGCTCGAAAAAGGCGTCTGGAAGTTGCAGGGCTTGCGCTACTGCCGGTTGGAAAGCTGGGCCCGAGGAGTAGGTCAGGAACTGTTTCACTGTTCGGACAGCAGTAATCAGCTGGCGAGGACCGGTTGCCCAGCCTACTTTCCAGCCGGTAAAGGAGAAAGACTTGCCCGCTGAAGAAATGGTGATGGTCCGTTCTGATCCACCGGGCAGGCTCGCGATAGGAACATGTCGCACACCGAAAGTCAGATGTTCATAGACTTCGTCGGAGATGATGATGCAGTTGTGCTGATGTGCCAGGGCAATGATTTCTTGGAGCACTGATACATCTAATACGGTGCCAGTAGGATTATGGGGATTGTTCACAAGGATTACCCGCGTCTGGTCAGTGACCGCACGTCGAAGGTCATCCAAATCTGGTTCGAAATTCGGAGCCTTGAGCTGAACGACCTTATGCACAGCGTTGGCCAACCCGATCATGGCTGCATAGGAATCGTAATAAGGCTCAAAGGTCACAACTTCATCGCCAGGTTCCAGGAAAGCCAGCAGGGAAGCAGCGATGGCTTCAGTTGCGCCAGTGGAAACGACGACCTCAGTCTGCGGGTCAAGCTTCAGCGAATAGAACCGCTCCTGATGCGTAGCGATAGCTTCGCGGAGGTTCAGCGTCCCTGAACCTGGTGCATATTGGTTAGCGCCATCTTGTATTGCGTCCATGGCAATTTGCTTGATTTCTGGTGGACCCTCGGAATCAGGGAACCCCTGGCCTAGATTGATGGCCTTGTGATGATTCGCTAATGCGGTGATTTCTTCAAAGACCGTCACTCCAGGCTGGCCTGTGGAATCTAGGAGGTTGGCACCATATGCGGTTCGCTGCCATGGAGTGAATTCAATGCTCATGAGTCCATTATCGTCTTGTGCATAGGAACAAGGGCATTAAGTCATGGAATCTTTACGAGACATTCACATCAGATCGCTAATTTGACATGAGTTCTTGATAGATTCAGTTCATGCGAAGAGCGGTATGCCCGGGTTCTTTTGACCCAATTCATAATGGACACGTCGAAATCATTGCGCGCGCGGCGAGCCTTTTTGATGAGGTGATCGTGGCAGTGTCCACGAATTACTCCAAGAAGTATCGCTTCAGCGAAGACGAACGAGTCGCCATGGTAGAAGAAACTGTCGGTGGACTGCGTGGGGTTTCCGCTGTGCCGATGGGCCAGGGCCTGCTAGCTGATTTCTGCAAGGAGCAGGGAGCGGAAGCAATCGTCAAGGGATTGCGTAGCACTGTTGACTACGCCTATGAGATTCCCATGGCCACGATGAATCGGCATCTCACAGGTGTGGAAACGGTCTTCCTTCAGGCTGATACGCGATACACGCATCTTTCCTCATCTCTGCTCAAGGAAGTACAGGCTCTTGGAGGGGACGTAGATGAATACTTCCCGCGCGCTGTAATCAAGAGGCTTACTCATCCGTAGGTAGTTGCGCAATACTGTCGCCATTAACTAATCCGAAGATAGGGGATTCAACACTATGTCTGCACCTCGCGCCATTACTAAAGCGGTCATTCCGGCAGCCGGTTTAGGGACACGATTCCTTCCAGCAACAAAAGCAATGCCCAAGGAAATGCTCCCAGTTGTAGACAAGCCAGCGATTCAATATGTGGTCGCCGAAGCTGCTCGTGCTGGGCTTAATGATGTCCTGATGATTACCGGACGAAACAAGCGCGCTCTTGAAGACCATTTTGATCGTGTTCCGTCACTGGAAGCGTCTCTTGAAGCGAAGGGTGATACGAAGAAGCTCGCGCTGGTGCAAGATGCCACAGCGTTGGGGGATATCCATTACGTACGGCAACGCGATCCTCGCGGGCTGGGTCATGCAGTCCTATGTGCCAAGCAACATGTAGGCGATGAACCATTTGCGGTTCTTCTCGGTGATGACTTGATCCATGAAGATGATGACTTGCTTTCTTCCATGATTGACATTCAAAAGTCGACTGGCGGTTCAGTTATTGCTCTGATGGAAGTTGATCCAAAACAAATCAGTGCTTATGGATGTGCAGATGTATCCAGGGTAGCGGATGCCGACTACGTCAAAGTTAATGGATTGGTTGAAAAACCGAGCGTTGAAGAAGCACCGAGTAATCTAGCTGTCATTGGACGTTATTTACTGCATCCCCGTGTATTCGAGATTCTGAAGCACACGGCTCCCGGTCGGGGCAATGAAATTCAGTTAACGGATGCTCTCCAAGAGTTGGCGACTGCCGACGGGGAGGGAGCTGGCGTCCACGCTGTAGTTTTCCGAGGTCGGCGTTACGACACAGGCGACAAATTAAGTTATCTGCAAGCGAACATTACCCTTGCTGTGGAGAACGAAGAACTCGGGGCCAACTTGAAGACTTGGCTGAAGAATTTCGTTAGAACTCTAGAAGACTAGTTCTTGACCTAGGCTACTCAGGATAATCACATTTATCTTGGGTAGTCTTTTTCATTGCGCGAAGTCACCCAGGCTGCCGTTGACCTTGGGGGATCGTTGCCCGCTGGAGTAGGAATGAGAATAGTGCAAGACCAAGATTCAGTCTTTTTGTCGCGGAGCGCGCGGACTCGATCTGAACGTCGGAAAAAGAAGAGAACACGAGGCATTGTCGCGTCTGTAGTTACAGTGCTCCTGGTGGCAGTGCTCAGTGCTGGCTTTGTTCTATTTGATTTGCAGCGACAGTTCAACACGAAATCCAATACCGTGGCTTTAGGATTTTCAGATGCCGAGGAACAAGCTCGTCCCATCAAGGATCCTGAAGATAAGTCCATGAATGTCTTACTACTGGGCGTCGATCATGCCCATGACGGTACCGCCGATGCTCAAGCTCTTGATGGGGCAGTTTCACAACGTAGCGATTCAATGATGCTTGTTCATATCCCGGAAGACCGCTCACAGGTCTATGTTATGTCGATGGTTCGAGATATGTATGTGGAGATTCCGGGGCATGGAATGAACAAGCTCAATGCCGCGATATCGCTTGGCGGGGTTCCTCTGTTGATGCAAACGATAGAAGGACTCTTCAGCACCAAGCTTGATCATGTAGCCATGGTTGATTTCGGAGGGTTCCTTGAATTATCGACTGCTCTCGGTGGGGTGACTGTCAATAATGAGATCCCATTCACGGCAAACGACACGGACTATTTCTACCCAGCCGGCGACATCACATTGGAGGGCGATCGCGCACTTCGATTTGTGCGTGAGCGAAAGTCGTTTACCAATGGTGATTACCAACGTGTCGCGAATCAACGCAAGTTCATCGCTGCAGCAGCAAGTCAGGTGCTCTCATCAGGAACATTAACTAACCCTGTCAAGCTGTACGACATCGTCGACAAGGTATCTCCTTATCTGACCTTTGACGACGACTTTGATGCCGCAACATTGGTCGGACTTGGACTGCAACTCAAAAATGTGGACACGGAGAATATGGAGATGTTCACCATGCCAACCGCTGGAACATCGACTAGCGCGGATGGGCAATCGATAGAATTGGCAAGCGAACTCGCTATTGCTCAAATTAGCGAAGCTTTGCAAGGCGATGCAATGGCCGACTACCTTCGCGAAAACCCGCCTGAAACACCGTAAATAGTAGATGTGGGATGTACTACATCAGGCTGAAGAGCGAAAACCAAAAGAACAGCACTCCATCTACTAGACTTTGTACATCTATGCTTAGCCGATAATGCATCAAGTAGCATTCGAACAAGAGGACATAATTCGCATGACAGTTGCAGATGAGGCCGAAAAATACGGCTTGCACCGTGTTGGTGCAAGGCCGACATTGGCCAACTATCTGAAGCAGACATGGCAACGCCGCGAGTTCATTTATGAGCTGGCTAAAGCACGCGTCCAATCCCAGAACCAGAAAAATCGCTTGGGCATGATCTGGATTGTCTTGAAGCCGACTTTCAACGCACTCATGTATGGATTCATATTTGGCGTGTTGCAGGGGCCAAATAAGGCACCGGATTTCCCAGTTTTCGTCATCATTGGTGTCTTCTTGTTTGAGTTCTTCACTACATCCATGAATGGT
This sequence comes from Glutamicibacter sp. MCAF14, assembly GCF_052114325.1. Classification (NCBI taxonomy): domain Bacteria; kingdom Bacillati; phylum Actinomycetota; class Actinomycetes; order Micrococcales; family Micrococcaceae; genus Glutamicibacter; species Glutamicibacter sp. MCAF14. The sequence continues at coordinate 327,924 of NZ_JBFREO010000004.1, forward strand.
GGAGCAAAATCGATTACTGGGAATAAATCCTTGGTGCAGTCCCTTGCGTTCCCTCGGTTATCTCTGCCGGTAGCGCAAGTAACTCAGAATTTCCTAACGCTGATGCCCATGCTGGCCGTAATGTTCATTTACGCGATGATCCTGGGAACGACACCAAAATGGACATGGCTTGGCATCATACCGCTGCTAGCTTTGTTCACAGTATTCAACATGGGCATCGCACTAATCTGTGCTCGCGTCACTGTGCACGTTCGAGACTTCACGCAGATTTTGCCTCTTGTAGGTCGTGTTCTGTTCTATACGTCAGGCGTCCTATTTAGTGCCGATCGTTTGCTGAGCCATTGGCCTTGGATGATAGCAATTTTCGACATTCACCCCCTCTATCAAACTCTTCAAATTGCTCGTGGACTGGTGATGAACCAGGCCGAATATGATTCTTGGGCATGGTGGGTGGTCGGCGGTTGGTCACTCGCTACACTTGCATTTGGCTTACTTTACTTCTGGAAGGCTGAGGAGCGTTACGGTCGTGCGAATTAGTTTTGACGATCTGATTAATCCAGATCTCCACCCTGAATATGAACCCGCACCTATCTTCTCTGATGACACGTCATTTATTGATGTGGTTCAACCTGAGGATATTGAGAATTCAAGGCTCAATATCAATGAGTCACGGCAACCAGTAGTGATCGTAGACAACCTTCATGTTAAATATGAAGTGTTCTCGAGTGGTAAGGCAGTTGGCAACGCAGGCGCAAGAAGACTTCTGCAGCCACAGTTGAAAGGTGTACGAACCGTACATGCGCTAAAAGGTATTACTTTTGTTGCGTATGAGAACGAATCCATAGGTGTAATCGGTTCGAACGGCTCCGGCAAGTCGACTTTGCTAAAAGCAATTACTGGTCTAACCCCACCTTCCAGTGGCGCGGTCTATGCACGTTCGCGCCCAAGTCTGCTTGGAGTGGGGGCAGCCCTGATCCCGGATCTATCCGGCGATAAGAATATCACCCTGGGCGGTCTTGCACTGGGCTATAGCCGTGAGCAAGTAGAAGAAATGCGAGACGAAATAACTCGCTTTGCAGAGCTGCAGGAATTTATTGATCTCCCGATGAATACTTATTCATCGGGTATGAGCGCTAGATTAAAATTTGCTATCGCTGCGTCCAAAAAGCACGATATTTTGATTGTCGACGAGGCATTGGCGGTCGGAGATGCAAAGTTCCGCAAACGAAGCGAAGCGAAGATTCGCGAAATTCGAGACAGTGCAGGCACTATTTTCAACGTTTCGCACTCTATGAGTTCGATCAAGGAAACTTGCGATCGTGTTATTTGGATCGAAAAGGGTGTTCAAATGATGGATGGTGATCCGGATACCGTGATCAAGGAATATCAAAAGCATCTGAAAGCGAAGAAGTAGGGCCCGACGCGAATGACTGAATTTCCTGGCGTCTCTTATATCATGCCTGTGCTCAACGAAGCAAGCTATCTGGAAGAGGCCGTGTCCTCGATCCTCGCGCAAGAGTATGCCGGAGAGAAAGAACTGGTTCTAGCACTTGGCCCTAGCACGGATTCTACCAATGACGTTGCCAAACAATTGTCTGTGGGGGACCCACGAATCATTCTTGTCGATAATCCATTGGGCAGGACCCCGATCGGATTGAATCTGGCAATACGTGCATCAAGGTTGCCAATCGTAATCCGCGTTGATGCGCATAGCGAAATCCCTAAGAATTACACACGGCGTGGCGTTGAGACTCTTTACCGTGCCGATGCCCATGACGTCGGTGGGCTGATGGACGCCAAGGGGCGTACACCCGTCCAGCGAGGAATCGCAGCGGCTTATCATTCGAAGTTTGGTTTTGGCGGACCGGCATATCATTCAGGTGCCCCAGAAGGCCCTGCTGAATCTGCATACCTCGGTATCTTCCGCCGTGAAGTTTTTGAAGAGGTCGGCTACTACAATGAAGAACTATGGCGCGCTCAAGACTGGGAACTTTGCCTGCGCATTCGCCAGGCGGGCCATACCGTTTGGTTCGATCCAGAATTAAAGGTCGGCTACTATCCGCGTGATAGCTTCAAATCCTTGATTAGCCAGTCCATGGCCTCGGGGACTTGGCGAGCAGAAATTGCGCGGCGCTTCCCCGAAGGTAAGTCGTTGCGCCATGATGTTCCACCACTATTGCTTTTGGGGGTTGCAACAGGACTGGCGGCAACTGTAATTGAGCCGCTAGTTCGCGAAGCAGCCCCAACCCGTGTGAGCGTAGTTTTGAACTTGGCCAAGGCCGTACCTGCGGTCTATGCAGCGATCGCGTTGGCTGCGGGACTGACTAGCAACGCGAAAGGATTGAAAGACAAGTTGCTGGCAGCATGTGCTTTCCCCGCAATCCATTTGCCTTGGGCTTTTGGATATATCAAGGGCCGTTTTTGCGGGGCAGCCGGAACTGTCGACAAAGGGCGCGTTAAGTAATCATGGTTGAACGTCCAAAGAATCCAACGCTTGAACAGCTGCGTGCGGTCTGCCAACCTCCGGAAGTCCGTGCGCGTAAGAATGCCGAGCACTGGACTGCTGAGCTGTACCTGCGTCATATCTCCATTTACCTCACCGCAGTACTGGTACGCACGCGTATCAGTGCCAACGGCGTTACCGGCTTGATGATTCTTGCGGGTTGGTGTATGTCTCTAGCGCTGTTGATCCCTGGCATCTGGGGACCGTTGCTGGCAGTGATCTTGTCGCAGTTCCAGCTGTATTTTGACTGTTCTGACGGAGAAGTCGCGCGTTGGAGGGGAACTCAATCTCCCCGCGGTATTTTCATTGACATGGTCGGGCACCACACAACTGAGGCGCTGATCCCAATTGCTTTGGGCTACCGGGTCTTCAAAGAACTGTCTGCGGATAATTCCTCCGTTGAGCAGGCCTGGCCTACACTGTTCATGGCCGCTTGCCTGTCGGTTCTTCTGGTCTTGAATCGTTCGCAGTCACTCATGGTTCATGCAGCCAGAGGCATGGCTGGCCTCGGAAAATTGCCGGATACTGCCGCCGCCAGATCAGTTCCAACAACTTCACTCGTTGGAAAGCTGCGTTCCCTGGCTCGCTTCTTGCCATTCCATAAGCTCCTGCACGCAGTTGAACTATCGCTGATCATTCTTGGATGCTCGGTTATCTCCGTAATCGTGGGTATTCCAGGAGCCGCCGAAAAATGGATGGTCTGGATCCTATTGCCGGCATGCGTCCTAGTGAACTTTGGGCATTTCCTTTCCAATATGGCTTCGTCCCGGCTCAAAGCATAGTTTGACCTAATTCCGTATATCCCACCGCCTTAGAGGACAAATGCCTGCAGAGATCAAACCGACCATCGGCGTAGTTGTGTTGACCATGGGTAACCGCCCGGTTGAGCTCCGACGCGCCCTGGAATCTTTGCTGGCCCAACGTTCAGTGCAGATTGACGCTGTAGTCGTAGGCAACGGATGGGATCCAACGGGTATTCCTGAAGGGATCAAGACTCATTTTCTTCCAGAGAATTTGGGTATTCCGGCCGGACGCAATGCTGGAGTGAACCAGATAAATGGCGAATACTTGTGCTTCCTTGACGACGATTCATGGTTCATCGATGAGGATTTCTTGATCACTGCTGTTGAACGGTTCAAGCATTACCCTCGCATGGGGCTGTTGCAGCCGCGCATCACCGATCCGGAAAACGAAGAACAGAATCCACGACGTTGGATCCCGCGCTTGAAAAAACGAACGGCAGTTGAACCAAGCAAAGTTTTCCACGTGGGGGAAACTTGCCTAGTTACTACCCGTAGAATTTTTGATTCCACGGGTGGCTGGGCAGGGGGATTCTGGTACGCGCATGAAGGCATCGAACTTGCCTGGCGTGTATGGGACACCGGCACTTACGTCTGGTATGCCGGCGACATGCAGATTGGCCATCCAATCGTGGATCCACGACGCCACGACGAGTTCTATCGTTTGAACGCCCGTAACCGCGTATGGCTGGCCCGCCGTAACTTGCCCGTGCCGCTGCGTTGGATCTATCCAACAACCTGGATGCTCATTGAGTGCTTGCGGCTGCGTCACAACAAAAGCGCGGTGTCCCAGTACATAGCCGGATGGCGGGCCGGTTGGACCGGCAGCCCCTGGTACCGTGAACCACGGCCTAAACTTAGATGGAAAACAATAGTTCGCATGACCCTCGCGGGTCGTCTACCTATTATCTAACGACGAATACAAGTGAGCGCCACTAGCTAAGCAAGCGAAGCTATTACCTTACTTCGAAAGGGACCCATGACTAAAACTGTTTTGACGTACGGAACTTTTGACCTGTTCCATATCGGCCACCTGAATATCCTGAAGCGTCTCAAGGAGAAGGGCGACCGCTTGATTGTTGGCGTATCCACTGATGAGTTCAACGCCATCAAGGGCAAGAAGCCTGTAGTTCCTTTCGAACAGCGTCTTGAGATCGTCCAGGCCATCAAATACGTAGACCTCGCCATTCCCGAAGAGAACTGGGAACAGAAACGTACTGACATCAAGAAGTACGATGCAAAGGTCTTCGGCATCGGCGAAGACTGGAAGGGCAAGTTTGACGACCTCGGTGATGAGGTCGAAGTTGTCTACCTTCCACGTACCTCCGGTATCTCGACAACGGAAATGAAACGTGTCCTGAGCGAGTTCGATGAGCGGCATGTCACGTCGTTAAAGAACACATTGGACACTTTGAGCCAGATCGTGAAGGAACTGAGCTAGTAAACTCGTTTAGTTGTAAGTTGTTGTTTTCGAGATTTGAAAGTACTCATGGCTAGCGAGCACATCACAGACTGCATCAAGTCCAGCGTAAAGGGCGCCCTGCAAAAGTGGGGCGACGTCCGGAAGCAAAACGGATATCCCGTCTGATAGGGCTAACCGGTCGTCCGTCGGCCAATGTGAATGTTGGTGTATCCAATATTCCGGTACCAGGATCCCTAGCGGTTTACTTCGGCGATGGCGCTGACAAGATCTATCAGGTGACTCAGTGGCTTCCGGTGCTTGAAGAACTGCATGAGAAAGAAGAAGTACTGCTGGTCTTCCGTACTTTGAGTGCTTTTGAATATTTGACTCTTTGAGAGCCACCAATATTCCCACGCAGAGCCACCCGTTATTGCGGTTCGGAGCCACCCAATATTCTCGTTCAGAGCCACCGTCCAGCCTTGACGGTTGACCGGCGGCTCTGAACAAGGAATCTCACCGTGGACGCTTGATGCGCTTAGTGCCCAGCACTCATGTTCGCCTCGCGCATGTTGAACCCACCGGTCTCAATCCAGATCGTGTTGTGCACGATGCGGTCCATGATTGCGTCGGCCAACGCACCAGCACCCAACCGGGCATGCCAATCGGCCTGCTTGTACTGAGTGCAGAAAATAGTCGACGCGGCGTCGTACCTTCGCTCCATGAGCTCGAAGATGAAACTCAGGAACTCTCCACTCGGTGGCTCCAAAAGCCATTCGTCCAATACCAGAGCACTGTAATTGGCATACCTGCGCAACAGCTTTTGCACGCCCAACGGCTTGTTGGCGGCCTGCTGCCATTCTTCTTCGAGGTCCGGCATCCGCACGTATCCGGTACGGTAGCTGTGAACACAGGCCTGCTTCGCCACGGCGCACGCCAGATACGACTTGCCTGACCCCGTAAAACCACGGAAAACCAGATTCCTGTTGAGCTCAATGAAATGGCAGGTCGCCAACTGGGCCAGCAGCGGCTGGTTCAGGCCCCGCTCTTCCACCCGGTCCACTTTCCGCAAGTCAGCCTGCGGATAACGGAGCTTAGCCCGACGGATTAGACCGTGGGACTTCGTATTCAGAAATAGCCCGTGGGCTTGGTCCACGGCCAGCTCGATCCGTGCTTCGATACTTAATGACATGCTCACCACATCGTCCTGGGATTCGAATGCCGTGAGCAGGTCACCTGCGGCCATCTCACGGAGTTTGCGCTTGGTTTCGGTGTTCAGGTTCATCGGGTCTTCCTTGCGTAGTAGTCGCTGCCTCGTACGTATCCAGTGCTGTCTTCAGCTGCTGGTGGGAGGGTCGCTTCCTTCCAGTTCTCGTCCTGCCTGTTATGCAAAATTGGATGCAAATGCCCGTAGCGTGGGGAGCGGATCCGTGACTGCAATGCGACGAAGCACGCGTCCTCCAGTCGTTGTGGACTGTATTTTGAAGACAAGCGCAGCACCGCCAGGGCGGGGTTGATTCCTTGCTCGGCAACCGGCACGGAAACGAAGATCTTATCGATCACCTGCACCGTTTTCGGGCCGATGCGGTGAGCCCATCCGCGGAGCCGTTTGGGGTCCCACGAGCGGTATTTGCGCTCTGGTGGGATATCGGAATCATTGGTCAGGTACTGATTCACCGTGGCCGCATCGCACAAGAGGTGACTGCTCAGCCTCTGGGAGTCCAAATAGACTTCCAACGTCTTGGACGTGATCCTCAGGTCGACGGTGGCGCCGACGTGTTTGAGCGGCACGGAGTAGAAGTTCTTCTTCCACGTCACGTAGCTATTCTTGGCGACCTTGCGTCCGTGGACCCACGTGCTGATCTCGTAGGGCACCACTGGGAGCGGACGCAGCAGTGGCTGCACTTCCTCGTGGAAAACACTCTGGCGGGAGCCCGCTCGCTTCTGGAAGGGTTGCGCGTTATAGGCTTCGACCTGCCGATAGATGGCCGCACGCAGAGAATCAAGCGTGGTGAACTTTTCATGACGCAGTGAAGCAATCACCCACGTCGCCATGTGGCCCACGGTGTTTTCCACGCTGGATTTGTCTTTTGGCCTGCGGATTCTGCCTGGCAGGATCGCGGAAGAGTAGTGCTCGGCGAGGTGACGGTAGGCATCGTTGAGGATAATCTCCCCTTCCGCCGGGTGCTTGATCACCCCGGTTTTCAGGTTGTCGCACACGATCCGTGGCACGCTGCCGCCGAAAGCGTTGAACATCGCTGCGTGGCATAGCATCCAGGAATCCTGCTTCATATCGAGGCAAGGCTCAACGAACGCGTACCGGCTGAACGGTAGGCAGGCGACGAACAAATGCACCGTGGATCGTCGGCCGGTGACCGGGTCATGCAGGGCCATGGTTGGACCTGACCAGTCCACTTCGACGCTGACACCGGATTTATGCTCCACTCGTGAGGTGGCCCCGTGTTCCAGGACGTAGCGTTGGTAGGACTTGCAGAACCGGTCGTAACCCATGAATGCTGCGCCGGTGGCTTTGGCCTGATCGGAGTATTCGCCGTGCAGGAGCTTCAGGTTGGTGCCGACTTTGGCCAGTTCCTTATGCACGGTGGGCCAGTCCGGTTGGGCGAACACGCTTTCGTGCTCGCTGCGGCCAGGGAACAGGAGTTCGTAGACTTTGTCTTCGGTGAGGTCCTTGAGTTCGTCCCAGCTGCTGGAGTTGGCGGCGGCAGCGTTGAGGACTTCTGCGACGCTATTGCGGGAAATGCCTTGGGTGGACGCGATGGTGCGTCCTGACAAGCCCTCGGCGCGAAGCTGCAGTATTCGCTTCGCTTTGATCTTTCGTACCATTGAAAATGGCTCCTTCCACCACGCAGGCTGTTGCGTAGTGGGAGGAGTTTATACAGGGTGGCTCTGAAGGAGAATATTGGATGGCTCTGACGGACAATAACGTCATTTCGACGGGGCGGCTCTGAATCGCAATATTGGTGGCTCTCAAAGAGTCAAATATTCACTTTCAAAGCGGCGGAGAAATTTACCGACCTGCCAAGGATCTATGTACGCCGATTGACCGATCTCATGGATCTGTATGATGACAATGACCTGAAGCTGGTCATATACACCAACAATTCGCGCACGAATTTCCAGTCCCTGGATCACCCAAGGCTTGTTCACGTGCATGTAAACCATGGTGAGAGCGACAAACTCTCGATGGTTTCGAATAAGGCCAAGGCCTACGACAAGGTTTTTGTCGCAGGCCCTGCAGCCATCAAACGCCACGAGGCAATGTTGATTGACTTCGAGCTCAACAAATTGGAAGTCACCGGTCGTCCGCAGCTGGATATCAACTTCGAACTTGAATTGGAACCAAGCGAGAAGTTCGATGTCATGTATGCGCCGACGTGGGAAGGGGAAAACGAAGACAACAACTACACCTCGTTGGACAAATACGGTGTTGCCATTGTCGAGTCATTATTGGAGAACCCTTCTTGGCGCATCGTCTACAAGCCGCACCCACGAATTCAAGAAAGCAATACTCCTGGCGTTGCTCAGGCACACGCACGCATTCTGGAAATGATCGAAGCTGCCAATGAAGCCGGCGCAGAGCACGTGATATCCGAACAAGGCAATATCTTGGCCATGTTCGAGTCGACCGATGCGCTGATTACCGATGTTTCCAGCGTAGGCCTGGACTACCTGTACCTCCACCCGGGCAATCCGTTAGTCATTTCCGACCGACGTAGCAACCGCGAAATTCTTCACCGCGATGCACCAGTTGTGCAGGCCTGCCACGTGGTAGACCAAGATAGCGTGAAGAACGTTGGAGACCTGCTCGCCGATGCACTGACTCGTGACGGACACAAGGATCAGCGCATTGAAATGCGCCAGTTCTACTTTGGCGACCTGAACCGAGGCGATTCAACTAAGCGATTCCAGGACGTCATTCAGAAGCTGATTCTTGAACGTCAAGGAATGCTGGAGAACTTCCGGGGTTGGCACAGCTAGAGTTCCGCTGACTCCTTGGTCCCAATTCGTACCATTCGAATTGGGACCAATTGCTTTAAGCGCCAGATAATGACAACGCTCCAGTCGAAGCAGATTCTATGGTCATTTGCAGGTGTCTGTGGCGGTTTCAAACTGATTTGAGCGCCCACGGGCGGTAATCTTAGACTGTGGATCACATGAAATGACGGCCACTGCCGTGTGGTGCTAGCGGCCTATTCATGTTGTACACGCGTGATTTCCAGGCTGTTCCGCTGAACGACTTACGCGGGGGATAGCAGCTAAAACATTGAAGGACACTATTCGTGGCAGTTGAAATTCGAGCTATGCAAGACTTGGCGCAGTCAGCGATGCAGACTTTGCGTACCCAGCGGTTGAAGCGTAAGAAGTATCGCTACTACAGCGGCTACCAAGAGCTGAACCTTGCAATTCGTGATGAAGTTCTGCTTCTGGACGCTTGCGTTGCCCATTCCGTGCAATCCGTTTCTGTATTACACGGTAGCCATATCGTTCTTTCCGTTGCGCCACTTACGTCTGATCCAGTCAAAAACGGTCACGATGAATCACATCGAATCCACGCTGAGATCTCTCTGGATCCCCTTCTTGATCGGTGGCAAGAGTATCGCGAACTCGCTTCCAGTGACGAAGAGCCGGAATCCAGCGTTCCTGATTCGGATGACGCAGATGACAACCGAGTGACTCTAGAAGATGACGTGTACGCAGGTACGGTTCGTCTTGCACTGACCTTCAGCTCCGAATTCGATCAATTGCCTCCGGGTATCGCATGGTTGCAGCTGACTGAAGACGGCGAACTGCTCAGGCGCATAGAGGTCCGGGAACGGATCGACGCCGGGGAACTAATCCTCAACGGCCCTGTTATCGCCCACCGTATTCTGGGGCGGTTCTCGTCGACTACTTTTAGCCATGACACGGTCTATAATTCAGGCGAACGCAGCGTAGGACTTTATATCAATAAGAAGGCCGAAGTGGCTTTGGCCCTGAACCGCCCTCTACGCTTCAAATATCGAATTCGTACTGACATCACCCGGATCCACGACGGCATGCTGTCGTTGGGCGGAGTTCTGGAAACGCAGAGCGACCGGTTGTCCTCAGTCACTTTGCAACTGGTTGGACGTAAATCGGAATTTGCAGTTGAAGTTCCAGCGGAGCTGGTTTTCGACGAAAAGCATGCAACAAAGCGCTTTGGACGTGCTATCTACAGCTGGTCAGCGACCCTGGATTTCAAATTTGCTGACTGGGGGGCGATCGATCGTGGCGATAACTACGATCTCTATCTGCTGGCGACTTCGAATTCCAGCGGTGAGCTTGCACGCATTCGAGTGACTCGTACCCCGTTTGCCGTGCGCAGCACGACGCGTGCAGATGCGGTGACAATCGGTGAAAAGACTCTAGCGATTTCTCCGTATTTCACCTTCAAAGCAAAATCAACATCGGTGATTCTGGAAGTGTTCGACAAAGAAGCCTTTGCCGTACTTGCTAACGCTAAACAGCGTAGTTTCCCAATCAGCCAGCCATCGGATTCGAAGCCGATTTGGATCGTCGGCGAACTATCCTACAAGGCTCAGGACAACGGGCTGCATCTGTTCAAATACCTGCGCAAAGAACGCCCAGATATTGATGCATACTATGTCATCGATGAGAAAGCTCCCGATTTGCGGAATTTCGATTCCATGGATCACGTCGTTTTCCATGGCAGCAAAGAACACTTTGAATTGGCTATTCGTGCACAACGAGTCATCGGCACGCACCATGCCGATTATTTGTATCCAACAAGGCACCATAGCTTCTCGTCGCGTTGCCGCGCTACTCGGGTGTTCTTGCAGCATGGTGTCATGGGAACCAAATGGATGGTTCCCAACTACGGCAAGAATTCACCTGGCTTTGCGACGGACCTTTTCATGGTTTCCTCTGAGCGCGAGAAGCAGTACATCGTTAAGGACTTCCTTTATTCGCCTGACGAAGTCAAGGTCACCGGGCTATCCCGGTTCGATTCCTTGCTATCGACGGATTTGAGTGTTAACGAGAACATGCTCCTGATCATCCCAACTTGGCGTGATTGGTTGCAGAATGAGGAAGTTTTCCTTGAATCGGACTACCTCGAGCAATGGAAAAACCTGCTTAATTCGGCGGAACTTGCAGAATTAGTCCAGAGGCATGGCCTGGAAGTTGTTTTCTGCCTCCATCCCAACATGATGCAATTCAGGGATCATTTCGCTGGCGCGCCCGCTCGACTAATTGTCCAGGGTGAAATTGACGTCCAGGAACTAATCAAGACCGCGGCAATCATGGTCACGGATTACTCTTCAGTGAACTTTGACTTCAGCTTCCTGCACAAGCCTGTTCACTACTACCAGTTCGATCGCTCTCGCTTCTTGGGACCGAGCGGATCGCATTTGAACTTGGACGACGAATTGCCAGGCCGCATTGCCTTTGACGCAGAAACATTGCTGGATGATCTTTCGCGTACCCTGCAACGAGGGAAAGCCATGGAAGACAAGTACCGTCAACGTGCTGACGTGTTCATGACCCACCGGGACCAAAACAATTCGCAACGCATAACGGAAGAAATCGAGCGAGCCGAGCTGCGCGGCAAACCCAACGTTGGCTGGCGTGCCGAATTGCCGGTTAAGTTGAAGAACAAGTTCCGTAGGAACAAGCGGTACTTTGACGTCATGCGCAAGCTATACAAGTTGTACAAGCTTGCTCCCATGGAAGAAGACCTCATCGTCTTCGAATCGGGTCTCGGGAATCAGTACGGCGACTCTCCTCGGTATATTTACGAGGAATTGCTGCGACAAGGTGACACACGTCGCAAGGTATGGGTTTACTCGGGAAAGCACCGCTTCTCCGATCCTTTGACGACTACCGTTAAGCGATTGTCACCGGAATATTTCTGGCACCTCGCACGGGCAAAATACTGGGTGAATAACCAGAGCTTCCCGCACTATGTGAAGCGTCGCGCAAAGGGAGTGTTCCTGCAGACCTGGCACGGAACACCGCTCAAGCAGATGGCACTCGATGTTCGCGAAGTTCAAGGCCGCGATGAGGGGTATCTTGAGCGTGTTACACGAGCAACGCGCCAATGGACGCACCTCATTTCGCCTTCTCGCTACACGAGCGAGATCATGCGATCCGCCTATGCATTCTCAGGCGAAGCCGTGGAGCTTGGCTATCCCCGAAACGACATCTTGACCGGTACCGACGTTGCTGAGCAAGAAAAGCGTGTTCGTGATGAGCTTGCGATACCCCCAGGAATCAAGACCGTACTTTACGCGCCGACATTCCGTGACGATGCGGCTTCAAGCCGCGGTAAATTCAGATTCGACCTGCCAATGGATCTGGAGGAGTTCGACCGTCGTTTTGGCGAAGACACCATCTTGATGTTGCGCATGCATGTGCTGGTATCAAATGCCGTGTCGATTCCGGAGAGCCTGCGGCACCGCATTATCGATGTCTCGAGTCATCCAGATATTCAGGAACTGTACCTTGCTTCTGATGTATTGATTACTGATTATTCGTCGGTGTTCTTCGACTACTCGCTGTTGCGACGACCAATTATCTTCTATGCATACGATCTGGAGAACTACCGGGACAATCTGCGTGGTTTCTATTTGGACTACGAGAGTGCGTTGCCTGGCCCAATTGTTGAAGAAGAGAGCGACCTTTGGGATGCACTATCGTCAGCCTTGGCGGGGGCTGATCTGCCAGGGGTGAATCGAGACGAATTCATTGAAAAGTTTGCCCCAAATGATGACGGACATGCCTCGCGGCGCGTTGTTGAGCGCTTCTTCAAATAAGGAAGACACCGCAGATTATTGAAATGGTGTTGCCGGGCCTCTTATAGGCCCGGCACCACTATGCTGCTGAAGCTGGCTAGTGATCAGTGACGCTGTCTTCTTGCACGAGCGCCAGCGTTTCTGCAATGAAACGTTGCATGCTGGCACCGGGGGAAACGTCGCCAAAGTAGTAATTGACCAGTCCTCGTAGCTGCGAGTTGTTGCCGGCCAAGGCTTCTCGCGCCAGCCGGCTGATTTCCGTTGCCGCCGCAACTGTAAGGGCGGGCACCTGTTGCAGCGCTGGAGATTCATCAACGGTAGCCTCGGTGGACACCGGTTGCGTCACGAACATTGGTTTCCCTGTAGCCAAAAAGTCATAAGCAACTGCGGATATGTCAGTCACGCAAAGGTCGGCAGCTGACCATTGCCACCCCCAGTGGGTCGAGTCATCGAAAATGAATTGCGCTTTCGAATTTTCGTTGTGCGCCCTCAGCCGTTGTCGGATTCTTTCTACGCCTTGCCCATAGGGCTTCGCACCCAGTCCAGAACGTGGATGGGGACGAAAAATAACGTTGAATCCTCCGTCCTTGATCAGGGCGTCAATTAATTGTTCACCATGGGATAGTACTGAGCCATAATTCATGGAAGGCCGGTCGCCTTCCCACGTTGGGGCATAGAGAAGCGTTGGTAGTTCCTTATTCAGGTCCACCGGCGACGCATAATCCACATCTATTTGCGGACGCCCAATTAACCGGCAACGCAACGAAGCGTCGAAATTGCGCAAGTGATTTACCAGGCGATCTTTAGCTGCTTCACCGGCTGAAAATACATAATCGTAGGCCTTGAGCTGGTTGGACCACATGTAGGCTTTTTCGCTTTCGCCATGGCAGATGAAGACATGATTAGGCGCATTGAACCGCATGATTTGAAAGTTCCGGATATTTTGATTCACGTAGAAAACCACACGTAGATCCTGGGATTGCATGAATCTCTCAACATCTACAACGGCGGGGGCGAAGTGAATCGGTAGCGGGCATTCCTTGCGCAGCGACAGTGCAGTATCAGGACTTCGTACGATGATTACCACCGGCACGAATTCTGCCAAGGCTAAAAGCGGTTCGTACCATTGCCTGATCTGGTAGGCGTTGGCCATCTCATCGGGAAAGTGCAACGCTACCTTATACCGGTCGGCGCCCACGGGCAGGTGACGTAGTTCTGTGGCGTGGTTCTGAATGAACTTAAGGTGTCGCCGTGTCTCAAAGCGCGATTGCACTTTCTTGACGACGCTATTGACGGTTCGTAACACTTTCACGGAGAATCCCTCACTACTAAATTCGAAGCATGACCAAGCATAATTCGCTGGGCAAGCTTTCTTCGGGATGTTTGCTATAAGCCTTTTTGCGTCGGGCTCGTCCCTGGCCTATTCCGATTCTTCTTCGCAGTCCGCGGCCCGGATTGCAAGGCCGGGAATGTTGGACTAGCAACGCGTGCAAGTAGGGATTGGCAGGACGTCTACGATATGCTGTGGGGAGTGCAACACCGGCATCGAGCTCATAAAGCTGGTTTCAGTTTGGGAACTTGGCCTACGGCAAGCTAAGATGAAATGTCGGACTATGTTTTAGTAGGAGTCATCATTAGCGAAAAGCGTTCTGATCGATCGTCACATGGCGCACTCGATCGCAACTCGCCTCTGGTTTTTTCAACCAGGGATCTCGGCCGTTCGCCGGGCTCAATGGAGAATCTAAACGAGCAGGTTCCGGCACCCGCAGATGTGGGAAATGCACTCATCGGTATTCGTGGAGGATCTGAGCTTGACTTAGATCTTCGCCTTGAAGCCGTGCATGAAGGAATTCTGGTATCGGGTACCGCTACAGCGCAAATTGCTGGGGAATGTGGACGATGCCTGGATCCTATCGAGTACGACTATGAGGCTGATATTCAGGAGCTCTTCTATTATGAGGAGAGCGAAGAATTCGAGGATGATGATGATGTGGATCAGTATTGGGTAGTCGGTGACTTGATTGACATCGATCCGGTAGTACGGAGCGCAGTGGTTACCGCCCTGCCGTTCCAGCCGGTTTGCAAGGAAGATTGCTTGGGGCTCTGCAATGAATGCGGAATCAACCTCAACGATGAACCCGAGCATGGCCATGAGGTACTTGATCCGCGTTGGGCAGCGCTAGCGCAGCTGTCCGACAATGTCACTGAAGATAGTGACAAAAATTAAAACGTTAGTCTAGAGAGAAGAGAAGTAGTCGTGGCTGTTCCAAAGCGGAAGATGTCCCGTGCGAATACTCGTGCCCGCCGTTCTCAGTGGAAGGCTACCGCACCGAGCTTGGTGAAGACCGTTGAAAACGGTCGCGTAACCTACAGCCTGCCTCACCAGGCAAAGGTTGTCACTGACTCGGCTGGTACCGAATTGTTCCTTGAGTACAAGGGTCGCAAGGTCGCAGACGTCTAAGACATGTCTTCTAAAGAAGAACTTATGAAGCGTCTCGGAATCAACATTGATTCCGAGACGTTTCGTCTTGCATTTACCCACCGTTCATATTCTTACGAACACGGTGGCATTCCAACGAATGAACGACTTGAATTCCTAGGCGACTCAATTCTTGGCTTCTGTGTTGCAGAGTACCTTTACGCGAAGTTCCCCCAATTGCCAGAAGGTGATCTCGCGAAGCGACGTGCTGCCATTGTCAGCACCCGTGCGTTAGCGATCATCGCCCGTGATCTGGAAGTGGGAGAGCACTTGCTCCTTGGACGTGGCGAAGCCCAGTCCAACGGCGCCAACAAATCTTCCATTTTGGCAGACACCATGGAAGCTATCTTGGGTGCTACCTACCTCGTGCAAGGCATGGCCGAGGCGCGCGCATTTGTGCTTCGTTTCGTGACTCCTTTGCTGGAAGATCCACGACTGGTTGGAGCGACAACTGACTGGAAAACTGTTATCCAGGAAGAAATAGCTTCCCAGAAGCTGGGCGAAATGCACTACCAAGTTAACGGTTCAGGTCCCGACCACGCTCGTACCTACGTTGCTGAACTCCAAATCGGAAAAAAATGCTACGGGCAGGGAAGTGGCCCCTCTAAAAAAGAGGCTGAGCAGGAAGCTGCGCACAAGACGTGGCTGCTGCTGCATCCGGGCGAGCATCTACCCAACAGATAGCATTTAGCTCATGCCAGAACTCCCAGAAGTTGAAGTAGTCCGAGTAGGTCTGGACAAGTGGGTCCGCACCCGAACGATACATTCCGCTCAAGTGCTGGACCCGCGTTCTGTGCGCCGTCACATCGACGGCGTTGATGATTTTGAAAATACGTTAACCGGTTGCACCATTGCTTCTGTTGTCCGCCGGGGCAAGTTTCTCTGGATGGATTTAGAAGGTCTCTCTGTTCCCACAGCATTAGTAGCTCATCTAGGCATGAGTGGACAATTACTTGTTGAAGAATCTGATGCACCAGATGAAAAGCATCTCAAAGTTCGGGTCAGTCTCAGCAATAAAGCGAACTTTCCAAGTGAACTGCGCTTCGTTGACCAACGAATCTTCGGTGGCATGTTCCTCTCGCCCCTTGTTGCAACCGCAGACGGCTTACCTGCTGGTGCAGGTTCCTTGAACGCATCGATACCTCAGGCCGCGGCTCATATCGCAAGAGATGTCTTGGATCCTCACCGCGGACCTGCAACGCTCTACACCGCTCTGCGCAAAAAGACCACAGAGCTGAAGCGTGCAATTCTCGACCAAGGGACTATTTCTGGAGTCGGCAATATCTATGCAGATGAAGCGCTTTGGCAAGCAGGTCTTTCAGGCTTGCGAAATACCGCCACCATCAGACGTCCAGAGGTGCAACGTCTCAACGATGCTTTGGTTGACGTGATGACGCGTGCCCTCGCCGCCGGCGGTACCAGCTTTGATTCGCTGTACGTTAACGTGAACGGAGCTAGTGGCTACTTCGCGAGGTCATTGAATGCCTATGGGCGCGAAGGTAAGCCTTGTATGCGTTGCCAAGAGAACGGACGTGAATCGTTGATTCGGCGTGACCCGTTCATGGGGCGATCTTCCTATAGCTGCCCAGTATGCCAGCCGCGTCCACGCCGAACTCGACGCTAGCTGGAATACCGGGTGCTGATGCCCAGCTATGAAATCTGGGAATCGAGAACTTGCTCGTTGAACGGTGCCCAAGCATCAACTGCCCACTGACCGAAGTTTTTATCAGTCAGTGTCACGCAGGCTAGGCGATGTTCCGGATCCACCCAGAGGAACGTACCGGATTGCCCAAAGTGTCCATACGTGGATGCGGGGTGGTTCGTGCCGGTCCAATGCGGATGCTTAGTTGATCGGATCTCAAACCCGAGACCCCAATCATTCGGGTTCTGCCGGCCGTAGCCAGGCAGTATTCCAGCAAGGTTCTCAAAATGCGCCTGTGTTGCATCTAGCAGAGTTTCCGGAGCCAAGATCGTGGGGTTGAGCAGTTCGGCGGCGAATTTGGCCAAATCTGCTGCCGTGGAGCGGCCATCCTTTGCGCAGCTGCCTGCGATTTCAGTCGCGGTCATGCCAAGGGGAGCGAAAACAGCTTCCTGGGCATATTGCGCCATGCTTATTCCGGTTTGCTGCTCCAGATGCTCTGCGAGCGTTTCAAAGCCGTAGTTGGAGTATCCGCGTTTGGTCCCCGGTGCAAAGCGGATGGTGGCGGAATCAAAGTCATACCCGGCCGTGTGCGCCAACAAATGGTGAACCGTGGAACCCTCTGGCCCTGCGGGATCATTTAATGTGATCGACTCTTCTTCCAGAGCTACCAAGAAAGTGTACGCGCTGAGCAACTTGGTCACCGAAGCCAAGCGGTAAACCCGTGCCGTGTCCCCGTGCTGGTCAACGATTGCACCATCGCCGTTGACTACTACGGACACCGCGTTGTCACTTGGCCACTGGTCAATCTGCGTCAGAATGCTCATAGAATGATCTATCCCTCGATTTTCTTCCTTGGATTTAGCGAGCAGAATCAGAAAATCACCAGTGCGCTTCGCTAGAATTGCCACAAGGATTGGGATTGCTCGCCCAAACCAACTTTAGCGATTTGACCCGAACATAGGAACTTCACGCCGTGCATCTCAAGACTCTCACCGTTCGCGGATTCAAGTCTTTCGCATCGGCGACCACTTTTGAGTTCGAACCGGGTGTGACAGCTGTCGTTGGGCCTAACGGTTCCGGCAAATCAAACGTCGTGGACGCGCTGTCCTGGGTGATGGGTGAGCAGGGCGCCAAGACTCTTCGCGGTGGCAAGATGGAAGACGTAATCTTTGCAGGCACCTCTGGCCGGCCACCCCTAGGCCGTGCCCATGTTTCGTTGACCATCGACAATGCCGATGGCAAGCTGCCAATCGACTACGCAGAAGTCACCATTTCGCGCACTCTATTCCGTACCGGCGGATCAGAATACGCCATTAACGGAAGCTCTTGCCGACTTCTCGATATTCAAGAACTGCTCTCTGACTCAGGCTTGGGCAGGGAAATGCATGTAATCGTTGGCCAGGGGCAACTGGATCGTATCCTGCATGCCACCGCTGAAGACCGCCGAGGCTTCATCGAGGAAGCCGCCGGTGTACTCAAGCACCGCCGGCGCAAAGAGAAGACTTTGCGCAAGCTGCAGGCAATGCAAGGAAACCTTGACCGTCTTGAAGATCTGAGCTCCGAGGTACGCCGCCAGTTAGCTCCCTTGGGACGGCAAGCCAAAATTGCACGACGAGCACAGACAGTCCAGCTGGACGTCAGAGACGCAAAGTCACGTCTGCTGGCAGATGATTTGGTGACGCTGAATAATAAGCTCGCTCAAGACATTGATGACGAATCAAAGATCCAGGCCCAGCAGGATGAAGCTGCCGCACGCTTGGAACGCGTCAAGAAGCACATCGCCGAACTGGCTTCCCAGATGGAGACCATCACCCCGCGTTTAGGCCAACTCCAGGAAACGTGGGTCTCATTGAGCACCCAGGCCGAGCGCTACCGTTCGCTGGCCGCGTTGGCGCGCGAGCGTGGAATGCTGTTGGAAAGCAACGAAACCCATTTTGATTCCAGCCGAGATCCCGACCGGCTCGAAGCTCAGGCCGAGCGCATGAGCGAAGAGCTTACGGAATTGGAAGAAGCTCTTGAAGACCGCCACGAAATCCTTGCTGAAGCTGTAGAAGCCAAAGAACAAGCCGAAGAAGAATCACGCGCTGAACAACAGCGCATGGCTGCCATGCTTCGTGCCGCTGCAGACCGCCGCGAAGGGATGTCCCGACTAGCATCGCAGGTGGCTTCTGCACGCAGCCGGGTGGACGTAACCCGCGCGGAGATAACCCGCCTCCAAGAAAACGTCCGGTCCTTCGACTCGGATCTTGAACTGGATCAGCGTTCACACACAGAAGTCTCGGCAGATCTCGAAAAGCAGTTGGCCGGCGAGTCCCAGTTGAATCTCGATTTTGAGAGTGCGGACAGAAAACACTCGGCTTTGTCAGAAGCGCATAATACCGACTACCAGCGTGAACGTGAGCTGTCGGTTCGGGTATCAGGCTTGAAGGCACGTCTTGAAGCCCTCAAGCTGAATTCCAAACCAGATGATCAGTCGGCTCAGCTTCTTGGCTCGGCGACCGGTCAGTTGCTGGGACGTTTGGGCGAGCTGATTACAGTCACTCAAGGATATGAGCAGGCTATTGCTGCAATCCTGCGTGAGAATGCTGAAGCCTTGGTGGCTACGAATCTTGATGAAGCTTTGGAACTCATCGAGGTTCTGCACGGGCAGCAAGCCAACCAAATATTCTTGCACGCTGGAGTTCCCTCCGATGCAGCCATCACTTCTGCGGTACCAAACGCTATTAGTGCTCGTGAAGTCGTAGACGCCGATAGCCAGCTGGCTAATTTGCTTGATCAGCTATTTGCCGGTCGCTACATCATTGAAGACATGAGCAGTGCACAGACGGTCTTGGCGCAGGTCCCCTCTGCGTTATTGACCACCTTGGACGGAATTTCCGTTTCTTCCCTGCGCAGTTCCGTCGGCGATTCTGCAGGTGCGTCTTTGATTGCTCAACAGGCTCTGGTGGAACAAACCGAATCCGAGCTTTCGCAGTGCCAGCACGAGCTTTTCAGCGTTGAAGAGCGCATGGCGCAGCGCGGTCCGCAGCTTTCAGTCGCTCAGCAGGAACGTGATGATGCGTTGTCTGCGTTGACTGAATCTGATGCGGCGATTGACGAATTGTCAGCGTATTTGGCACGGCTTGGGCAGAAACTTCGTAGTGCGCAGTCTGAGAAGAGCAAGCTGGATGAAAAGCTCGAAGCAACGCTTGAGAAGTTGGAAATAGAGCAGGAATCTCTGGAAGAGATTACCGAGCGCATGGAACTAGCATCAACGGATCAGGACGACGAAACGGTTGATGATGCGGCAAGAGCGGCCCTTGCAGACGCCGCCGCTTCTGCCCGGCAGCAGGAGCTGGAAGCTCGCCTTGCCTTGCGCAGCAGCGAGGAACGCGTCTCCGCGTTGCGTTCACGTGTTGAAGGCCTGCGGCGCACTGCTGCGGCAGAACGCACTCACCGTGAAGTTGCAGCTCGCAGAGCGCAGCAGCGAAAGGCCCAAGCCGCTAACGCTCTGCGCATTGAACAAGCTGCTGAGCGCGTCTTGCGGTTCATCGAGGTATCCGTGTCGATGGCTGGCCAGGAACGCGATGAACTGGCCACTAAGAAATCCGAACTTGAATCCATGCTGGATAGCCAGCGCAGGGAAGCAGAGCAGCTCTCAGCCGAGCTGGCCCGCCTTGCTGATGCCGTCCATCGCGATGAAATGGCTCGCACCGAACTGCGGATGCGCATCGAAAATCTTGAGACCAAGGCGTTGGAAGAACTGGGCTATACCCCTGACCACCTCATCGCCAACTATGGTCCGGATCAGCTGATTCCAGAAGCCATAGACGAAGATGATAAATGGGGCGCCCTGCGTCAAAACGTTGATGAAGACGGAAATCCCATTGGCACTAAGGCATACGACCGAGTGGAGCAGGAGAAACGTCTGAAGAAGGCAGAGCGCGACCTATCCGCTTTAGGCAAGGTCAACCCGCTCGCGCTAGAAGAATTCGCTGCCTTGGAAGAACGCCACAAGTTCCTTTCCGGCCAGCTTGAGGACTTGAAAAAGTCCAGGGGAGATCTTCAACAGATCATTGCTGATGTGGACACGCACGTTGAACGGGTGTTTACCGAGGCATACAACGACACCGCGGTTCAGTTCAAACGGATTTTTGACCGGTTGTTCCCAGGGGGAGAGGGCCAACTTGTGCTCACCGACCCAGAGAATATGCTTACCACTGGCATCGAGGTGGAAGCACGTCCAGCGGGTAAGAAGATCAAGAGACTGTCATTGCTTTCAGGTGGCGAGCGTTCGCTGACCGCTGTCGCGTTGCTAGTAGCAATCTTCAAGGCACGCCCATCACCGTTCTACGTGATGGATGAGGTTGAAGCGGCCCTGGACGATATGAACCTGGGACGTCTGATCACAATTTTTGAAGAGCTGCGAGAGTCTTCTCAGCTGATTGTGATTACCCACCAGAAAAAGACCATGGAAGTAGCCGATGCACTGTATGGCGTGACCATGCGTGGAGACGGCGTATCAACTGTGATTAGCCAGAAAATGGATGTGCGTGCTTGAACAGAAAATTGAACGCTGTTCTGAGATAAAGTTGGCCCAAATGAGTAACCGAAGACCTGGAACGATCTGGAGTGGTGGAGTGTTTAACCTTAATTTTCTCAAGAAGGATGCAACGACAAAGGATGATCATTTGAGCGTTGGCCCGGTTGACTTGGAATCTCTTCCAATCACGGAAACGGACGGGGAATGTATCCCGGACGTAAAAATTAGTGTCATTATTCCCGTCTACAATACAATGCCGTATTTAACAGAGCTTCTCAATTCTCTGGAATCGCAGAGTCTTTCCTCCTCTCAATTTGAGGTCATCGCAATTGATGATGGTTCAACGGATTTCAGTGGTGAAATACTTGACGTCTATGCGAAGCGAAATCCGAATTTTCGGATCATGCACCAAGAAAATAGTGGTTGGCCCGGAAAGCCCAGAAATGTTGGCATCGATGAAGCTAACGGCGAATGGGTATTCTTCTGCGATGGCGATGATGTTCTAGGCGAGGAAGCCCTGAAAAAGATGCTTTTATTCGCGCAGGAAAATGACGTGGATATCCTGATTCCGAAAATGGTCGGATTGAATGGGCGTCGGATTATGTCGAGTCTTTACCGTACTAGCAGCGTTGATACGCCTTTGGAGACGGTTCTTCGTTCATTGAATCCGATCAAATTGATGCGCCGCTCGCTACTGGTAGATAACAAAATTCGGTTCAGTGAGGAACGCGTACGACTTGAGGATGGCATGGCCGTAGTGCAGGCGTACATGCATGCTCGCCGAGTTTCCATTTTATCCGACTACGACTACTACCATGCACGAACGCGAAGCGATGGGCAGAACATCAGTATTTCGTACATCGAGCCACACGGATACGTGGCATCTTTGACTCACATTGCTCAAACGATCGAATCCAA
This sequence comes from Glutamicibacter sp. MCAF14, assembly GCF_052114325.1. NCBI lineage: Bacteria > Bacillati > Actinomycetota > Actinomycetes > Micrococcales > Micrococcaceae > Glutamicibacter > Glutamicibacter sp. MCAF14. The sequence goes on from NZ_JBFREO010000004.1 coordinate 349,980, forward strand.
CGTCCGAGATGACAAGCGAGCTCGGGAACTGATTGCAGGAATTTTCTCACGCAAGGCTTTGCATTTCTATATTGGCAAGAGATTTCTTTCGTACAGTGAAAACGCGCGCAGGGAATGGATGGATGAGCATTCGATCTTTCTCAACCGATTCTTGGCTGGACAGACTGCGGAACTATTCAAAGGCATCCAGGCAGAGCGGGTAGCTGCAATCCTTAGCAAAGAATATGAACACTTGGTCAAGCTTGCTGATATCGATGTCAGGGAGTCGCGCAAGCCTGAATTGATGAATCTCGGAACCACAGTCGACGGTGTTCAAATCAGTATCCGCAGTTTTGCTACAAATCTAGCCCCCGCACGGTTGATCATCGAAGACCGCGACGAGCAACGCGCAGTAACTGTGGAATTGCAAGCCAATGCTGATGGCAGCTTGCTCACCGCCGAGATTTCGAGTTCGAAATTAGCTGCAGATCTGAAGAGGCTCGGAAACGTCTGCGTCGTGTATGGCAATACGGATACACGCCGCATCATCATGGACGAGACCATCGGAAACGTAATGCTGAAAAACGTTCGGTACTACCGGACGGCCAATGGGTACTTCAGCGTTGATGTGCGCAAAGCGCGAATCTGATCATTACTGAACAAACTCTAGTAATGCGAACGACGTCAAATGCCGATGAATGGGAATGGCAAATTTCAATTAGGGCAAGTCTGATGTGTGGCTTGTAGCAACTTTAGGATGAAAGTGGTGTGACGGGTGCAGGACAAAAATGAATCGCTAGCATCGATAGGATATGGACTCAAAAAACGTTCCGAGTCCAAACGGATTTTCAAAAAAATAACGATAGATGATTCCGAGCTCCTGGCAAATCTTCCGATCCTCGGATCAACAGTTGTCGTGCGTGTCGTCAACGACGAGCCGGGGTACATGGTTGGATTTATTGGGCAGACAACTTCTGCCTTGCAATGGCTCAACGATGTCATGGTTACTGCTGTAACAGTCGGATTCGACTCGAATGACGAACCAATGCACGTACTGCATCGACATGTCCCAATAAATAGTGTTCAAGAAGCGATTGTTGACGCTGCTAAACTCGCGTTGACTCTACGCCAGCAAGAAGAATCCGCAGATTTCGCGCGAGACAGTATTGCGCGTATGAACTGGTATTCAGCCAAGCTTAACTTCGGTGATTGGATCGGCCCGTACCTGGTGCATGCCATCACAGGACGTCAGCCTATCCAGGCAAACCGACCAGGGACAAGGCAACGAATCTTGTTCAGCGTTGGTTCCATAATTGGGAGAATTAACCAAGATAACGTTGACGTGTGGGGAAGCGGTTTAATGCGCCCACTTACGACAAAAGAAATCCAGGCGCGCAAGCACTTGAAGGGCATCGAAATCCATGCGGTCCGAGGTAAACTTTCCCGTCGTGAACTGCAGGAGAGTCTAGGGTGGAAAATACCAGAAGTTTATGGCGACCCTGCATTGCTCTTGCCCGATGTACTAAAACCGGAGAAATTGCCTCACAACGAGATCGCCGTTGTTCCGCACTATGTGCACCTGCCAAAGATCAACCGGGAGTCCATATCAGGCCGTATTGTCGATGTGCGTTCCGATGTCAGATCGGTCGTGGAAGAGCTAGCCGGTGCGAAAGCTGTCGTTTCGAGTTCACTTCATGGATTGATTATCGCTCAGGCATATGGCGTGCCGTGGGTATGGCTGGATGTAACTGATCACAAACTAGGGGGAGGAGATTTCAAATTCGAGGATTTCTTCAGCTGTCTCGATCGTGAGAAAGTTAGCCGAGTCCAAATCGACAAGGACGAACTCGGCACGCTGGATTTGGCGAAATTGGCTGAGTCGGCTTCTTTACCGGTGCTCCACATTGACTTATCCCTCCTGCGGGATGCGCTTCCGATCCAGCAAGGGCGCGAAGGCAAACTCGTCTACCGGGCAAATTCGGGCCATTCGTTTGGACCATTACGCCTAACGAGCAGGGTCATCCGTCGGGTAGAAAAGGCAGTCCGGCAGCTTGTACGTAACTGAAGACGCAGCTTGCTTAGATGTCAAAGATCTACCCAAGTAAGTAATTAGTGGTATATCGCTGCTATAGCGAGGCTCGCGCAGGGCTAGTTTAGGGAATCGGAAGTAACTCGGTGTTGCCATCGATTCGAAAGATCGTGAGGGTGCCACCAAGTCAAACGTGGGCTGAACTTTGATCCGCCTCATTTATACCTTCAAGAACGTACCGTGTCGTCGCTAGGTCCAGTTGCTACGTGGTATAGGGCGCAAAATTGAAGGATGCCTCGTGTTGAGTTAGTGCTCCCGACGATAACGCCGTATTGGTCAGGTCAACAAAATTCATGTAGGAACTGAGGCTGCAATTAACCGAATGATTCAGTCAGCGGCGTGATAGATGAGAAAGTGCACCTGCCTAACGCCAGGAAGGCTCAGCTGCGATAATGCCAGCTGAGCCGCCTTCGGCGCAAAAAGAAAGAAGGTCAGCAAATATTCTGCGTGCCGTCTCGTTTATAGGCAACTGTATCGTCAAGCGCTAAGGGCCCGCCGAGCAGTACATTGGTCCAGCCGTCCATTGATCGCATTGCGTTAGCCACGGAGGATGGCATACAAGTCTTCTTGCTCAACAACAGGGGTGCACCGTTGTATGAAGCAACGACGGCTCCGGTAAGACCGTCTGGAAAATCGGAAGCCGTGGCAATGAACTGGCGCTGGGCGCCATTGGGCCAGAACCTCTTCGCAATCAAGGCGCTGGTGTCGTAGCGCGTAGCACCTTGGAAACGAATAACCGCTGCATTTGGAACGGCATTCTTTACTTGGCGCTCCACTGTATCCGAAATCGCGATTGGACCACCAGCCATGTAGATATGGGAAGGATTAAGCCGTTTGAGCTCACGGATGGTACTTGCCGGCAAGGACGACTTCTTGGTTAGTAACATTGGCGATTTCTTGCCAGCTGCGACAGCAGCCAATGACATGGCATCTTCGAAGCGTTCACCGGTAGCGAGGTACACAGAGGAGGCTTTCGACCAGTTCCGAGAGATCTTTGCACTGGTGTCGTAAAGGTTGCTTCCCCAGACGCGGGTGACATTTCCGTAGGCTTTTAGCTCTGAGACTGTTTTGTCGCTAACGGCTAATGGTCCTCCGAGCACAATGATGTTGTTCGGGCGAAGACGTTTCAGCTCAGTGGTTACCGATGCGGGAAGGCTGCCTTTTTTGACGAGAAGCATCGGCGCATTCTTTAGCGTTGCAAGTGGGGAACCAGATAATGCGTCGGGGAAGCGCTCACCCGATGCGATGACGACCGTTGAGGGCTTTGAAGGAAATGTTCGCTTGGAAATATCAACGGGGGTGTCGAAGCGAGTGCGTCCATACATGCGTACTGGCATCAAACGCGTAGGCCATACATCCCTGTTGCCTAGGTAAGTGGTGGTCAGCTTGTATGCGGTGCTGCGTTGATTCTTGGCGAAGTCGCGCAGTGAGGTGAGATTACCGTTCCAAACGTTCGCGTCCACATCTTTGGTGGATCCCAGCAGATTGGAGTTGGAAGAATACTGCCATACGTTGAAGGTGATCCAACCTTCAGGAAGTTCGCGAGGATTCTTCGCTACGTTAGCGGTTGGGAAGATCGAGACATGCAGTGGCCAGGACTTGAAGGCAGTGGAATCTCCGGTGCACTCATCCCACCACGACTGAGCGGTATAGATCATTGGAAGGCGTCCGGTCTTAGCCTTGACGGTGTAGCCGAAATCCTTGATCCAGGTAACCATTTGGGATGGGCTCATGCCGTAGCACATGTCGCCCTTGCCATCTGGATACTGGGATTTGGAGTAGGGGTTCCATTCAATATCCAGCAGAGGCGGCATGGTGTAGCCGTCGTTGCTCCAGCCGCCGCCGTTGGCAACGAATTCCTCCGCCTGAGTGACTCCAGAGGAGTGAGCAGGCAATGCAAAGTGGTAGGCACCGCGAATGAGTCCGGCATTGCGCGAATTAGTATAATTCTCGCTGAACTTTGGATCTTTGTACAAGGACGAAGGCCAGGACTGGGTTGCCTTGATATATGCAAAACGTGCGCCATTAGCCTTGGCAGTGGCCCAATTAACCGTTCCCTGATGGCGGGAAACATCGATGCCCAAGGTACCAGGCGGACGCCACGTGCGCAACTCTTCTAATGAAGCTGGCGAAGCGAGATTTAGCTGGCGCTGCAGTTCATTTTCTGAGACATTCTCGTTCTCGGCCCCGGCAAGCTTTGCCAGACCGGCCAGCTCGTCCAGGGTAGGAACAGTGGGATCACCGGTTTCGGCTACACGCAGTGCACCCTGGCCCATCTGGGCATCCAAGCGTTCCATATCCAGCTCGGAAAGAGCTCGGTCAGCAAGCTTGGTACGTTCTTTGTTTGATAGCTCTTCGTTCTCCGCGAGTGCTTCAGTGATCATCAGCGACGCTGGAACAGAAGAGGGAGCCGCCGATTCCGTGGCAACGGGCTCTTCAACCGATGGCTCAACGCTCTGTGTCGCTGGCTCCGTAAGAGCCGGTACATCACTTGACGTTGACGCTGGGGTTGGCGCCGGTGCTTCTGCGGCCGGGCTGGTCTCAACAGTCGCTGTGGTGGCCTCAGAACTTGGAGATTCACCGCTGCTTTGCGTGCTCTGGACCGAAGACTCGGGGGCTGGAGCCGCGAAGCTTGGCCCGGCAGAAAGCGGGATTGATAGTGCAGCAACTACTGCGATGGATAATGCTTTGGATCGTCGTGTCCGGGAAGCCGGCATGGATTCTCCTGAATAATCGAGTGCGAGTGACATGGCCTAAGCCTTTGCCAGTATATCCATCTCTGGTAGGCAGCAGTATGCCTAAAGTTAATATTCCTAGCTAAATCAGGCCGGACTAAGACTAATCCTTGGAATTTATTCCACGAGTTTGACCGGTTTGATGGTCTTGGGAACCAGCAGCCAAGCGATTACCCCGACCAAGCCGACGACAGCTGAAATGTTGAAAGCTAGTTGGAAACTGATCATGTCAGCCATGGCTCCGGCCAGCAGAGGGCCGATAATCGAGCCAAGATCGGTGCACATCTGGAATCCGGCAAGTGCCTTGCCTCCGTTGCGCCCCGAACCAATGACGTCTGCTACCGATGCTTGCTGAGCCGGGCCTAGAAGACCGCCGCCAATGCCTGCCAGAACAGAGAAGACGATAAAGCCAACTAAAGAGGTGGAGTAGCCCATGGCGCCAATTGAAAGGAGCAGGACGCTCATACCGAGGATAACGGGAATCTTGCGGCCAATGCTGTCGGTGAGCCGGCCGGAGAACACCAGCGCGCAACCGTTGCCGATGGCGAAGACCGTCATGGAGATGCCTGCAGCCGTAGCGCCCATTGACTGGCCGAAAACGGCCAGGGCAAAGAGCGGAATCATGCTATTACGCACCCCGAATGCCAGCCAGCCGTAGCTGAAGCCGGAGAATAGGGCTGCGCGGTAGGCCGGGGAGGCCAATGCTTCTCGAGTAGTTACGACCTCAATGTCAGAATGCTTCGACCGCGGATTCGACGAGTCGGCATCAAGATCACGGCGGCGTCCCAACGCCATGTAGACCACACCGGCGGCAATGACCAAGGCAGTGCCGTAAATCAAGAACGGGATGCGCATCCCGAAGGGTGCAAGCAAGGATCCAAGAACCGGGCCGAAGACGTTGCCCAGCAAGAACGAGCCGGCGTACAAGCCGGAAATACGGCCGCGGGACTTATCCGGTGCCAGCCGGGCAATCAAAGCCATGGCGGAAATGGTGAACATGGTGGAACCGAAGCCACCAAGTCCTCGGGCAATTAGCAGCTGAGTGTAGTCCTGGACCACTGCGCAGAGCAGCGTGGAAAGCGCCACCAAGAGAACTCCGGTGACATAGATTTTCGGCTCTCCGAGCTTGCCCACCAGCGCCCCTGCCACCGGTGCAAAAATCAGGCGGGTAAAGGCAAAAATGCTGACAATGATGGTTGCCGCCGCATTGCCTACGTCAAAGCTCACCGCATACTGGGGGAGTATGGGAGCAATGAGTCCAAAACCCAATGCAATGATGAATGCCGCGACCAGTAAGACGCGTATCTCGTGGGGGATTGGCGCTCTAGCAGTACGGGTGGATTTCAAAGCCATATCTATTGGAAAGATGGTCCTGCCACTGAACAAGCAGTAACCGTCAGCCTTTCTGGAACGTTGATCAGGGCCAACTAGCCCACCTGCCAGTCTAGCCGCGAACGCAAAATCTACTCATGCTGGTCTTGTGCACCACATGGGCCCTAAATCGTTGGAGATATGAGACGATTTAAAGCGTGTCTGATTCGCTTATATTAACCATCATCATTGTCGCGGTTGTTGCCGTGGTGGCCATTGGCGCCATTGCCTTCGTCACCAAGGGCCGCAAGCCCAAGACCCCGTATACGTCTGAGCATGATGCGGACGACTTGCCGACTGGCCAGAGCGCTGAAGGCGATACTGATGCCGCAGCGGACACTGCCGGTGCAAGCGATGCTCCTGTTGCTGTTGAAGAACCACCTGCGCCTGCGGCTCAGCTGGACGTTCCGGAGCCAGTCCAAGGCCGCTTGGCTCGCCTGCGTGCGCGACTGACCAAATCCAACAACATGTTCTCCAAGGGCCTGTTGGCCCTGCTCAGCCAAGACTCGATTGACGAGGATGTCTGGGAAGAGATTGAAGAAAATCTTTTGATGGCGGACTTGGGAACCGAACCTGCCCTTGAACTTGTTGACGCGTTGCGTGAACGAGTCAAGATTGAAGGCAGCAAGGACCCTGTCCGCGTCAAGGAGATGCTCCGTGAAGAGCTGCTTAAGCTGGTAGATCCATCTTTGGATCGCAGCTACCTGCCAGCTCCGCACCCGGACCGCCCAAGCATCATCATGGTTGTCGGCGTCAATGGGGTAGGCAAGACCACCACCATCGGCAAGCTGGCGCGAGTACTCGTTGCTGAAGACAAGGACGTCCTGCTGGGCGCCGCCGATACCTTCCGTGCCGCCGCCGCCGAGCAGCTGGCTACCTGGGGCGACCGCGTGGGCGTGCCTACCGTTCGTTCCGAGATCGACGGCGCCGACCCGGCATCCGTTGCCTTTGAAGCCGTTTCCGCGGGCATCGAGCAGGAAGTCGACATCGTCATGATCGACACCGCCGGCCGCCTGCAGAATAAGGTCGGCCTGATGGACGAGCTGGGCAAGATCAAGCGCGTGGTCGAGAAGAAGGCCACCATTGACGAAGTCCTGCTGGTCCTCGATGCGACCACCGGGCAGAACGGCCTGCAGCAGGCCAAGGTCTTCTCCGAGGTTGTCAACGTTTCGGGCATCGTGCTGACCAAGCTCGATGGCACTGCCAAGGGCGGCATTGTCGTGGCTATCCAGCGTCAGCTCGGTGTTCCGGTGAAGCTGGTGGGATTGGGCGAGGGTCCGGATGATCTCGCGCCATTCAACCCGGAAGAGTTCGTGGACGCACTGCTCGAAGGCTAATCGATAATTCCATATTTCCTGATCTCCCCGCCATTTGAAACGGCGGGGAGATCTTGTTTAAGCGGGCACTGCGCATCTGCAATTCCTGCACAGAGCGGTTTTGTTCCTGTTGGGCCATCGGCGCACACAGGGCTTGGGATCAAGGAAATCTTGCAGTGAGGTCGATCACACCGCCTGATTCCGGGTCCGGAGCTTTCCTTGGAACCCCCGCGGAAAAGATCAAGTCAGCGAGCGAATAGAACTTTCCCGGCGCCCTCTGGCCGCAGGTCACCCAAGGAAGCAGTGACCAGCGCTACAGAAAACGTCCAGACTACTTGGGTAAAGATGTTTTCTGGGGAAGTGTGTCCCTTCAATCTGTACGCACTGCATGAGGGATACTCCGGTTGACTCTGGATGCCCCCGTGCGGCCAGACCAGCCGGTAAAGGATCCATCCAGAAGTGTCGTCGAACCAAGACCTGCCCATACCAGTCACGCAGGACCCTAAGCCCAGGGCTTTCCGCATGGACATCCAGGGCCTGCGCGCCATCGCCGTAGGTGTTGTTGTGCTGTACCACTTCTGGGGGCACTATCTGCCCGGCGGCTTCGTCGGGGTCGACGTGTTCTTCGTGATCTCGGGATTCCTGATCACTTCGCATCTGCTCGCCAAGCCGCCGAAGAATATTGGCGATGTCGTCAATTTCTGGATGAGGCGAGTCAAGCGGCTGATCCCTGCCTCCTTCTTGGTGATCCTGGCCAGCGTCTTGGGCATCTGGTTCTTCGCACCGTCCACGGTGTGGCAGGACTGGGGACTGCAAGCGATGGCCGCGACGTTCTACTTCCAGAACTGGTACCTGGCACTGACCAAGGTCGATTACCTTGCCGAAGGCGAAGCTCCAAGCCCCTTCCAGCATTTCTGGTCCCTGTCTGCAGAAGAGCAGTTCTATTTCGTATGGCCAATTCTGATCGGCGTGCTGATCTTCGCCGCAATCAAGTCCGGAATCAAGCCGGCAACCGCCGCGTTGGCCGGAATCAGCGCCGTCTTCGTGATTTCCTTCGGATACTCGCTATACGCAACCGCGACTGAACCGGGCAGCGCGTACTTCTCGACCTTTACCCGAGTCTGGGAATTCTCGGCAGGCGCCCTGGTGGCGGCCTCGGGAGCGCGTGCGCATGCGGCCAAGAAGGATGCGATGAGCTTGATCGGGTCGTGGGGCGGAGTCCTTGCCATCGCATTCAGCGCGGTGGCCTTTACCGGGCAGATGCCATTCCCCGGATACATTGCAGCGATTCCAGTATTCGGGACCGCACTGATCCTGCTCTGCCATTCCACGCACAAGTACTCGCCGAACATGTTCTTGAGCAGCAAGCCGTTCCAGTTCTTCGGTGACAATTCCTATGCCATCTATCTCTGGCATTGGCCGCTATTGATCCTGATGCCTTTCATGGTGGATGACTTCAAATGGCCCCAGAAGATCATTGCCCTCGTTTTGACGCTGGTCTTGGCTGTTTTGACGCAGAAGCTTGTCGAGGTTCGATTCCGTAAGTTCTTTGACGCCTCGGCACTGCTCACGGCGCCACGCTTCCTTGCCACGGGCAGCCTCGTCTTGGCTTTGGTTGCCGGAGCTTTCTACCTCAACACCGAACGCATTATCAATGACGCCCAAGACGTCGACAAGGCCTTGGCCCAGGTCGAAAAGGAGCTGGGCGAAGACTGCTTCGGTGCCGCGTCGCTCAGTGAATCATGCGGTGAAGCAGTGAATATCGAGACGGCCTACCAGCCGGTGGCTCCCGCCCCGGTAGTTGCGAAGACCGACAAGCCGGTTGTCTACAAGGATGATTGCTTCGCCAGCCAGGACGCCGACTACAAGGACCGCCCGGTATGCAACTACGGTGATGGCAAGATCAAGGTAGCACTGGTTGGAAACTCACATGCAGGCCAGTGGATTCCTGCCTTGGAACCTATGGCGAAGAAGAATGGATGGAGTATTGATACCTATTTGGCCAGCCGATGCGCAGTCATGGGCGAACCCCAGGTCTTTGACTCCAAGGCACGGGAAAAGGGCTGCGCTGATTATGGCAGCTGGGTGACCAAGCAGATCGAAAAGGAAGACTATGATCTGGTGATCAGCTCCAACCGCCAGTCCCTTCCGGTTTCCGGATACGAAATGGAAAACACCGCTGAGCCTGCCCAGAAGGCCTACGAAAAGATTCTCCAGGACTGGGCCGGCACCGGCGCCGCTGTAGCGGTCATCCGGGATACGTCCTTCCCGGGGGAGACCGTGGAGAATGTGCCTGACTGCGTGGCCTCCAGTGATGGCGAATTCAGCGAATGCAGTGGCGAGGCTAAGCAATGGATTCCGATGGATCCGCAAGCCGACGCGGTGAAGGTCCTGGATAAGCCGAATATTATTGATGTCGACATGAATGACCAGCTGTGCGAGGACGGACGCTGCTTTGCGGTAGTCGGTGGCATCGTGGCCTATTGGGACCACTCGCACCTGACCGAAACCTTTGCCGAATCCCTGTCCCAGACCCTGGAATCCCGGCTGAAGAAGGAACTGGATTCCAAGGAACTGTTCCCGGCAGCATAGGGCTTTGCCGCACCTTGCTCGATAGGCTCTGGCTTCAACGCATTAATTGCGTTGAAGCCAGAGCCTATTTTCGATTCCTGATGCCATTGACTGCCCCAGGCGCATCGCGGCCCGGGCGAAAAGCGGAAACGCTCGGCTCATCAGGCAGCCAGAATCGCCAGGGGAACTGCGGACCGCCGGCTATCCCCGCGACGCCAACACGGGGTCCGGTGTGCAAAGCCTCCGGGAGACCAGAGGCAGCATGGAGGGTAAAGGGTGCAGCGAACAGATCCAGCCCGTCATGCTCCAATCTCGTGAGTCCCAATGCGGTGGCCAAGTTCCCCGGTCCACGGGCCAGCTGGATTTCCGGGATGGGGTTGCGGGCGTAGCGGACGGGCCGCTTCTCCAGTCTTCGTGCGTGGGCCAGATCGGTGCCGGAAATAATTTCGCCAGAACGTATCAGCACCCCGGACGCAGCTCCTGGCGGTGAGCAAACGAAATTCAGGGCGTAGTGCATTCCATAGGTGAAGTACACGTACGCGTGCCCGGGTTCCAGGAACATGGACGCGTTGCGTTCGGTTTTCCTGTCCTTCGAGTGGCTGCCCGGGTCATAGGGCCCTGCGGTTCCCAGGCCCATGTACGCTTCGGTTTCGGTGATGCGCACGCTGACCGGTCCGTCAATGGAATCCACGGTGAGTACTGCCCCAAGCAACCGGGGCGCAACGTCCAAGGCATCGGGCAAGAAGAAAGATCGGTCCATGCTTCCAGTGTGCCTGCTCCAGCTAAATTGTCCCCGGCCCCTGTAAGGATCATGGGTACTTGAAACTTGGGGGTTCAAGCAACTCGCACTCGTGAAATGGGAAATGAGCATGAAGAGGTTCTTAGTAACTGCAACCGCACTGGCCGGAATTCTATCGCTGGCTGCCTGCGGGGTATCGGCAGAAGAGTTCGAGGCTGCGCAAGCCTCGAGCGCAGCCATAGCTGCTGAAAAGGAAGCACTGCAAGCCCAGCTGGCAGAAACCGAAACGCAATTGGCCCTGGCCGAGGAAGAAGCAGCAGAGCTTCGCGCAGCCGAGGAAGAACGCTCAGCAGCCGCAGAAGCCCAGAAGGCACGCAAGGCGAAGGAAAAGGAAGACAGGGAAGTTGCGGCCGCGGCGGAAAAAGCCAAGGCCAACAAGGCCAAGAAGGTCACCAAGCGGGCTCTGGCGCAAATCGTGAAGCAACCGGACTCGCACATCGATGAGAATGTGATTCTCTACGGTTTGGTCACCCAGTTCGACTCCGCGACCGGTCCCTGCACCTTCCGGGCCGAGCTGAGCCACGCGCAGGTGGGCAAATACGACTACGAGCACAATTCGATGTTCACTGCCGGTGACGGCCTGGCGGACTGCGAGGCGCTGGATGACATCGTGGCCGAGGACATTGTCCAAATCACCGCCACGGTGACCGGATCCCTGAGCTACGACACGACCATCGGCGGATCCACTACGGTGCCGAAGTTCCAGGTCGTGAAGATCCAGCGCCTGTAGCCGCTGCCGGAGTCCGCCTCGCCAGCCGGGCATCAGCAGAAAGCACTTTCTGCTGATGCCGGGCTGTTCTTTTGACCGTCGGCCAGCAGTACCGTGAACTGCTCGAAACGGCGGCGAAACATTGCCGAGAAGCAAACGTTACCCCCGGCAGGAACTTGATACACAGCGGAAACGAAGCAGCGCGTGTTCGGAAACATCGGGCGCGTTAGATAGTCATAACACCACTGATACACCGAATACCTTGAGGGGAAGTGATCCACATGGAGTTGGATGTAGCCAGCTTATGGATCCTGATAGCTGCCGCACTCGTATTGCTGATGACACCGGCACTGGGACTTTTCTACGGCGGCATGACTCGCGCCACCGGCGTGGTGAACATGATGCTGATGAGTTTCTCCGCCGCGGCGATCACCGCCGTTGTCTGGGTGCTCTGGGGCTACTCGTTCTCCGCCGGGGAACCAGCCATCGCCGGAATCGTCGGCAATCCAATCAGCGACTTCGCCATGCACAACACCGAGCAGCCCGAATTGCTCGCCGCCGGATTCGCCGGTACCTTCGCCATGATCTCGGTAGCCATCATCTCCGGAGCCATCGCCGACCGCGCCCGCTTTGCGCCATGGCTGTTCTTCGTCCCGCTGTGGGTCACCCTGGTGTACGCACCGGTGGCCTTCTGGGTCTGGGGTGGAGGCTTGCTCTCAGCAGACGGATTCCTGGGCAGCATCTTCGGCGAAGCCATTGACTTCGCCGGCGGCGCAGTGGTCCACACCAACGCAGGTATCGCAGCCCTGGTCCTGGCCCTGAAGTTGGGCCAGCGCCACAACTTCCACGATCGTCCGCAGCCGCACAACACCCCGCTGGTCATGCTCGGTGCCGGCCTGCTGTGGTTCGGCTGGTTCGGTTTCAATGCCGGTGCGGCGACCACCGTCGAGCAGGCTGGACTCATCTGGGTCAACACCCTGGCAGCTCCGGGTGCGGCCGTCCTTGGCTGGATCCTGGTAGAAAAGCTTCGCGGTTCCCGCCCCAGCTCGCTGGGTGTCGCGTCCGGCCTGGTGGCCGGCCTGGTCGCCATCACCCCTTCCTGTGCAGATGTGGCCCCTTGGGCCGCGATGCTGCTGGGCGTCCTGGCTGGCGCCGGTGCAGCCTGGGCAGTGAACCTGAAATGGAAGCTGGGCTACGACGACTCGCTGGATGTTGTCGGCGTGCACCTGGTCGCCGGCTTGATCGGAACCCTGTTCCTGGGCTTCTTCGCCCTGCCAACCGAGGAGAGCGCTGGCGGACTGTTCTACGGCGGAGGCGTCGCCCAGCTGATCGCCCAGGCAGCCACCCTGATTGTGGTCATGGTCTTCTCCGCGGTGATGACCTGGGTCATCGCCACGGTCATTGGAAAGTTCAGCCCATGGCGTGTCGCGGCAGATATCGAGATTGCCGGTATCGACGAGGCTGAACACAACGAAAATGGTTACCAGCTGGTTTCCAAGTAAGGAGTGGAATCTGGACAATAACGCAACACAAGCACGAGGGGCAGGGCGTTTCTGAAACGTCCTACCAGGACCGCCGGTGGGCCATGCAGCCACCGGCGGTCTTGGCGTATGCGCACCCTTTTTCCATGCACATGTGTAAATCATGGGAATTGGACAGCGTGCTGGCATCGAAGGCGTACCGGCCCCTAGCGTGGCATTCACCAGCCGATTAATCCCAAGCAGCTAGGAGAGTGCCATGGCCAGCGAACCACAACAGCAAGCAAGCCCGGGAGGGGAACCGGTCTTGTCCGGCCCCGGCCAGGACAGCGAATTCCTGACCACCAACCAGGGAGCTCCCGTCAGCGATACCGACCATTCGCTGAAAGCCGGAGAGCGCGGGCCCACCTTGCTGCAGGATCACCACCTGCGCGAGAAGATCATGCATTTCGACCACGAGCGGATTCCGGAGCGCGTGGTCCATGCCCGCGGGGCTGGCGCCCACGGCTCCTTCATCAGCTACGGCAACGCCTCCGAGCTGTGCCGGGCCGATTTCCTCAAGCCCGGGAAGCAGACCCGGGTCTTCGTGCGGTTCTCCACCGTGGTCGGTTCCCGCGGCTCGATGGACACGGCCCGCGACACCCGCGGCTTTGCCACGAAGTTCTATACCGAAGAGGGCATTTTCGACCTGGTGGGCAACAACATCCCGGTGTTCTTCATCCAGGACGGCATCAAGTTCCCGGATCTGGTCCATGCCGCGAAGCCGCACCCGGATACCGAGATCCCGCAGGCGCAATCGGCCCACGATACCTTCTGGGATTTCGTCTCCCTGCATACCCCTGCTCAGGCCCACGTGATGTGGCAGATGAGCGACCGCGCGATACCCCGCTCGTTGCGCATGATGGAAGGCTTCGGCGTGCACACCTTCCGCATGGTCAACGAGGCGGGCAAAGCGTCCCTGGTGAAGTTCCATTGGAAGCCCAAGCTCGGCGTGCACTCGCTGGCCTGGGAAGAGTCCCAGCTGGCCGCCGGCGCGGATCCGGACTTCCACCGCCGCGATCTGGCCGAAGCCATTGATGCCGGAGCCTACCCCGAATGGGAACTGGGCGTGCAGATTTTCCCCGACGACGGTTCGGGGGTCTTCGAGGGCATCGACCTGCTGGATCCGACGAAATTCGTGCCAGAAGAACTGGCCCCGGTCCAGCCGCTGGGCAAGATGGTGCTGGACCGCAACCCGGAGAACTACTTCGCGCAGACCGAGCAGGTGGCCTTCCACCCCGGCCATCTGGTTCCGGGCATCGACATCAGTGACGACCCGCTACTGCAGGCACGGCTCTTCTCCTACCTGGACACCCAGCTAACGCGCTTGGGCGGGCCCAACTTCGCGCAGATCCCGATCAACGCTCCGGTGTCCCCGGTCAATGACATGTTCCGCGATGGCTTCCACCAGCACCGGGTGCCCAAGGGCATCGCACCGTACAAGCCGAACTCGCTGGATGGCGGCTGCCCCTACATGTCGCAAGTGGTTTCCGGGCAGCAGCCTCCGCTGGATTTCCCGCAGCCGGTGCCTGAAAGCAAGAAGGTGCGTTCTGAGCCTGCCAGCTTCTCTGACCATTACAGCCAGGCCCGCTTGTTCTACATCAGCTTGTCGGCCGTTGAACGCGCCCATGTGCAGCAGGCCTACTCCTTCGAGCTGGGCAAGTGCACCGATCCGGTGATCCGCCAGCGGCAGGTGGAATGCCTGGCCAGGATCGATGCCCAGCTGGCCGCCGGTGTCGCCAAGGCACTGGGCTTGCCTCAGCCGGCAGCCATGGAGCTGTCTGACCCGATAGCCAGTCCCGCGCTTTCGCAGATCGGGAAGTCCTGGCCGGTGGACGGGCGCAAGGTCGGGGTGGTGTTCAATACCGGCAACCACCAGCACGTGCCGGGAATCGCCCAAGCGTTGACCGAACGCGGCATGTCCCCGCTGCTGGTCTCGGCCTCCGGCGGCGAAGTGGCTCCCGGGTTGCCCATTGACCGCACCTACCTGACGGCGCGGTCCATCGAATTCGATGCGCTGGTGCTCATCGGCCCGCTGCCTCCGGCCCCTGATGCTTCGGTTGCCCTGGATGCCAAGGCCGGTGCCGCCGGCGCGGGCGGGGTTCCCCTCGACCCGCGTGTGGCATTGCTGGTGACTGAGGCCTACCGGCACAACAAGGCCATCATCACCCTGGAAGGGCTCTCCGATGGCCTGCTCCAGGCAGTCGGCCTGGAAGATGATGCCCCGGGCATTGAACTGGTCCAGGTAGACGGGGTTGCCGACAGCGCTCAACAGCTGCTGTCCACCCACCGTGCGTGGGAACGTTTCCCGGTCAAGGACTAGCGCACCCAGGCGGGCGCGGCGCGGCCGGTGCATCAGCTGGTGCGCCTGCGCGCCGGCGCTGCCCGCTGGCACAAGTAATTGTTGAGGAGATTTGCACATGACTTCAGAATCCGAGAGCCATGATGGAAAAGGCAGCGCGGGCGCAACGGCTGCGAAAGCCAGGCGTGCTCCGGCACCCGATGCCGAATCCAAACCCGATTCCCCGCCGGATATGCACTCCAGGTCATGGAAATACGCGGCCAAGCGCTCCATCAGGGAATTCTCCCGGAAGAAATGCACGGATATGGCGGCCTCGCTGACCTATTTTGCGATGCTCTCCATTTTCCCGGCCCTGCTGGCGGTAGTCTCCCTGCTCGGAGTTGCCGGCCAGGCGGAGAACATGACCCGCAACATCCTCTCGCTGATCCAGGAACTGGCCAGCAAGGAAGTGGTCGAAACCCTGCGCCAGCCCATCGAGCAGCTGGCGTCGGCCCCGTCGGCAGGCCTGGCGCTGATTGCCGGTCTGCTCGGTGCGCTATGGAGCGCCTCGGGGTATGTCGGGGCGTTCGGACGGGCCATGAACCAGATCTACGAGGTGGACGAAGGCCGCCCGTTCTACAAGCTGCGCCCGCTGATGCTGCTGCTGACGCTGGTGCTTCTTGTGGCCGTGTCCGTGCTGGGGATGCTGCTGATCGTCTCCGGACCGCTGGCCCAGGCGCTGGGCAACGCCATGGGGCTGGGCGAGGGCGCGGTGGCGATCTGGAATATCGCCAAATGGCCGGTGATCGTGCTGTGCGCGATTGTGCTGGTGGCCGTGCTCTACTACGGGGCTCCCAATGTGAAGCAACCGAAGTTCCGCTGGATCAGCCTCGGCTCGGCCATCGCGCTGCTCGTGCTGGCGGTAGCGACCGTGGGCTTCTTCTTCTACGTTTCGAACTTCGGCAACTACAACAAGACCTACGGCGCCATCGGCGGGGTCATCGTGCTGCTGCTGTGGCTGTGGATCGCCAACCTCTCGCTGCTGTTCGGCGCGGTCTTCGACGCGGAAGCCGAGCGCGGGCGCCAGCTGCAGGCGGGGATTGCCGCCGAGCGCTCGGTCCAGCTTCCGCCGCGGGATACCAAGGCCAGCATGAAGCAGGAGGAAAAAGAAGAGCAGGACATCAGCGACGGGCGGCAGCTGCGCTTTGCCAGCGAGCTGGACGCCGAAGAGCAAGCGGATCCGGATTCCAGGCGGAACCCGGAAAGCTGAGCAGGAGCCGAAGCTGGCAATCGCCTGGGCGCCCCTTGGCGCGGGCCGGCACCTCGGTAGCGTGTGAAACGACCAGATCATTCCAAGACAAAGGAGCTCATCATGGCCAACGACGAAGCAAGCAAAGTCATCAGCATCATCAAGGACCTGCGGATCGCCATGGTCACAACCCACAGCGCTGGACGGCTGGCCAGCCGCCCCCTGACGCTGATTGAAGCCACCGACGAAGGAGAGCTCTGGTTCTTCTCCACCGCCGACGCCGGAATTGTCCAGGAAATCCGGGCCCAGGGACTGGTCAATGCCGCGTTCAGCGGATCCAAGGCGTGGGTGTCGGTCAGCGGCCACGCTGAAGTGGTGCTCGATGTCGCCAAGAAGAAGGAATTGTGGAACGCCGCGGTGGAGACCTTCGCCAGCGAAGGCCCGGAATCTGCGCAGACAGTGCTGCTGCGCATCGATGCCGACTCCGCTGAATACTGGGAGAATCCCGGCGGGGCGGCGAGCCTGGTGGCTGGCTGGGTGAAGCAGAAACTCACCGGAAAACCTGCCGAGCCCGGGGACTCGAATAGCGTCGAACTCTAGGGCGCCGAAAACCGCCAACGGCCGCTGCTCCGAATTCCCGGAGCAGCGGCCGTATCGCTGTGCACATTGCCTGGCGCAGAGCTATGCCCCATGGATACGCATCCATGGGGCATAGCTGGTAGTGCGGTTTAGGACAGGTCGTCTCTGACATCCTTGGCGGCGTCCTTGACGTGTTCACCTGCCTGCTTTGCCTTGGCTGCGGCCTGGTCCTTCACGCCTTCGGCTTGCAGACGCTCATTATCAGTGGCATCGCCGTAGGCCTCCTTGGCCTTGCCAGATGCTTCCTGGGCCTTGTTCTGGATCTTGTCTCCAATTCCCATGATTCTTACCTCCTGTGTGGATCTGGTTACTGACAATTTGAACTATAGGGCAGATTGCAAATCGGGGTCCCGAAGCTGAAAGTTTGCTTGCGGCCAACTTTGCAGATCATCACAGTGCCGCCTTCGCGGCGGTTAATCCCCTAAGCTGGCTCGCTGCGTTGCGTGGTCCTTTGCGGTTATCAGGAGTCATTCAGCTGGGCCGGGCACGAATGGGCCGTGACCTAGACTGGCCAAAAGTTCCGCGTAGAGAAGGAGAGCTGATGGACCAGCGGCCGGTGTCGTTTAGTGCAGCCGAACCAGGATCCCGCCCCCGCAACAGCGAGTCATGGTGGGGCGCCGAAGAAGCGGTGCGTGCGGCCGCCGTGCGCTGCGAGGGCAATCCGGAAGCGATGCTGCGTACGCTGGAAAGCTCGGGGGAGGAACCTCCGGTGCCAGCGGCCGGCCAGACCCAGCGCCTGTGGGAACTGCTGGCCTCCGTGGCCGCCACCGACCTGGTCGCGGCCAGGACGCTGGAACCGCATTTGGATGCCGCGGGAATCCTGAGCCAGGCGGGCATGTCGTGGCCGGCCGGCACTGCATGGGGCGTTTTCGCCGCGCAGCCGCCCAACGCCACCCTGGAAGCGGTTCGCCAGTCCGGCGGGGGATGGGAGCTGAATGGCACCAAGCCCTGGTGCTCGTTGGCCGCGCAGCTGACCCATGCCCTGGTCACCGCCCCCACGCCCGATGGTGGCCGGCTATTCATGGTTTCCTTGCGGCATCCGGGTGTTGAACCGGTATCGGATGCCTGGGTCAGCCGCGGCATGGCGCAGCTGCCCAGCGGCAGCGTGAACTTCACCGGCGTGCCGGCCCAACCGGTGCAGGACGCCGGCTGGTACCTGTCCCGTCCCGGGTTCGCTGTCGGGGGCGTTGGCGTGGCCGCCTGCTGGTTCGGGGCAGCGGTGGGAATCTACCGCCATCTGCTGCGCAGCGTCCAAGCGCGCACCCCGGATCAGCTGGCCCTGGCCTGGCTCGGCGAAGCGGACCGCTTGCTGGCCGGCTGCGCCGCACTGCTGGAACAGGCCGCCGGGCTGGCCGATGCCGGAGCGCTGGATGCCATTTCGGCCCATCGGGTCCGCGGCCAGGTGGCCGGGGCCTGCGAGCGGGTGCTGCAACTCAGCGGCCAAGCCACCGGCCCGGGCCCGCTGACCGCCGATGAGGAGCATGCGCGGCGCGCAGCAGACCTGGGCATCTATCTGCGCCAGCACCACGCGGCCCGCGACGACGCGGCGCTGGGCCAGTTGATTGCGGACCGTGCCGGCATGGAAGGCGGCAGCGCATGGTGAACTTCACGCATGAGGACCAGGGAACCTCTGCAAGCTGCTGGCAGCAGGCTGGGCTTGAGCGGATCGCCGCACTGGATCCGGAGAAGCTCTTCCACGCAATCGCATCGGTGATTGTCCTGGCCGCCCACCCGGATGACGAGACGCTGGGAGCCGGAGGGCTGATCCGCATGGCACTTGGCCGTGGGATCGATGTCCACGTGATCGTCTGCAGCTTCGGGGAAGCCTCGCACCCGGACTCCACCACACACTCCGCCGCCCAGTTGGCCGCGCTGCGCCAGGCCGAGCTGGCCGAGGCCATGGACACGCTGCGCGCACAGGGACCGGGCAGCGGAACGCTGCATCTGCACTGCTTGGGCCTGGGCGACGGGAAACTCGAAGCGCAGCAGGAGCAGATCCGCGCCGCCCTTGAGCAGCACGCCGGCGAGCGCTGCCTGATCGCCAGCACCTACCGCGGCGACGGGCACCCGGACCACGAAATCCTGGGCCTGATCGCGGCGGACTGCGCCCTGGCGCACAATGCCTGCCACCTGGAATTCCCCATCTGGTTCTGGCACTGGGCGCAACCGGGCCGGCAGCCCAGCTTCAGGCATTGGCGCCGGCTGGCCCTGGATGCCTCCAGCGAGGATGCCAAGGCCCGCGCCCTGGAAGCCCACCGTTCCCAAACCCGGCCGCTCTCCGCCCTGCCAGGAGACGAAGTCCTCCTTAGCGAAGGCTTCCTGCAGCATTTTTCCCGCGGTGCCGAGATCTTCCGCGCCACCTGGCCTGGCCACAAGGATGCCGCGTCGGCTCCTGCGGTGTTCGAGGAGCTCTACGGGCAGCGCGAAGATCCGTGGGAGTACCGCAGCAGCCGCTACGAGCAGCGCAAGCAGCAGATCCTGCTCGCCTCCCTGCCCCGGGAGCAGTATGCGGCGGTTCTGGAGCTGGGATGCTCCATCGGGGTGCAGAGCGCCGAACTGGCCCGCCGCAGCACCAGCCTGCTGGCGGTGGATGCCAGCGCTACCGCGTTAGCCCAGGCCCGGCGTGCCGTGGCCGGAATGGAGCATGTCAGCTTGCTGCAGGCCACGGTGCCCCGGCAATTTCCGCAGCTGGAGCCGGGAAGCGTGCAGCTGGTAGTGCTCAGCGAGATCGGCTATTTCCTGGCCGCCGATGAACTGGAGCAGGTGCTCGCCGCCAGTGCTGCCGCACTGGAAGCCGGCGGAGAGCTGGTGCTCTGCCATTGGCTGCATCCCATTGAAGGCTGGCCGCTGGACGGGGAGGATGTGCACCGGATGGCGGGAGACCTGGGGTGGGAGCGCATCGTGGAGCATCGCGAGGCCGATTTCCTGCTTGAAATACTGCGCAAGCCCGCTGGTGCCCATGGGTAGGCAGCTGACGGCCATGGCGGTCATCATCCCGGCCCATGACGAAGAAGAACGCCTGGACCGTTGCCTGGATTCGGTGCGCGCGGCCATGGACCGGTTGGCGTGTGCCCGCCCGCAGGTGCAGGTCCGGGCCATCGTGGTTGCCGATAGCTGCACCGACCGCACGGTACAGGTTGCCCAGCGGCAGATCGGCGCAGATCGGCGGATCAGCTTGCTGCAGGCCAGCTTCGGCAATGTCGGAGCCAGCCGGGCTGCCGGGGCGCGCCACGCCCTGGCCTGCCTCGGCGCGTACGCGGACCCGAGCGCCATCTGGCTGGCCAGCACCGACGCGGATACCTGCGTCGCCGAGCATTGGCTGGAGGGCTTTGCCACCCTGCACGCCGGCGGGGCCGATGTGGTGGCCGGAACCGTGGAACCGGACCGCGGCGAACTCGATGAGCACATCTTCGCCTTATGGGAGCAAGCCTACCGGCCGATCGAGGGGCATGGCCATATCCACGGCGCGAACTTCGGGGTGTGCGCTGCTGCCTACCTGGATGTTGGAGGCTTCGAGCCCTTGGCGGCCCGAGAGGATGTGGCCTTGGTCGAAGCGCTGCGCCGCGCCGGCTACCGGGTCCAGGCCACGGCCCGGCTGCAGGCGATCACCTCGGGGCGCTTGCGCGGGCGGTTGCGCGAGGGCTTCGCAGACTATCTTGCCGCGCTGGATCACCGGATGCTCCACGCCCGGTAGCGCCCAAGTAAGCGGTCCCGGTCCCTGGCATAGAAACAGCCCCCGGGGAAGCTGCGCGGATGCGCGGTTTCCCTGGGGGCTGTACCCGTTGCGGCGGTGCTTGCTGTTACACGCTGCTGCCGGCCTCCTGCGTGGCGTACCTGTGTCCCAGCATGCTGGCGTCGAAAGGTGGAATCGCGTGGGCGAGCGCAGTGTATTGCCAGTACTTCACGCGGAATGCAGCCATTCCGCTGTGCTCGGCCTGGCCGAACAGATCCTTGATCTTGCTGCGCGGCGCGCTGGCCTGAACCACTTCCAAGACTGGAGAAGGCTCGGAAATGTGCAAGAACTTCAGTTCCTCGGTCTGCGGTTCAACCATCGCGACCAGCACTGGCCGCTTGTGCACCGAGACCAGGCCCATCACATCATCGAGCGCTTCCAAAGGCTGTGTCATGACCACTGGCATTCCTTGGGTCCAGCCATAGCTGCTCAGATGCCTTCTTCCCTCGCGTGATCCCAGCAGCTCTGCTACGCGCAACGCGGTCTGGGACCTGACTAGCCTTCCTGGCATGTGAACTACCCTCCACTTCTAGACGATACTTCTCACTTCAACAATGCAGTTATCTGTCCCTCCGGACTGGGCAGCGTGGCCCTTGAAATGCGCTGTGGACCATGCGGCCAGCGGTGGGGACTTGATAAAAAATTATCATTGGCCCACCAAGTTGTTGCGAACAGGCCGCGATTCTGAGGAAATTCCCAGACTTTATTCTCTACTAGTCAATATCCTATTCAGCTACCGTGGTTGCGAGGCTCAGTGCCGCCCAAGATCACGCAGCGCCCGGTGCGCCGCATGCCAGCCGGCCATGCCATGCACCCCGCCGCCCGGAGGGGTGGAGGAGGAGCACAGGTACAGTCCCGGCACGCCAAGCGAATAGGGATTCAGCGAGGGCGAGGGGCGGAAGAACTGCTGGGTGCCGGCCAGTGATCCGCCGCCGATATCCCCGCCGACCAGATTCGGATTCCAGGCCTGCAGCTGAGCCGGGCCGGTGACTACCCGCTGCACGATCCGGTCCTTGAAGTCCGGCGCGAACCGCTGGATCTGCGCATCGATGAGCGCCCCGGCATCCCCGTCATAGCCTTGGGGCACGTGGGCGTAGGACCAGATGACCTGGCGGCCGGCCGGGGCGCGCGAGGCATCGGCGCTCGAAGGCTGGACCACCATCACGAACGGGCGTTCGGGCATTGACCCGGCGGCGACCTGGCGCTCGGCCAAGGCCAGCTCGGCGGCATCGCCGATCACATGCACGGTGCCGGCCTGCGCGGTGCGCGCATCCTTCCAGGGGATCGGTCCATCGAGCAGGTAGTCCACCTTGTAGGCCGCGGTGCCATAGCGCCAGCGCTCGAACCGCCGGCGCAGGCGTGCCGGGAGCTGGTCGCCGGCGAGCTGCACCGCTTGGCGGGGCGTGGCATCCAGGAAGGTGAGGTCCGCATCGGGAAGCTGCGCGAGGTTAGTGATCTGGTGCCCGGTATGGATCTGCACCCCCAGCCCGTCGAGCACCCGCAGCAGCGCGTCGATGATGCTGCCGGTGCCGCCGTGCGCCACCGGCCAGCCCCAGGATTGGCCCAAGGCCCCGAAGAGCGCGCCGAATCCCGAGGTGAACGGGTGGGAGAGCGGCAGCATGGAATGCGCGCTGGATCCGGCGAAGAGCGCCGCGGCCTGCCGGGTCCGGAACGCGGCGGAAGCCAGCAGCTTCGCCGGCGGCAGCGCGCGCAGCCCGAAGCGTGCCATGAGCACCGGATGCGGCGGGATGCCCAGCAGCGGGCTGGTGGCGTTGTCCAGGATCTCCTGCGGATGGCGCACCAGCGGGCCATGCAGCAGCTGCCAGATCTTCCGGTCTGCGGGGAACTGCGCCATGGTGGCTTCGAGGTCCTGGTGCAGGAAGACCGACTCGGCGTCGTCCAGCGGGTGGGCCAGCGGATAGCCGTGGAAATCCCACTGCAAACCATGTCCGGCCAGATCGAAATGCGCGAAGGCGCGGCTGCCATAGGCGAAGGGGTGGGCGGCAGCTCCCAGATCCACGATGGTGCCTTCGCCCAGCGTGCTGCCGGAGGCCGCGGCACCGCCGGGATGGGCATTGCGCTCGAAGACCTGGACGTCGAATCCCTGCTCGGCCAGGACCGCCGCGGCGACCAGCCCATTGGGGCCGGCGCCAACAATGTTCGCTTTCTTTGGTGTCATGGGCGGTGTTCCCCCTGTTCATCGTGCACCTGCGGGGCGAAGCGCTCGGGCCACGTCTCGTCGCTGAGCGCCTTGAGCTGGCTGATCTGCGACTCGGCACGGTGCGACAGGTCCTGCAGCAGCGCCTGGTCCAGGCGCGGATCATGGGGCAGCATCAGCAGCAGCGTCTGCCACATGCGCAGCTTCGCGTTGAGCAGGCCGGTGAGCACATCGAGCTGCACCTGCGCGGCGGCCAGCTTGCGCATGCGCAGCGGATTGAACGGGTTGACGTGCCCGGCGAGCTTGGCCGCCGGAGCGAGCAGGCGGGCCATCGGCCGCTTGGTGCAGCCCAGCCGGTCCATGATCCGCTTCAGGTCATCCTGATCTGCTTTGACCTGCTGGTGCAGCGATTCGAAACGCTGGGCATAGGCGGTGTCCGCCCAGGTGCCGTGGGCGGCCTTGAAGTGGTTCAGCCCGGATTCGGAGCCCAGCAGGTGTTCGCTCAGGTACCGGTGCAAGGTCGTCTGGTCGATGGTGTTGTGCGGCATGGGCCCGTCCTTAGTTCTCGCCTGGGGTTGCAGTCTTCTGCTGGCTGAAATGCTAGGGCACCATCGGCCACCGGCCAATGGGCGTCAGCTGATCTGCAGGTTGCACCCAGCATCCGGCGGCTAGGGGGCCGGGAATGGCTGGGCCTTGAGCAGCCGCGCCAGATGGGCTGCGTTGCGCGTGGCGATCTGCGTGGCGTTGGCCGTGACCTGCGGGGTCTGGTCCAGATCTTGGTAGTCGGTGGTGTGCATGGCCTGCCCCACCCAATAGGTGGAGCCCTGGGCCGGCAGGGTGAACCCGACATCGGCCAGACCCTGGCCCAGCTCCGCAATCACGTGGTGCGCGCCGTCCTCATTGCCCACCACGGCCACCACGCCCACCTTGTCGAAGAGGATCGGGCGGCCCTGCTCGTCGGTCTGGGACAACTCGGCATCCAGCCGTTCCAGCACCCGCTGGGCAAGGCTCGAGGGGTGGCCTACCCAGATCGGGGTGGCCAGCACCAGGATGTCCGCGGCCAGCAGCTTCTGCCGGATCCCCGGCCACTGGTCGCCGCCTCCCATGTCCTTGAGCACTCCGGGCTTTACGTCGAAATCGGCAATGCGCAGGATCTCGGAGTGGACCTGGTGCTCCTCGAATTCCGCCGCCACCTGCCGGGCCAGCAGATCGCTGCTGGAGGCTTTGGGCGAAGGGGAAAGGGTGCAGACCAGGATCAGTGCATTAATTGGTTTCTGGGCCATGGCTATCATTCCTTGTCGTCGAGGGTGCTCCCGGGCAGCAGGATCAGCGCTTGATGCGTGCATCAACGCGTGCGGCCAGCTGCGCGGCGGTCTGCATCGCCCGCTCCAGCGATGCTGCGGTATCCCATAATCCGGAGTGCTGCGCGTGCGCCGGGCCGGAGGGCAGCTGGGACAGGTCGTAGCGCAGGTTGCTGCTGGCGGCCTGCAGCACTGCGCGGACCATGCCCAGCGCGGCGGCAACATCGGCCACCAATTGCGGTTTCGCATGCTGGTCAAGCCAGCGCAGGTCATTCACGGCGGTCATGGCCAGCGCACCAAGTGCGGCCGAGGATTTCGCGGCCTGCAAGCAGGCCGCGGCGAGCTGACGGTCGCGCTGCTCCGAGGGCGGTTGCGCGGAGGCTTCCCCGAAATCCGCGGAGGCCTTGGCATCCCGGTCGGCCATGCCCAGCGCGTCGATCCGCAGCTGCTTGGCCCGGGCCTGCAGGCCGGCGAGCTCTGTGTGGGCGGGTCCGGAGGCCGAGACGTAGCCGGCGGACATGGACATCAGCGCGGCGGCGGCACCGAGCATCAGTGCCGCCGCCGCTCCGCCGCCCGGGTTCCCGTCCGACTCGGCCAGCTCTTCAAGCCAGCGTCCAATGCGCGCCTCGCTGATCGGACGCTGCGGGCCGCTATTCGCCATGCCCCTGGTCTTGGCTCATCGAGCCTTCACCGGGCGGGGTTTCGCCCGGCGGCACCGAACCGCCCGGCTCCAGTCCGGTAATCAGTTGCTGCTCCGGGTCGGGGTTGGATGTGGCTGCGGCTTCGCGATTGGCCTCTTGGGCTTCATCCAACTGTGCGTCGGGCTGCGACGCGGAGGATTCCTGCGGGTCCATCGGCTGCTCCTGTCTGCATCTGGGCTGCGGGCTGGGGATCCAGCCCTTGTCCGCTCACGCTAGGCCAGGGCCCCGGCGGGCTCAACAGCACCGGGCGATTCACACGGAACGCACGGATTGCGGTGCGCTGCCTGCCGGAATTCAGCTGGCCGGAGGCAATCCAGGTGCCAGGTGCTTGAGCACTGCGGCGTGCAGGCGCGCATCGGCCAGCAATCGGAAATGCCCCAGTGTAGGCAGCTTGATGTTGGTGGCGCCGGCCAGGTCGCAGCCACCGGGGATGTGCGGGTCGAAGCTGCTGTAGATGGAGATGATCCGGGAATTCACGCTCAGGTTGGCCGAGAGCTTGAGCAGGCCCTGGTCGTTGGGGGACAGCGAACGCAGGGAGCGGACCGGCGCATAGCGCGCATAGCGCGAACCGGAGAAGGGGGTGCCAATGGCGATCATCCGATTGATCCGGTAGCCCTGCGGCGAGGCGGACATCAGGTACTTGCCGATCAGTCCGCCCTTGCTGTGCGCCACCAGCACCGCATCATCGAGCTGCGCCCGGTCCAGATAGCGGGAGACCACCTGGGACATCTCCGGCACCGTGCCGCGGTTGAAGCCGAGCTGCGGGATCACGTGCACCGGGTGGCCGGCCTGGTGCAGTGCGTTGGCCAGCGGGAGCAGGAATTTCCAGGATTCCCAGATTCCCGGAATCAGCACCACCGGTTCGGCTGCCGGATGGCAGCCGGAGCGCAGCCGGCCGGCCTCCGCACTTGGCAGCAGCGAACGCAGCTGCCAGGCACCGGCATAGAGATAATCCTGCAGCCAGGCGCGGAACAGGACCGCCCACCGCGATAGCCTGCTGGACAGGGTGCTGGTCTCCACCGGTGCTCCTTTGCTGCGTGTTGCGCTGTGGGACCGGTTGCGCCGCGACGGGGTCCCAAGAGCATTATCACCACATGAGTAGGGCTGAGTCCGGCAGCGACATTGCCCGGCCCGGGGAATTCCGGGCGTGGGGCCGCCCTCCAGCCCGCTGCGGTGGCGAGCCGAAGCGCTCTTCATGGCCCATGCCAGCCCACGAGCCAGGTGGGGCTCTAAAAAGTTCAGCCCGAATCGGGTTATCAGCAGGTGTTGACTGGCCTGGCGAGGCATGGTGATTTGGCGGATTCCGGGGTGCTTCGGGCCTCGCCCAGGTACCGAGTCCGCATCGAGCCGGTACTGGATTTCAACGCACGTGGCGTGGCCGCGATGGCGCGGAGGGGAAAGAGGCGACGCATGGAATCCTCACGCTGCTGACGAAGGCTTCGACTAGCCATGGATTGATCATCGTGCCGGGGCTATTCTGAGGTTCTGTTGAGTAGTTGCAGTTTTTGGGGGACTGGCAAGTTATGAAACGACAACATCATGGTTTAAGCAGCTCTGTGCCGCGCGGCGTTTTGGGGAATGGCCGGCGGCTTCCGTACGGGGCGCTGGCCATTGCAGCGGCCTTCGCTTTAAGCAGCGCATTGGCTTGGCCCGGGGCGGCCGGTGCAGTGCCAGCCAGAGCCCAATCAAGCACACTGGCCTTTTCCGCCGCGCCAGCGCCGGCGCTCGGGAGCGAGGCTGTCACCGCACCGGATCTGGGCGGAACATCCGCTGTCCAAGTCCTCGGACTGAGTTCACTTGGCGGAAGGACCGGAGGGTCCGCGCCCGACCCGCTGGCACACGTGGCCACCAATCGGGCGGCGATGACAGCAAAGACAAGCCCTGGAGCGCTGGCACAGGCCGCGCCGCTAGCTGCCGACCAGGGCATTCGTCCGGCAATGCTGAGCCCTGGTCTGCTCTTGGAGCATCCAGTGGCCACCCGCCGGATTTCCAGCCTTTACGGTTGGAGGTTCAATCCGACCGGGTTCGGCCGCCAAATCCATATCGGCCAGGATTATCCAATTTCCTGCGGTTCGCCCGTGCGCGCCAGCGAGTCGGGCCGGGTGGTCGTCGCGGGCTGGGCCGGGCATTCGAGCCAGCGGGTCACCATTGACCACGGGCATGAGGTGCAGACCGGGTACAGCCACAACTCGCTCTTGCTCGTCAGAGTGGGCGAGCTTGTCGTCCAAGGCCAGATCATCGCCCTGGCCGGGACCACCGGCAATTCCACGGGGTGCCATGTGCATTTCGAGGTCATCGTCAATGGCCAATGGCATAATCCGCGCAACTACCTTCCTTCAGGCGGAGGGCAGCGCCAGGCGTTGTTCGCTTCGACGCAATTTGCAGTCGATGCCGGCAGTGCGATGCGTCATCAACCGGCAACAGGAAGACGCGGGCAGTACGCCGGGGCGGCCAGGCATCACGGATCGGCCAGAACGGAACATCCAGCGCCGCCGAAGACCACGAGGCACTCCCACGCGGATCCGCTCCAGCCGCCAGCAGCGAGCAAGAAGAAACAAGCCGCGCCAGCCAAGCCGAAGGCCCAGCCGAAAAAGGAATCCGGCAAACTCCGCCCGTCCCCGCGTCCCGCGCACCCGGCGCCAGAGCCGAGCAAGACGCCCGAGCCGCCACAAAAATTGAATACCGAAAGCCCAAAGGCCACGCCATCTGCATCAGCATCACCGGCACCCGTTTCGGCCAAGCCGAGCGCGCCCAGCGCAGCGCCGACGCCCAGCACTGCACCAGTTGCTGAGCCGAGCCCGTCGACGGCGCCTACCGCGTCGCCAAGTCCTTCGGCACCGCCTTCCAGCGTGGCGCCATCAGCTCCGGATAGCGTTCCGGAGGCAACGGAATCGAGTAACTCCACGCCAACCTCTGAACCAACCCAAGTGCCTGAACCCAGCGAGGAAACAGGCGTCGAGCCCCGGGAGGGCCAGGACCCAGGCGGTAAGGATGCTCCAGCCAGCGAGGATCCCACCGACCCCGCGGCCCGCGTCGAGCGCCAAATAGGTGCAGCCCAACCCAAGACCGTGGACTTGCAAGCACAAGAGCCGGAGAAGGAACCGCCAGTGGCCAAGGCCCTGCCGCCGGCCAAGTCCACAACTGCGAAAAAGCCGGCCGCGAAGGAAGTGCCGGTTGAGAAGCCCAAGCCCAAGCCTGCTGTCGCCGCGCCGGCTGCGAAAAAGCAGGCCAAGCCGCCAGTGAAGCCCAAGGCCGCGGCTCCGGCCAAGCCTAAAGTTGCAGCACCCGTGAAGCAGGTCGCCAAGGCGCCGGTCGCAACCCTGCCCAAGCCGAAGCCCACGCCTGCTATCGCAGCACCGGCCGTGCAGAAAGCTGCCCCGGCACCGGCCAAGCCGAAGCCGAAGGCAACGGCGGCGGTGAAGCCCGAAGCGGGCGCCCCGGTCAAGCTCCCGCAGGCGCCGGCAGCGGCCGCACCACCTGCCAGCGAGGCCAAGCCGTAGTCCTTGGCTGCCCGGTTCCCTGATGCTGCTCCCGTCCCTTTGGGCGGGAGCAGTGGAGCGCTGGGGAAGAGACAACGGGTGAAACGCTGCACAGCTGGTTAGCCGTGCGCCTGATTATTGATATTCTTAGGAGTTGAGTCCTGTGCGCTGTTGATGCGCACCACAAGACCTATCGAAAGAAGTGCCCGGCACGTGTTCAATTCACTTTCCGATCGCCTGACAGCAACCTTCAAGAACCTGCGCGGCAAGGGCCGCCTGACTGAAGCGGATATCGACGGTACCGCACGCGAGATCCGTCGCGCCCTGCTTGACGCCGACGTTGCCGTACCGGTGGTCCGCGGCTTCGTAGCCCAGGTGAAGGAACGCGCCTTGGGCGCCGAGGTTTCCGAGTCGCTGAACCCGGGCCAGCAGGTCGTCAAGATCGTCAACGAGGAACTCGTTGGCATCCTCGGTGGCGAAACCCGCCGCCTGAACCTGGCCAAGAACCCTCCAACGGTGATCATGCTCGCCGGCCTGCAGGGTGCCGGCAAGACCACCCTGGCCGGCAAGCTGGCCAAGCACCTGAAAGCTGAGGGCCACACCCCGATGCTGGTGGCCTGTGACCTCCAGCGTCCCAACGCAGTCAAGCAGCTGCAGATCAACGGCGAACGCGCCGGCGTTCCGGTCTACGCACCGCACCCGGGCGTCTCCTCGGAATTCGACACCCCCACCGGGGATCCGGTAACCGTAGCCCGCGACGGTGTCGCCGAGGCCAAGGCCAAGCTGCATGACATCGTCATCGTGGATACCGCCGGCCGCTTGGGCGTGGACACCGAGATGATGGCCCAGGCCGCGAACATCCGCGCCGCCATCAACCCGGATGAAGTGCTTTTCGTCATCGATGCGATGATCGGCCAGGACGCGGTCAACACCGCCCAGGCTTTCCATGAAGGCGTGGACTTCACCGGTGTCGTGCTCTCCAAGCTTGATGGCGATGCCCGTGGCGGTGCCGCGCTGTCGGTAGCTTCGGTCACCGGCAAGCCAGTGATGTTCGCCTCCACCGGTGAGAACCTGGATGACTTCGAGATCTTCCACCCGGATCGCATGGCTTCGCGTATCCTGGACATGGGCGACGTGATGACGCTCATCGAGCAGGCCGAGAAGAACTGGGACAAGACCGAAGCCGAGCGCATGGCGAAGAAATTCGCCGACCAGGAAGACTTCACCCTGGACGACTTCCTGGCCCAGATGGCCCAGATCAAGAAGATGGGCTCGATGAAGAAGCTGCTGGGCATGATGCCCGGCGCACAGATTTCCCGCCAGCAGCTTGAGCAGTTCGACGAACGCCAGATCGACCGCGTTGAGGCCATCGTCCGTTCGATGACCCAGCACGAGCGCGTGGCTCCGAAGATCATCAACGGCTCGCGCCGCGCGCGTATTGCCAAGGGTTCGGGCGTTTCGGTCTCCGAGGTGAACCAGATGCTTGAGCGCTTCGCCGAAGCGCAGAAGATGATGAAGAAGATGGCTGCCGGCGGCGGCATCCCGGGCATGCCGGGGGCCGGCAAGGGCGCTGCCCGCAAGGCGAAGGCCAAGGGCAAGGGCAAGAAGCAGCAGAAGTTCGGCAACCCGGCCAAGGCCGCGCAGGCCGAGCTGGAGGCCAAGAACAAGAAGGCCGCAGCACCTACCGGAGCTTCCTTCGGCCAAGGTGCCAACCAGGACTTTGATCCTTCGAGCCTGAACCTTCCAGCAGGCTTCGAGAAGTACTTGGGCAATAAGTAGCCGATAGTCTACACAGGGCGGTGACCAGCGTTTACGCTGGTCACCGCCCTGACTGTTTTGCCTGGAGCGTTCCACACACATAGCTGACCGCATCGGTTGGCGATGGCCCGGACGCTAAGAGCGCCCACGGGGCGGCCGACTCGCGAATAATCCCGGCGGGGTGACCGGGTTATGGGCAAGACCAGTGATTTCATTTAATCTTCCTGACCAACGGCGCGCGCTTCCCCGATAGCGTCCGATGCCTCTGGGCCAGTCGCGAGAATTCGGGTGGATTCTCAGCGGTGAAGCAATAGCCGCGCTCACCGCTCCCTTCGGGATGCGGCAGGCGCGGCTATGGGGCTAGCAAGGTGCTTATCTGCTGGACGCCGCAGTGGCCAGCGCTGGCTTGAGACCTTTTGTTGGCAGAGAACAGCGTGCAGTTGCGGTGTTCTGTGATTGCATAGCAGCGCACGCGGGAATTTTGTGGGCTACGGCCGTGTGCTTCCAGAACTTCATGCGGAACTCAGTCATGAGTTCCGTCCCGAGGCGGTGAAAGAACTCTCCTACGGTGAGCCGATCTGAAGATGGCTTCGCCACTTGCAGGTCGGGTTGCGGTACGGTGACATGCATCAACTGCAACTCATCAGTTTGCGGATCGAGCATCGCTACCAGCACCGCACGCCCATGGATCGAGACCATGCCCATTGCATCGTTGAGGGATTCAGCTGGCTGCGTCATGACGATGGGCATTCCCGGAGTCCAGCAATAATCGGCTAGGTGCGCTTTGCCTTCACGGGTGGCGAGAAAATCAGCGACTCTGATTGCTGTCTGTGTTCGAACGATTCGACCTGGCATGTTAGGTACTTCCCTTTCTTGCACTGCACATGAATGAAAATACTGATGCTTCCAGGGTCCGGGAGGTTATGTTGGCCTCGCACTGGACCCTGGTTTTAACGGTGGATTCTTCTTGCTAGGGGCCGGAGCTTCTAGGCCATGCTCAAAATCGAAGGTTGATCTTCCACAGCCATTCGCGGCCCGCTGGCCTGCTCGGCGGTGAATGGATGGTCCAGCCAGCTCTTGGGCAGCCCAGCGGGGTCTGCGTGTTCGGGGGATGCCAACAGGTTTTCCCTGCCGGCGACGGCGAACTGCAAATTCCGCACTTCAAACCGGACGCCGAGGTCCTTTTCCATCTGCGGCAGCAGAGTGTCGTTGGCGTACTGCATCAGATCAGACACGCTGTCTTCACTTTTCGAAGTGCATGCCAAGTTGACGGTCAGTTCATCTGGTGATCCGGTGATCGTGCAAATCGCTGAATGCACAGTGTCCTTGTTCTGGCACTGCTGGGAACCGAAGGCTGCGATCTTGTGAATCCGCGCCTGCCAGGCCTTGGCTTCGCGCGTGGTTTTTTCTAAGGGAACTGCTAGGGGCTTATTCATGTTCCGGTCCGATGATCGTAGCTGTTTCGTAGTAAGGTATATCTAGAGAGGCTAACTATTAGCTAGGCTACATTAATATTTTCAAATTATGCAAGCTGGACTTCAAATAAGAGTGGATCCCACTTTTGCAGTCCACGGACTCGGCGTTGATATCGGGCGAAGGGAGTTCCCATGAGCAATTTTAGAGCCAGCGGGTATTGGTACGACGAGGACAGCTCGGTGCCCCAGGCGGTTGATTTGCTTAATCTCATGCGCAGGTACCGTGAGGCAGAGCGGAGCATGCGAGCACAGACTCGCGGTTCGATGGGAATGAACGAAACCGACATGTCTGCGCTCCGTTTCCTGCTGGCAGCCCATCGCAAAGGCAAGATTCTCCGCCAGCGTGACTTCGCTGAAGAATTGTGCATCTCGAATGCATCTGTTTCGGCTCTGATCGACCGATTGTGCCGTGATGGCTACGCTGATCGTGTTGTACATCCCGCAGATCGCCGGTCCGTGGGCATCGTGCCCACCGAATACAGTGATACAGAAGTACGCGGAACGCTGCATAAGATGCACGAGCGAATGATCGAGGCGGCCGGTACGCTTTCCGAGAGCGAGCGTCTTGCCACGGCAAAATTTTTGAATGCCATGATCCGCAGTGTTCAGATCACTGATGAGCCAGGGCATTCCGCTCTGCGCGACTCAACGATGCCGCAGAGCACTGCATCTTCCCGGCAGGTGCATGGCACATAGCGTCAGCTCCAGCCCGTGGGGTATTTGGTTGCATTGGAAGGAAACGCTTGAAAGGTGACCATGTTGCTTCCTGCAGGTTGTCTCATTGGAAGAACGTGTGAGGCATCCAAGGTTCTGTCACCGAGTTCCTGAGTAAACCCTTGTAGCCGCTGCCCTGCATCGCTCCGGCACATAAGTTCGGAACAATTAAAAAATTCCGCCCGTCTAACAAGTTAGGAAGATTCGAATGCCTCGAAAGCATATTGATGTCAGCGTCAGTCACGATGAGTTCGAAGATCTGAATAACGCTTTGGAAGACCATCGCGATAGTTTCAGGCAAATGGCTGAGGAAGCAATCGGCGGTTTCGGCTTAGAGCCCGAATATTGGGCAGGCCGGGCGCAGGAAGTCGAACGCCTGCGCAAGACGGTTCATGAACGCAGCACCGAGGAACGCGAACCGCAGGAGGGGGCCGATCCTGGTTCAGCACGAGGCCATGATTTCGAGTCCGATTCCCGCTAATAAGCCTCGTATGCGGATAGGGCGCGTTGGACTTCGAATGCGAAGGGGAATAGCCGCTGCGAGTCCATAATGGGCCGTTGCCGTGGAAGCGAGCAAACAACCAACGGGCAGGAATCATAGCCGGGATATGCCTTAGTCGAACCGTGTGGAGCCAATCCGCTTACCCATCACCGCGTCCACGGTGCCAAGTAGCAACTCATCGAGCCAGCTGGTCACGCTGTTGTTAAGGCTCTAAGCAGCCTGGCATGTTAGCGGTGTACTCGACGATGACTGGGGTAATCTCAGCCTATGATTGATTTATCTCTAAATCCAATCAATCAAAGGGGTTACTTTTCGTGGATTCAACTGAGTTCAATTACCTCAACCTGGAGTTCATCTTCATGGGCGATAAGCCCGAAGCGGCACAGCTGGTACGCACCGCGCTAGCCGACCGCCGCCTGCTGGGCTTTATCGGCGGAGCTGTTGAGCGTGAGAATTCAACTCAAGTCACCGCCGAAGTGGCCACGGTAAGCGAAGCCCGTGATGCGGTGCTCTACCGCATTGATGCCAAGGGCAAGCTGCGCGAAGGGTCGCGCGTGACCAAGCTGGTCCACGAATTGAAGAACTCCACCGGAGCAAGCTACGTGCTGGTGGATGGGGATGAGATTGATGGCCCGACTCCGGATGATGAGGTCCTTGGGGACTTCGGCAGCACCAACGAGCTGCTGCACGGTCCCAAGCTCAAGGGCTCAGAGCTTGTGCTGGCAGCAGGATTCGCGGATAACGAGATCACTGTGTGGGACAGCGCCTCGGGACTGATGGCAATGCTGAAGGAACCTGTCTATGCCCCGAACATCTCGCGCTCGAACCGCCCGTTCTTGTCTTTGACTCGAATGGGTAATGTCATTTCGGCAAGCATTGAAGCCAAGGGATCACGCCGCGATATCTTCAGTTCCTCGCTGGGTATTGTGCTTGATCTGGAGCGCACGCCAATCCTTGAACCAGTTGCCGGTTCGCCGGCAGCATTACGGCTGGAGGAGCTAGAAAGCCTGCTCTATGTCTACGGTGAAGAGGATACCGAGCTGCTTGAAAAACTGATCTCAGATCCTGCGGCCCGTGCAGAAGCCCAGCAGCTATTGGCGCACTCTGCGGATTTGAAGGATTTGAAGCGTCTGCTCTCGCTCTTCGGGTTTGACCCGCGCAGCGTGGATTACCTCACCGGGCGCCCGCTGCCCGAAGACCGCCGAGTACTTGCCACCGGCAACCCGATCAAGACCCTGAGGGCAGCGTTGGCTGAGCAGGAACGTGAAGCCAAGGGAATCGAAAGGTTGCTGTACCGCCACAGTTGGAATCCCAAGGCGCTGATTGGCTCTGGCATCGCGGTGCTCGCATCCGGTGTGGTGGCGCATCAAGTTCTGGCACGCAGCCAGAAGTTCGAGTGGCTGCCCAAATCAGCACGCCAGGTCCTGATGGCGGCTTGGTATGCCGATGGCGCGTTCTACCTGGGCAAGGGAATCATTGACGCGCTGAAGGCCAAGCGCAGCAACTGAACGGCCAAAGAATTATAGATAGCGAGATGGGTCGCAGTTCATTTGAACTGCGACCCATCTCGCTATTTTAAGCGTTCAGTCTCTGGAGGTTCCCGCTAGCTCAGACTCTTCAACTCCGGAAAATCCGTGTCCCGGTATTCGCCGCTGGGCTTGGTGCCTTTGGCCTGCTGATCTTCCTCGGCCAGGCGAAGTTCCACACGGCGGATCTTGCCGGAAATGGTCTTCGGGAGCTGGGAAAATTCGAGACGGCGGATCCGTTTGTAAGGGGCCAGCTGCTCACGGCAGAACCCGAGGATGTCCTTGGCAACCGCCGCTGAAGGCTCGACATTCGCGGCCAGCACCACAAATGCCTTGGGTACCGAGAGCTTGAGCGGATCCGGTGATGGAACCACCGCTACTTCGGCAACCGCTGGATGCTCCAGCACGACCGATTCCAGCTCGAAGGGGCTGAGCTTGTAATCGCTGGATTTGAAGACGTCATCGGCTCGGCCCACATAGGTCAAGACGCCTTCTTCATCACGCTCGGCAATATCGCCAGTGTGGTAGACTCCGCCCCTCAGGGCTTCCTCGGTCTTCTGCGGATCGGCAAAGTAGCCTTTCATCAAGCCGGCAGGCTTGGGATCCAATCGCAAGCAGATCTCGCCGACTTCAGCCAGTTCTCCGGTGGTCGGATTGCGCAGCTCCACCACATAGCCTGGCATCGGGCGGCCCATTGCACCGACTTTCACCTCGGTGCCCGGGGAATTGGCGATCTGCACCGTAGTCTCGGTCTGGCCGTAGCCATCGCGAATCACCTGGCCCCACGCCGTGCGCACTTGGTCAATGACCTCGGCATTCAACGGCTCTCCGGCCGAGACCAGCTTGCGCGGGGGAGTCTTCAGTGCGCTCAGGTCTGCCTGGATCAGGTAGCGCCAAACCGTAGGCGGCGCGCAGAAGCTGGTGACGTTCTCGGTGTCCATCTGATTCATCAGGGCCAGCGGATCAAAGCGATCATAGTTGTACACGAAAACGGTGGCTTCAGCGATCCACGGACCGAAGAAATTGGACCATGCGTGCTTGCCCCAGCCGGGGGAGGCGACGTTCAAATGAACATCTCCGGGCTCCAAGCCGATCCAGAACATGGTTGCCAGGTGGCCGATGGTGTACGAGGTGTGGGTGTGCTGGACCAGTTTTGCCAACGACGTGGTGCCCGAGGTGAAGTAGAGCAGCATGTTTTCATCGGCCAGCGTTGGGCTCTGAAGGCTGAATTCAGCTGGCGCATCGAAGGACTTGGCGTAGTCCAAGGTGTGCTCGGTTGCCTCGCCGCGTACCTGGACAATCCGGTAGTCTCCTGGCACGGTGTCGAATTTGGCGACGTGTTCATGGCTGGTGATCACCCAGTTCGCGTTGCCGCGCTCAATGCGGTCGGCAAGGTCTGCGCTGACCAGCTGGGTGGTGGAAGGGATGATCACCGCTGCCAGCTTCATGCCCGCGAGCATCA
Source organism: Glutamicibacter sp. MCAF14 (assembly GCF_052114325.1). Lineage (NCBI taxonomy): Bacteria > Bacillati > Actinomycetota > Actinomycetes > Micrococcales > Micrococcaceae > Glutamicibacter > Glutamicibacter sp. MCAF14. The sequence goes on from NZ_JBFREO010000004.1 coordinate 386,044, forward strand.
ATTCCCACAGGGCCACCTCGTTGCCGAGCATCAGGATGATCGTGTCCCCGCGTTGCAGTCCTTCGTCGGAAAGCCAGCGGGCCACCTGGGTAGAACGGTGCGAGAGCTGCGCCCAGCTGTAGCGAGCTGTACTGCCATCTGGTTCGGTGAGGATCAATGCTGGCTGATCAGCCCGCTTTGGGTCCTTGGCTACGGCATCAAACCAGTCATAGGCGAAGTTGAAATCGGTGAATTCCGGCCAAGCGAACTCTGCCCGTGCCCGGTCGTAGTCATCGCGTACTGCCAGCAGCAGATCGCGTGCGGCCCGGAACTTATCGGTATTGCTCATTGGAGTCCTTTGCAAGCGGGGCATCGGTGCCCAATAGAATTCGTCGGTCGTCAGTATCCAAATATACTTCAGTGACCAATTTAGACGAATTGTTGCGACATCATGCGCACCATTGTGGATTAATGTCTCCAATATTGTCGTGAATCAGATACAGCGCCGGTCAGAATGCTGAAAATAACCGCTTAGGGCCAGTTCCCGGCATCGCCACCTGCACAGCGGCGATACCGGGATGGCGGCTCAGCTCATTAGGTTCGGGAAATCGGTGTCCTTGTATTCGGTTCCTGCTGGGATGCTACCGCCATGGCGTTGCTCTTCTGCTTGGCGCAGCTCCACACGGCGGATCTTGCCCGAGATCGTCTTGGGCAAATCCGCGAATTCGATCCGGCGCACGCGCTTGAAAGCCGAGAGATGCTCGCGGCAATAAGCCAAAATCGATTCGGCCAATTCCGGGCCCGGCTCATAACCGCCAGAAGCAACAATGTAGGCCTTGGGAACGGTGAGCCGCAGTTCATCCGGTGCCGGAACCACTGCCGCTTCAGCCACCCCTGGGTGCTCGATCAATACCGATTCGAGTTCGAAAGGGCTGATCTTGTAGTCACTGGATTTGAACACGTCATCGGCTCGGCCCACATAGGTCAGCACGCCGCGTTCGTCTCGTTCAGCGATATCTCCGGTGTGGTAGACCCCGTCGCGGAAGACTTCGTTGGTCTTTTCCTCGTTTTCGAAATACCCCTTCATCAGACCCAGCGGGCGCTGGGCGGTGACCAGGCAAATTTCACCCAGATCTCCTTCTTCTCCGGTGGCCGGATCGCGCAGCACGATCTCATAGCCTGGCATGGGGCGCCCCATCGCGCCGATGGTGATCTGCTCGCCCGGAGGATTGGCGATCTGGACGGTGGTTTCGGTTTGCCCGAATCCATCGCGGATCACTTGGCCCCAAGCGTTATTGACCTGGTCAATGACTTCGGCGTTCAGTGGTTCGCCGGCCGAGACGAGCTTCTGCGGCGGATTCTTCAATTCGCTCAGATCCGCTTGGATGAGCAGGCGCCACACGGTGGGTGGTGCGCAGAAGCTGGTGACGTGCCGGGCATCCATCTGGTTCATCAGGGCTACCGGATCAAAGCGTTTGTAGTTGTAGATGAATACCGTGGCTTCGGCGATCCATGGGGTGAAGAAATTGGACCAAGCGTGTTTAGCCCAGCCCGGGGAAGCGACATTCAAATGGACATCGCCGGGTTCCAGCCCAATCCAGAACATCGTGCTCAAGTGCCCCACCGGGTATGAAGTGTGCGTGTGCTCCACCAGCTTCGCCTTGGAAGTGGTTCCGGAGGTGAAATAGCGCAGCAGTGTTTCATCGGCGCGCGTGGGGGAGTCCAGCTGGAATTCGGCTTCGGCGTTGTAGGACTGCGCGAAGTCGAGGATGCCTTCAGTTGCGCTGCCGCCAATCTGGATCAGCGTGTAATCGCCGGGGACCGTCTCGAATTTCTGGATCTCGCCCTGGTTGGTGATCACCCACTGGATATGCCCGCGCTCGATGCGATCGGCCAGGTCCGTGGGGGTCAGCTGCGTGGTGCAGGGGATCAGGATTGCCCCGAGCTTGATGCCGGCCAGCATCGATTCCCAGAGTTCCACTTGGTTGCCGAGCATCACTGCGATCGTCTGGCCTCGGCGCACTCCTATATCGCTGAGCCAGCGCGCGAGTTGCGTGGAGCGCTGTGAGAGCTCGGCCCAACTGCGGCGTGTTGAGCTGCCGTCGCGTTCGGTGATGATCAGCGCCGGCGCATCGGCTCGTTGCGGATCCTTGGCCACTTGGTCGAACCAGTCGAAGCCGAAGTTGAACTCGCTGAACTCGGGCCAGCGGAAATCTTCCCGCGCCGTCTCGTAGTCCTCACGCAGTTCCAGGAGCCGATCTCGGGCTGCTCTGAATTCATCGGTAACGCTCACAACCAACCTTCCGTCGCTGGGACTAGGGCACCCCACATCATCGTGAGGCAGATCACTTGCCAATATACTTTGAAGTCCAAGGGTTTGAAAGCGTAATTGGCTCCAAACTGTTGAATCGGGTGATGCCACGCGTATTTAATAAGTGCATGAGTCAAATGCCCAATGTGCTCGTCTGTGGTCCATCTAGCTGGAATCAGCTCGTCGAGCTTGACCGCTTGCCTGACCCTCGGCCTCAGCAGCTATCCGCCCGCAACGAGTGGTACACCGTGGGTGGAACCTCCGCGGGCAAAGCGCTGCACTTGAGTTCCTTGGGGGTTGCGACGACGCTCTGCACGCCGCTGGCCAACGATGAGCCAGGACGCCTGCTCCGACACGTGCTCGGTGGCGCGGGCGTCAACCTGCAAGCGATTTCCAGCGTGAGCACCGAGCGGCATATCAATCTCATGGCTGGCGGGCAACGCGTATCCATCTATCTGGCAACGCCCTCCGCTGTCGAGGACGCGGATGCTGATGCCCTCTGCGCGGCCATTGGGGAAGCTGACCTGGCAGTGATTGACCTGAGCGAGTTGGGGTTGCGGATTATCAGGCAACTCGCCGAGCCGCCTGTACCGCTATGGGTCGACCTGCATGACTTCGATGGCACAGCCCAATTTCATCTGCCATTCCTGAGGGCGGCCTCCGTGGTCTTCATGAACGATGATGCAACCAGCGATCCGTGGGAGCTGATGGCCACTTGCCTGCGCCATGGTCCAGAAATGGCAATATGCACGCGTGGAGCGCGGGGTGCGGTGGCAATGAACCGCCAGGGGCGGCGCTGGGAAGTGGCTGCGCCAAAGGTCGAGGTGATCGACAGCAATGGTGCCGGCGATGCCTTCATGGCCGGTTTTCTCGCGGCTTACCAGCGGGGATCATCGGTGCAAGCGGCTTTGGAGGTAGCTGCCGGAGCGGCAGCTGTGGCGCTATCGAGCCGGCATCTGCATCCAGATCTCGCCCGGTTGCTCCCCTAGTGCCAATGGCGCGTACCGCGATCGCGAGCGTGATGACCGGAACATTCCAATTTACTTGAAGTCTCAACTAAATTGGCGTAGGGTTGTTTTCAACAAGAAGTCCTGATCGGAAAGAAGGCGCTGGCCATGACCATGCTCAAAGAAGATAAGCTCGCCGCAGCCACTCATATGAACGCCGTGCAGTTGAAAGTCGGCGACATGAAGGTCATGAGCGAGTACTACCAAAAAGCGCTGGGGCTCACGGTGCTGGATGAAACTGCCGACGGCACCCGCTTGGGCCGCGGTGCCCAGGAGCTGGTCAACCTGCACAACGCCCCGGGCCTTCAGCTTCCTGCGCGCAGCGAAGCGGGGCTGTTCCACACCGCATTGCTCTTCAATAGCCAAGCAGACCTGGCTGCCACCGTGCTCTCGGCCGCGCAATTCGACCAGAGCAAATTTGTCGGCAGCTCAGATCACCTGGTCTCCGAAGCCTTCTACTTCACCGACCCCGAAGGCAACGGCATCGAGCTGTACTTCGACCGGCCGCGCGAGACCTGGACCTGGAACAACGGCGAAGTGCGCATGGACACCATCTACCTGGACCCCAACAACTACCTCAATACCCACCTGAGCGAACAGGCTATGGCCTCCTTGCAATCGGCGAGCGCCGATATCGGCCACGTCCACCTGCAGGTCGGCGATGTGGCCACCGCACGCCGGTTCTATGTGGACACCCTGGGTTTTGACGAGACCACCGCGCTGGGCGACCAGGCATTGTTCGTCTCTGCTGGCGGCTACCACCACCACATGGCGATGAACGTGTGGAACTCCCGCGGCGCAGGTCCCCGCAAGGACACCCTGGGGCTGGGCGAAGTGCTAATCAACGTTCCAAGCGAAGAAGAAGTAGGCAAGCTGGCCGAACGCCTGAACTTCGCGAAGGTGGGCAACCACCACACCGGAGCCGAGCTTCGATTCAAGGACCCGTGGAATAACGAACTGCGCGTCGCCGTGGGCTAAGTCCCAAGCGGCCCAGAACTCCGATGCCCCAGGGCGCTCGCCGATCCGTCGAGCGCCCTGGGGCATTGCGCGTCTTCAGGAGGCATTAGCCGCGGTAGCTTCGGTGCTTAGGCCTGCAGGTGCTCGGCGAGGTGCTTGGCAGTGAGCGGTTGCGTTTGGAATGGCTGCAAATTACCGGCGGCCGCTTGGCCAATGACCTGTTGGGCGAAGATGGCCGGGTTAGCGACATCCAGATGGGTCAAGTCCTCCGGTGCATACTGCCACCACTGCGAAGCCTGCAGTGCTTGCACTACCTCGGTTTCGAAGCGGTCGCGGATCTTCTTTGCGGGCAAACCTCCAACAACCGTGTAGGGTGGCACGTCCTTGGTTACTACGGAGTTCGAGGCGATCACGGCCCCATCGCCGATGGTGACTCCGTGGCCCAAGGTGACTTTTTCACCAATCCACACGTCATTGCCGATGCTGATGTTGCCCGGCTTGTAGCTGAAGTCCGCTGCGTTCAGCTCGACCCCGTGATCAGCGCTGTAGGTCTGCATCAGCAGTCGCTGGTTATAGAACACCGGACTGGTCGAGGCCCACTCCAGCGGGTGCTTGGCGCCCATCACTTTCATCCCCTTGGCAATGGAAGTGAAGCGCCCAACGGTAATGGTCTTATTGAGCTTTGAATGCGTATAGGAGAAAGCTCCCATGCAGGGCAGAGCGGTTCCGCTGGTTCCCCAAAAGGTAGTGTAGGGATCCAGTGCCAGGTCCTGCTCATAGCTGATCCACGCATCAGGATTGTAGGTGCTCCCAGTCTTCTCAAAGTCCTCCATGCCTGGAACTGTCATGAGAATCCGGTGGCTGACGAGCAATGGGCGCAATTGGGACATCTGAATTCGCATGGAAATCAGCCTATGTTGCACAACTTGGAGAAACTTAGGGGTCTGCCGTATTGCCGCTGTGCGCTCCTTGCTCCTTTGATTAGCCCCTGCGGTTGAAGGAGAGGTTCTTATGCTTGGTGAAGTACGGCAGGATCTTCGACTCGGGCAGTCCCAAGCGCTTGAGCTCCATGGCTTTGCCAATGCGCAGTCGCAGGCTCATATCCACCGCGGCATCTTGTTCCTGGGTTTCGCCCAAGAGTGATGGTTCCAGGTCAAAGGCTGCGAGCTGTTCATCCACGCTGGAAGCGGCCACGCTCGCGATTTCCTCAGTGCTCCGGCGGTTGATGAAGACCAGCTCAAAGATTGCCGGCTCTGGCAGGTCTTCGAGTTGCGCCTGATGTTCCACCCGAACATGCAACCGCTGTCCGTCAAGGAAATCAACGCCGCGCAGTTTGGCTTCAAAGTGCGGGACGCGGTTCTTCGCGCCAAGGTTTTTGAGCATCTTGGTCAGTGACAAGGTTTCTTCCCAACGTGAGACGAGATCGCGAGATTGGTACTCGCTGGCAAAGGTGCGGGCGTTTTCTGATAGCTCGGCCGCCAGGGTTGGATCATCCATCAGCGACTGGACCCGATCAGCCATAGCCTGGATGTCGCCATGGGGAACTAGGAAGCCATTATGGCCATCGATGATGCTATCTGAAGGTCCGAAGTTGATGTCGAAGGACACCGGGATGCATCCTTGGGCCTGGGCTTCGAGGATGACCAGAGCCTGGCCCTCATTGGTCGAGGTGAACAATTGGGCCGTGCAAGAAGCGAAGTGCCGTGGCAGCTGGTCGGAGTAGCCGTGGAACACCACATGCGCTCCCAGCTCAAGCTCATCAACTTTTTGAACCAGAGCCTCGGATTGGTTGCCCTCGCCTACTATGTGCAGGGTCGGCTGCTTGCCGCGGCGTACCAGCTCGGCAATGACCTCCAGTGCGACGGCGACATTCTTATTCGGGGTCAGCGAACCGGCGGCAATCAGATTCAGCGGACTGCGCTGCGGTACCGGGGGCTGTACCGCCGGAGCGTTGAGTGGGTTGGGAATGACAAAGGTCGAGTCGGCTTCTCCGAAGCGGTCAACATAAGCCTTGCGCTGGGCGCTGGTGAGGAAGACGAACCCATCCCAGGCTGCACGTTCAGCGATGATGTGCTCGTGGCCCTTGGACAGGTGGCCGCTGGCAAGATCCTGCCCCTTGGCCACGTGGATGCTGTGGAATGCGAAGATCTTGGGTACGTGTACCGGTGTCCACGAGGCAAGCAGCTTCGCAGTGAATTTGCTGTCGACCACTACGAGGGAATCCGGATGGTCCACGATCTGCGTCAGCCAGTGGCGGTAGAAAGCCGCAGCGCTGGGAAAGCGCGCCACCAGTGTGCCCGTGCGGTCAAAAGCCTCTACGATGCGCCGGGGTTTCGTATCCTCGAAGCTGGTATCGGTTAGGAACACCGTGCCATCGCCGCGGTAGTAGGTCATCCGGGTGATCTGCTCATCTGGCCCAGCCGTGCTGTGCTCGCAGAAAAGGGTGCCCTTGTCGCCGGGGTAGTACACCTGTTCAGTGCCGGTGAAGTCCTGGTGCACCGGTTCGCTGGCCGGCTCAGGGATGCTGGCTTGCGGATCCAGTTCATGCTCCGCCAAGAACGCATAGGGGTTCAGTACCTGCACCTTGGGGGACAGCTTGCCGCGCTGCACCAACTCAGCGGCGATCTGGTCCAACTGCGGGTTAGGCGGAAAAGTCACTACCGCAGCTGAACCATAGCGTTCGGCGAAAGCGGCCGCGCGCTGGATGCACACGGTGGTCATGCCACCGAATTCGCGTTCCAGCTTCCATGTCACCATGTAGGCGTTGAGGTGCTGCTGCGTGCTGTCCACAGTGAAGATTCCTTAGGTTGACCAAGGGGAAGTTAGTTTCGCTTCAAGAAGTGGTAATACCGACTCCCACCAAAAGGGTACCGGCTGAAGCTAGGCAGGGGCTGGGCGTGGGCCGTTGTGTTGCTCTCAATTCGCTTTATGATGCCGGCTCTTGATCCACGGCAAAGAATTCGAGCAGCACGCTATCTGGCAGGCGCCGGCCGGTACCGATAAACACGTTGTGGCTGACCCATGCGAAATCGCTGTCCACCGGTGCGGTAATACGTGGGGAGAAACAGAATTAGATGTTCTGCGCCGGAACTTCTTCTCCGCCCACCAGCTTGGACAGATACCGGGCCGAGCCGGTGCGCAGAGTCTGGTAATCGGCAAAGTGGCGCGTACCGTCTTCCCGCTCCAAGATATACATCCTTCCCGTTCCAAGATATACATCGCTTTCAAGTACGCAGTTGTGCCCAGCGGGTAGAGCTGGACGTCCGCCCCTGCAATCAATACTTTGCCGGTGAATCATTCACCCAGCACGGTGCCACCGGTAATCGGCACCACCTTGCGCTCGCCGTCAATGGTGGTTCCGATGCTGATTGCTTCGCCAACCTGAACCGTGACGGAAGCAAAGAAGGACAGTGTTGGCGGTTGCAGTGCATTCATGGTCCTGTTTCCTTGCTCCTCGATGCTCTTGTTGTGCTCAGTCCAGGACTCGCCGCAAAAACAGCGCACGGCAACCACACGTCCACTTCCACCATCTTGGTGAGATGCCGGCGGGAATAGGCGCGGTGCACCTTGCTCTTCTGCTCAAAACTTCCTATGGTTCAGGTTATGGGGTACTTTCCCCAAATTTGTTGGAGGCCGTTAGCGTCTCCGGTAAAGGACGGCACGTTATGTCGAGCAAATCCCCACGTAAGGGCGAAGCGAAAAAAACTGGCAAGAGCATTAAGGAGAAGCGCGCTGAGAAGCGGCTGAAGCACGCAGAGAGCGTTATCGAGCCAGTGCGCAAGGCTGCCAGATAACCACAGATTGACACCGGCCCCCGATTATTGAGGGCCGGATAACGAGTTCGAGTCCTTGACCTACGGCGAATTACGCCGGGTCAGGGACTCGAACTCGTTTAATGAGGTTTTTCGAGCCCAGCCTATGGCAGCTGAGGGTCCACCTCGAAGTGCTCGGCTACCTGGGTGATGACCTCGTTGGCGCCCTGCAACGACACCGAGGAAAGGAATATGGAGTCATCGACCTGCATGACTTCGCCTTCCAGCTTTTCCCACAACGGGTTGGAGGTGAACTTCTGTTCCTGCGCGCGCGAGGCGTCGCCTTCGGCTCCCTCGGGAGCCCACGTGGACTGGAAAATCACTTCGGCGTCAGCCTTGAGGATTTCTTCGGGGGACAGCGGCACGAAGATTGACTCGGTGGTATCCGGCGCATCCTTTGGACGCGGGATGTTCATGTCGACCATGATCTCGCCTATGAAGGAATCGGTGGCGTACAACCGGGCGGTGTCCTCGCCAGCGAAGCGAAGCAGGGAGTAGGTGGTTTCCGGCTTCTTTTCCAGGATTTCCTTGCCCACCGCTGCGGCGCGGGCTTCATAGCTGGCTACCGCCTGTTCAGCTGCTTCCTTCTTGCCCAGCGCTTCGCCGAGCAGCACCACGTTCTCCTTCCAGGTCGGTCCGGTGGACTCCGAGAAGATGGTCGGTGCGATCTTGTTCAGCTGGTCGTACATGGCGCCCTGGCGCACATCGGCGGAGATGATCACGTCCGGCTCGGCGGCCAGCAGCTTTTCCAGATCCGGCTCGGTGATGGTGCCGACATTCACAGCCTCATCGGTGAACTTTGAGGTGTCTCCGAGATATTCGGGGAACGGGTTATTGCCCTTGCGGTATTCGGTGTAGGCCACCAGTTCGGCGCCCAGCAGGATGGTGGCATCTACGTAGGAAGGGTCCAGTGCGGCCACACGCAGCGGGCGCTGGGCCAGCTCGGTGGTGCCGCGGAAATGCTTGATGCTGGCCGGGAAGTTGGCATCTTCCTGTGCAGAAGTGCCGGCGGATGGCGCCGGCTCAGTGCTTGGAGCCGAGCTTGCGCAGGAGGCCAGGGCCAACGAGGCCGCGGCTAAGGCGGCGGTGAGGGCGAGGATGCGAGGCGATTGCATGCGAGTGCTTTCCGTGAAGACGATTTACTAATTAGCGCGTGATGTAATTTTGCTCAACCTATTTAGGTAAGGGTAAGCTGAGTGCGCGAGAAGAACACTAGCACGGATTCTGCCACCGAGGTCAAGTCCCTGCGACATAATTGATTCGCATCATCCGCACGCACCCGCCGCACACCTCGCGGACCGAGAAAGGCCCCAGATTATCGACCGCATGACACCGCGCATCAGCTCACTGCTGATCCTGGCCGCCGGCGTGGGCGCCGCCATCGGGATCAGCCTGTGGATCGGCAGCACCACCTCCAGCTTCGCCGAGCTGCGCCACGCACTGCTGGCTCCCGACGGGCAAGTCTCCGATATCGCGATCCGCGAGATCCGCTGGCCGCGCACCGTCACCGCACTGGCCGCCGGGGCCGCCTTGGGCATGGCCGGCACGCTGATCCAGGGCCATACCCGCAACCCGATCGCCGAACCCGGATTGCTGGGCATCAACCAGGGTGCGGCCCTGGCGATCGTCTCGGTCGTCGCATTCACCGGACCACTGCCGGCATGGACCCAAGCGCTGCTGGCCCTGGGCGGGGCGCTGGCCGCGGCCCTGCTGGTCTTCGGCATCGGGCGCATCGACGGGCGCGGGGGATCGCCCATCACCTTGCTGCTGGTGGGCGCCGCGGTCACCGCACTGTGCGCCGGGGTGGTCTCGGCCATCGTGCTGCTCAGCGAAGCGGCACTGGAGACGTTGCGCTTCTGGCAGGTGGGCTCAGTAGTCCAAGGCTACGAATCCTTCCTGTCGCTGTGGCCGCTGCTGGTGGCCGGCACCGTGCTGGCCCTGGCCAACGCCCGCGGGCTGAACGCCCTGACCCTGGGCGAGGACTCCGCGCGCAGCCTGGGAATCACCGCCCTGCATGCCAGATCCCTGGGACTGGCCGCGATCGTGGCGCTCTCCGGGCTGGCGGTCACCCTAGCCGGGCCGATCGCCTTCCTGGGCCTGCTGGTGCCGCACATTTCGCGGCGCATCTTCGGCGCCGACTACCGCTGGATCATTCCCGGCTCCGCGTTATGCGGTGCACTGCTGCTGTGCGTGGCCGACGTGCTGGGTCGCATGCTGGCCCGCCCCGGGGAACTGCCCGTAGGCGTGGTCATCGCAATGCTGGGCGCACCGTTCTTCATCTATGTGGCCCGGCGCCGCAAGGCGGTCACCGTATGAGCACCCAGATGATGCCCCTAGCGGCTTCGGCCCTGCGCGCCAAGCGCACCCTTGCCACCGGCGTGCTGTTGCTGGCCGTCGCCTTCGCCGCGTTCTGCGTGCACCTGGCCATCGGAGGCACCCCGATCCCAGTGGGCGATGTGGTGGCTACGCTCTTCGGCGCGGCCTCCGATGCCCGCACCGAATTGGCCATCCTCGAATTCCGCCTGCCGCGCAGCGTAGCCGCAGTGCTCGCCGGGGCAGGCTTCGGCGTCGCTGGCGCACTGACCCAGAATGTCGCACGCAACCCGCTGGCCAGCCCCGACATCCTCGGGGTGACCAACGGCGCGGCGCTGGGCGCGGTATCCGTACTGGCGATCGGCGTGCACACCGGCGGACGCTCCGAGTTGCTGGTGCACTACGGGCTGCCCATCGCCGCCACCCTGGGCGGACTGCTGGTTTCCACCTTGGTCTTCGCGCTGGTCTGGCGCAGTTCACTGGAAAGCAACCGGCTGGTGCTGGTGGGCCTGGGATTCAGCGGGCTGTGCGCCGCGCTGACCTCCTGGATGCTGACCCTGGGCGAAATCTACAACGCCCAGCAGGCGCTGACCTGGCTGGCCGGGACTGTCAACGCGATTTCCTGGGCCGATCTGGCCATTGCCCCGGCGATCGTCGTGCCCGGACTGATTCTTGCCATGCTGCTGCGCAACCAGCGCGAAGTGCTGGCCCTGGATTCGGATACCTCCCGCGCACTGGGCATGAACCTGGGACGCGACCGCGTGCTGATGCTCGCGCTGGCCTCGCTGCTGGCCATCGCCGCCACGGTGATCGCCGGTCCGCTGGCCTTCGTCGCGCTGGCCAGCGGGCATGCCGCGCGGTTGGTGGCCCGGGGCACCATCCCGCCGGTGCCCCACGCCGCATTGATCGGGGCGATCTTCGTGCTGCTTGCCGACCTGGTTGCGGCCCGCGCCTTCCCGGTGATCCTGCCTGCAGGGGTAGCCACCGCGGTCATTGGTGCGCCGTATTTGATTTTCCTGGTGATCCGCCAATCCAAGGTGCGCCAACGCGGCTAGCAGGTTATCCACACTCGGCGGCTTGCTTCAGCTGGCAGATGGTCACTGGACCCATGGTTGGTCCATGAGCATCCACCAGCTAGTTGCCGCGAGCCAGACTCTGCGCGAGGCCCTGACCGGGTCTTTGCCGCGCGCAGCGGCCCAAATGCTACTTGAGCTGATGGCATCTTGCTGCGCACTGCTGGTCAAGCTCTCGGTGTCCCTGCGCGAGATTGATGACCCGCGGGTGGCGGCGGCCCACGCAAGGCTGGTGGAAACCATCTACCGCTACACCCTGAGGGAACAACTGCACAGCGCCATCCACCTGGAATCCACCGGCGCCCACCTGCTGGAGGATGAAGAGTTGGTGGCGGTCGCCGAATCGCGCAGCAGCTTCGCCGTTGGCGCCCGCCAGCATTCAGGACGGGCCCACTATCAGAACACCGGGGAGTTTCTGGCCACTTGGCTGGGACTGAATTCCCATGAAGGGCAGAACCGCGTGCGCGATGCGCACCTGCTCATCGCCCGCCGCCTGATGGATGGCAGCACCATCGCGCCGCGCATGAACCAGCTGGCCACGCTCTATACGCAGGCGCCAGCACTGGACCCGCGGCTCGTTGCCCGTGTCGCCCGCGCACTGGATAAATTCGAACCTGCAGACACCTGCTTCCAAGGCCAGCCGCTGGAACCTACCGCCAGCAATGAACAAGGCCAGCTTCTGGAACACCTCGCCGCGGAACTGCTCCAAGAACCAGACCGGGCCACCCGTGAATCCAAACTCGCCGCCCTGCTTGCTACCCAGCGCAAGGCCCGCAAGAAAACCAGAAACCCCGAACCGGGAATCTACCCCCGAGGAACGGTGGGGGACTGCGACAAGTACGAGCTGTATGTCGCCGGCACCCAGCGAGAAGAATTCCGCTCCACCCTGGCCCAGGCGGATAACCCGCGCACCAACGCCGGCAAAGCGGCCCGCTCAGGCGAATCATCGGATGGCGTTGACATGGATTACGGGGCGGAGGAAAGCGGCAGTCAGGGTGAAGCGCAACCGGGCCAGAACACCGGGGATCCTGCAGTCGATGAATTGTTCAGCAGCAAGGAGCCGCCACCGCCGTGGGCCAGAGAAGACCGAGGAACATTCTTTGGGCAGCAGTCAGCCGAAGAGCCTGAAGCTGAGAAGCCAGCGCACGGCGCAGGCGAAGCAAACCCTTCGAGGAACCTGGATTCGTCCCTGCTTGGTGATGGGGAAGTACCCGTGGCCCAGCGACGGTTGAATGCACTAATGGCTGCACTTAGGCGACGTTCCACCGGCAAGGCGGCCAATGGCATTACCCCGAAGATCGGCATGCTCATCCAGCTGAGCGACCTGCAGGATCTTCGCGAGGCAAGCAAGCTGCGCGCCACCACCGAGCATGGGCTGAACCTGGATTCCGTGGACACCGCGCAACTGATCTGCCAAGGCGAGATCTACTGGGTGGTCTTCGGCCCCGATGGGCAACCGCTGGATGTCGGACGCAAGGAACGCTTCTTCACGGACGCCATGAAACGCGCGATCTTCGCCCGCGACCGTGGTTGCATCGTCCCCGGATGCACCGCGCCACCGGAAATGATCGAATACCACCACGACAATTGGTGGGAACGAGGCGGATGCACCTCTGTGCGCAATGGCAGTTGCCTGTGCCGACGGCACCATCATGCAATCCATGCCGGCCTGATTGGGCTGGTCACCGTCGGAGGGTTGGCACACATCATGCTGCCCAAGCATCTGGATCCGCTGCAAATACCGCGAAGAAATAGTGTTCCGGTGGCCGCCTGAGCACCGGAACCATGAACTGCTCCACCTGCCGGCTTGGGAAAGAAGCTATGGGCGCGAGAGCGCCACCTTCAGCCCGAAACCGATCAGCACCGTCCCGGTGATCCGGTCCATCCAGGACACCGACTTCGCTGAGCCCAGCCAGCGGCCAGCGATCCGAACCCCGTACACCAAGGCCACTGCCCACACCAGAGTCAGTGCAACATGCACCGCCGATAGCCCCATGCCCATGAGCAGGGCGTTGGTGCCCGCCGGGGTGAACTGCGGGATCGCCGCGATATAGAAGACGCCGATCTTCGGGTTCAGCACGTTGGTCACCAGCCCAGTCAGGTAAGTTCGATAACTGCTTTGCGGCATCGGGATCCGGGTGGCCGGCGACCGCTTCTTCTGCAGGCTCCGGTAGATCATCTGCCCGCCAAGGAACACCAGGTAGGCTGCACCGGCATAGGTTAAAACCTGGTAGGCCAGATTCGAAGCGGCCAGAATCGCCGACGCGCCAGCGGCCGCGGCCACGCCCCAAACGAACACTCCAGTGCAAATCCCCAGCGCAGCCAGCATCGCTTCACCGCGTCCACGGGTGATAGCTGAACGAAGAATCAACGCGGTGTCAACACCTGGAATCAATGTCATCAAAGCGGCAACGACACCGAAAGCCAGGAAAGCAGAAGGAACGGTCATACAATTAATACTAGGAGCTTCATCTCGGCGCGGTTTCCAAGGTGAGCAAGCTCATGATGATTGCTCGACGCGCGGTGCCGGATAGAGTTGGCCAGCGCGCATGCTCTCTGGCATAATTGCAGGGTACTCGATTTGCAGTGGACCCTCTCTCCGCTATAAATCCTGTCCTTTTAGAGTCTGGTAAGTAAGGCCTGCCCCACAGGTGCTAAAAATCGGATTCGACCATGTTGAGAAACAGGAGACCACAAAAGTGGCCGTAAAGATTCGTCTGAAGCGCTTCGGTAAGATGCGCGCACCTTTCTACCGCGTTGTTGTTATGGACTCGCGCGCCAAGCGCGATGGCCGTGCCATCGAGGAGATCGGTAAGTACCACCCAACCGAGAACCCTTCGGTTATCGAGATCAACTCGGACCGTGCACAGTACTGGCTGTCCGTTGGCGCTCAGCCAACCGAGCAGGTACACGCACTGCTGAAGATCACCGGTGACTGGCAGAAGTTCAAGGGCATCGATGGCCAGGAAGGCACCTACAAGGTTGCCGAGCCTAAGCCAGCATTCGTTGCTCCGGACAAGGGTTCTGTGATCCTCCCAGAGGCAATCACCAAGAAGGCTGAAAAGCCAGCTGCTGAAGAAGCAGAGGCCGAAGCTACCGAGGCTGAGTAACAGTGCTCGTTGATGCGCTAGACCACTTGGTACGCGGGGTCGTCGAAGAACCGGAAGACGTCAAGGTTGCCTTGAAGTCCACCCGTCGCGGCGACCTGCTCGAAGTACGTGTGAACCCTGAAGATCTCGGTCGTGTGATCGGACGACAGGGACGCACTGCTCGGGCACTGCGCACCGTGTTGGCAGCGTTGGCCAAGGAGCCGGTACGTGTCGATGTGATCGACACTGACCGACGCCGAGGCTAAACAACTTAGAGGTCTGACTTTTAAGTTGGCTTCGAAACGAAAGGAGTTTCCGTCCTAACTAGTGACGGGAGCTCCTTTCGTGTTTACCCCCAGATTTTTATTCCAGTCTCCCGGCACCCCGCCACGGAACACAGTGCAGAAAGAGCAGCAGAATATGCGATTGCAGGTTGCCCGCATCGGCAAGCCCCACGGCATCCGTGGTGAAGTCACCGCCCAGGTTATGACCGACACCCCGGACGAGCGCTTCACCTCCGGTGAAGAACTGATCGTCGTGGACGGACCGGTCAAGACGCTGACCGTGAAAAGCGCGCGCTGGAACAAGACCATCCTGCTGCTCTCCTTCAAGGAAATCAACGACCGCAATCAGGCCGAAACCCTGCGCGGCGCCCGTCTGGAAATTGACGTTTCCGAAGAGCCAGAAGATGACTCCGATGAATGGTACGAGCATGAACTGCTCGACCTGAAGGTCATGCTCGACGGCGAACAGGTCGGTGTCATCACCGCACTGCGCACCAACCCAGCCCAGGACCTGCTGGTGTTCGAGAACTCCGAAGGCCAGGAAATCTACCTTCCCTTCGTTGATGAATTCGTGCCAGAAATCGACCCTGAAGCCGGCATCGTGGTCATCACCCCGCCTGCAGGCTTGCTGACCTTGAACAGCGAAGAGTCGGAAAACGACGAAGAGGGAAGCAAGTAAGCCATGCGTCTTGATGTCATCTCGATTTTCCCGGAGTACCTGCAGCCGCTCTCACTCTCGCTGATCGGACGCGCCGCAAAAGACGGCATCCTGGATCTGAACGTCACCAATCTGCGCGACTTCGCCACCGACAAGCATCGCAAGGTCGATGACACCCCTTATGGCGGCGGAGCCGGCATGGTGATGATGCCAGAACCTTGGGGCCAGGCACTTGACTCGGTGCGCCCGGCAAATGCTGCCGGCGCCAAGCCGACCTTGATCGTCCCATCGCCGGCAGGAACTGTTTTCAACCAGCAGATGGCTTACGAGCTGGCAGAAGAAGAGCACCTGATCTTCGCCTGCGGCCGCTATGAGGGCATTGACGAACGCGTTATCGAATACGCGCACGAGAACTTCAACGTCATCCCGGTCTCCATCGGAGATTACGTGCTCAATGGGGGAGAAGTAGCCGTCATGGTGATGGTGGAAGCCATCGCCCGGTTGATCCCTGGAGTCATCGGCAATCCCGAATCCCTGGTCGAAGAGTCGCACTCCGATGTACTGCTGGAATACCCGGTCTACACCAAGCCTGCTTCATGGCGCGGCCGCGACGTTCCCGAGGTGCTGCTGGGCGGCAACCACCAGCGCGTGGGACGCTTCCGCCGCGATGAACAGATCAAGCGCACCGCCGTGCGCCGTCCGGATCTGATCACCCAGCTTGATGCCGAATCGTTGAACCGCCGCGACCGCGATGCGCTGTGGCACAGCGGATTCGCGCTGGTAGACGGTGAGATCACCCCGAAGTCCAAATTGGACTGGGCCACCGGGGCCGGCACCGAAAAGGACTAAGAGGCCAACATCACCTGAAAGTCATTTCGGGCAGACTCGCATCGGCTTCGCTGATACGGCATAATTGTTTCTTGGTGTGTTTTTGTTCGACTCCTGCCGCAGGGGGAAGTTCGAGCCATAGGAAACCACCGCACCGATTGCTAGAGGCAATTGGTGGTACAACGTTCCGGGGATTTCACTGGCCTAGGCCGGTGTCGGACCCCGCTACGAGGATTCGGTGACCTGCGGCATTGATCCTAGGAGATGCACCATGCATATTCTTGACTCTGTTGACTCAGCTTCGCTGCGCTCTGACGTTCCTGCCTTCGGCGCAGGTGACACCCTCAAGGTGCACGTCAACATCATCGAAGGTAAGAACTCCCGTGTTCAGGTCTTCCAGGGCTACGTCCTTGGTCGCCAGGGCCGCGGCGTAGGCGAGACCTTCACCGTTCGCAAGGTTTCCTTCGGCACCGGTGTTGAGCGTACCTTCCCAGTTCACTCCCCAATCATCGATAAGATTGAGGTTGTGTCCAAGGGCGACGTACGTCGTGCAAAGCTGTACTACATGCGCGATCGTCACGGCAAGGCTGCTCGCATCCGCGAGAAGCGCGACTTCGGCGCAAAGAAGTAATCTGCGTTCTTCTATGAACCAGATTGCACGCACCGAGCGAGCAACATCGAAGCGCCGGGCCTTTTCATGGGTCTGGCGCTTCGCTGTACTCGCCATCATTCTGGGCCTGCTGGCCACCATCTTGATCCGCGCCACGGTGATGGACGTCTTCCATATCGAATCGAACTCCATGGAATCCACGCTCAACCCTGGCCAGAGCATCGCAGTGGACCGCAGGGCCTACGCCGAAAGCGCACCGCAACGCGGGGACGTTATCGTATTTGACGGCCGTGGATCCTTCCTGCCTTACGCGAAAGCCAGCTTCGCCGATGATCTGCTCAACGCGTTCAGCCTCACCGGCAGCAACAACAAGTACGTCAAGCGCGTCATTGGCGTAGGCGGAGACACCATCGAGTGCTGCAGTGCAGACGGGCGCCTTCTGGTCAATGGCGAACCGATAGATGAGCCGTACATCTTTGCCGGGGATGCGCCCAGCGAGCAGAAGTTTTCCGTAGCGGTTCCCGAAAACCGATTGTGGGTCATGGGGGACCATCGTTCCACTTCCAAGGATTCGCGAGCATTACTCGGGGCCAGTGGCGGAGGAATGATCAGCATAGACCGCGTCACAGGCAAGGCCACGCAGGTAGTCTGGCCACTGGATCAGCGTTCCGAGATCGAATGACACGGTGAAACAGAAAGAGATTTCGCTAGCGTCGAATGGGTAGAACTACCCATTCGACGCTATTTTTCTATGCGCATGTATTTTATTTCGAACGTAAATTTCGACACGCCTGAAGCTGTGCAGATGATGTGCAAATTATGCGGTTGCACTCAGGTATCACCAAGCTGACTAGGGTCTAGAAAGAGTAGTCCAATCTTAAACCAACTCTACTGACGCGTAAGTTGTGACCTGATAGGAATGGTTCATCGTATTTTGACTAGGCCAAACAGGAAGTTGAATTTGTATTTTCGTTGGATTCGGTGCTTGAAAAACAGTGGCGCAACCAAGTAGTGTTTCATTTTGGTAACAACACCTGTGCCTATGCGCGCGTCCTGAGGTAGGGGCGGCGCGGGCCCTCGCACCGTAAATCTGGGAGAAGCATTAATGCCACATCCAAAAAAGAAGACTGCGCAACGCGGCATCGTTGCAGCAGCCGCGACCGCCTTGGTGGTCGGCTCTAGCTTCATGCCGGCACTAGCGGCGCCGACGGCTTCCGAGTCGCCATCTGCGTCTGCCTCGGCCAGCGCAAAGGCTTCGGCTAACACGAGCGCCTCTGCCACTCCGAGCGAGAGTGCCTTGGATACCAAGGGTCTCGACAAGGCTATCGAGCGGGATCTCGACAAGACTGTAGAAGAATTCGTCGAGCAGGGAGACGCTAGCGACGCTGCTTCAAAGGTCCGCGATGAACTTGAAGCCAAGGGCGTCGACGCCACTGCCTCGGTGAAAGACGGCAAGGCCGAGATCACTGTTGGCAAGAAGGATGTTGCTAAGGCCAAGGAAGTCATCAAAGCCAGCGCAGCCCCGGCTCCAATCGTTGTGACTGAAGTCGACTCGGAAGTCAAGACCGTCGGAAAGGTCTACACCGAGCTTCTGGCCAACATTGAGCCGAAGGAAATGAAGCGCCTCACCGCTATCCTGCAGACAAAGGATGGCTTAAAGGTTTATGCAAAGGGCTTCGACGAGAAAGAAGTTAAGGCTGAGCTAAAGTCCAAGTCCGCTGGCACTCTGCCGGAGAAACTGACCGTAGAGCAATTTGTCAGCGAAGCTAATCACGTTGGAGGCGTTGAGAGCTCGGGTGTGGCTAAGACCACCGCGGCCGA
This sequence comes from Glutamicibacter sp. MCAF14, assembly GCF_052114325.1. Classification (NCBI taxonomy): domain Bacteria; kingdom Bacillati; phylum Actinomycetota; class Actinomycetes; order Micrococcales; family Micrococcaceae; genus Glutamicibacter; species Glutamicibacter sp. MCAF14. The sequence goes on from NZ_JBFREO010000004.1 coordinate 404,786, forward strand.
GGATATTTACGGCGCTTTGGGCTACGCAATGGACCAGTCCGGTGCGCTTACCGGTTCTTCGACAGTTTGCTCCCTCGGCTTCACAGCGTGGACCGCTGAAGGCGACGACGCAATCGTATCGGCGGGGCACTGCTCGGAAGACGGCACGACCAAGATTCTGGGTCTTGCAGAACAGTCGGTACCCGGCCAGGTACCAACTATCGGTGCAGAGCTGGGTGACTTCGGCTTCAACCAATTCGGTGGCCCGAACAACTCCGGTTTCACCGTCGATGAGCTGAACTCCATGACGGAGGAAGAATTCAATAGCCTGGAACCGGGCACTGACATCTCGGTAATTGACAACATCAATCCTGCGCTGAACATGCACCCTGCGGTCTCCAAATGGCCAGCGGGCAAGGAACCTCGCGACGAAGTTATCAACGTAACGGGTATGACCAAGGCCATCATCGGGTCAGAAGCTTGCTCCTCTGGCCGCACCACAGGCTGGAGCTGCTCTCCGATCATTGGTGAAGGTGTCTTCTTCGTCGGAGGCTCGGACGGTACCTACCGTTCCGTAGCCGGCTACGTCGCTGAAAACGCCGGCCAGAAGGTGCTGGACCAGGGTGACTCCGGTGGCCCGATGCTTGTTGGCAGCCGAGCTGCCGGCATTAACTCGGCCAACGCCGAAGGCGAAGACCTGAAAGAAAACACCGATGACGACATCGCCATGTACACCTCGCTCGATGATGTCTTCGACAAGGGCTACATTGATGGCTACACGCTGAAGTTCCACGTCAACACCCCGAATATCACAGTTGAAAATGGTACAGAAGTTGAGCCAGGTGACGCGATTACCGGCACCATGGTTGATCCTTCGAAAGGCACCGTTATTCGCGTGATCGTTGACGGCAAGCTGTACAAGACAGTTGAGCTTGAAGCCAACGGAACGTTCTCGTTCCCTGCTCCGGAAGAACCCGGAAAATTTGAATTCAGCCTCGTAGCTAAGGATGGCTACAACCAGTCCGAAAAAGTTTCCGGGAATGTTGTAGTAGTTGAGCCTGCCGTTGAGCCGGAAACTCCTGAGGAAGAGCCGACCGAGCCGGAAACTCCTGAGGAAGAGCCGACCGAGCCGGAAACTCCTGAGGAAGAGCCGACCGAGCCGGAAACTCCTGAGGAAGAGCCGACCGAGTCGGAGACTCCTGAGGAAGACGACAAGTCGGAGACTCCTGAGGATGACGACAAGTCGGAAGCTCCTAAGGATGACGACAAGTCGGAGACTCCTGAGGATGACGACAAGTCGGAGACTCCTAAGGATGACGACAAGTCGGAAGCTCCGAAGGACCAGGAGGATGACGAGCCGACCAAGTCGACTACTCCAAAGGAAACCCCTAAGAAGGACGATCCACTGGCAGATACCGGTGCGAACAGCGTTCCGCTGATCGCCGCCGGTGGCGCAATGGCCTTGGCCGGCGCAGCCTTCCTGCTGTTCCGCCGCAGCGCACGTCGCCACGGCTAAGGGAATCTTTCCCGGCAGGACAAGTTCCTGCTGAAAGTGCCCCGCTACTTTGGAAAAAGTAGCGGGGCATTTTTACTTGGTACACATGTAGCTCCGTGCTTGCTCTACGAATCGGGTATTAGTGTCATAGCTAGGATCGTAGTGGCCGCGCGAATATCACCGAGGTGTAATTTATGAATTTCCAGTTTAGAACTTCACGCACTCCCATGGTGCTGGCCTCCAGTGCCACAATAGCCGCCTTGATGCTTACCGGCTGCGGCCAGGAACCCGCACCGGGTGCGCAGACTTCTACGTCTGCCGAAGCCTCCGAATCCGCCCAGCAATCCGATAATACAAATGGGAGCACCGTGGACCAGGACGCACTGTTGCAGATCAATGACCAACTATCTGAGACTCTGGGCGATGAATATGTCCAGGGATGGGTCAAGGATGGCCAGCTAAATGTCTCAACCACCAACGAGAAACAGCTTGACGCCATTGAAGCGGCAGGGGCGGTAGGCCACTTGGTCCAGTTCAGCAATGAAGAATTGCGTTCAGCCATCCAGGAAATTATGAAGTGGCAGGGCAAGCAGGAAAATCCTGTACGCAGCGCCATTCACGCCTATACCTTGAACCCGGAAACCGGCGGCATCACCCTGTCGGTCGACAAGAGCCAGCTTGAAGAAGTGCAGAAGCTGATTGAAGCCGACCAGCCCGTTGGCGACATCCCAGTGGATTACAAACCAAGCGGTGGCATAATGACGCCGGCAGCAACACAGTAGAAGAATATCTGCACGAGCAGATACGCAGCAATGGCCAGTCCCTTTCGTCGGGTCTGGCCATTGCTGGGTCCAGGGGCAACTGGCCGTTGCGGAGCAATGATCAGTTGGGCCTTTGCTGGCACGTAAGATAGGGATCAGACGCAAGCATGGAAGGTACTAATCGAATCGTGAGCGCAGCATCAGCCGAGAATCCTCAAAGTAGGGGACCGCTTTATAAAATATGGCGCTTCGTCCGCGAGATTGTCATCATCATCGCGATTGCCTTGTTGCTCTCGTTCGTGATTAAGACTTTCTTCTTCCGTGCCTACTACATCCCATCGGGCTCCATGGAACACACCTTGGAAGTCGATGACCGGATCTTCGCCAATCTCATGGTTCCCGGCCCATTCGAGCTGGAACGCGGAGATGTCGTAGTCTTCCGCGATGACCAGGAATGGCTGCCGCCACTGACCGAATACCCGACCGCCTTCCAGAACGTGCTCTCCTTTGTCGGCGTACTGCCAGCCGCCGATGAGCAATACCTGGTCAAGCGCATCATCGGCATGCCGGGGGACACCGTGGAATGCTGCAGCGCAGACGGTGCCATCACCATTAACGGCGAACCAATCGTCGAGCCATATATCTATGACGGTGACAACCCCTCGGATATGGACTTCAAGGCCACGGTCCCCGAAGGCAAGCTTTGGGTCATGGGGGATCACCGCGCTGCCAGCGCCGACTCCCGCTTCCACGCTGACCGGCAAGGCGGCTTTGTTGACATCGACTCGGTCCAAGGACGTGCTTCGGTGATTTCCTGGCCTACCTCGCGCTGGAGCACCGTCGACTCCCATGAAGAAGTCTTCGCCAATGTCCCGCATGCAGTGGCTGAGTAATGCAACCGACCAAGGCCAAGTCCAAGAATAAAGCCACCACCCTTGATCACGAGCGCGCCTTGGCCGCCAAACACGCGGTGCGCTACATCGGCGCCGTCGACGAAGTGGGTCGTGGTGCCCTGGCCGGCCCGATCACTGTCGGAATGACTGTCATTGATATCCAGCAGGTCACCGAATTCCCTGAACTGCGCGATTCCAAGCTGCTGAGCCCCGAAGTACGCACCGAACTGGTTGCTCCCGTACAGCAATGGGCCGTGGGCTACGGCGTAGGGCATGCCTCGGCCGCTGAAATTGATGAACTGGGCGTGACCGCTGCCCTGCGCCTTGCAGGATCGCGGGCCATGGCACAGTGCGCCGTCCAACCCGAGGCAGCGCTGCTCGATGGCAGCTATGACTGGCTGAGTGCTCCAGAACCTGACCTTTTCGACATCCTGGCCGATGATCGCGAACCAGTTGGCCTGCACATTCCGGTGACCACCATCATCAAGGGTGATATGACCTGCCAGGCGATCGCCGGAGCCTCCATCTTGGCCAAGGTGGAACGCGATGAGATCATGGTCCAGCTTTCCGCCGAGCACCCCGCCTTCGGATGGGAAATCAACAAGGGCTACGCGACCGCGGCGCACCGTGCCGCCATCGTGGCCCAAGGTCCCTGCGACTACCACCGCAAGAGCTGGAACTTGACTTCAGGTGCCGAACAGGCACAAGGTGAAGCCACGACAAAGAAAGCAAAGTGATGGCTGCCGACGATCTGGAAAACTACGAGTCCGACATGGAGCTGCAGCTATACCGCGAATACAAAACCGTGGTGGGGCTGTTCAACTACGTGGTCGAGACCGAACGCCGCTTCTACCTGGCCAATCAGGTGGACGTGAAAACCCTGAGCAACGCCGGGGAAGTGTACTTCGAACTGAACCTCACCGACGCGTGGGTCTGGGATATCTACCGCCAAGGCCGCTTCGTGAAGTCGGTGAAGGTGCTGACCTTCAAAGACGTGAACGTCGAAGAGCTGAACCCCGATGAGTTCCAGATCCCCAAGGATGGCCTGGACTCCTAGCCACCTGCCTCCACGGTCAAAAACCGATGCTGYTCCCCGAACAGCATCGGTTTCGTGCTTAATCCCTGTTGTCCACAGTCCGTTGGCTGCATAGCCGTAACGTCCCTGAATCCCTTGATGATCCTTGTATTAGTGATCGCGAACATCAAGGAGAGCAGCCATGCAGACCGCGAAGCAGCGTCTCGGGGCCGCAGGGGAACAGGCAGCCGCCGAATATCTGCGCTGCCAGCACTACGAGATACTTGAACGCAATTGGCGTTCTCCGGCCGGTGAGCTGGACTTGGTTGCCCGGGCGGGCAACGGCCAGATCGTGGCAGTGGAGGTCAAAACCCGTTCATCCCAACGTTTTGGATCCGGATTCGATGCAATCAGCCCGGCGAAATTCCGCCGGCTCAACAGGCTGCTGATCCTCTGGGCCCAATCCCATCAGATGTTCATCGTCCAGCTGCGCGTGGACATCGTCGAGGTCTATCCATGTGCCTCCGGGTTCACATGCCAACTGCACGAGGATGTGCACTCATGAGCACCGCCAGGACCAGTGCCGCGGCACTGCATGGGGTGACCGCCTCACTGGTGGAAGTCGAAGCCGATCTGGGCAACGGAATCCCCGGATTCGTCCTGCTGGGATTGCCTGATGCGTCTTTGAATGAGGCCCGTGAACGGATCAAGGCTGCGGCTCGCAACTCAGGGATGCCTTTGGCTAACCGCAAACTGACGGTGAATCTCTCGCCAGCCACTTTGCCAAAGTATGGATCGGGATTTGATCTTGCCATCGTCATCGCCGCATTGGCAGCAGACCAACAACTGCTGGCCTCTGCAGACACCCTGTACATGGCAGAACTTGGATTAGACGGCACTTTGCGGCCAGTTCCCGGGGTACTTCCTGCAGTCCAGCTCGCCAAAGCCCACGGTCTGAAGAATATTGTCGTAGCGGAGGCCAATGGAGCTGAGGCCAAGCTTGTCTCAGGTGTGGAAGTCATTGCTGTTCGCCATCTTGGCCAGGTACTGCGTGCCTGCGGTGCACCGGCGGATCAGATCACCACCTATATGCGTCACCGTCTGCCACAGCAGCTAAGCACACAAGCAAAGCGCGCTTCCACAGGACTCGACCCTGATGAACTGGACCTGAGCTTGGTCAATGGGCAGCAGGAAGCGAGACTGGCCTTGGAACTGGCCGCAGCCGGTGGCCATCACCTGATCATGGTTGGGCCTGCTGGAGCAGGCAAGACGATGCTTGCCAAGTGCCTGCCAACCATTCTGCCGCCGCTGAATGATCAGCAAGCGCTCGAAGCCACCGCCGTTCATTCAATTTCCCGAGGCGTGTCTGATGAATTAACCCAGCTGCAACGGATCCCGCCCTTCGTGGCCCCGCATCATACCGCCTCCCGCTCGGCGCTGATTGGCGGGGGAACAGCACAACTGATTCCCGGGGCCATCACCCGTGCCCACCATGGAATACTATTTCTCGATGAAGCTGCTCAATTCCAAGGTGGAGTGCTCGATGCGCTGCGCCAACCCATCGAGGAAGGCTATATCGACCTGGCAAGGATTCGTGGGCACCAGCACCTGCCAGCGCGCTTCCAACTGATCATGGCATCCAACCCGTGTCCTTGTGGCAAGAACTTTGGAACCGGAACCGGATGCACCTGCACGCCGATGGCCCGACGCCGCTATTTTGCCCGTCTCTCCGGACCCATCCTTGACCGCGTTGACCTGCAAGTCAGAGTCAACCCCGTACCCCAGGCACAATTGCTCAGCGCTGCGCCAAACGAGACCAGCGGACAAGTGCGTGAAAGGGTTCTGGCCACCCGAGCGCGCAGCCAGCAACGACTGCGGAACTTCGCGATCCACTGCAATGCGCAGATACCAACACAGATCCTGAGAAAAGAACTGAAATATCCGTCCAAGACCAAGGCCGCACTGGAAGAACTGGCTACCCGACGAGGTCTTTCTGCACGAGCGATCCACCGATTGCTGCGAGTCGCGTGGACGGTGGCAGACCAGCAACAGCACGCATCCCCGACAACCGATGACCTGGCCATCGCCGCCCATCTTCGCCAGAACCTTGAAGACAGTTAGGTGCCACCCATGGCCATCAACGAAACGAATACAGCTGGCGAGCCAACTTCCGCCACCACGCAAGAACTGCTGGTTCACGCACATCTGAATCAACTCATTGAGCCCAATGACTTTGTCGCCACAGCTTTGCTGGAACTGATGAGCCCAGCTGAGCTCCTGAAACTGATCCAGCGTGAAGACTCCTACCCGGTTGCGCTGAAGAGTTCGGTGGATGGCCTTCTGGGCTACCATCCACCAGCAGACGCCGCCCAGGATTTGAAAGTTGCCTTGACGCGTTGGCGCAAGCGACTGGGCCTATCCAACCCCAAGGCTGCATTGGAAGCCGCAGCGCGCGTGGGTGGCGGGTTGCTGATCCCCGCAGACCCGCGATGGCCACGTCAGCTAGCAGACCTGTCTCTGGGACGCCCCTTGTGCTTGTGGTGGCGAGCTGCCAACCCTGAACTGCTCGAATTCCAAGAGCTTTCGCACAACGTGTCAATTGTCGGTTCGCGAGATGCCAGCGACTATGGCGATCAAGTTACCTTTGATCTCGGACGCACCCTGGCGCTGAAAGGCTGCACCATCGTCTCTGGAGGTGCATACGGGATTGACGCCAGCGCCCACCGAGCCGCGTTGAGCGTGGAAGACTGGCCGTACCAGAATCCGCCAACGATCACCGTGATGGCCGGTGGCATCGACAGGCTGTATCCCTCGGGCAATAGCAACCTTCTGAACCAGATCATTGCCCGCGGTGTACTGATTTCCGAGGTTCCGCCCGGGACAACCTCGGCACGATTCCGCTTTTTGAACCGCAACCGGCTCATTGCGGCGTTGAGCCGGCTGGTCATCATCAGCGAAGCCCGCCACCGATCTGGTGCGCTGAATACAGCCAGCCATGCGGTGGAACTTGGGCGCGATGTTGCTGCCGTGCCGGGCAGCGTCTTTGCTCCTAACTCGGCAGGATGCCACCGCTTGATTGCGGAGGGGAGCGCTGCGCTGCTGACCTCCCCGCAAGACGCGTTGAGCATGGTTGGGGAGCAAGTCCAACAAAATCGTCATGATGCCCCGAGTCTTCAACGACTTGCGGACACCCTGAATCGGGACGAAGCCATGGTGTACGACATCATGCAGTTCACTAAAGGAATGGTAGTCGATGAGATTTCTGCCCGTAGCGGGATACCCCTGATCAAGACGCTCCACGCGATCAACCGGTTGGAGTCCTTGCACATAGCGTCAACGGACGGGATGACCTGGAAGCTGGTGCGCCAAACTAGCAAGCGGGGGAGCTAAGGGTATTCTCGATATTGATGGAGCAAGAATCAAGAACACCAGGCAGCAACGAAATGTCAGCAAAATTCGCTGAGCCGGTGGCAGACTACCTGGAGTACCTGCAACGCGAACGCGGCCGCAGCGCAAATACCCTGCGCGCATATGAAGTCGATCTACGGAATCTCGGCCAGTTCTTGTACAAGCATGCCCACGATCCCAACCTTAAGCAGATCACGGTGGAAACTCTTCGTGATTGGTTGGCGAAGCTTCACGACTCGCAGATTTCCCGGACAACCTTGGCTCGACGGATTTCCGCGGTGAAGAATTTCTTTGCATGGGCACTGAAGCATCAGTTGGTCGACACTGATCCGGCGCTACGGCTAGCAGCCCCCAAAAAGGAACGCAGGCTTCCACATGTGTTGCAGCCAAGCCAGATCGATCGTTTACTTGCCGAGAAGCCCGTGGCTTCTGACGTCCAGGAACAAACCGCCGACCAAGCTGAAAAGGCGCACGATCCCAAGAGCCAGGCGGTGGCGGCACGTGACAAGGTCATTGCCGAGTTGCTCTACGCTTCCGGGCTTCGCATTAGCGAGTTGGTGGCCTTGGATGTCGATGACATCGACTTTGAACGACGTACCTTAAAGGTTCTTGGCAAGGGCAATAAGGAACGGGTAGTTCCCTTTGGCAAGCCTGCCGAGAAAGTGATCATCACCTGGATTCGTTCGCATCGCAAGGTCCTTGCCGGCCCTGAGGCCCAAGGTGCGTTGTTGGTGGGCGTGCGTGGCGGACGGCTAAACGTACGCCAAGCACGGGAAGTAATTTCTAAAGCGTTGCAATCGCTGGGGGATACCGCAGCAAGTGGTCCGCACGCTTTGCGACATACCGTGGCTACTCATTTGCTCGATGGCGGCGCCGATTTACGAGCAGTCCAAGAATTTTTGGGCCACGCTTCGCTGGCCACTACACAGCTCTATACGCACGTTTCAGTAGACCGATTGCGGCAAAGCTACCGTCAAGCCCACCCGCGAGCCTGAATATTTGGAACTAATATCCGAAAATAGCTGATCTGGGTGGCGAAAGGCCTCGTGATCGGGCAAAATGGAAGTATCGGCGGCGATGGCACCGGAACGATGTTGACGTAGGGGAAGACGATCAACACCGCAACGGAGGATGGCATGTCTGCACCGATGACCAGAGGCGTGATTTATATTCATTCCGCCCCTGCAGCGCTATGCCCACATCTGGAATGGGCAATCGGGTCCGTGCTCGGTACTCCAGTAAAAATGGAGTGGACCGAACAGCACGTCGCACCCGGATTTTGTCGCGCCGAAATTGACTGGGTCGGTACCCAAGGCACCGGTGCTCTGCTGACCAGTGAAATGCACGGTTGGCAGCATCTTCGTTTCGAGATCACTGAAGACCCAAGCCCGGGAGCCGATGGTAGCCGTTGGTCGGTAACTCCTGATCTGGGAATCTTCCACGCTACGGTCGACTGTGCTGGCAATGTCATGGTCAGTGAAGAACGCATCCGTTGGGCCTATGAAAAAGGCGACGGCAATCCTTCAATCTTCTACCAAGAAATGTCCATCGCTCTTGGCGAGGCATGGGATGAAGAGCTTGAACCTTTCCGTCACGCAGGCGAAGATGCCCCTGTGCGATGGCTCAACCAGGTGGTATAACAACTGGTTACTTAGTCTCTGGGTGATTAGTCATTAAGAGCCCAGAAACGACCCCCATGGTGCGGGGTTGTTACCAAAAGAAGCGGGATCCCATGCCGGAGATCCCGCTTCTTGTGTTAACTGCCAGGTGCGGCCACGAGAGCTGAAGTGCAGCGCTAAGCTCATGGCAATGAAGACCAGTCAGGCCCCAGAAGACTGTTCCCGGAACGGCAGTCAACCTTGAGGACGGGGCCTTGCCGTAGATCGCTGCGCAGCCCATGGAATTTCCGCCGCTGCACAATCCCTGCCTGCTTGATCACGAGCATGGCGGACGGGGAGTCTAGCTGCTGGATCCTTCCGGCCACGACCTGGAATTTGATCACCGAGCCCTACCTTCCAGCTGCTGGCTAGGATTGCCTGGCTACCGCTGGACCTTGAAGACGTTCTTCTGGATACCGTTGGGGTAGGCAACGGAGTCCACGAGTTCTAGCTTCTGCGCTGCCAGGTCGGACTGGCTGAACAGGCGCTTGCCGGCGCCGAGTAGAACTGGGAAGACCAGAAGGTTGTACTGGTCGATGAGCTGGTGTTCCTGCAAGGAACGCACCATGGTCCCGGAGCCGTGGATACTGATGGGACCACCTTCGCCGGCGCGAAGCCTGGCCACGTCGGCTACTGAACGCAAGATGCTGGTCTCGCCCCAGTTATCGACCAAGTCTTTCTCCTGCAAGGTGGTGGAGAGCACGTACTTTGGCATCGCGTTGTACTGCGGAAATTCCTCGGTCATCGACGGCCACACCGCAGAGAAGGATTCGTAGCTCTTGCGGCCTAGGAGCATTGCACTGGCTTCGCCTTGCTCGGTTCCCTTGAGTTCATATGCGGCCGGATCGAACTCGACTGAATTCATCGTCCACCCTGTATTGCGGTAGCCCTCTTCACCACCGGGTGCTTCAACAACACCGTCCAAGGAAATGAATGAGGTAGCAATGAGAGTGCGCATGAGGTCGGATCCTTAGCCTAGGTGCATTCATCAGGCGTGCTCGCCGATGCATTGCGATACTAGAGCCTAACGAACCTGCTCGTACCGAGCAATAGCTGCGAGGCTATCTCCGGCAAGTTAAACACCTCTGGGTTGGGCGAAGAAAATTCTTCACCCAACCCAGTGCGCATCCAGCAAACTGCTGGTTGAGGAACTAGACGCTGCGGATTGCGACGACTGCGTTGTGGCCGCCGAAACCGAAGGAGTTGTTCAGCGCAACGATGGTGCCTTCAGCTGGCAGCTGTGCAGGCTCGCCGGTGACGACCTTCAGCGGGATCTCTGGATCCTGGTTGTCCAAGTTGATGGTCACCGGAGCCTTGCGGTTGTAGATCGCCAGTGCACACAGCACGGACTCCACAGCACCGGAAGCACCCAGCAGGTGGCCCATCTGGGACTTGGTTGCCGAAACCCAGACATTATCCAGGTGATCGCCCAGGGCGTTCTTCAGCGCAGCGTACTCTGGCTTATCGCCAACCGGAGTGGAGGTCGCGTGCGCGTTGACGTGGACAACGTCTTCTGGCTGGATGCGGCCATCGAACATCGCGGCCTTCAGGGCACGGGTAGCCCCGGTGCCTTCCGGATCCGGTGCGGTGATGTGGTGCGCGTCGGAGGTCACCGAGGAGCCGGCCAGCTCAGCGTAGATGCGAGCGCCACGGGCAATGGCGTGCTCTTCAGCTTCCAGCACCAGTGCGCCAGCGCCTTCGCCCATCACGAAGCCATCGCGGTCCACGTCGTAGGGACGCGAAGCCTTGGTTGGATCATCGTTGCGGCGCGAGAGAGCGTGCATGGATGCGAATGCGGCCATTGGCATTGGGTGGATCGCAGCTTCAGCGCCGCCAACCATCACTACATCGGCCTTGCCCGAGCGGATCAGCTCCAGGCCCACGTGCATGGCTTCGGTACCGGAAGCGCAAGCGGACACTGGGGTGTGCGCGCCACCGGCGGCACCCAGATCCAGCGACACGGCAGCTGCTGGGCCGTTAGGCATCAGCATTGGCACGGTCATTGGCAGAACGCGGCGTGGGCCCTTTTCGCGCAGGGTGTCCCAAGCGTTAAGCAGGGTCCAAACGCCACCGATGCCGGTTGCGAAGGCAACGGCCAGCTTGTTCTGGTCCATCTCTTCCTTGACCAGACCGGAATCGGCCCAGGCTTCACGGGCAGCAACCACAGCGAACTGGGTCGATGGGTCCATGCGCTTGGTTTCTGGGCGGGTGAGAACCTCGGTCGGCTGCACAGCAGCGCGGGCGGCGAAGGTGACAGGCAGGTCGTATTCCTTAACCCAGTCGTCTTCCAGGGTTACGGCGCCGGAAACGCCTTTGAGGGCGTTTTCCCACAGGGTGGGAACATCCCCGCCGATTGGGGTGGTGGCTCCGAGACCGGTGATCACTACTTTGCGCGCCATCATCAAACTCTCTACTGTGCGGATAAGAACTATGCTTTGAAATTCAGGGGGCCGGCTTGACGTACCGGCCGGTGTGCGCGGCTTGCCCGCACAACGGTCTGGCGATGAACGCCAGGAAGCTTAGGCCTGTGCGCCAGCGATGAAGGTGACGGCGTCGCCGACGGTCTTCAGGTTCTTGACCTCTTCGTCAGGGATCTTAACCTCGAACTTTTCCTCAGCCTCAACGACGATGGTCATCATCGAGATCGAGTCGATGTCCAGGTCCTCGGTGAAGGACTTGTCCAGCTGCACGTCTGCTTCGTCCAGGCCGGTCTCGGAGTTGACGATTTCGGCGAGGCCCGCCAGGATTTCTTCGTTGCTAGCCATGGATGGCTCCTTTTCTTCTTAGCCGGAGGACTCCGGTCATTTTTGTGGCCAGTACCGGATCCTGTTTTCCAGGAACCGGCTCCGGCCGGCTTAATGAAACTTGGGTGGTGCATCAACGATGCGCGGCACGTTTCGTCGGTTTAAAGCTTAGGCCAGAGATGCGCTTGGCAGCCGCAACATGACGTTCCCGGCGTGCACAATCTTTTCAGTGGCCCCGTATGCCTAGCTGGCGGTGTGCTCGGTGATGAATGCCTGGGCAGCTTCCAGATCCGCAGGGGACTTCACAGCCAGGGTCTTTACGCCCTTCAGGCCACGGCGGGCCAAGCCTACGAGGGTGCCAGCTGGCGCCAGCTCCAGCACGCCGGTGACGCCGGCTGCTGCCAACGACTCCATGCACAGGTCCCAGCGGACCGGGCGGGAGACCTGGGCTACCAATGAATCGAGGTTCGCCTGGCCATTGGCAACAGCTTGGCCATCGAAGTTCGAAAGCAGGGTTGCTGCCGGATCCTTGGCGATGAGGGTGTTGGCAAGTTCCTGCAGGGTGGCGACCGCTGGCTGCATGTGAGCGGTGTGGAATGCACCGGCAACCTTCAGCGGGATGACCCGGGCCTTGGCTGGCGGGTTCTCGCCCAGGGCAGCAAGCTGCTCAAGGGTGCCTGCGGCTACGGTCTGCCCGCCACCGTTGGCGTTTGCTGGCGTCAGGCCCAATTCATCGAGCCTGGCCAGGACCTCTTCAGGGTCGCCGCCAAGAACAGCGGCCATGCCGGTCGGGGTGGCCGCGGCGGCTTCTGCCATCGCATTGGCGCGCACCTTCACGAAGTTCATCGCGTCGGCTTCATCCAGCGCGCCGGCCAAGGCCGAGGCAGTGATCTCGCCGACCGAGTGTCCGGCCACGATGACGTTTGCTGGCAGCTGCTGGCCGAAGAGTGCACGGGCCGTGATCAGGCCGGCGGCAACGATCAGCGGCTGGGCGACGGCGGTGTCCTTGATGGTCTCTTCATCAGAAGTGGTGCCGTGGGCAGTGAGGTCGCGCTCGGTGATCGAGCTGAGCGTCTGCAGATGCTCGGCAACACCGTCGACGTTGAGCCATTCGGTGAGGAAACCTGGGGTCTGGGAGCCCTGTCCAGGGCAAACGATTGCTAACACTCTTACAGCTTTCCAAATATTGGGAGCTTTTGGCTCTTCATTTGAGTACCAAGCTCGTGGTGACTGTTTGTAGGATCTCTACAAAAGCTTAGCGTATCCAGAAGCTAGATTCCGCTGAAATGCGCGATCAACTCGGAATTAACCGTGCCGGTAGCTTGATGCTCTTTGGTTGAAGCCTACAAGTTCGACTCGTGAAGCCGTCCAAAGAGCAGTGCGGTTTGCAGGACAAAAGCATCGCGTGGAACCAACGGATCCCACCCGGTGACCTCGCTGACCCGCTTGAGCCGGTAGCGCACGGTGTTGGCGTGGACGAAAAGTTCGCGTGCGGAGCCTTCCAAGGAGTGGCCCAGCGCCAAGTAGCTGGAAAGAGTTTCGGCCAAGCCATTGGAGGCCTGCTGCAAGGGCCGGTAGACCTGCTCGATCAAGGCGGTGCGGGCCAGCTCATCGCCATTGCAGGCGCGCTCTGGCCACAGGTCATCGGCGCCGATCGGATTAGGCGCCTGCGGCCAGGCCTTGGCGGCGCTGAATCCTGCCACCGCCGCGGCAGCTGCCTGATGCATTTCCTTGACCGTGGGTGCCAAGGGGGAGTAGACCACGGGTCCGGGTCCGAAGAACCGGGTGAGGCGGCTCAGGTCGGCTTCATCGAATTTGGTATCCGAAAGCATCAGCACCGAACGATCGCCGAGCACCCCCACCAGGGAATCGCGCGAGTAGCGGATGGCCATGCGGCGCAGAGCCGAAACGAAGGTGGCGGCATTGGAGGACGGGGTGGTGCCCACCAGGATGCGGATGTTCTTCTGCGACTTCCAGCCGATCGCGGCAATCCGCGAGGCCAGGGAATCGTGGGCTTCGCCATGCAGCACCGCATCGACCACGTGGGCTTCGAGGCGAGAGTCCCATGCGCCGCGGGTTTCAGCGGCGCGGGCGTAGACATCAGCGGCGGCAAAGGCCACTTCACGTGAATAGCGCAGCACCGCTTCGCGCAGGGCGGCCTGTTCTGCTTCGGGGGCAATATCCGGGACCTGGGATTCGACGACTTCCACGATGGTGCGCAGCAGGCCCAGGGCTTTTTGCAAGGAGATGGAGCGGGTCAGCTCGGTGGGAGCGGCACCGAAGACATCGGTGACCACCCAGGAGGGGGTGGAGGAAGGATCTTCGTACCAGGAGACGAACGTGGAGATGCCCTTTTGGGCGATCAGGCCCAGGGCCGCGCGCTCATTGGGGGCCAGGGAACGGTACCAGGGCAATTGCTGGTCCAGGTACTTCAGCGCGGTGGTGGACAGCACGCCAATATGGTTTTTGAGTCGCTTGAGCGTTGCACTGCTGGGGGCCGGGGATTGGCTGGGGCGATTCTTCGGAGCTGCTGCGGCATCCATTTCAGGACTCATGGTTTCCAGCTTAGTTTCTTTTCCCTGCCGGTGCCCTGTGCAGAGGCTAAAGGTGAGATTAAAAGAGCCAGCTGCCCGTCTGCGAATTGCTTCGCAGACGGGCAGCTGGTCAGCTGGACTTATCCCGCTTCGCTTAGGCGTCTCCGCCAGCGTTGCCGGACTGGCCGGCGTTCGGGTTGTTCAGGTCGTACTTGGCGTGGGCCTTCACTGCGGTGTCCGCAGGGATTTCGCCACGCTCTACCAGCGACTGCAAGGTCTGTACTACCAGCGAGTGCGCATCGATCTTGAAGAAGCGACGGGCTGCCGCACGGGTGTCCGAGAAGCCGAAGCCATCAGCACCGAGGGTGTGGAATTCACCTGGTACGTATGGGCGCAGCTGTTCAGGCACGGCACGCATGTAGTCGGTGGTCGCGATGACTGGGCCCGGGGTGGACTCCAGCTTGCTGGTCACGTACGGGGTACGGCGGGCCTTGGAAGGATCCACCAGCACCTCGGCGTCGGCGCGCTGGCCGTCGCGGGCCAGTTCGTTCCACGAGGTAACCGACCAGACATCGGCCGATACGCCCCACTCGTCGGCCAAGATGGCCTGTGCTTCCAGAGCCCATGGCACGGCCACGCCGGAGGCCAGCAGCTGAGCGCGCGGGCCGTCGGTGGTAGCTTCCTTGAGCAGGTGGATGCCCTTGATGATGCCTTCCACGTCAACGTTCTCCGGCTCAGCTGGCTGGCTGATTGGCTCGTTGTACACGGTCAGGTAGTACATCACGTTTGGATCGGCGTGGTTGCCGCCGTACATGCGTTCCAGGCCGGAGCGCATGATGTGCCCGATTTCGTAACCGTAGGCAGGATCGTAGGTGATCACTGCCGGGTTGGTCGAAGCCAGGATTGGCGAGTGGCCATCGGCGTGCTGCAGGCCTTCACCGGTCAGGGTGGTGCGGCCGGCGGTAGCGCCGATGATGAAGCCACGGGTCATCTGGTCGCCGGCAGCCCAGAACTGGTCGCCGGTGCGCTGGAAGCCGAACATCGAGTAGAAAACGTAGATCGGGATCAGCGGTTCGTCGTGGGTCGAGTAGCTGGTGCCGGCAGCGGTGAATGCTGCGACGGCGCCGGCCTCGTTGATGCCCGGGTGGATCAGCTGGCCCTGAGGGGATTCCTTGTAGGCCAGAACCAGGTCGCGGTCTACGGACAGGTAGTTCTGGCCGCCTGGGTTGTAGATCTTCGCGGTCGGGAAGAACGAGTCCATGCCGAAGGTGCGCGATTCGTCGGGGACGATCGGCACGATGCGGTGGCCGAATTCTTTGTCGCGCATCAGGTCCTTGAGCAGGCGCACGAAGGCCATGGTGGTGGCCGCCTGCTGCTTGCCCGAACCGCGCTTGGCGATCGCGTAGGCCTTATCGCCTGGCAGGGACAGCTTCTTGGAAGCTTCCTGGCGGCGGGTAGGAATCGAACCGCCAAGAGCTGCGCGGCGCTCCATCATGTACTTGTACTCAGCCGAATCCTCGGTTGGGCGGTAGTACGGAGGAGTGTAGAGGTCAGCTTCGAGCTGCTCATCGGTAATAGGGATGCGCAGGTGATCACGGAACTTCTTCAAGTCTTCCATGGTCAGCTTCTTCATCTGGTGGGTCGCGTTGCGAGCCTCGAAGTGCGAGCCCAAGCCGTAGCCCTTGACGGTCTTGGCCAAGATGACAGTTGGCTTGCCCTTGAACTCGGAAGCTGCCTTGTAGGCTGCGTAGACCTTGTGGTAATCGTGGCCACCGCGCTTCAGGTTCCAGATCTCGTCGTCGGTCATGTCGGCAACCAATTCCTTGGTTTCCGGACGCTGGCCGAAGAAGTGCTCGCGAACGAACGCGCCGGACTCGGCCTTGTAGGTCTGGTAGTCGCCATCCGGGGTCTGGTTCATGACGTCAACCAGGGCGTTGGTCTTGTCGGCTTCGAGCAGGGCATCCCACTCGCGGCCCCAAGCAACCTTGATGACGTTCCAGCCGGCACCGCGGAAGAAGGCTTCCAGTTCCTGCATGATCTTGCCATTGCCGCGAACCGGGCCGTCAAGGCGCTGCAGGTTGCAGTTGATGACGAAGTTCAGGTTATCGAGCTTCTCGTTGGCAGCAAGCTGCAGGAAGCCGCGCGACTCTGGCTCGTCCATTTCGCCGTCGCCCAGGAAGGCCCAGACCTGCTGGTCGGAGGTGTCCTTGATGCCGCGGTTCTGCAGGTAGCGGTTCAGCTGTGCCTGGTAGATGGCGTTAGCTGGGCCGATGCCCATCGACACGGTCGGGAATTCCCAGAAGTCAGGAAGCGAGCGTGGGTGCGGGTAGGAAGGAAGCGCATGGCCTTCCTTCGACTTTTCCTGGCGGAATCCGTCCATGTCCTCTTCGGACAGGCGGCCTTCGAGGAACGCGCGGGCGTACATGCCCGGGGACGCGTGGCCCTGGAAGAAGATCTGGTCGCCGCCGCCTGGGTGGTTCTTGCCGCGGAAGAAGTGGTTGAACCCTACTTCATACAGGGTCGCTGCACCGGCGTAGGTGGAGATGTGTCCGCCAACACCGATGGCGGGGTTCTGAGCGCGGTGCACCATGATGGCTGCATTCCAGCGCATGAATGCGCGGTAGCGGCGCTCGATGGCTTCATCGCCCGGGAATTCTGGTTCCTGGTCAACAGGAATGGTGTTCACGTAATCGGTGGTGGTCACGTGTGGCACGCCCACGGACTTGGCACCTGCGCGCTGCAGCAGCGAGCGGATAATGAACTGGGCACGCTCGGTGCCCTGGCTCTCTACGAGCGAGTCAAACGAGTCCATCCATTCCTGAGTTTCCTCAGGGTCCCGATCGGAGAGCTGGTAAGTCAGCCCGCTACGGATCTGGGAGATGTGTTCCTCTACAGCCACGGAAGCTCCTTGATTGAATTGCGGCTCCATCGCTTTGCAGTTATCCACTGCGGTGCAACGGTATTGGGACAACGGGTGCAGTAACACTGGAGTGATGTGCACTGTCGGTTCATATGCAACTCTAGTGTTAAAAGCACCGGTTTGGTGTCTTGATTTCCAGCAAAAACAGGCATAAAACATACATTTGAAGTGACTTGTGCAACCTTGTACTAGGTCTATCTCGCACACACTCATGTGAGTATGGTGCGGGTCACGTCGATCTGGGTTATATTTGTTCGGCGTGTTATCGCTGCAGCGCTTGAACGGAACGGCAAAACCGTGTTTCGTTGGTAGTAACGCTTTGCACCAGCAGGAGGAATGAAGTGAGCGACGCCGTATCGGCAAACTTGGAGCCCGCCAAAAAATTGGGCTTCGCTAATGAAGACCTTATTCAGGAACTGGGTTACGACGATGACGTGGATTACGATCTGCGTGACTCAATCGAGGACCTGATTGGTTCAGAGCTGCTCACCGAAGAGGACCATGACGTTGTCGACGCAGTCATTTTCTGGTGGCGCGACGGCGATGGAGATCTAGTTGACGCATTGATGGACTCGCTGAACTGCTTGGACGAGAACGGCATTATTTGGCTGCTCACCCCAAAGCAGGGTCGCGAGGGACATGTATCCCCAGCACTTATCCAGCAGGAGGCACCAACCGCCGGCCTGCATGTAACTACGAGTGAAGGCGTATCGGAGGATTGGTCCGCAATCCGCCTCGCCCCACGTAAGAAGAACTAATGATTCAAGCAGGTTCACGCCTGTTCGACTTCTCGCTGGAAAATCAGTACGGCGAAACGATAACCAGTACCGGGCTGTCCAACGGCCGGGTGCTGGTTGTCTTTTATCCGTGGGCGTTTTCACGGGTATGCGGGTCGGAACTGGCGACACTTCAGGAACACCACGAATTTTTCGCGCAGCGGCAGGTGCGCGTCATCGGCATTTCGGTGGACCATAAATTCACCCTGCGCAACTATGCCGAATCCCTAGGTCTGGACTTCGAGCTTTTGGCGGACTTCTGGCCACATGGAGCTGTCGCGCAACAAGCTGATGCCTTTGACTCGGAGCGTGGTGTGGCTACCAGGCTCTCCATCTACGTGGTTGACGGACAGGTACGCGATGTTTTCCGGAGTGAAATGACGCAGCCACGAAAAATTGAAGACTATCAAGCTGCGGTGGAACGCAGCCTGTAGCGGTGGAAAAATAGGTGTGTGCCAGTTCACGGAAAATATCGCCTTCTCGATTTGCCCGGGTGGAAAAACCTGTGTAGAGTTATTCCTCGTTGGCTTGCAAAAGCGAACATGGTAAGGGCCTTTAGCTCAGCTGGTAGAGCGTCACGTTTACACCGTGAATGTCATCGGTTCGATCCCGGTAGGGCCCACCAAAACGAAAAATCCTCGATCCGCTCGGATTGGGGATTTTTTGCATTCGCGAGGAAACGCCCATGGGGATCCGGTGTCGCATCCGAAGCGCCAATCAGGACTGTTGGCGTGACCCTGGGCACTCTTTTGAAAAATGACCATTTCAATTTGCCAAGTCAGTTCGGGGTGTACTAGATTATTACTTGTTGCAGCGAACGAATGTAGGCAAGAAGCTTTCCCGAGTTCGCACACTGCACCAGGGCCTTTAGCTCAGCTGGTAGAGCGTCACGTTTACACCGTGAATGTCATCGGTTCGATCCCGGTAGGGCCCACCAAAGAGAAACCCGCACTAACTGGCCTAAGCAGGCCGGTTAGTGCGGGTTTCTTGTGTTTCGAGCTTGATCCGAGGAAATTCACTCACGATCCGTATGCCCCGTTTCCGGTGATGTTTAGCTATCGGCGCGAGGTGGTCGTAGCTCAAGTCGCACGTTGATGACTTGTACCGGCTGAGGCCACGATAATTAAATCACCCAATTTCAACAAACACTATCCGTCAAGGGCTTAACCACGTAGTCTGTGCATAGGTTTTCCGTCGGACAGACGCTTTTTTTGGGGGAAGTGAAAGTCCTCGTCGTACCAGCATGGGGATTCTGATACTCGGCGCTAAACTCGCACCCAGTCCTCGCAGGCTCGATTGCCTGCGAGGACTGGCTTAACTTAAGCCATGAACAATCCAAGCCCACTTTCTCTGGCCCTGGCTTCAACTGCGTGAACCGGTAATCGATCCATAGTTCACGGCACGTGCTTGTTGTCGAAGCCGAGCTGTGCGTAATCCAAGCCCAGGCGACCAGCTGGACTTCAGGAAAATTTGTAACGAGTACCCCGCGCGGATCATCGAAGGCATCGCTTCCGGACTTTGCTGCACCAAGTGGAAAACCAGGCACGGCAGTGATCAGAAGCAGGCGGCCGGGCGGCAGGCCGGTATCCGCGGATGATGATTACCCATGGGGGAATGCGCGTTGGAGGTCCGCTTGCAGCGACGGCGCGTGAGCCGCAGTCCAAATAATTGCCGAAAACGTCAGAAGCACGACAGTATTCCTATCCCACCGCTGGATTCCGAGGGAAACAGTTACGTTTGCACAGTGAATGTCATCGGTTCGATCCCGGCAGGGCCCACCAGCAGCAAGACCGCTTCCTGAATTTGGCGAAGAATGGCGGAAGCGGACTTTTTCGTCTGCCGCAACTCTGCCAGCGAATCGCTGAATGCCGGCGACAATGCGAAACTGGGACTATGACCGCACCAGAAGAAAACCTGTGGCTCGCCACTGTTCGCAAAAATCCGGACCACTCGCAGAATTTCGCCCAACGCTGGCGCACGCTTGCTGCGGAAGGCCAAGATATTTTCGGGGAAGCCCGCGCGGTTGACGCGATGGCTGCCCGCGGCAGCCGGATCCTGGATGCCGGATGCGGTACCGGCCGCATTGGCGGCTGGCTGTCCGAACAAGGGCATGAGGTCGTGGGCGTGGACCTTGACCCGCACCTGATCGATGTCGCCCGCGAAGATTATCCCAAAGCACAATGGCAGGTGGGCAACTTGGCTGAATTCACCATCGCAGGGGAACAGTCCGAATTCGACCTCATCGTCTCGGCCGGAAATGTCGTCACTTTCCTCTCTGAAGCCGAACGATTGCCGGCACTGCGCCAACTGCGCACTCATTTGGCCGCCGATGGACGAATGCTCATCGGATTCGGCTCTGGACGAGGATATGACTTCGATGATTTTGAAGCTGATGCGCTGGAGGCCGGACTGAAAGTACATCAGCGCTATTCAACTTGGAACTTCCACCCGCCGGCCGATGATTTCCTGGTCGCCGTGCTCGGACGCAAGTAGCTGCCAAGAGGACACCGGAAATTGCCGGTATGCTCCACCGGCTCAATGCTCCCGGGGTCCGGCTGCATAGTCACTGCGGTGCACTGCCGCAGAAGACAGCAGAAGAATTCAGAGGTGCTAGATTCCAGGCCGCGGCGAAGGACAAACAGGCTGGCGAAGCAGTGAATGATGCCGCCCAAAAAGCCCGGGAAGACCTGGATAAATAAGTCTGGCAAGCAAGAGTTGTTGCACCAAGGGTGCCCGCGAAAATTTCGCGGGCACCCTTGGTGCAACTGTGTTGAAAGTGCAACGGCCTACTTGGCCCGTAACCGCCACAGGGAAGTAACTTCTTTCGAGCGGGCCGCATGCAGCGCATCATCGTCCTTCTGTGCGCGATGATGCGTTGGCACCGTATCGATTCGACCGGCGACTTCAAGTCCTGCCGCCTCGATGGCCTCCAGCAGCAACGCCCGGCTGCGCAAGCCCAGTAGTTCGGCCAGATCCGAGATGATCAGCCAGCCCTCCCCATTCTCGGTCAGGTGATCGGGCAAGCCGCGCAAGAACTGCATCAGCATCTTGCTGTCCGGGTCATACACCGCGGCATCCAAGGTGCTCGGAGCGCTGCCTGGCAGCCATGGGGGATTGCACACCACCAGTGGCGCCCGTCCTTCAGGGAACATGCTGGTCAGCTGCGCACTGGCCGTGCCGTCCAGGCCAAGGCGCTGGAAGTTCTCGTTGGCGCAGTCCACCGCCCGCTGGTGGATGTCGGTTCCGATGATCTGCTTGACCCCGCGGCGGGCCAGTACTGCTGCGAGCACACCGGTTCCAGTGCCGATATCAAAAGCCAGCGACAGATCATCCAGCTCGGCAGTGGCCACTAGCTGCACGTACTCCTGCCGGGTAGGCATGAAGGTGCCATAAGCCGGATGGATAGAAGCTCCCAAGTCAGGGACCTCAACGCCCTTGAGGTACCACTGGTGGGCGCTGAGCATGCCTGACAATTCCTGCAAGCTGACAAGTGCGCGCTGGCCGGCCAGGTGCACGGCCTGCTCGTAGCCGAAGGCCACTGCCGGGCCGATTGCCGGCGCGCGGGGCAAATCCAAGTGGGCCATCCCGTCCTCGGCGCTGAAGTCCACAGCTACCAGGATCAGCGAAAGCATCCGGGCACGCTGAGCCCGGGCTTGGCGAATGGCGTAGAACTTCTGCCCATCATCGAGCACTTGTTTCTTGGTTTTGGCGCGGCCAGCCTTCGCTGTGCTCGCGGCGGTGATGCGCCGCTCCATGGCAGCCAGCAACTGCTTGGCATTGTGGAAGTCGCCGGTCCACACCATGGCCGTGCCGCCGGTGGCAAGGCGCATGGCCGCATCGGCAGTCAACCGGTCATCAGCCACCACGAATTTTGCTGGCGCACGGCGGTCGTTGGCACTGAGCCACAGAGCTGCGGCGCTGTCGCCTTGATGCTCCCAGGAAACGGTTTCAAGCATGGCATTGGAATGAGATGAGATGGGAAGGCCCTGTCGGAAAGCGGTGCTCAATCGCGTGGCAACCGCGCATGAGCTGTACTGTTGCGAGGACCTGGAGCTCCAATTCTACCGGCACTCCCGCGAGCATGCTGGCTCAGCGTTGGCTGGTGAGCTGCTCGAGAATGCGGATCACTGGAAGCGAGCTATCTGGTTCCTGCGCCAGTTGCTTCGATAGGCGCTGTGCACCTCGGGCCAGATCCTCATTATCCAGAGCCTCGGTGATGGCAGCGGCCAGCTTGGGAACGGTCAGCTGCTTGTAGGCAAGCGGTTCTGCTCCCGCGCCTAGTTGGTGGATGCGCTTGGCCCAGAAAGGTTGGTCGGTGAAGATTGGAACCGGGACGGCCCGGACTCCTGCACGCAGTCCTGCGGCTGTGGTGCCCGCCCCGGCATGGTGCACGACGGCGGCCATCTGCGGAAAGAGCCAGTCGTGCGGGACGCTTGAGATGCTCAGGATTCCTGGTTCATCGATCTGCGCACCGCCCTGCACGATGGTGCGCCTTCCGGTGCGTCGAGCAACATCTGCGATGAAGTCCGCCTCCAATGCCTGGGTACTGCCAAAGCCGATGAAGACCGGCGGCGGGCCTTCGGCCAGGAAGTCCAGCAGCTGCTGCGAGGGCTTGAATGCAGGATCGGAAGCAGGCCACCAGAAACCGCAATTGGCGACACCCTCATGCCAGTCAGCTGATGGCGGAACCACCGTGGAGCTGAATCCGTGCAGCACCGGGGCTTGCTGGCGGCGGCGCAGGCGCTCGGAGGCGGCACGGCTGCGCGCGGGCAGGCCCAAGGATTCGCGCACCCGCTTGACTGGCGGGTCATAGGGCGCCTTGGAGGCGGCGAAAAGCTGGCCCAGCATCTTGTTGCCCCATGATCCAAAGCTGCGCGAGGTGCCCAAGGCCATGGGAGAGTAAGCGGCGCTGGGCTCGGCAGGCTGCAGGTGCGCACCTATGGCTGGAATGCCCAATGCTTCGGCAACGTCATAGGCATAGGGGGCTACCGAATTGGCCATGATGACATCCGCTCCGTGCTCAGCCGCCGCCATGGTTCCCGAGGCCGCCTGGTCGAAATACGCCTGCAGTTCACGCAGATAACCGCGCAAGTCCGCGGCGCTGGCCTTGGTGCCGGGAGCGGCTGGGGTGACCAGCGCACTCATGTCGCCGGGCAGCTCCCGGAAGGTGCAGCCCGCGGTGCAAATAAGATCCTGGTAGGCGGGGTTCGCCGCGATGGAAACCGCGAAACCCTTGGCGGATAGTTTCTGGCCTAGGCCCGCCATCGGAGCGACATCGCCCCGTGTTCCTGGCGTGATCATTAGCAAGCGCATGGTTCCTCCGCTACAGTTAATTGCGAACAGTGTTCTCGATTAACTGTAGCAGTCGCGAACGTGGAACTCGGAGCTACGTAGGAATGATCACCCCCATGAGCAATAGCCAGCCCCGCACCGGTCCCAAACCCCGGCATTCCCAGGCCAAAATCGTGTTGGCGGCGATCGCATTGGCCGATGCCCAGGGCATGGGCGCGGTATCCATCAGAGCCGTAGCTGCGCAAATCGGTGCCGGAGCGGCATCGCTCTACCGCTATGTGGAATCGCTCGACGAACTCACCGGGCTGATGCTCGAGCGGATCAGTGGCGAATATGAGCTGCATTCGCTGGCAGGCTCCGCGGGTGAACAGCTTCTTGGCCTGTCCCGCCAAGGCCTGCAGATCATGCGGCGCCATCCCTGGGTCCCGGCGCTGGCCATGGGCAAGCAGGCCATGGGACCTAATTCCTTGGCCTACTTGGAGAGCGGACTGGCGGCACTGGAGGATTCCACGATGGCTGCGGGCGCCAAATTGCACTGCCTGGCGATGCTCAACGCCATCACCGCCGCCTTTGCGCTGAACGAGCAAAGCCAGCAACAACCCCGGGATCCCGAAGCGCTGTTCGCTGCCTTGGCATCCGGAGCATACCCGCACCTGGCGACAGTGCTGGGCCAAGTGCCTGAACCCATGGATCCGCAGCTTGCCTTTGAAAATGCAATTGTCAACTATTTGCGCGGTGCCGGGGTTATTCCAAGCTAGCCAGGTGGCCTTGCTTCGACATTTTATAGGCTGGGCAACGCGAATATGGAAGCATGTTTGCATAGCTTAATTACCTAGATCCAGGAGCTGAGATGTCCGCGCCCAGCGAAGCAAGCATGAAGGAAATCCACGAGCTGATCGCAGTGGATACCACCAGCCGCGACAGCAACCTGCCGCTGATAGAAAATGTCGTCAAGAAACTGGACGCCTACGGCATCAGCTCCCAGCTGATCCACAACGAAGAAGGCACCAAGGCCAACCTGCTGGCCAGCATCCCGGCCGCCGATGGATCCGTCCAAGGCGGTATCGTGCTTTCCGGGCACACCGACGTCGTTCCGGTCGACGGGCAGAACTGGAGCAGCGACCCATTCGATGCCCAGGTACGAGGAGACAAGCTCTACGGCCGCGGCACCTGCGACATGAAGGGCTACCTCGGTGTGATCCTGGCCAAGCTGGATCAGCTCACCAGCGCCGAGCTGGCCGAACCGATCCATCTGGCCCTGTCCTACGACGAGGAAGTCGGCTGCGTCGGTGCGGTATCGCTGGTGCAGAAAATCGTCGATGACGGTTTGGCCCCGCGCGGTGCGTTCGTCGGAGAACCATCGAGCATGCGCGCGATCCGCGGACACAAGTCCATGAACGTGTTCCGTGCCGAATTCAACGGCGTGGCCGCTCACTCCTCGCTGCCTTCCGAAGGAGTGAACGCGATCTCCTACGCACTGCGTTTTGCGAACTTCGTCGAAGAGGTCTCCGCCGAGCTGCGTACCTCGGGCCCGCGCGATGAGGCCTTCATCGAGCCGACCACCACCATGAATGTTAATAAATTCGATGCCGGCATCGCGGTGAACACGATTCCTTCCGAAGCAGTAGTGTACTTCGAATACCGTTCGCTGGCTGTGGTGGACCGTGATGCGCTGACCGCGCGCTTCCGCGAGAAGGCCGCCGAGCTGGAAGCTGAAATGCGTGCGCAGAATCCTGCCTGCTCGGCCAGCGTCCAGCAGCAGGCTGGAGCTCCCGGGCTGGACACGGCACCGGGCGAGGAAGTCGTTGCCCTGGCTGCGGCCTGTGGTGCAATTGCCACAGACGAAAAGGTCACCTACGGCACCGAAGCGGGCCTTTTCTCCGCGGCCGGCATCCCCACCGTGGTGTGCGGCCCTGGCGATATCGCCCAGGCGCACGCTCCGGACGAATACATCGAGCTGGAGCAGATCGTGGCGTGCGAGAACTTCATCGATTCGCTGATTGCGCAGCTGAGCTCATGAGTACTCAAGCCAAGGCAACGACTGAACAGATCGCCAAAGCCCGCAAGGCTGTCATCTCCAGTTCCATTGGCGCGGCGCTGGAATGGTTCGACATCATCGTCTACGCCACCTTCGCGACCACCATTGCCAAGGTGTTCTATCCGGAATCAGATGGCACGTTCGCGCTGATTCTCACCTTTGCCACCTTCGCGATTTCCTACCTGATCCGCCCCCTGGGCGGCATGGTGCTGGGCAGCTACGCCGACCGCAAGGGGCGCAAGAACGCGCTGACCCTCACGCTGGGCCTGATGATGCTCGGTACGCTGATCATGGCCGTGGCTCCGCCCTATGAAATGGCGGGCGTGGCTGGTGCCTTGATCATCTTGCTCTCGCGCATGATCCAGGGATTCTCTGCCGGTGGCGAGTTCGGCACGGCCACTGCATTCCTGATTGAAACTGCACCGCATAAGAAGGCGTTCTACTCTTCGTGGCAGGTCGCCAGCCAGGGTGCATCGATGCTGCTGGCTTCTGCCTTCGGCTACTTCCTGACCACTGGGTTGAGCCAAGAAGCCTTGGAGAGCTGGGGCTGGCGCGTGCCGTTCTTCGTTGGCCTGCTGATCGGGCCGGTGGGCCTGTACATCCGCGCCAAGCTGGAGGAAACCGAGGAGTTCATTTCCGCTGCCAAGGAGAAATCGCCACTGGGCACGCTGTTCGCACAGCACTACGGCCGCCTGCTGGCGGCCGCGGCAACCATTGGCGTGGCGACCATTTCGGTGTACATGATCCTGTACATGCCGACCTTCGCAGTGACCAACTTGAAGATCCCTGCGGATGCGGCCTTCCTTGGCGGGATCTCGGCGGGCATCATTACCCTGTGCGGCGTCCCGCTGGTGGGGCACTTGGCTGACCGCGTGGGCCCGGCCAAGGTGATGACCTATGCGGCCATCGCCGCATTCGTGCTGGCCTACCCGCTGTTCAAGCTGATGACCTCGAGGCCGAGCGTCATCGTGATGGTGATTGTCATTGCGGTACTCGGAATCATCATGTCCTTCTACTTCGGCCCGCTGCCGGCGTTGCTCTCCAACCTGTTCCCGGCGGCCATCCGCGGTTCGGGACTCTCGGTGGCCTACAACGTCGGGGTGACCCTGCTCGGTGGCATCGCGCCGCTGGTGCTGACCTGGTTGCTGGATGTCACCGGATCTTTGGATGCACCGAGCCTGTACTACATGGCAATTTCGGTAATTTCGCTCATTGGCCTGGTTGTGGTGCGAAAGCGCTACGGACAGCGCTAGAACCTAAGTAATTAGACAAAGAGTGCCGCAAGCTTGGTTTCCAAGCTTGCGGCACTTTTCTGTTGCCCGATTCCAGCGGCCTACAGGGCGACCAGAAGCACCGCTGTCCAGTGGCACAAGAAGGCCACGATGGTGCAGGCGTGGAACAGCTCGTGGAAACCGAAGATCTTCGGCAGGGGATTAGGACGCTTGGCAGCGTAGAAAACTGCGCCTACCGTATAGGCCAGCCCGCCGGCAAGAATCAGGATCATTACCGCAGGATTCGCTGCCCAGAACGCTGGCAGCTGCATGAGCGCGCCCCAGCCGAGCACGATGTACAGGCTGACACCGACCCAACGTGGAGCGCCGGGCCAGAAAGATTTGATGGCGATGCCTGCCAGCGCGCCGGCCCAAATGACGGAGAGCACGATGATGGCTTGCTTGCCCGGCAAGGTCAGCGCAGCTACCGGGGTGTAGGTGCCGGCAATGAGCAAGAAGATATTCGCGTGGTCGGCCCGGCGGAAAAGTCCCATCACCTTGTCGGTCCAATTGCCGCGGTGATACAGAGCTGAGGTGCCAAAGAGCATGATGGAGCACAGGGCGAAAACCGCCGTGGTCCATTCGGCGAGCCGTCCGTTGGCCAGCACGATCAGCACGAGGTTCATTACGATCACGCCAGGGGTCGACCAAGCATGGATCAATCCGCGCCACCGGGTGCGCTCGGTGCCAATATGCGAAAAGGCGGGAGCGGTTCGCCGTTGTGAATTGGGGTTCAGTGGTTCCGTAGCCATGTGGTCCTTAAATGTCGTGCGCAGGGCACAGGGCCCATCATTGGATTCTACGATATCCAGCTGTCCGCGTGCTGCATGAGCCCACGCAAAGATTCCCCCGATAGAATGCGGATATGGCAGATGAGCAAGAGATCACCGAACACCTGAAAACCATTGCCGACCTCAATGAGCCTGGTCAAGCGCTGGCCAATGACTCGCCACATATCTCGGTACGCAACCCGCAGTGGTTCCACGAATTGGCCCCGGGAAAGTGGGAGGCCATCGGGCAACGCGAGCAACTGCACCGCAAACTCATTAGCCAGCAGCTGCGTGAAGCGCACGGCGCCAAGGCGGAGTACCAAGCGGTGGTGCTCGCAGGTGCCCCAGGAGCTGGGAAGAGCAGCCTGCTGCGGCAGGTGCTAGGGGATCAGCAAGATCGATACGTCGTGATCGACGTTGACGAGTTCAAGGAACTCTTGCTGCGCGAAGCCCAAGAAGATGGCAGCTATGAGCAAGTCTTCAAGCCGCACGAGGTCCGCGAGCTTGAGCAGCAAGGCGAACAATTCTTCCCCATGGACATGGCGAGCCTGGTGCATGAGGAATCCTCGATGCTCGGTGACCGCCTGCGGGCCGCCTGCCTGGATAAAGGGCTGAATGTGGTGATCGACAAAGTCCTGTCCTCGACCGAGTCGGCGCGGAAACTGGCTGGGCAGTTGGAAGAAGCGGGATATGAAATTTCGTTGATTGAGGCCTATGCTCCGCAGGAAGTCTCAGAAGAACGGATCATCGAACGCTGGGAAGAGCAGCAAGAGGCGTCCCTGGATGGGGAAGATGATCTTGGTGCTCGTTGGGTCCCCGAAGAATTTACCGAAAAGGTCTTCGACGCTCCGGGCCAGCGCTCCCGTCCGGCCGTCGTCGCCCAGATGTTCGCGCGCAGCTGCCCTGCGGTTGTGAGTTTCAAGCTGTTTCATACTGCGCTGGATCAGGGGTCGAAGACCGATGGCAGCCGCCTGCTTTTCGAATTACGACGAGAAGCTGTAGGGGCCCAGCTCTTGCCCGTTAAGTAGAAAACCCACCGGCAACAGCGATAAGTGCTGTGCCGGTGGGTTTAGCTGTCAGTATCCAGGGGAGTACTGGTCAGCGGGCCGTACTATGCGCGTCTCTTGGTGATGAATCCCCAGATAACCAGGACGATGAGCGCGCCGCCGATGGCAAGCAGCCAACTTGAGATCGAGAAGAACTCGTCGACGCCTTCGCCAAATATGGCGCTTCCGATCCAACCGCCCAAGAGTGCGCCGACTACGCCGAGGACCAATGTTGCGATCCATCCGCCGCCTTGCCTGCCGGGAAGAATTGCTTTTGCGATGGCTCCAGCAATCAAGCCCAAAACTATCCATCCAATGAATCCCATGATTCGCTCCAAAGGTAAGACTTCTTAGTGGTCGGGTTTGAGCCACTTAAACGAGACAATACATGTCTTTGAGCAGGGGTTCTATGGGTAACCCGATGAAATCTAGGGTTTTAACAGGCTAGCTTCAATCCCCAGTTGAATGATGTGCCAATCTGAAGCAATTTACGCACTTTGACGTGGGGCTTTGGGGAAAGCGGCCGAGCTGGCGGATTTTTCTGTTGACAGCAATGCCCGCCGCTTCTAGTCTGGATAAATCATACTTTATGGCTTCAGATAACTCTTAAGTCAGATATTAGGTTCACGTACGACGGAGTAAAGCATGAGTGAACAGGTCCCGCCCATTGTTGTAATGGGTGTTTCAGGCAGTGGCAAGAGCACCATCGGGCAACTGCTCGCTGACCAGCT
This sequence comes from Glutamicibacter sp. MCAF14, assembly GCF_052114325.1. Classification (NCBI taxonomy): domain Bacteria; kingdom Bacillati; phylum Actinomycetota; class Actinomycetes; order Micrococcales; family Micrococcaceae; genus Glutamicibacter; species Glutamicibacter sp. MCAF14. The sequence goes on from NZ_JBFREO010000004.1 coordinate 434,117, forward strand.
GGATCGCGAATTCATTGACGGTGACAACCTGCATCCGAAGGCCAATAAGGACAAGATGGCTGCAGGGCATGCGCTTGACGATGCAGACCGCGAGCCATGGCTTAGGGTCATTGGTGCCAAGCTGGCTGAAAGCAATCAACGCCACGCTCCACTGGTCATCGCCTGTTCGGCGCTCAAGCGCAGCTACCGTGATCTCATCCTCACCTTGGAACCAGCCACCATCTTCGTTCACCTCGCCGGCGTGCCAACTTTGATTCGGGACCGAATGTCGGCCCGTTCCCACGAATACATGCCAACCAGCCTGCTCGATAGCCAGCTGGCCACCTTGGAGGCACCGGACCAGGACGAGCCGGTGCTCAGCGCAGATATCACCGATACACCTGAGCGCATTGTGCGCCAGCTGATCTCCCAACTGTCCTAAAGCAAGATTGCTTTCTGCAACCTGCAGACCATCATTGGCATAAGCCACCCATTGATCAAGGAAGACAATGACAACTGAGCTTGAACTGAACTGGACGCTGGGCACGCCCGGCCTCCTGATGCTGGCGGTAGCAGCAGTAGCCTTGCTGCTGGTGCTGATCATCCGCTTCCGCGTCCACGCATTCTTGGCACTGGTTCTCACCAGCTTGCTGACAGCTGTGGCCTCCGGCATCCCTGCCGAATCCGTGATCACCACGCTGACCAGTGGCTTCGGCTCGACCTTGGCCAGCGTGGCCCTGCTCGTCGGCCTAGGTGCGATGCTCGGACGCATGCTGGAAACCAGTGGTGGCGCCGATGTGATGACCAGCTGGCTGATCTCCAAGTTCGGAGAGAAGCGCGCACCGCTGGCCTTGTCGGTTGCGTCGTTGCTCTTCGGCTTCCCGATCTTCTTCGATGCCGGGCTGGTAGTCATGCTGCCGATCATCTTCACCGTGGCCCGCCGACTGGGTGGATCCCTGCTGCTGTACGCAATCCCGTCAGCCACCGCGTTCTCGGTCATGCATGTCTTCGTACCACCGCATCCGGGTCCCGTGGCAGCCTCAGGCTTGCTTGAAGCCAACGTCGGCCTGGTGCTGGTGCTCGGCCTGATCGTAGCCGTCCCGACCTGGTACGTCGCCGGTCACCTGTTCGGCAAGTTCGTCGGCAAGAAGTTCGACATCCCGGTACCAAACATCCTGGCCGCAGCGCTGGGCAACGGAGCTAATAAGAACGACTTCAAGTCCTCGCCATCGGTGGGCACCGTCTTCAGCCTGTTGCTGCTGCCGCTGCTGCTGATCTTCATGAACACCGGACTGAACATGCTTGGTTCTGCCGGGGTAGTGGATCCGGAAGTTTCGTGGGTTCGCTGGCTGCGCCTGCTGGGTGAAACCCCGGTAGCACTGCTGATCACCGTGCTGCTGGGCATGTTCCTGCTGGGCTTCCGGAAGGGCAAGGACAAGACCCTGACCGAAACCATCGTGGATTCCGCGCTGGGTCCGGTCTGCTCGATCATCTTGATCACCGGCGCCGGCGGCATGTTCGGTGGAGTGCTGCGTGCCAGCGGTATCGGCAACGCAATCGCGTCCTCGCTTGAATCAGTGGGCATGCCGCTGATTGTCGCGGGCTTCCTGATCGCGGCCATTGTCCGCCTGGCGCAGGGTTCGGCAACCGTTGCACTGACTACCGCAGCGGCCATCGTGCAGCCAGCGGTGCTGGCAGATGCCTCGCTGACCGTCTTCCAGGTCGCCACCATGGTGCTGGCACTGGCTGCTGGCTCGGTCTTCGCTGGCCACGTCAATGACTCGGGCTTCTGGCTGATCTCCCGCTTCCTTGATATCGATGTGCCAACCACCTTGAAGGTCTGGACCGTGGGCCAGGCACTGGTTTCGGTCGTCGGCTTCGCCTGCGTGATGGTGCTCTACGGCGTGGCAACCATGCTGGCCTAACGGGGCAGAAGGCATAAAAGCAATCCGCCGAGGATAGCGACTAAGATCGCTGCCCTCGGCGGATTTCGGCTTTAAGTTCTAGCTACGTCTACTTGGTGTCCTTGGCTGGATCCACGAAGAGCCGTGGAGCGCCTTCCCAGAGGCTGCAGATTTCGTTGTGCGTGCGGCGCATGATGCTTTCCATATTCTTGCGCGCGCTGGCTGAATCCGAGTTGGAGATCGCATCGGCCACCGACTGGTGCCAGAGCAAGGCTTCCTCATGCGGGCGTTCGGGCATCAGGCCCAGTTCGGTGCGTCCACGCAGGATCGCGCCGATCGGGGTGGCCAGGTTGGCGAACATTTCGTTGCCCGACGCGGCGAGCACCACGGCATGGAAGCGGATATCCAGTTCCAGGAAGCGTCGCAAATCGCCTTGGCGTCCGTAATGGTTCATTTGCGCCGAGAGCATCATCAGTTCTTTGCGCATCGCTTCGGGGGCGACTTCGGCTGCCAGCTCGGCGGCCATCGGCTCCACGGAGATGCGCAGTTCAGTCAGCGAGCGCAGCTGTGCGCCCTTATGGTCGCTGGCCAGCCGCCATCGGATCACATGGTCGTCATAGGGATTCCAGAGCTCGGCCTCAAGTACTCGTATGCCAACCCGTTTGGTGCTGGTGACTAGGCCGCATTGGGCCAAAACACGGATTGCTTCACGAATTACCGAACGAGAGACCTGGAGCTTCTGCTCGAGCTCAGCGGCGAGGATGATGGAGCCACGGGGGATATTCCCGCTGACGATGCGAGAGCCGAGGTGCTCAACCACATGAGCGTGCAGACTAGTTGCCATGGGCTCAGTTTAGCCAATGACTTGCGCCAGAGCAGGTTATGGCGAGTCATTCCGCGAAATAAATATGCTTTCAATTATGCGATTCACTGTAAAACACCGGCCTCGCCCTTGTAGGATGGAAAAGTCACGTGGCCGTGAATCAGGGATCGTGACTCATCCGGTCTCTGCTTGGCGGTTCAACTCCCCGTAATCGATGGAGACTTATTTTTATGCCTGCACAGATTGGTGTCACAGGTCTGGCCGTCATGGGCGCAAACCTCGCCCGTAATTTCGCTCGCAACGGATACACCGTCGCCCTGCACAACCGCTCGGTTGGAAAAACCGATGCCCTGCTTGAAGCTCATGGCGATGAAGGCGATTTCATCCGCACTGAAAGCCTGGAAGAGCTCGTCGCAAACCTTGAAACTCCACGCCGCGTGCTGATCATGGTCAAGGCTGGCGGTCCAGTGGACTCTGTCATCGATCAGCTGGTGCCACTGCTTGAAGAAGGCGACGTCGTTATCGACGGCGGCAACTCGCACTACACCGATACCCGCCGCCGAGAAGCAGCCCTGGCAGAAAAGGGACTGCACTTCGTAGGCATCGGTGTTTCCGGTGGTGAAGAGGGCGCGCTGCTTGGCCCATCGATCATGCCAGGCGGTTCGGCTGAATCCTACAAGTCGCTGGGCCCAATGCTGGAAAAGATCTCCGCCAAGGCTGATGACGGCGCACCTTGCTGCGCTTGGATCTCCACCGACGGTGCCGGCCACTTCGTGAAGATGGTCCACAACGGCATCGAGTACGCCGACATGCAGGTTATCGGCGAAGCCTACGACCTGATGCGCAGTGCGGCAGGCATCGAGCCAGCAAAGCAGGCACAGATCTTCAACGAGTGGAACCAGGGCGAGCTTTCCAGCTTCCTGATTGAAATCACCGCTGAAGTACTTGGCCACACCGACGCTGCCACCGGCAAGCCGCTGGTAGATGTCATCCAGGACTCGGCCGGCCAGAAAGGCACCGGCCGCTGGACCGTGCAGTCCGGCTTGGACATGGGTTCGCCTGTTTCGGCCATCGCCGAATCGGTCTTCGCCCGTTCGCTGTCCAGCCAGCGCGATATCCGCGCCGTAGGCCAGGAAGTGCTCACCGGCGAAACCGCCGAGGTCACCTTGCCAGAGAACTTCGTTGAAGATGTGCGCCAGGCACTGTTCGCTTCGAAGCTGGTTTCCTACGCACAGGGTATCGACATGCTCACTTCTGCTGCCGGTGAATACAACTGGGAACTGAAGCTTGATGAGATCGCCGGCTTGTGGCGTGAAGGCTGCATCATCCGTGCCGCCCTGCTCAAGGACATCACCGCCGCATACTCGGCAGATGAAAAGCCATCGAACTTGCTGTTCGCCCCGGCATTCGCCAAGGCCATCAACGATGCAGTTCCAGCATGGCGCCGCGTGGTTTCCGTTGCCGTGCAGCTGGGCATCCCAGCACCGGTATTCTCCTCGTCGCTGGCTTACTACGACGGCCTGCGCCGCGATCGCCTGCCAGCAGCCCTGACCCAGGGCCTGCGCGACTACTTCGGTGCGCACACTTACCGCCGTACCGATAAGGAAGGCACCTTCCACACCCTGTGGAGCGGTGACCGTACCGAAATCGCAGCCGAGGACACCCACTAGGCAGCATCTGGGCGCTGCAGTTCTAAGCAACCCGGCAGAAGAGTCCGTGCATTCCGTTTGGAATGTGCGGGCTTTTCTCGTTTCCTCCCGAGGTGCGCGGTGCTATTGCGCAGGCAAGGCCAACTGCCGGGCGTGGAAAGCGAAGTGCCGGCTGGGGTAGGCGTAGATCTGCTCCACGGACATCGCCGGGGTGAAAAACGGATCCCAGCGGTCGGGGAAATCCGTACGGCGTTGCAGCGATGCCGTCGTTTCGGCCTCCAGCCGGGCTTCCAATGCGGCGATGGTGCGCTGAAGCTTGAAGGCCATGCGCCGGTGGTTGTACACGGCAGCCGCGGCGCAGGAGCCGAGGTAATTGACTGGGTGGAACAGTGCGGATCCGGCATTGAGCAGACGGCAGAAGGTTGACCGCGCCGATGGCGGGCAGCGCACCAGCACATGCACCAGGGGCAGCAGTGCGCGCACAATCATGTACCCGAAAACCATATGGAACAGCAGCTGCTCATTGGTCCACCGGGTGCCGTGGCTGCGCCGTTTCAAGTCGCTGGCGTTCGCCGCCGCGAGGAAGCTGCGCAGCATCTGCAGATCGTGGTGGTAGTCCTCGGCAATGCGTGTTCGTCCCCGATCCATGTCCCCACCTCGCAGGCTGCTGTTCGGGCCGGCCCCGCCACCGGCGGTGCCCATCGTACGCTTGTGCGGCTCGGCGTGCCTAGTGCCCGGGTTCAACGCCGAGCAGGTTTTCGGCGCAGTGCAGCAGGCGCACCGCTTCGTGTGGGCTGATCCGCACCAAAGCGAAGGCGGCAACTACCAGGCCGGTTATGGCTTCAGCGAGCACGCCGCGGCGTTCGCCGGATAGTTCCGGGCGTGCGGCGTGCAGTCCGCGGTCCAGTGCCTGATGCAGTTCATCGCGGTAGCCGCTGATTACGGAGGCGACTTCCGGATCCGCTGCCAGCGGAGCGCTGGCGGTGTTGATGAGCAAGCATCCGTGGGCTGCTGGCAGGGATTCTGGCTTGGCGAAAACCTCCGCCAAGGAGCTCAGGTACTCTTCCAGGGCACTCGGGGAGACGTTGCCTGCAAGCAGGGGTTGCAGCCGTGGGCGCACAATTTCGTTCAAGTAGCTGTCTACAACTGCGTCGAAGAGTCCGCGCTTGGATCCAAACGAGTTGTAGATGCTTGAACGGCTCAGGCCGGTGGCGGATTCAAGTTCCGGTATGGAACTGGTTTCATAGCCCTTGGACCAGAAGATGGAGCGCGCGTTTTGGATGACTTGTGCCCTGTCAAATGCTGATGTTCGTGCCATCACACTCACCTTCCCTTTTCGTAACGACCATTTCAGTATATATTGAAATGGTCGTTACAGAATAGTTTCCAGCCCCGCACCGAGGACAAGCCATGATTATTGCCGCACTGATCGCCGCCAGCATTGCAGCCTTGCTGCACGTCTATATCTTCTCCATGGAATCCTTGACGTGGACCAGCAAGCGGACTCGAGCTGTATTCAATGCCACCGAAGAGGAAGCTGAAGCTACCCGTGAGATGGCATTCAACCAGGGGTTCTACAACCTCTTCCTGGCTCTGGCATCCCTGATCGGCGTTCTGCTAGTCGCCCTGGGGAATCTGGCCATCGGCGCAACGTTGATCTTCGCGGGAACCGGCTCGATGCTCGCCGCAGCGGTAGTGCTTGCTGCCGGCAGCCCCCGCAAGGCCACGTTGGCTGTACGCCAAGGCCTCTTCCCGCTGCTGGCTGTCGTGCTGCTTGGACTCGGCGTGGCCATGGGCCGCTAACGATGACTAACTGAATTTTCGAAAACAATGAGAACTGAAAGACCTGGTAATCATGACTGACGCAATCAGCACACAGATCCTGCTCGCCTCGCGCCCAACCGGCTGGCCGACGCAGGACAACTTCACCACCGTGAAGCGCGAACTGGCAGACCTCAAGGCCGGCGAAGTGCGCGTGCGCAACGAATTCGTCTCCGTTGACCCCTACATGCGCGGACGCATGAACGATACCCGTTCCTACATCCCGCCATTCCAGATTGGCGAGCAGATCCTGGGCGGAGCGATTGGCCGTGTAGTCCTTTCAGCAGATGAAGCACTGCCAGAAGGAACCTTGGTTTCGCACCAGCATGGCTGGTCGGACCTCGTGCAGGCCGAAGCCGCCAGCTTCAAGGCAGTTCCGGACCTGCCAGGAGTTCCGTCCTCGCTGCGCCTGCATATCCTGGGCATGACCGGCCTGACCGCCTATGTCGGCTTGAGCCACATTGCCAACTTGGAAGCGGGGGACACCGTCTTCATTTCCGGCGCGGCCGGCGCCGTGGGTACTGCGGCCGGGCAGATTGCCAAGCTGATGGGCGCCAAGCGCGTGATCGGTTCGGCAGGCAGCGCCGAAAAGGTTGAACTGCTGACCAGCAAATACGGCTACGACGCGGCCTTCAACTACAAGGACGGCGATGTCCGCGGCCAGCTGGCTGCCGCCGCACCGGAGGGCATTGACGTGTACTTCGATAATGTGGGCGGGGACCACCTGGAAGCGGCACTTGCTTCATTCAACGACGGTGGCCGGGCCGCGCTGTGCGGCGCGATCTCCAGCTACAACACCAGTGAAGTTCCTGCAGGCCCGAACAACATGACCAACATGGTGACCCGTGGGCTGAAAATGCAGGGCTTCACCCTGTCGAATTACCTTTTCCTTTCCCCGGAGTTTGGCGAGCGCATGGGCCAGTGGTTCGCTGAAGGAAAGATTGCCTATGACGAGACCATCGTTGAGGGCATTGAGAACACCGTGGAAGCCTTCCTGGACATGATGCGCGGTGCAAACACCGGCAAGATGCTGGTGCGCATCTAATACGCCAACCGAATTTGCTCCGGTCCGAACCCCATTTGCGGGGTTAGGATCGGAGCATGAACGGATTTGCGGGTGGACTTGGCTGGTGGCTGGCAATCCTGGGTTCGCTGGCCCCAATTTTTACCGTGCTCATCGCGGCGATTGGCGTGGTCCTTGCCCTGCGCACCCTGAAGCTGCGCTCGAAAGTGGATATCGCCGGGCAATGGTGGGTGCGAGTCCAATACGCCATGGACCGGTGCTTGTCCCCGGACCTGACTGAACAGAATGTCGGCATCACGATGCTTGACTACCTGCAGGGCCAGAGCGACCCGCCCGAGCAACTGGATGAAGAACAGCGCGAAGCCTGGTTACGTGCCCATAGGAACAGCTGGCGGGTGCAACCCGAAGATCTCGCGTTGATCCATGAAGTGGTCAAGGAACTGGCACTGGGCAAATCGGCAAAGCTCGCTGCCGCCGGAATCCGCGCGGAGCACGAGCACGATCGCGAATACGACACGTTGCTGCGCCAAGCAAAGCTGGTACAGAAACTAGAGGCCAAGCTCGGCATAGCCCAAGACCCGGAGATCTCGCGGATCCTGGCCCAAGACTAGCTATCGGACCATCCGGGCATCGGTGATCTTCGGCGCCATCGGGTCATCCTCGGTAACGCCATCAAGAGCGAATCCATTGCGCTGATAGAACCTGATAGCTCGGGGATTCTGCGACTCCACCCAGAGCATTGCCGGTTCGCCGCCTAAGACTGCGTCCAGCAGCGCCTGTCCGGTTCCATCGCCATGGAAGCCCTGCAGTACATAGAGGTTGTAGAGCTGGCGGGAAACGCTAGACGGAATCCCCTCGGTATTTCCTGTTGGAGCAGCAGAGAAAGCGAAGCCGACAAGCTTGCCATCGGCATTTTCGGCCAACGAAATCCTGAACAGTGGATTGGGGTCAGCTAGTACCTTGTTCCACATCTGCAGCCGCTGTTCATCGTGCGCCGAGTCGAAGAAGCCTTCGGGCAGTAAATCCGAATAGGTCTCTTTCCAGCAAGCCACATGCAGCTTGGCCAATTCGTGGGCGTCGGCAGGCGTTGGCGTTCTGAGTTGTTGAGCCACACTTATCCTTTGCTGTATTCGGCCAGGTGGACTCCGGTCAGGGTACCGGAGGCAGCAAGATCCTTCGGGGTTCCTTCAAAGACTATGCTCCCGCCCTCGTGTCCAGCCCCCGGGCCAAGGTCAATGACCCAGTCGCTGTGGGCAACGACCGCAAGGTGGTGCTCGATGACAATGACGGTATTGCCTTCATCAACCATCTCATCGAGCAGGCGCAGCATGTTCTGCACATCGGCCATGTGCAAGCCGGTGGTCGGCTCATCCAGGATGTAGGTGCCGGCACCCTGTCCCAGATTGATGGCCAGCTTGATGCGTTGGCGTTCACCACCAGAGAGCGTATTCAAGCGCTGGCCTAGTTTGAGGTAGCCCAGTCCTACCTGATTGAGCCGCTCGAGGACGGGCTTGGCTTTGGGCACGTTGAGCTGCGCCAGTGCTTCTTCCATGCTCAAATCCAGTACTTCAGCAATGTTCAAGCCATCGAAGGTGTATTCCAATACCTCTGCGGTGTAGCGCTTTCCGCCGCACTGTTCGCATGGCAGGGCAACACCGGCCATGGAAGCCAGATCGGTATAGGTGAAGCCAACTCCGTTGCACCCTGGGCATGCCCCAGCCGAGTTGGCACTGAATAATGCTGGCTTGACCCCGTTGGCCTTGGCAAAGGCCGCACGGATCGGATCCATGATCCCGGTATACGTGGCGGGGTTCGAACGACGCGATCCCTGGATGGCGCTCTGGTCCACCACGGCGACATCTTCGCGTTTGGCGATCGTGGAATGGATCAGCGTGGATTTGCCCGAACCGGCCACACCGGTGATCGCGCACATGACTCCGGTGGGGATATCCACTGATACGTTCTTCAGATTGTGCAAGGACGCGCCACGGATTTCCATGGCTCCTTGGGCCTTGCGCGGGTTCTGCTTCAAAGTGGCACGGGTATTGAAGTGCTTCCCAGTCAAGGTATCACCGGCCAGCAGCCCGGCCACGTCGCCGCTGTAGCAAACGGTGCCGCCGTGCGTACCGGCTCCCGGGCCCAAGTCGATCACGTGGTCCGCGATTTTGATGACCTCGGGCTTATGCTCCACCACCAGTACGGTATTTCCCTTGTCGCGCAGGTTGGCCAGCAACCCGTTCATCCGCTGGATGTCGTGGGGATGCAACCCTACGGTGGGTTCATCAAAGACATAGGTGACGTCGGATAGCGCCGAACCCAGATGACGGATCATCTTCACGCGCTGCGCTTCGCCGCCAGACAGCGTTCCTGCCGGGCGGTCAAGGGAGAGATAGCCCAAGCCCAAATCCACCATGGACTTGAGCACTGCCTTCAAATTCGCAATCAGTGGTGCGGCATCCTCGTGCTGGACCTTTTCCAGCTCGTCGAGCAATTCGGTGACCTGCAGTGCAGTCATGTCCGCGATGCCCAGATCATTGATCTTCGACGCACGCGCTTTTTCGCCCAGGCGGGAGCCGTCGCAAGCAGAGCACGGGGCAGTAGTGGAGATCCGCTCGATCCATTCGCGGATATGAGCTTGCTTGATCTCGCGCCCGGAATGGATGTAGTTGGACTTGATGCGCGTGATCAGTCCCGAATAGCTCATGTTGGCCCCATTGAGCTTGACCTTGCCTGCTTCTTCATAGAGCAGGCGGTCAAGCATCGGCTTGGGCATATCGCGCAGCTTCAAATCCAGATCAGGCTCGGTGCCTGCAGTCAGTGTCTGCCACAACCACGCGCCAGGAGCGAAGTTAGGTGCCGTGATGGCCCCCTCATTCAGGGTCTTGTCCCAATCCAGCAGCTCATCAAGGTCAATGCTTGCTTCGGTGCCAAACCCTTCGCACACCGGACATGCACCTTCCCCGAGATTGAACGAGTACGCACCGGCTCCGCCAGCACTGGGGGTGGAATACCGTGAGTACAGCACGCGCAAGAGCGAATAGGCATCGGTTGCCGTGCCAACGGTGGAACGCGAATTCGCGCCCATGCGTTCCTGATCAACCACGATGGCCGCAGAAAGATTTTCCAGCACCTCGACATCAGGCCGGGGCATCGATGGCATGAAACTCTGGATGAACGTCGTATAGGTTTCATTGATTAGCCGTTGGGACTCAGCGGCGATTGTGCCGAACACCAGTGAGGACTTCCCCGAACCGGAGACGCCGGTGAATGCGGTAATGCGCCGCTTGGGGATATCGACGTCAACACCCCGCAAGTTATTTTCACGGGCTTGGCGGACTCGAATCTTCTCATGGCTGTCGGCTGGGTGCTGGCTCATAAACCAAGCCTACGCAGAAAATAGTCGCCAGACACGTGCGCACTTGGGCAAGCTTGCAATTATGGCCGGGCACGGTGGAGGATCAAACTACGAAAGAATCCACGATTCCCATGCGAGAGCGGAGAAAGCCATGTCAAACAGACCTCGGAAACTAGTGAAGCTCGGCTCGCTGACGGTCCTGTTCGGGTGCCTGGCGCTCGCCGGTTGCGGCAGCACCACCGCTGGCAGTGCCAGCGAAGAACCTTCAAGCCCGACACAGTCCGCTTCGCTGGAAAGCTCCTCACCACAGGCCTCGGCTCCAGAAGCAAGTACTTCGCCTACGGCTGCTGCAAGCTCCAGCGCGGCAGGAGAGTCTGAGCAAACCGAAACCATCGGGGGCCAAGAGCTGGGCAAGCTGCCTTCAAACGCCATTGAATACGCTGATGCCTTGGTGGTTGCCTGGGGCAACGGAAATGAAGCGCAGATGCAGCAGCTGGCCACAGCGCAGGTAATTACCTCCCTGACAGGGCATTCGAAGGAGGGCGGAGCTCACTGGTCGCAAACCAGCAGCGATGCTGGAGCCGGATCGGTATTCGTGAGCTATGAAAATACCGAAGATGGATCGGTGCTCAATCTTCGTGTGCAGAACCAGGTCGTGGGCCAAGGCCATGAACAAGGGGTCGTCGAAGCGAACTTCGAGTAAGCCAAAAATTCTTCACCTGGGCGGGACTGCTTAATTGGGCAAACCCGCCCTGCGGTGGTTAAATCGCCGAAAATTCAATCCGGGATCAACTTATTCGCCACGGTTCGAACGAGTTGGAAGTTCTTGCAGGTTCCTGCTCTAAAACATTCGGCAAACGAGCGTTTTCTCGTAACACATAAATAATTCACAGGATTTCGGTGTATCGAAATTTACGTCTATCATGATTGAGGCGTGTGCCACGACACATCTGTGGCCGCCAACAGAGCGCTCCGAACCCCAACCGTTTAAAGGACCTCCATGAAGCTGCTTAAAAAAATCCCACTGCTCGGCTGGGTGCTCGTTGCCATCGTGCTCGGTATCCTTCTGGGTCCCGTCATGCCCGTATGGCTTGGAAGTCTCTTCCTGACCTACAACTCGATCTTCTCCGGATTCCTCGGCTTCATCGTGCCGTTGATCATCTTCGGTCTGGTTGCCCCAGCGATCGCTGAGCTCGGCAAAGGCGCCGGCAAGTGGCTGGGTATCACTGCGCTGATCGCGTACACCTCGACTCTTTGCGCTGGCTTGCTGGCTTACTTCGTCAGCCGCTGGCTCTTCACCAAGTCGCTGTCCGGTGGCGGCGTGGAAGAAGTCGGCGGAGGCGAAGGCTCCGGCTTCGCACCGTATATCTCGCTGGTCGGCGAAGCTGGCGATGGCGCCACCGAAATCGTGCTGACCCCGCTGATGGGCGTCATGACCGCGCTGGTACTCGCCTTCATGCTGGGCCTGGGCCTGACCGCCTTCCGCTCCACCGTGCTCTTCCGCGGCACCGTCGAATTCCGCAGCATCGTGGAAATGGTGATCCGCAAGATCATCGTCCCGGCTCTGCCGCTGTTCATCTTCGGCATCTTCCTGGATCTATCCGCTGCCGGTGATGCTGTGGTCGTCGTGCAGAAGTTCTTGTTCGTCGCCGTGGTCTCCTTCGTGCTGACCCTCGTAGTGCTGCTGGTGCAGTACACGATTGCCGGCGCCATGAACAAGCGCAACCCGCTGTCCGCGCTGTGGGGCATGCGCAATGCCTACTTCACCGCATTGGGTACTTCGTCTTCGGCAGCCACCATTCCAGTGACTCTGGAATCGGCTAAGAAGAATGGCGTCTCCGATACCGTCGCAGGCTTCGTAGTGCCACTGTGCGCCACCATCCACCTGTCCGGTTCGATGACCAAGATCACCTGCTTCTCGATCGCAGTTCTGCTGCTGACCGGCGGCGATGTTTCCTTCACTGCGTACTTGCCATTCATCTTGATGCTCGGCGTCATGATGATCGCGGCTCCTGGCGTACCAGGTGGCGCAATCGCTGCGGCCGCTGGCCTGCTGACCCAGATGCTGGGCTTCGGCGAGGTCGAGGTCGGCTTGATGTTCGCTGCCTACATCGCACTGGACAGCTTCGGCACCGCGACCAACGTGACCGGCGACGGCGCGCTGGCCATGATCATGCACAAGCTGACCAACGGCAAGCTCGGCGCCCAGCCCCAGGATCCTGAGGACGAGGTCGTAGAGCTAGCCGATGGCACCGAAGCTGCGGACCACAAGCTGGCCTAAGCAGTTCCCTGCACTCGCATCAGCATCGATGCCCGGTACCGCCTCTTGATCAGGCCGGCACCGGGCATCGGTGCTTTTCTTTGCCTGAATACTTCAGGGCAAAGCAAAACCCGCCCTTCGCTCAAACCTTGATCGGTTTGCGCGAAGGGCGGGTTTTGCCTATTGGCCTATGGCCTGGAAAGCACTAGATCCACATGGCCGGATCGATGTACTCTGCCGGGTCCACCGCTGGCTTGCGTTCATCAGGACGGCGTTGGCGGTTCTGTGCCGGGATGCCGGTGACGATGGAGCCTTCAGGTGCATCCTTGACCACCACAGCGTTGGCTCCGATGGCTGAATCGGCACCAATGGTAATTGGGCCCAAGACCTTTGCCCCGGCACCGATGACCACGCGGTCTCCGATGGTCGGATGGCGCTTGACCTTGGCCAGCGAACGCCCACCGAGGGTCACCCCGTGGTACAGCATGACGTCATCGCCGATTTCGGCGGTCTCGCCAATGACGATGCCCATGCCGTGGTCAATGAAGAATCGGCGGCCGATGGTGGCACCTGGATGGATTTCAATGCCGGTTAGTGCGCGGTTTGCCTGGGACAGCAAGCGGGCTGGCCACTTCAATGAGGGGTTCTGCCACATCTTGTGGGCCAGGCGGTGCATCCAGATCGCGTGCAGTCCGGAATACACGAAGAAGTTTTCGGGATCGCTTCGCGCTGCTGGATCATGTTGGCGTGCGTTGGCCAAGTCCTCACGCAGGCGGGAGAAAAAACTCATGAATACTACCTTAGTGGTTTCGGTTCGCTCCGGGAGAACCCGAAGATGTCACACAGCAAATCGGCGCGAGCTGCACCATTCAAGGATCTGCCTATAGACCCAACGGTGGCTCGCGCCGATTTATTCTGTTTGCGCAGATTCAATTAGCCGCGGATGTCATCGAACAGCAGGGTGGAGATGTAGCGCTCACCGAAGTCAGGGATGATTGCAACGATCTGCTTGCCGGCGTTCTCTTCGCGGGCTGCGATCTGTACCGCACCCCACACAGCGGCGCCAGCGGAGATGCCGCCCAGGATGCCTTCCTTGACACCCAGTGCGCGAGCGGTGGAAACCGAATCCTCGATGCTGGCATCCAGAACTTCGTCGTACAGCTCGGTGTCGAGAACCTCTGGGATGAAGTTCGCGCCCAGGCCCTGGATCTTGTGCGGGCCTGGCTTGCCGCCATTGAGGATTGGCGAATCCTTTGGCTCAACGGCCACGATCTTCAGGTCAGGGTTCTTTTCCTTCAGGTAGCGACCTGCACCGGTGATGGTGCCGCCGGTACCGATGCCGGCAACCAGAACGTCGACCTTGCCCTCGGTATCAGCCCAGATCTCTGGACCGGTGGTGTCTGCGTGTACCTGTGGGTTGGCGGTGTTGGCGAACTGCTGTGCCCAGATGGCGTTCTCGGAAGTCGCTACGATTTCTTTGGCCTTCTCCACTGCACCGCGCATGCCATCGGCACCCGGGGTCAGTACGATTTCAGCACCGAAAGCGCGCAGCATGACGCGGCGCTCGGTGGACATGGTCTCAGGCATGGTCAAGATGACCTTGTAGCCGCGGGCTGCGCCAACCATGGCCAGGGCGATACCGGTGTTGCCGGAGGTGCCCTCGACGATGGTGCCGCCTGGCTTCAGTGCGCCAGAAGCCTCGGCTGCATCTACGATTGCTACACCGATGCGGTCCTTGACGGAGTTAGCTGGGTTATAGAATTCCAGCTTCACCGCGATGTTGCCGGCCAGGCCCTCGCCGACGCGGTTCAGCTTCACCAGTGGGGTGTTGCCKACTACTTCGGTGACGTTGTTGTAGATCTTGCCCATCTTGTATGCAATCCTTACGTGAATCTATGCAGCCGCACTTAGTTGCGGCTAAATAATTACCGGTATCTGGCCTAAGCGCCCGATGCCGTTGAGGTTCATAACTAACCCTAATAGGCCAAAAGCATCCCTAAGCTTCGTTTAGCCATTGAGCGTAATATTTCCTGACTTTTGCAAGTTTTGGATCGATAATCACCCTGCAATAGCCGACTTCTTGGTTCTCGGAGTAATAATCCTGATGTATTTGCTCCGCAGGATAGAAATCTTTCGACTCTTCCATGGTGGTCACGATCGGGTTGGGGTATACGCCGGCGAACTTCTCAATGGCAGCCTCGAATTGTTCACGCTGCTGTTCATCAAGCGGGAACATGGCCGAACGGTACTGGGTACCTACGTCGTAGCCCTGGCGGTTCAGGGTAGTTGGATCATGCACGGTGAAGAACATGTCCAAGATGACTTCGGCCGGAACGACCTGAGGATCGAAAATTACGGCAACGCCCTCGGCATGGCCGGTGGTTCCGCTGCAGACTTCGCGATAGTTCGGATCCGTGGTGTGTCCACCGATATATCCGGAAATCACCGCGTACACGCCGCGGGTTTTCTGATACACGGCATCCAAGCACCAGAAGCAACCGCCGGCGAGGACGAAGGTGGTCAGCTTGGTGTCCTGGATGTCCAGAGAAGGGCTGAATTGATGTGGTGACTGAAGGCTGAGAATACTCACATAGTTCACAACGTTGCGGCGTTGCATTCTGTTCCATCATCAGCTGAACCGCGTAGGGTGGTTGGTATGCAGAGCAAGGCAAATAACTCGCAAGACCCGGGGAAGAACACCGAATCCCCGGATGCCGCAAAGCTCAAGACCGTTACCGATGAGCAGGCCGAGCAGCCGGTGGAAGACACCACGGTTGCCCAAGCCAGCTTGGGGAATGTACTTGAAGCAGCGGAAGAACTTTGGCCTAAGTCATTGGCTGAAGACTGGGACGCCGTGGGTCTGGTGACCGGGCGTACCAGCCAGAAAATTTCCAAGATCGTGATGGCTGTCGACCCGACGCTGGAGGTGATTGAGGATGCAATCGAGCGTGGGGCCGATTTGCTGATCACTCACCACCCATTGCTGCTGCGCGGGGTAACCCAAGTTGCTGGCACCAGCTTCAAGGGCGAGGCCATTCACCGTCTGATTGAATCAAGCACCGCATTGCTGACCGCGCATACCAACGCCGACAGTGCCATTGGGGGAGTCAACGATGCTCTTGCTGATGCCTTCGGCCTGAAGGAGTGCGTACCTCTGGTTGAGTCCAAAGATGGACTGCCAGAAGAAGGACTGGGCCGGGTCGGCTATTTGGACAAGCCGATGAAGCTCGAAGATTTTGCCGAACGTGTCTACACCGTGCTGCCGGCGGTTGCCGGCGGCGTACGCGTGGCCGGGGACCGTACCGGAATCATTCGGAAGGTCGCACTCTGCGGAGGTGCGGGTGATTCCCTATTCGACGCGGTGCGCTCGCATCAAGCCGATGTTTACGTCACCGCAGATCTGCGCCACCACCCAGCCAGCGAAGCACGCGAAGCTGCCGATGGCGGGTTCCCGTACCTGATCGATGTTTCGCACTTCGCCTCGGAATGGGTCTGGCTCTCAGCCGGTGCCCGCGCCTTGGGTAACGTGCTCAACGATCTGGGCCACTCGGTGCAAATCGAGGTGTCCCAAATCAACAGTGATCCATGGGACTTCGTCCTGACTCCATAGGCAGCCCAACATGTTGCATCATCTGGAGATCTGGGTAGAGGATTTGGCAGCCAGCAACGCTTCGGTGGGCTGGCTGCTGGCCCGCCTTGGCTATGAAGTGCAATCCACCTGGGCCAGCGGCATCAGCTATGCCCAGGGCGATTTTTATATTGTCTTGGAATCGGGTCCGGATGTAGTGCCGCAACGTCATAATCGAGTGGCCCCGGGGATGAACCATATGGCTTTCAGCGTGCCTGGTACCGCCGAGATGGATCAGGTGACCGAAGAAGCACAGGCTCACGGATTCACGCTGATGTTCGCAGATAAGCACCCGCATGCCGGGGGAGCCGGGCACTATGCTGCCTATCTGGAAGATGCGGCTGGATTTGAAATAGAACTGGTAGCCCAGCCCTGAAAAAGCTGTGGGAGTCAAGCAATTTTTGCTTCACTCCCACAGCTTTTTGTTTCGTGGCTACACGGCCTTGTTCACCGTGGTGAACTGGTGATCCTCAGGCAGCAGGATATTCAGCGCCAAACCCTTCTTATCCTGAACCAGGGAAGCATCCCATTTGGCCTGGATGAGCTTCAGTAGTTCTCCAGGGTTTTCCGGTGCGACAGGCTGCTGGACAAGGAAACGGGAGACCTCGCCCCGGGTGTGCTTCGCGAAGTGCGAAACCACCTTGGGGGTGCCATTGCGCAGCTGGAACACGTTAACGGCAACCTGGTTGCAGTTGCTCGGCTTGTAGGCGGCAGCGTAGGTGCTGGAACGGGCATCGACAATCAGCTGATCCGCGGCGGCGGCATCCAGCACCGGGGTCAGGCGCTTCTTCCACCAGCTGGCCAGCTTGCCCAGCGGTTCAAGCTTCGCCGACATCGACAGGCGGTAGGGAGGGATGCGATCGCCGAAGCGCACCGCGCCCCATAGTGCGGAGACCACGATGATCGATTCATCGGCACGCTGTGCGGAGGCCTGATCCAGCGAGGCATAGTTCAGGGCTTCGAACAGCACACCGGAATAGATATCGTGGGCGCGAGCTGCCGGTTCGTTGTGCAGGGAAATGTTGCGGGCTACTTCCTTAGCCAGCGAGGCGCCGACCCCCAAAACCGACATGGCATCTTCGCGAGCTGAAACTTCGGCCAAGGCATCAAGCACCTGGCGTCGTTCCTGTTCAAGCTCCGGGAAGGATAAATCGGCAAAGTCGAACGGGGAGCCTTCAGTGTGGGCGGTCTTGCCTTCGGAAGGCGGCAGCAAAATAAGCACGCTTTTTAGCTTATCTGAGATTGGCGGCGGCTTTTTGCAAGGGACCTCTCCTGTTTGGCACCCTGGCTCTGTACTGCCTGGGCACCGGTGGCTAGGCTGGGCTAATGCACCCGCGCCGGGTCCACACCACGCCAGCAGAAGCCAGCTAGGAGAAGCCATGCAGCGCAATCCGCAGCCCGCCACCGATTTCGATGTGATTGTCATCGGCGCTGGTCCCGCCGGGGAAAACGCCGCTGATTATGCAGCCAAACAAGGACTGTCGGCAGCCATTGTCGAGTCCGAGCTGGTGGGTGGTGAATGCTCGTATTGGGCCTGCATGCCTTCCAAGGCGTTGTTGCGCAGTGGCCAGGTGCTGGCAGCGGCGCAACGGGTGCCTGGAGCTGGCCAAGCAATCACTTCCACTCTTGATGTATCTGCGGTGCTGGCCCGGCGCGATGCCTTCACGAGCAACTGGGATGATGACGGCCAAGTGCAATGGCTGCGCTCTGCGGGCATTGAACTGCTGCGCGGCCACGGGCAGCTGGTGGCCCCGGGCATAGTGGCTGTGGGAGGACGCGAGTACCGGGCCCGCGCCGTGGTGCTGGCCACCGGATCCATCCCGGTGCTGCCGCAAATTCCTGGACTGGCCGAGGCGCAAGCATGGGGTACCCGCGAAGCTACCGCAGCCAAGAAGATTCCGCCGCGGCTGGCAATCATCGGTGGCGGGGTGGCCGCAGTGGAGATGGCCTTCGCCTTCAACTCACTGGGATCAGCGGTCACCGTGCTCTCGCGCGGTGCGCTGCTGAGCCGAGAGGAACCTTTCGCCGGACAGATGGTGGCCGCAGCCTTGGAAGAACAGGGCGTCGAGGTGCGTATCGGTGCCACGCCCTCAAAAGTGTCCCGGGACGCTCAGGGAATCGTGCACCTCGACTTCGCTGAGGGGAGCGCCGTGGCGGCCGATGAGCTGCTGGTGGCCACGGGCCGCCGCGCAAATACCTCGAATCTGGGATTGGAAGCCGTGGACTTGGACCCGGCGGCGATTGACGTTGA
Source organism: Glutamicibacter sp. MCAF14 (assembly GCF_052114325.1). NCBI lineage: Bacteria > Bacillati > Actinomycetota > Actinomycetes > Micrococcales > Micrococcaceae > Glutamicibacter > Glutamicibacter sp. MCAF14. The sequence continues at coordinate 452,811 of NZ_JBFREO010000004.1, forward strand.
TGACACGTTGCGGGTCTCGGGGACCGACTGGCTGTACGTGGTCGGCGATGCCAACGGGCGAGGCCTGCTCACCCACCAGGGCAAGTACCAGGCGAGAGTCGCCGGCGAGGCGATCGCTGCCCGGTTGTCCGGGGCCGAGGTGCAGGACGCCAAATGGGGCCGGCATGCGGCCACGGCAGATCATGGGGCAATCCCGCGGGTGGTGTTCACCGATCCGCAGGTCGCTGCCGTGGGCCTGACCGAACACGCAGCGAGAGCCCAGGGACTTGGCATCAAGGTCATCGAACATGATTTGGGTGCCATTGCCGGAGCCAGCTTGCATGCTGATGGGTATACGGGGCGTGCCAAGCTGGTGATCGACCGGGAACGCGGTGTAATTCTCGGGGCGAGTTTCGTGGGGCAGGATGCGGCCGAGCTGCTGCATGCTGCCACCGTGGCAATCATCGGCGAGGTTCCGTTGGAGAGGCTGTGGCATGCGGTCCCGGCCTACCCGACGCTGAGCGAAATCTGGTTGCGGCTGCTGGAAACCGAGCGCTTCGGGTAGCGCCAGTGTGGCCAGTGGCTCACGGCGGTGGTCAGCGCCGGGAAACTCGCGGGGCTAGAATGGTTAATGAATGGGATGGCCAGACGGTCGCGTGGCAAGTTATTGTCCCGAGGAACGTCCGGGCTCCGCAGAACAGGGTGGTGGGTAACGCCCACTCGGGGTAACCCGCAGGCTAGTGCCACAGAAAATAGACCGCCAGGTTTCCTGGTAAGGGTGAAACGGTGGTGTAAGAGACCACCAGCGCCCCAAGTGATTGGGGCGGCTAGGTAAACCCCACCCGGAGCAAGGTCAGACAGACTGCGTTATGAGGGCTGTTCGCCCCATGCAGTCGGGTGGACCGCTAGAGGCTGCCGGCAACGGCAGTCGTAGATAGATGACCGTCCCGCTTCGGCGCGACAAAACCCGGCGTATCGGCCATCCCATTCACACTCTTCCTTCCCGCGATTGCGCCGGCATCAGCCCCTAATGCGCTGGTGAGATGATTCACAATCCGTAGCTCTCAGAATTTCTGCGCACGGTCTAGAATGGATCATGTACTTACGAGGATGATCCTGTTACCTCGTACCACCGCAAAAGCAATGGTGCTTCCCACGGTGCCAACCGACTTTATGGATCTGCGAGTCGGCTGAATTGGAAGGATTTTCTGTGACCCAGCAGTCTGTCGTTGCCCAGCAAGAATGGAGCGGGCGCGAAGAGCTCGCCGAGGCCATGATCCCACTGATCGGACGTCTGTACCGCAAGAACAATGTGGTGACCTCCGTCTACGGCCGCAAGCTGATCAACCAGTCCGCCATTGACATCATCAAGGCCCACCGCGTGGTGCGCCGCATCGATGGCGAAGAACTTGACCTGAATGACACCAAGGCCATCCTGGATGCCATCGAGACCCTGAATGTTGGCTCGGTTGCCGTTGACCTCGGTCGCGTGAACAAGAAGTTCAAGGAATCCGGATCCGCTGATCTGAACGCATTCCTCACCGAAGAATTGGGCGAGAAGGTTGGCCAGGCTGGCGCAACCGACGCAGAACCACAGGACGTAGTGCTCTACGGCTTTGGCCGCATCGGCCGCCTGCTGGCTCGCATTCTCATCGAGCGTGGCGGCTACGGCCTGCGCCTGCGTGCCATCGTGGTCCGCAAGGGCTCGGATGATGACATCGTCAAGCGCGCTTCGCTGCTGCGCCGCGACTCGGTCCACGGCCGCTTCGAAGGCTCGATCACCGTTGATGAGGAAAACAGCACGATCCTCGCCAACGGCACCCTGATCAAGGTCATCTACTCGAACGACCCGACCACCGTTGACTACACCGCACACGGCATCGACAACGCCATCGTGGTGGACAACACCGGCCGCTGGCGCGATGAGGCTGGCCTGTCCCAGCACCTGGCCGCCAAGGGCGTTTCCCGCGTCCTGCTGACTGCACCGGGCAAGGGCGATCTGAAGAACATCGTCCACGGCATCAACGATTCGTGGATCACCGCAGATGATAAGATCGTCACCGCTGCATCGTGCACCACCAACGCCATCACCCCAGTGCTCAAGGCCCTGAACGACAAGTTCGGCGTCATCCACGGGCACGTCGAGACCGTTCACTCGTTCACCAACGACCAGAACCTGATCGACAACTTCCACAAGGGCGAGCGCCGCGGCCGTTCGGCAGCGCTGAACATGGTGATCACCGAAACCGGTGCCGCCAAGGCAGTAGCCAAGGCCCTGCCGGAGTTCGAAGGCAAGCTGACCGGTAACGCCATCCGCGTACCGACCCCAGATGTCTCCATGGCGATCTTGAACCTGAATCTGGAAAACGAGACCACCAAGGAAGAGCTCAACGCCTACCTGCGTGAAACTTCGCTGACCTCCAGCCTGCACAAGCAGATCGACTACATCGATTCGCCTGAGGTTGTCTCCACCGACTTCGTTGGCTCGCGCCGAGCCGGCATCGTTGATGGCCTGGCCACCATCGTGACCGGCAAGAACGCTGTTGTCTACGTTTGGTACGACAACGAGTTCGGCTACTCCTGCCAGGTTGTGCGCGTCATCGAATCGATGGCCGGCACTCACCCAGCAGCAGTTCCAGCTTTGAAGGCTGAAGCCGTCACCGTCTAAGACCTTCCCGGTTTTATGCCAAAGGGACCTTCTCCAACGCTTTACGCGTCGGAGAAGGTCCCTTTGTGGTTCAACGGCTGCTAGCTCGCGATGGATGAGGAACTGTTCTTCGCCTCGCGTGAGCGCTGGGCCCCGTCATCGGCAATGATGTTGCCGTAGACCAGCCCCTGGCCGATAGTGGGGCCGGCGCCTGGGTAGACCTCGCCGAAGATATTCGAGGCAGTATTTCCCTGGGCGTAGAGACCTTGGATCGGCGAATCATCTTCGCGCACCACTACGGCCAAGCTCGTCGCCCAGGATTTCGTGCTGGTTGACCAATGGGTCACCGGGCGCCATGAACCGGCGCAGCCCTTGGCAGAGCTTTTGCGCAGGTACCTTGCTTCCCATGGGCCAGCAACCATCCGCGATGCTGCCTGGTCCTCGGGGCAAACCCTCAGCGATATGCGAGCAGCCAGCCAGACACTGGAAGAAGATCTCATCAGCGTAGGCAAGGATGAACGCGGCGAGGACTACTGGGTGATAGCCCAAAGCCTGGCACACGTAGTACTTCAGCCGGGGCGAGCATCCTAGCTACCGTTGCGCCTGCGTGGACCCTTCGATGAGTACTGCCTGGGCTATGGCACGCGCACCCTGGTAGCTGATGAGCAGATGACAGCGCAGATCCTGCCGGGCAAGAACGGCATGTTCCTACCTTTCTGGCTGCAGGAGGGGAGGGAGGCAAAGATCTTGAATGCAGAAACAGCGCCGACCGATAGTATCGGTGCGGCGCTGCATCAGCGGTATCTGGACTTCAAGACCGCTCGCTAGACGGCCAAGTCGCTAGTGCCCGAATGGATCCTCATCGCTACCCGGCAACCAGGTATTGCCCGGTACGCCCCAACCCAGAGCCTTCTTGGCCTTCTTCCAGCGCTTCTCCCAACGTGGCTGTAGCTTATCCACGTAGAGGCAGCCATCAAGATGGTCGTACTCGTGCTGCATGATGCGGGCGAACCAGCCATGAGCCTCGAAAGAGATCGGATTGCCGAACTCGTCAAAGCCTTCCACCTTCGCATAGTCTGCGCGCTGCAGCGGGTAGTTCAAGCCGGGAACCGACAAGCAGCCTTCTGAGTCCTCATCAGGGTGCGCAGGAGCCTGCGAAACCTTGGAGAGGGTCAGCTTCGGGTTGATCACCACGCCGCGTTCGGGCGCATCGTCCTGATCGGCGAATACGTAGGTGAACATGCGCAAGCCCAGACCGATCTGCGGAGCTGCAAGGCCGACGCCATGCGCTTCATCCATGGTCAGGTGCATATCGGCAACGAGCGCGCGCAACGCGTCATCAAACTCGGTTACCTCAACGGCACGCTTGTGCAATACCGGTTCGCCGTAAACAGTGATCTGCCGAATAGGCACGTGATCAGTTCCTTTCAAAAGTTCTTAGAGTGCTCGTCCAATAGTTTCACGCATGATCTCGCTTGTGCCACCGAAGATGGTCAGCAAGCGCGAGGCAGTGAACGACTGGGCAATCGGGTACTCCATGATGTAGCCATAGCCGCCATGCAGCTGCAATGCCTTATCGGAAAGCTTTTTCGCGCTCTCACTAGCCCAAAGCTTCACCTCGGCGGCATCGGAAGCATTCAGCTCACCCTCATTGAAAGCCAAGACCGCACGGTCAACGAAGCTCTGGGTGACATGCGCCTCAGTTTTCAAATCAGCCAGCTCAAAACGCGTGTTCTGGTATTCGGTGAGTACCTGGCCGAAGGTCGAGCGGTTCTTCGTATGCTCAAGCGCCTGCTCGAAGGATGCAGAGCAGATCGCCGATGCGGCCACGGCGAGAGCCAAACGAGCCTGGGGCAGCTGCGCCTTGACATAGGACAGGCCCTGGCCGACTTCACCAACAAGATCCGTCGCAGAGACGCGAACCTCGTCAAAGAACAACTCAGCGGTATCTGAGGCGCGCAGGCCCATCTTGTCGAACGGCTTGCCGTTGCTGTAGCCCTCGGAACGCTCAACCATGAACAGCGAGAAGGAATGCGCGCCGGCCCGCGAGCTCTCGCCATCGGTACGCGCAAGCACTAGCGACGCATCGCCAAAGGCCGCATTGCCGATGAAGGTCTTCTGCCCGCTGATCAGCCAGTCATCGCCATCGCGCACCGCCTTTGTGCGCACCGCACGCAGGTCAGAACCCGCGCCAGGCTCGGTCAGCGCGCAGGAGGTGATGGTAGAGCCGTCCACCATGCGTGGAAGCCACTTAGCCTTCAGATCCGCAGAGCCGTAGTTCAACAGGTAAGGCAGGACCAAGTCATCGTGCAGGTGGAAGGACAATGCCACGGCCAAATGGCCCGAGCGCACGAACTCCTCATCAAGCACTACGCGGAAACGGTAGTCATCAATCCCCATGCCACCGAATTCTTCAGGCACGGCAAGACCCAGCAGGCCGTTCTCGCCGGCAGACTGCCACACCTCGCGAGGAATCTGGTGGTCCTTCTCCCACTGGGCGTATTTGCCGGAAATCTCCCGGGCGTTGAACTCGGTAGCAAGTTCACGGAACTGCTCGTGGTCCTCTTCGAAGAGCGCGCGTTTCACAGGGGGAGTACCTTTCGGTGTATAGAACGAAGGCATAAAGCTCACTGGCTTGCCGAAGTACATCATCCATTATGGTCGCTGAAGCCAAATGATGCCTATTCGCCGGGGCAAAGAACGATTCAAGTCACTAATTAACGCCAAAAGTCTCGAAAAACACGGGGTTAGACCCCAAAGCGTCACTCGTTCGAACAAAGATTCGAATCTATGTTTCAAACCGCCGAAATATGACTTAATCGCACTCTACGAGCCTCATGCGCTCGCCGGTAGGTTCGAACATTCAGTCCAAGCACCGACTTTGGAGAACAGTTCGCGACCCGATTGGATATTCACGTGTACTTGGCCGGATCCGTAGCCGACACGACAGCGGCCAGCGGCATGCTTCTCCGTGTCGAGTCAGGCGAATTGGTCTACGGGAACCCTGCAGCTTACTCTGACGTCAGGTTTGCAGGGCAAGTGCTTTTATTCGGCGATTTCGCCGAGGACGGCTTGGCGGTATTGATGTCGGGCAAGTGGGTCTGCTCCCGTGCCTGCTGGAGGTATCCGGCCTGGACTTGCTTCGGATTGGGCACCTCTGCTTGCCACCCATGTCAGTGGAAACGAAAAAGACCTGGTTCAGAATTCTCATTCTGAACCAGGTCTTTGACTCTGGGGTGAGTAACGGGGTTTGAACCCGCGACCTTCTGGACCACAACCAGACGCTCTACCGACTGAGCTATACCCACCATGTTTACTTCGATACTAGTCAGAAGCGGTAGTGCTAATGATTTTGTACCGGGCAACGAGAAATACTATACACGTATCCGAACCTGAAATACCAATTCGTTCGGCGTCATCGATGAGTTTGTGACCGGACGCTCACTATTTGTGACCGTCAGCGTGATGATTGATGCTGTTCTGCCCTGCCGGATCGTATTCAAGGCTGGCCAAATGGTTACTCGAATCAGGCTCGGGGGAGAGCACCCGGAGGAGGCTGGCCATGCACTGGTGGCGCATAGAGTATGCGCTTGAGATGCCGGTGACTGATTTTCACAATCTCTGCCACAGCTGCGCATTTATTCTTGGCCGACCGGGCTGGTGGCGTGCACTAAAAAGAGCTGGATAAGCAAAAGACTCGATCCGGAACTTTCGTTCTGAATCGAGTCTTTATCTCTGGGGTGAGTAACGGGGTTTGAACCCGCGACCTTCTGGACCACAACCAGACGCTCTACCGACTGAGCTATACCCACCATGTTTACTTCGACACTAGTCAGATCACTTTTGCGAGCTGTTTCCGTATCTGGCAACGAGAAATACTATACACACAATTCTTAGCTCGATGCCAATCAAGAGGCCCCTGAAGTGCTGTGCAGTGCGTCACCTGCGTTTCAGGGGCCTCAAGAAGAAGCTAGTTTGCGCTTTCGCTGAGCTGATCGGCAATCTTCTTGGCCTCATCAGAGGTCGGGCCTGGAGCTGGAACCATGATGGCATCGCGGTAGTAGCGAAGCTCATTGATCGAATCCTGGATGTCACCGAGCGCCCGGTGGTTTCCGGTCTTAGCTGGTGCGCTGTAGTGCGCCTTCGGGAACCAGCGGCGGCTCAGTTCCTTCAAGGTCGACACATCGATAATTCGGTAGTGCAGGTGTTCGATGACCTCAGGCATATCGCGCGCCAAGAAGTTCTTGTCGGTGCCCACCGAGTTGCCGCCCAGCAATGCCTTGTTCGGTTCCGGAACGTGCTTCTTGATGTAGTCGATCACCAAGCGCTGCGCTTCATCCATGGCTATGCCGTTCTCCAGCTCGGGCAGCAAGCCGCTGACCACGTGCATGTTGCGAACGAAATCATCCATCTGCGCCAGGGCTGCCGGCTCAGGCTTGATGACTACCTGAATGCCTTCATCGACGATCTGAAGATCCGAGTCGGTAATGAGTACTGCTACTTCGATCAATGCGTCATTAACCAGATCCAATCCGGTCATCTCGCAATCGATCCATACAATTTTTTCTGAATTACTAGCCACGTAACCAATCTACACTTCAGTGAACGCTGTGGGGGAGCGCACCTCGGCAACGGGGCAGAATAACAGTGTCTCAACCGGATTGTGCGCATTGTCAATGCTAAAATCATCTGAGATTTCCGGCTGTTGAAACGCCACGCCTGCAAGGGCAAAGCAACTACGACGCTGGCTTAATTACTCTCGAACTCAAGTCCGCTACAGCCCGAGGTGTCAGTGTGTCAGCCAGCAAGCCAGCAGTGAGCTCTCCGCCCTACGCTGGAGTGAATAGGACCATTCTCAGCGGCGTCATCGGCTCCTCCCTGATCCTGTTCGGGTCCTTCGGCACAGGTTGGCTGGCCAGCGTATCCCCGCTGAACCGCGACCCTTTCTTCATCATGCTGCGCACCGAACCAGCAGGCGTGATCACTTGCGTCATCCTGCTGGCACTGGGCTGCTGGATCCTCTTCCGTTCCTGGTGGCGTCTGGGGCAGAAGCTCAAAGGCTGGGGCGAAGGCTCGCTGAAGGTGGTGCGCAAGGCAGTCTGGCTGTGGAGCATCCCGATGCTGGTCACCTTGCCGATCATGAGCCGCGACGTTTTTGCCTACATTGGCCAGGGCCGGTTGGTAGATGCGGGACAGGATCCCTATGTAGACGGAATATCCTCGCTGAACAACTGGTTCCAGCTGGGAACCGACACCATGTGGGCCCAGGACGGAACTCCCTACGGCCCGCTGTACCTGAGCATTGAATGGCTTGTAGTCAATATTGTTGGTGGCTCCACCGATGTGGCCATCCTGGCCTTCCGCGCCATTGCCTTCATCGGCGTGCTGCTCTGCCTGCATTTCGTGCCGAAGCTGGCCGAACTGCATGCCGTGCCAGGGGCCAAGGCCACGTGGATGACCGTGGCCAACCCGCTGTTCCTGGTGAACTTTGTCGCCAGCGCCCACAACGACTCGCTGATGACAGGACTGGCCGTATGGTCGGTCTACCTGGCGTGCAAACGCTATGGCTTCTGGGCCATTGTCGTGCTCGCGGCCTCGGTAGGCGTCAAGCCAATCACCTTGGTGCTGCTGCCATTTATCGGCCTGCTCTGGGCCGGCCCTGAGGCAAAATGGCCGCGTCGGATCCTCTACTGGTTCTACACCGGCATGCTCTTCCTGGCCTTGATGACTTTCGTAGGCTGGCTCAACGGCTACTGGTTCGGCTGGCTCTCGGTCATGCTCAACTACACCGGTGCCGGTTTCTCGATCTACGCACCACTGGGCCTGGCGACCATTGGCATCCAGAACATCTTCAATTCCTTCGGACTGGAATCCGGCGGCGTGCTCGACGTGGTCAAGACCGCTGGCCGTTTGGTCGGTGTGGCCATCGCCTTCATCCTGATGTTCCGCGGAAAGTATTCGCACCTGGTCCAGCGCATGGCCATCGCCTTCGCCGCAATTGTCGTGCTCTCTCCAGTGATCCAGCCGTGGTACCTGCTGTGGCTGCTGCCGTTCTTCGCAGTCACCGGCCTGCGCGATGACTGGCAGATGCTCTGGCTGCATCTGACAACGATCTTCTTCCTGGCCTATCAGGCCGCCGACCAGATCTTCGTCTGGCAGTTCCTGCAGGAGTCCTTGGTGCCGCGGATCCAGATGATCTCCTGGTGCATTTCCATCGCCTGCGCCGTATACCTGGTCTTCTTCGATCCCAAGACCAAGAACATCTGCCCTGACCTGCTCAGCTCGACCAACTGGCTGAAGAGAACCAAGGAAGCCTAGTGGGAGTGCAAGAGCGAAAGCTCGAAGCCAACCGCCTGAGCCTGAGCTCCTTGGCATGGCAAGGTTTCAGCGCTTCGGCGCTGGTCACCATTGCCTCCTGGGGTGTCGGGTGGTTCCCGCGCAACCAGCTTTCCCCACTGGCACGCACCGGGTTCTTCATCGAATTCCGCACCGATGCGATCGGCGTGATCAGCTGCATCGTGTTGATGGCACTGGGCATTGTCTGGCTGACCCGATGCTGGATTCTGGCCCGCCCCTGGGTGCAAACCGCCGGGGAGATCACCGGCCGCCAGCTGGCCAGGATCCTTGCCATGTGGTCCGCACCGCTGATGCTCAGCTTCCCGATCCTCAGCCGTGACGTCTATTCCTATCTGGCCCAGGGCCGGATGCTGCATGCGGACAAGTCGCCCTATGCTGAAGGCATCTCCGCGCTGCCGGGCTGGTTCGACGGCGGATCCGATGGCCTGTGGGCGCAATCGCCTTCGCCCTACGGACCGTTCTTCCTGGTGATGGCCCGCATCATCTTCTTCGCCTCGAACGGCATTCCCGAGGTCGGGGTGGGACTGCTGCGCATCATCGCGGCACTGGGAGTCTGGGGATGCTATCACTTCACAGCCAAACTGGCCCAGAAGATGGGACAGAGCGCCAATTGGGCCAACTGGGCCATCGTGGGCAACCCGCTGTTTTTGCTGACCATGATCGGTGGCGTGCACAACGACGCGCTGATGATTGCCGGTGTCTTCAGCGCCTTCGCCTACGCCTATGATCGCCGGCCGATAGCGGCCACGATGGCACTGGCCATTGCCGTCTCGGTGAAGCCGATCGTGCTGCTGGCTCTGCCGTTCATCGGGTTGATCTTGCTGGGCAAGAACCCGACCATGCGCCAACGCTGGAAAATCTGGGCCAAGGTAGCGGCCATGTCCCTGACCTGGCTGCTGCTGATCGGGGCAGTCACCAACCTCTGGTTCGGCTGGCTGCTTGCAATGTTCACCGCCGGGGATGCGGCCTTCCCGTATGCGCCGGTGGGGCTGATCGGCTGGCTGGTGAGCAACCTTGCCGGAGCGCTGGGCGGAGATATCTCGCTGGTCAACTCCATCGTGGTGGGCATCTTCCAGGTCATTGCGCTGATCATCATCGCGCGCTTGGCGCTGGCAAAGGATATCTCCAACCCGGTACGCCTGGCAGCTTGGGCGCTGTCGGCCGCAGTGCTGCTGGCGCCGATCATCCAGCCTTGGTACATTCTGTGGCTGATGGCCCTGTTCGCCATTTCGCACAGGGTCTCCTGGGGATCGGAAAAGCTGATGATCCATGTCTCCAGCATGATCCTGATAGCCGTGTTCGTGGACCAACTGTCCATTGAGCAGTGGCATTCGGCCTGGATCATGAAATCGCTGGCCGGGGTGCTGGCCCTGGGGCTGTTCATCGGCCTATTCACCGCGGATCGCAAAACCAGGCATGTGCTGCGCGGACCTAAAGCACCTAAAGCATAGCCAAGGTCACATGGCCCGGCACAGCTGCTCATAGGCTTCATCCGCTTAGATAGAAATATGCAAACGATGTTCTGGCCCGCAACTATCGCCATCCTCGGTGGTGCGCTGTTCTTGGGTGCTGCCGGCATCTTCCTGCTTGCAGTCCAGTACCGGCGCCACGGCCGGTTGTCATGGCGCCGGACGATCACCACGTCGATGGCCGCTGTGTACGGGTTCGGCCTGTTCAGCTACACCATGCTGCCGCTGCCTGAAACCCGCGACGCCTATTGCCGTCCGGGCGTGGCCATCCCGCAGCTGGTCCCGGGCCGGTTCCTCGATGATTTCAAGGCGACGATCGTCGAACGCGGGCTAACTGGCTTTGCCACCAGCTTCACGCTCTGGCAGGTACTGTTCAACATCATCTTGTTCATGCCGCTGGGAATTCTGGCGGTGCGCTGGCTTCGCTCAAACATCTTCACCGGGCTGATCCTGGGCTTCGCAGCCTCATTGGCTATCGAGCTGACCCAGTACACCGGCATCTGGGGTCTGTACACCTGCGCCTACCGCGTGGCTGATGTCGATGATTTGATCGTGAACACCACCGGTGCGCTGATGGGCGCCATCATCGCCTACCTGCCAATCTTCAAATTCCTCTCCGGCCCGGTCGAAGCAGACGCTGCAACGGCTCCGGCACGTGCGGTCACCCGTTCGCGGCGGATCCTGGCTAACATCTTCGACGCGGCAATCACCACCGGAGTGCTCTTCGGCGTGACCGGCGCCGTGGAATTGTTTGAACGCCTGGGTGGCCCGGTGCTTGATGCACAGTGGAAGAACTTCTGGATCCCGCTGATCGTGGTCGCGTTCACCTTCTGGTTGCCTTCCCTGGCTCCAGGGCGAGCCAGCTTGGGCCAACGCTGCGCGTGGCTGATGCTCACCGATGGGCAAGGGAATCCGGCAAGTGCCAGCCGGGCTCTGCTGCGCAGCCTGCTCGGGTTCGGAGGAATCAACTTCCTTTTCCACATTTCAACCAATCTGGGCGAAATTACCGCATACCCGCTATTGAACATGCTGCTTGTGATCTATATCGCGCTGAGCGCTTTCTACTTCATCTTCGAGGCCAATCACCGCGGGCTTGCCGGAAAAATCAGCTCCACCGGTTTCATCGACCGCCGAGCCCTTTGAATCAGCACACCCCAGCAGTGCACCTCGCACGCTAAAATAGAACGCGGTGGTCTGCGCCTTGTGTGCGGTCCAGCAAACTCGCGTTTGAAGACATACCGTTATAGCTCAAAAGTTAGGTCTGCTCAGCAGCATGGAAGATAAGAAACCAGAGATCCCGGCCGAACCGCATCGCGCCGTACTAGGCACGGCCGTTGGCGCGACGGTCCTCATTGCCGTGGGCGCATTCGTGCTCTCCTTCGCTGCCCTGACCGACTTGGCAGAACGCTCGGGCATCAGCCCGCGCCTGGCATGGATCTGGCCGATCATCATTGACGGCATGATCGTGGCAGCCACCGTGGCCATCGTGGCCCTGAACGGCTTCAACCGCAAGGCCATGATCTACCCATGGTCGCTGCTGTTCTTCGGCGCGATCGTATCCACCGCGGCGAACTCCACCCACGCAATCCTGACCGTGGACTCCATTGAGAATGGCGTCCCGCCACTGGTTTCGGCGCTGGTGGCCGCAATGCCGCCAATCGTCTTGCTGGCAATTACCCACTTGACCGTGCACATGTACCAGAAGAAGTCCGAGGCTGCGAAGCTGCGCGCTGAACTGGAATATGACGAAGCGCAGGAAAACGCCGAGAAATACGGTGTTGCCTACGACGATGGCTACAACGCGGCCCTGACCGACACCAAGACCGCCGAAGATGAGCGCCTGTCCCAGCTGGAGCAGGAACACCAGGATGCGCTGGCCCGTGCCCGCGCCGAAGGAATAGCCGCCGGCCGCTCGGACTCCAAGGTGACTCCGATCAAGTCCAGCGCCCAGCCAGCACCTGCCAAGCCAGCCAAGGCCGCAACCGCACAGCCAGGCGAAGACAAGGCACCATTGTTCGACGACATGGCCAAGCGCCTTTCCCGCCCATAAGCTTGCAGGCACACCCGGCCGGTAAGGCCAGATGAACATAAGGACAGCATTTACACATTCGCTTTAGCACTCAGGAGGCATCAATGATGGATCCAGCTCAGGGCCAGGAACACGACGAATTTTCCGAACAGATTGCGGCCGCCGTTGAGCAGTACAAATCTGTTACCGGCGAGCTGAATACCGTCATGTCGGCCATGAAAGCGAAGATCCGAAGGTTGTTTGCCAACTCCGAGGTGCAACCGCTATTCATCACCGGCCGGGTGAAATCCCCGCAGTCCTTTGCGGCCAAGGCCTCGCGCCAGCTGAAAGAGAATTCCGAGACCGCACCGGTCTTGGAATTCCCCAATCCGCTACGCGAAATCCATGACATGGTGGGCATCCGGATCATCGTGATGCTGCCCCATGAAATCCAGCAGGTGGCCAGCCTGATCAAGTCGCACCGCGACTCCTTCGACTGCCGCAGCGACCGCGAGAAGGATATCGGTTCGGTGGAGTCCGGAACCTACGGCTACTCCTCTCGCCACCTGCTGCTCAAGACCCGCAGCGAACCAATCGTGCGCAAGTTCCAAGAAGCCTTGGGCAAGCCCGTGGTCGCCAGCGGCAATTTCGTCTTCGAAGTGCAGATCCGCACCGTGCTGCAGCATGCCTGGTCCGAAATGGAACACGACATCCGCTTCAAGCATCCTGGCGAAGCCGCCTGGAACCCGCAGATCGACCGGCACTTCACCGCCACCGCGGCGATGCTGGAAACCGTGGAAGACTATTTCACCGATATCGACGAGCTGTACCACCGGCTCAACGGCTACCACGACCAGCAGGGTGCTGGATCCGAGCCGTTGACCGGCGAGAAGATCGGCGAAATCTGGCAGACGCTGCTGCCGCACGTTGACCGCAAGCGCGATGACGACTGGTCCTGGGCCGCCGAGCTGCTCGGTTCCCACGGGATCGACCAGACCTGGCAGCTGGCGCAGCTGCTGGACGCGAACGTGGTCACCGATGTGCGTGCCGCCTTGGACCACCGCTACTCGCCGGGGCCGGACCGCCTGCTTGATGACGTGCTGCTCTGGCGCTTTGGCAAGGACCACATCGAGAAAACCAGCGGCGGAGATCTGCGCCGCGAAGGCTCATTGCGCCGCCGGTTGATCCAGATGAAGGACTACCGCTCGCAGCAGGGCACCAAATAAGCATTGGATATCGAAGCCTGCACCACCACTGACGTGGACGGTGCGGGCTTCGGTGCTTCTAACAGCACAACAAGTCAACTGTTAGTTTGTGCACGTTCGGCCAGCCAACTGGTTGTTGGCCGGTAGACTAGTCAAGTTGCCCAATTTGTGGGCCGCAAAGTTTTATGTACCCGCGTGAAAGGGCCACACCATATGATTTCCGTAGCCAACCTTGAGCTACGCGTCGGCGCCCGCCTGCTGATGGACGAAGTAAACTTCCGCATCGACAAGGGCGACAAGATCGGACTGGTGGGACGCAACGGTGCCGGCAAGACGACGATGACCAAGGTCCTCGCCGGTGAGACGCAGCCGGCCGCGGGCGAAGTGACTTTCAAGGGCTCCATCGGCTACCTGCCGCAGGACCCCAAGACTCCGGACATGGAGCAGCTGGCGCGCAACCGCATCCTCGGCGCCCGTGGCCTGGATGTCGTCGTCACCAAGCTGGCCCAGAACCGCGAGGAAATGGCCAGCGAAGACCCGGCCGTCTCGGCCAAGGCCATGCGCCGCTATGACCGTCTGGAAGCAGAATTCATCGCTGCCGGCGGCTACGCTGCAGAATCCGAAGCGGCCGCTATCTGCGCCAACCTGGATCTGCCGGACCGCATCCTGGACCAGCCGCTGCGTACCCTTTCAGGTGGCCAGCGCCGTCGTGTGGAGCTGGCCCGCATCCTCTACTCGGATGCCGAGACCCTGCTGCTCGATGAGCCGACTAACCACTTGGACGTTGACTCGATCATGTGGCTGCGCGACTTTATCAAGAACTACGCCGGCGGCGTGCTGATGATCAGCCACGACACCGGACTGATGGAATCCACCGTGAACAAGGTGCTGAACCTGGACGCCAACCGCGGCGTGGTGGATGTCTACAACATGAACTGGAAGCGCTACAAGCTGCAGCGCGAAACCGATGAGCGTGCCCGCAAGCGCGAGCGTGCCAACATCGAGAAGAAGGCTTCGGTTCTGCTGACCCAAGCCAACAAGATGAAGGCCCGTGCTTCGGGTGCTTCGGCGGCCCAGTCCATGCTCAAGCGCGTGGACCGCATGCTTTCGGGTCTGCAGGAAGAGCGTGCCTCCGATAAGGTCGCGGCTCTGCGCTTCCCGGATCCGGCTCCTTGTGGCAAGACTCCGCTGATGGCAGAGGGCCTGTCCAAGGCCTACGGGTCGCTGGAAATCTTCAACGATGTGTCGCTGGCTATCGACCGCGGTTCCAAGGTAGTGATCCTGGGCCTGAACGGTGCCGGTAAGACCACCTTGCTGCGCATGCTGGCCGGAGTTTCCGAGCCCGATACCGGCAAGATCATTCCCGGCCACGGCCTGAAGATCGGCTACTTCGCGCAGGAACACGACACGCTGGATCCCGAGGCTTCGGTGCTCGATAACATGCGCCGCAACGCGCCGGATCACCTGAACGACGCAGATGTGCGTTCGATCCTCGGTTCCTTCCTGTTCGTTGGCGATGACGTCACCAAGCCTGCCGGGGTGCTCTCCGGCGGTGAGAAGACCCGTCTGGCTTTGGCCACCATCGTGGCTTCCAGCGCCAACGTGCTGCTGCTCGATGAGCCGACTAACAACCTGGACCCGGCCTCGCGTGCCGAGGTGCTCGGCGCACTGTCCACCTTCCCGGGCGCGGTAGTCATGGTGTCCCACGATGAGGGCGCAGTGATGTCGTTGCAGCCTGAACGCGTGGTCATCTTGCCTGATGGCGACGAGGACCTGTTCAGCGAGGATTACCTTGAATTGGTTTCGCTGACCTAAGTCCTTACCAATAGGGATGATTTCTCATAGGCTTGGCACAACCCCATCAGAAGGGATGTGCCAAGCCTTGAGTGCTTTAAAACGCAGATTGCCCGGGATCGCGGCCATGGCGCTGCTTGCCGCCAGCACGCTGGCCGGATGCTCCTCACAGGTACCCGATGAGGTGAACGCCCAATGGACGCTGATTGACCCGGCCGGGGTGAACGAGTCGAGCACTTCCCTTCAGCTCGGGGTGATGGCGATAGCCTGCACGTCAGGGACTACCGGGGAGATTACCGCCACCGATGTCGAACTGTCTAACGACCAGATCGTCATCGGGATCGCGGTGGAACCGGCAGAAGGGGACGCGCACACCTGTCCGGGCAATGAGACCGTGCCCTACACCCTTGAACTCGATGAACCGGTGGGGGACCGCACCCTCATTGATGCATCGTGCCTGGAGGGCATAGGACAAAAGACCACGGCTTGCCAGGACGGCGGAATACGCTGGAGCCCGCCGGCAGAACAAAGCTAGCAACTACCTGCATTAAGCAGAAGAACCGCGCGGCTGCTGGATCATTCCAGCTGCGGCGCGGTTCTTCGCTTCTCTACTGCTGCTTATGTCCACCTGGCGTGTTTTCCGCCTGGTCCAGCAACGCATCTTCGATGGCCTCATCGGTCAGCGTGCCGTCTCGGCGGACCTTCTTATCTGCCTTGATGCGGATCTTGCGCACCTTGTGCATCGGCTCTTCCAGGCCCAGCGCTTCGGCCTCAGCCCGTTCGGCGGCATCCTCGGCGTTCAGCTTCTTCTGCTGGCGGGCGGCATACCAGAAGCCTACGAATGCCAGCACACCGAAGATGTACCACTGGATCTCATAGGACAGGTGCGGACCCTCGTCCATATCCGGAGCATCAAGCTGCAGCGGAGCGGTGGCCGGTGCCGGATCCTCTTCGTACATCAGGCCGTAGGCGCCCTGGGCGATCGGGTAGTCCAGGTGCTTGGCGTAGTCCTCAAGCTGGATGGAAGCCAGCTGGCCCTCAGGGGCGCCGCGGTCCAAGCGGATCTCCGCTGGCTTCATGCGCACATCGACGTTCACTTTGCCAGTTGGGGGAGCGGGAACCGTATCGGGGTGCCCGCCTTCCTTATTGCCGATGGGCAGGTATCCGCGGTCCACGATGACCGTTGTTCCCTGCTCGGTCTTGAACGGGACCAGCACCTCGTAGCCAGGACGTCCGGCCTTGATCCGGTTGCGCACGATCATGGTGTCTTCGGCAAGATATTCGCCGGTCAGTTCCGCTGTGATCCAGATCTTCTGCTCATCGAGGTGCTCGAAGTTCTCCAGCGCCTGCTTGCCGGTGACCGGTTCGGCGAAGTAGTTGCGGTTGACCCGCTCGATGCCTTCAAGAACTTCAGTACGCCGGTCGGACTGCCAGTTGCCCAAGCTGATGCACGCGGCGGCGAAGATCGCCACCAGGACAAGCCAGCCGACCCAACGGGTACTTGCCAGAAAACGGTACATCTACTTGCGTTCTCCTTCATTGCCAGCCATTGGCAGTGTTTCCTTGTAGAGCAATCGTTCCTTCAAATACGTTTCAAGCCAATCGCGATGCTCTTGGCAGGCCAGCCAGATCTTGCGCCGCTCGGGCGTGTGGATCTTCGGGTTGTTCCACAGCAGCTGGTAGTCAGCTGCGTTGCGGCAGCCCTTGCGCGAGCACTGGATTTCAGGGGCGGCAGAAGAGCCGCCCAGCGAACCTAGCAGATCCACTAGTCCTCCTTGGGCGCAGTAGTAGTCGGTGGGGCCGAGGCATCGTCATCGAGGAAGGTTCCGTCGATGACCTCAGGATCCTGGGCCTCTTGCGGTGCAGCTTGCTCCGGAGCGGCAATTGGCCGGGCATCGGGAGTCTTGTAGAACTCGGCAGGCGGTTCACGCTTGGTCAGATCTGCTCCGCCATTGGCGATGACCACTGCAATGTAGGGAAGCACGATGGCCCCGGCCAGGAAGACCCAGCGCAGCCAGCCGTCGACGAAGAAGGCGAGGATGAAGCAGATCAGGCGCACCGTCATTGAAATCGTGTATTTGCGCACACGTATATCGCGCTCGGTGGTATGCGACTGCCGAGCTTCGGTGATGCGGTGAACTTCCGGCCGGTTAGAACCGTGATTCGTGGGCTGAGAGGACATGTAGAAGACTTCGCTTTGCACTGTGGGATCTGCTCCCATTGTCTCACTTGTGGCACGAAGAGTGTAATTTCTACGCGCTGTCGAAGCGGTAAAACTGGTCAGTAACTAATAGGATTGTTCACGGAGAAGCTACTTAACTAGGCAAAGTGCGTTTTGCGGCTGGTGAATCCAGGGATTTCCATGCCACGACAGTGAGCGCATGAACGGAGAAATACATTGACTACGGAACCAACCACTGGCCGCAGCGTCCTCGTGACCGGCGGCAACCGGGGCATCGGCCTTGCAATTGCCCGCGCATTCGAAGCCAACGGCGATAAAGTGGCCATCACCTACCGCAGCGGCGAGGTTCCCGCCGGACTGCTCGGCGTCAAGGCCGACGTCACCGACAGCGAATCAATCGACGCTGCCTTCAAGGAAGTTGAAGCGGCCCACGGCCCAGTCGAGGTACTGGTCGCCAACGCCGGTGTCACCAAGGACACCTTGCTGCTGCGCATGAGCGAAGACGACTTCACCTCGGTGATCGATACCAACCTCACCGGTGCCTTCCGCGTGATCAAGCGTGCCTCCAAGGGCATGATCCGCCTCAAGCGCGGCCGCGTCGTGCTGATTTCCTCGGTGGTCGGCCTCTACGGCTCGCCAGGACAGATCAACTACGCTGCCTCCAAGGCCGGCCTGGTGGGCATCGCCCGCTCGCTGACCCGTGAACTGGGCTCGCGCGGCATCACCGCGAACGTCGTGGCTCCAGGGTTCATCAACACCGAAATGACTGCGGTGCTTCCAGAGGACACCCAGAAGGAATACCTCTCCAACATTCCTGCCAACCGCTTCGCCGAGCCTGAAGAAGTTGCCAACGTCGTGCGCTGGATCTCCAGCAACGAGGCAGCTTATATCTCCGGTGCTGTGATCCCGGTTGATGGCGGCTTGGGCATGGGCCACTAGAAGTTTTAAAGCAAGAAATCTAAGGAGTATCACCATGAGTGAATTCAAGGGTGGCATTGTCACCGGATCCTCGCGCGGCATCGGTGCGGTTACCGCACAGCTGCTGGCCGAGCAGGGTATCGGAATAGTCGTGAACTACCGTGCCAAGGCACCACGCGCCAATAAGATCGTCGCTTCCATCGAAGAAAAGGGCGGCAAGGCCGTAGCCGTGGGCGCGGACCTGACCACCGTCGAGGGCCCGCAGGCCCTGGTTGACGCGGCCGTAGAGAACTTCGGTTCGCTCGATGTTGTCGTACTCAACGCCTCGGGCGGCATGGAAACCTCCATGGGCGAGAACTACGCACTGCGCCTGAACCGCGATGCCCAGGTAGCGATGCTCGAAGCTGCGCTGCCGAAGCTGAGCGAAGGCGGCCGCGTGGTATTCGTGACCAGCCACCAGGCACACTTCATCAACGACGTATCCACCATGGACGCGTACGACGCAGTGGCCAAGTCCAAGCGTGCCGGTGAAGATGCGCTGCGCGAGATGATCCCGAAGCTGGCCGAGAAGAACATCACCTTCGTGGTGGTCTCCGGTGACATGATCGAAGGCACCATCACTGCCACCCTGCTCAACCGCATGGAGCCAGGTGCTATCGATGCCCGCCGCGAAGCTGCCGGCAAGCTGTACTCCGTGGAGGAGTTCGGCGCCGAGGTCGCAAAGATGATCTTCGCCGACGTCGAGACCGGCCACACCGAGCTGGTAGGCGGCGCAGGGGACTTCCTGAAGGCCTCGGGCAACTAAAGCATCCAGAGAGCGTCTGTAAGCTGGCGTCCGGCATCAGTTCGAGCCGGGTTCTCACGGTCGTTGCAACACCCTGATCAATCAGGAGTTGCAACGGCCGTCTCTCGTTTAACCCAGATTGATCACCTGGAATCCTTCTGGATCAAGCCCCAGGGCAAGGAGCGCTGATCATGGAAAGCTACGCACCAATGGCGTGCCGAAGTTTTCGCGGCACAGCAACAGCACCGGGTACAAGCAACTCACTGCGATGAAAGCGCTGAAAGTGCCGTGACGCGCGCCTAAGATCGAGTCATACTGCCCGTTCGACTAGCGAAGGCCGCTGATGAATCTACGACGTACCTGCCGCATTGCCGCCGTTTCATTGGTTTTGCCGTTGGCTTTGGCTGCCGTTGGATGCTCAGCGGTCCATGAGGAAACCTGCGACGGCGGTTGGCCTGTCAGCGATCCGCAAACGGCTGTGCAGGGTTTGCTTGAAGCGGCGGAGAGTTCTGACTACGAGAAGGCGTGTTCAGTCATCAGCCTGAAGCTTGATGATGAGGCCATTGAAGAGCATTTGACACCGTTGAAAAGCGAAATGGATTCGAAGCAGGTAAGCTCGTCGAACTTCAAGATGCACAAGTATGAACGTGGCGGATCAGCGCATTTCTACAATGTCTATGCCGAACAGCCTGAAATGGCCATCGGTATTGTCGTGGTCAATGTCGGCAAAGGGTACCGAGTAGCCTTCGGCGAAGAGTAATGCTCGTCGGCCTGCAGGCACCCAGTGGTGTTCTTGTGGCTTCCAGCTTTGCATCTGCCCTGCGACTGCGCAGGGTATGCAAAACGCCGGGCACTTCCCTGGGGGGAAGCACCCGGCGTTATTGATGGACTTAGTCCTTAGGCTTCTCGCCGCAAACGATCTTGTGCCATGGGCTGTAGGTCCAGCTCTTGGTCTCGGCTGGCAGCTTCTTGGAGCCATCGAAGGTCTCGCGGTAGCGGGTGATATCGATGCTGAAGCCCTTCTTGCCACCGGATTCGGAGACGCACTTCTCAGCAGGGTTGTACTTGGTCTCAGGGTTGGTCAGGTTGTACTTGCCCGAGCTCTTTTGTGAGACATCCCAGTATTTGGTGGACCATAGGCGGGTGTTGACCTTGTCGCCCGAAACCCATGCCTGGATCATCACGCCATAGGGAGTGTTGTTCTCCCAGATCATGTCGATCTGGCCTTCCCACAAGGTAGCTTCGCGGCCCGCAGGGTAGCGTTCGAACCAGCGCGAGTGCGGCTTGTGGGTGATGTCGTCATAGCCGGCAAGGAAGCCGACGTTGTACATCTGGGTGGAGATCTGGGACAGGCCGCCACCGACAGCTTCGGTACTGAAACCGCTTTCCACCACACCGGAGCTGAAGTAGCCATTGGCCACGGTGATTGGGCCCAGGGCTTCAAGCAGGGAGAAGCGTTCGCCGGGCTTGATGATGTCGCCGTTGACGCGAGCCGAACCAGCGTAGAGGTTCTTGGTGCGTACCTTATCCGAGGCAGGGTACGGGGTGGAGAAGGTCACGATCGGTTCCTTGATGCCCAGCTTCTTGGCATCTGCGGTGGTGAACTCCGCCTCGGTTTCGGTCATTTCCACGGTAGCCGTACGCTTCTTATCAGCGGTGGCTGCCAGCACCTTGGCGCCCAAGCCTTCAGTCTCCAAAGAGACGCCCTTGGAGGACTTCACGATGGAAGGCTTGCCATCCTTCAACACGATCTTTGCGTTCTCGGCAGTGCTGGAAAGATCAGAATTCTTGGTTGCGGCCTTGTACAGCTTCTTGTCATCCAAGGTGATCGCCGGGGCGCCGTCCTTGGGCGTGTAGCTTGCTGCGGCGACAATGGACTCTACCGAGATGGTTGCCTTCTTCTTATCCGAAGACAGGGTGACATCGTCCTTGAGCAGGGCCTTGACGTCCTTGTCATAGAAAGCCTGCAGGCTTTCTGCGGAAATCTTCGGCTTAGTTACCTCTGCGGGCAAGGTGAGCGCCGGACCGGCAATTTCCCATTCATCGGTGATCAAGCTGGCCGCTTCATCAGCCTTCAACACGACCCCGTCAACCGGCTTGGTCAGCTTGGCAGTACCGTCCTTGAACTCGATAGCGCCTTCGGTCACCTCGGCGTTGGCTTTCTTGGCCAAAGCTTCGAGCTGGGTGGAAAGCTTCTCCTGCTCCACATCAACGGCCGGGTCCACATGGACATCTCCGGTCAGGCGCTCGTAGAGCTCAACCGGGTTGATTTCGTAGGAAGTCAGGTCATTGATGGTTTCATCAACGTTCAGCGCCAGACCGGCCTTAGCCGGATCCAACGTGTACTTTTCGCCATTGACGGTGACGTCAATGTCTTTTTCAGCAAGGGGGAGTACCTCGCGTTCCAACTCGCTGCGCGCTTGGTCCTTGTTCATGGACCCGATGTTCACGCCTGCAATGGATGCGTTAGCTGGAACCTGTGAGCTGACATAGGCCGCTCCGCCGAAATACGCTGCGGCTACGGCTGCAACACAAGAGCCGGTAATGATCCAAGGCTTGGCCTTGCTCTTTGGCTTCTTCTTGTCCTGCGGGGAGTGCGTAGGCGTAGTTGAGGAACTGTCCGGGGAGGGGGTCTGCACTGGTCTAGTAGCTCTTTCGAAAGCGATAGGGGCTCGGCATCAGGCTCGGGGACAATTCCACAGGCCTTAAGACGCGTCAATAGAAATACTATCTGCTAGAACAACCGATCAAGATATCGAAAGCCCAGATCTGCAAAATCGTTATGCAGTTGTTGGATTTCACTAAGCCAAATCATCGAGAACTAGGTCAGCGATCACATCCAGCCAGGCAAAGTCCAAGCGGACATCTGCCTCGTTGCGCAGAGCAGGCTTCGCATTGAACGCAATGCCCAACCCGGACGCTGCAACCATCGCGAGATCGTTGGCTCCGTCGCCGGCGGCAATGGTTGCCTCCAATGGAATCTGGTGTTCCTCGGCCCAAGCGCGCAGCATGGTTTCCTTCATCTCGCGATCCACGATCTGGCCATGAACGGTGCCATCGAGCACTGCGTCGGTGATGCCCAGGGTGTTAGCCAGCGCATGATCCAGATCCAGCTGTGCAGCCAGCGGATCCAGGATCTGCTGGAACCCGCCGGAAACCACGCCCACCTTGTGCCCGGCGGCGTGGAAGCGCTGGACCAGGCTCTGGGCGCCCTCGGAGAAGATGATGCGCTTGCCTACCTCGGCCAGGACCGTATCTGGCAGGTCCTTGAGCGTTGCAACGCGCTGAATCAAGGACTGGGCGAAGTCCAGTTCACCGCGCATCGCGGCTTCGGTGACTGCGGCTACCTCTTTTTCGCGTCCGGCGTGGGCGGCCAGCAGTTCGATGACTTCCTGCTTGATCAGGGTGGAATCAACGTCCATGAGCAACAGCAGCTGGGGAGCATTGGTGAGTTCCGCAGGGACTGCCGCGAGGCACAAGTCGGCGTAATCAAGTGATCCGCCGGCCACTAGGGCATCGACGAATTCAGCGGCGGCCTGCTGCAGCTGTGGATGGTTGGCCTGTTCAATCTGGAACTTGGCGACCAGCCGCTGCCCACTGGTTTTGATCGAGTTCTCATCCGCTTTGGAGATCAGCCCTTGTGCTGCCGCTTGCTGCAATACAGCAATGAAGTCGGTGCGGGAAAGTGCTGGACGGGAAACGAATACCAATGATGAAGCCATGAAACCATTTTTCATTGTTCTGTGCATTACGACCAAACATGACGTGCTTGCATATCAATTAGTTACCGGGAACCAGAGAGTCAGGTGCCATCGCCGTTGAACGCAATACAGATCAATCCGGCGATTTTTAGGCCTCGTTCGGCATTTCCAATTAGTGAAACAGGGGTGAAAAGTCTAATCTTGAATACCATGAGCGAAGTGCTAACTTTCAAAGATGTCAGCGTTGTACGCGGGCGAAAAGACCTGCTCAAGGACGTGTCCTGGGAAGTCAAAGAAGGACAGCGGTGGATTGTGATCGGCCCGAATGGCGCCGGCAAGTCTACCTTGATGAATATTGCGGCCACCCGGCTGCACCCTACCCGCGGTACCGCGGACATCCTTGGCGAGCGCCTGGGCAAGGTTTCGGTCTTCGATCTGCGTCCGCTGATCGGCCTGAGCTCCGCCCTGGTGGCCAATTCCATTCCAGCCAATGAAACCGCGCTGAACGTGGTGCTCACTGCCGCTTACGGCATGACCGGGCGCTGGCGTGAAAAGTACGAGAAGCTCGATGAGCGCCGTGCGTTCCACCTACTGCACAACTGGGGCATGTCTACCTTCATGAACCAGCCTTTCGGCAAGCTTTCCGAGGGTGAGCGCAAGCGCGTGCTGATCGCTCGTGCACTGATGACCGACCCTGAACTGCTGATCCTCGATGAACCAGCAGCGGGCCTTGACCTTGCAGGTCGTGAAAGCCTGGTTGGCAAGCTGACTGAACTGGCTGCCGACGAGGATGCGCCGGCTTTGGTTCTGGTTACCCACCACCTCGAAGAGGTACCAGCAGGCTTCACGCACATCATGATGATGCGCGATGGCCAGGTTGTGGCTGCCGGCGAAATCGAATCCACGCTGACCGAAGCGAACCTGGAAGCTACCTATGGCATGGCACTGAGCCTGCGCCATGAAGGCGGACGCTACTCGGCATTCGCACGTAGCTAACAGCAATATCTATAAGGGGAAAACTCCACGTGATCGAATTTTGGCGTGAAGCCCTGGTCTTCCTAGGCGGACTGTGGGCTGGAACTATCAACACCGTTGTCGGTTCGGGCACGTTGGTCACCTTCCCCATACTCGTGGCGTTGGGCACGGCTCCGGTTAATGCCGTGGTCTCCAATGCCATGGGTTTGGTTGCTGGCGGCTTCTCCGGTGCCTGGGGGTATCGTCGAGAAGCCGCCAGCGTCAAGAAGACACTGCTCAAGCTCGTCCCAGTTTCACTGGTCGGCGGCTTGATCGGCTCCCTGCTCCTTTTGAACCTGCCTGAGTCGGTGTTCGGTGTTGTCGCACCGGTTCTGCTGGTCTGCGCGCTGGTGCTGGTGATCTTCCAGCCTCGCCTGTCCAAATGGGCCAAGACCCGCCAGGCCGCTTCCGGCGGTACGGACCCCGATGATGCGGACCGCGCTAAGATTCCGCTGATCCTGTACATCTTGGTGTTCATCATCGGTGTTTACGGCGGGTACTTCACCGCGGCACAGGGCGTGCTGCTCATGGCCGTCTTCGGCGTCTTCCTGCATGCCTCCTTGCAGCAGTCCAACGCCATCAAGGTGATCCTTTCCTTGATCGTGAATCTGGTGGCCGCCGCAATGTACCTGGTCATCGCCCCGGAACGCATTCACTGGATCATCGTCTTGCTGATTGCCGTCGGCTCGCTGATTGGTGGATTTGTTGGCGCCAAGATTGGCCGCAAGCTTTCCCCGGGCCTGCTGCGCCTGGTTATCGTGATCCTGGGCTTGGTCGCCCTGGGCAACATGCTCTACAAGTTGGTGTAGCTTCGTGCCTGAAATCCTGAATCCAGAACGGATCATGCAGGTCGCTGACCTGTCCGATGCCCGCCTTGATGAATACCTGCGGCTGTCCGAAGCGCACCTGCGGATGCGCACCGATGTCGAAAACGGCCTGTACATCGCCGAGAGCACCAAAGTAGTGCAGCGCGCGATCAATGCCGGGCACGTGCCACGCAGCTTCTTGCTGGCCGCAAAGCATTTGGATCAGCTGGCAGAAGAGTTCAATCGATTCCCTGACGCTCCAATTTTTATTGGCGATGATCGCCAGCTTCAGGACTTGGTGGGCTTCCACCTGCACCGCGGTGCGATGGCGTCGATGAATCGTCCTGAGCCGCTGGATCTTAGCCAAGTGCTTGAAGCCAGCTCGCGGGTTGCCATCTTAGAAGACATTGCCGACCACACCAACCTTGGCGCCATTATTCGTTCTGCTTCCGGGCTGGGCGTTGACGCGGTGCTGCTGACCCCTAAATGCGTGGATCCCTGGTACCGGCGCAGTGCGCGCGTTTCCATGGGCACGGTCTTCGACCTGCCTTGGGTGCGCATGCTTTCGTGGCCAGAAGATATCCGGACCTTGAAGCAGCACGGCTATCAGATGCTGGCCATGGAACTGACCGACGCCGCGATTCCGCTGAATGAAGTCCAAATCACCGCAGGCCAGAAAGTCGCCATGATCTTGGGCAATGAAGGCCGTGGCGTGACCGCCCAAGCTCTGGAAGCCGTGGACCAGACGGTGATCATTCCGATGCACCGCGAGGTTGACTCGTTGAACGTTGGTGCCGCTAGTGCGATTGCCTTCTGGCACTTGTGCTCGGCGCCACGCTAAGACGGTTTCGGGGCTCAGGCAATTTGCGATAGGATGGACTGTCTGTGTATCGAGGTTTCTTCACCGAGCCTTGAATGCGGGCACAATTTCCGAGTAAGTAGCTGCTGGCAAAATCCAGTGGCCATTAACAATAAAGGTGTATAGCTATGAAGGCTGATATCCATCCACAGTACGGCCCAGTTGTCTTCAACGACCTGGCATCCGGCGAAAAGATCCTGACCCGTTCGACCGCTAAGTCGGACAAGACCATCGAATGGGAAGATGGCAACACCTACCCAGTAATCGACGTCGAAATCTCGGCTGCTTCGCACCCGTTCTACACCGGCAAGCAGCGCATCATGGACACCGCTGGTCGTGTCGAGCGCTTCAACGCCCGCTTCAAGGGCTTCGGCGGCAAGAAGTAATAACTTCGCCCCAACGCAAGCTTATTACGGTGTGCTTCCTTCGGGAAGCACGCCGTTGCTGCTTTAACCAGCATTCGTGCCAGACAGAGCCGACTTGGGTGATTCGACCAGCTCACGCTCGGCGATAGAATGGAGGCATGATGCATCATGGCGAATACAAGGTAGTCGGTGGCAAATTAGTTGTTGTGGATTTGGATACCGCCGATGGCGTGATCACTGACGTTTCATTGAACGGCGACTTCTTCCTTGAACCCGATGACGCACTTGAAGACTTGAATGATGCGCTCCGCGGATTGCCGGTAGACGCCAGCCACAGCACCATTCGCGATGCAGTGAATCAGAACCTGCGCGAGGGTGCGGTGATGTTCGGCTTCGACGCTGACGCCGTGGCCCGCGTGGTGCGCCGCGCCATGGGCCACGCGACCAAGTGGGAAGACCACGAATGGGAGATCCTGGCCCCGGAAATCATCCCGATTACCGAGCAGGTGGCCCTCGATGAGGTGCTTACCCGACAGATCGCGAAGGGTACGCGCAAGCCGACCATCCGCTTCTGGGATTGGAACGAAGGCGCGGTAGTCATTGGATCCTTCCAGTCGCTGAAAAACGAAGTGGACATGGAACAGGCGAACAAGCATGGCATCCAGGTAGTCCGCCGCATTTCAGGCGGAGGAGCGATGTTCATGGAAGCGGGTAACTGCATCACCTATTCGCTCTACGCCCCAGAATCTCTGGTCGATGGCATGAGCTTTGCCGATTCCTACCCGTTCCTTGACGCGTGGGTTATGGAAGCGCTGGAGCGCATCGGCCTGAAGGCCCACTACAAGCCGTTGAATGATATTGCCACGCCCGCAGGCAAGATCGGCGGCGCGGCACAGAAGCGCCTGGCCAACGGTGCCATGCTGCATCACGTGACCATGAGCTACGACATCGATGCACAGAAAATGACCGACGTGCTGCGCATCGGCCGCGAAAAGATTTCCGACAAGGGCATCGCCTCGGCCGTCAAGCGCGTGGATCCGGTGAAGTCCCAGACCGAACTGGAGCGCATGGAAATCATCGAGATCATGATGGACACTTTCGCCAAGCGCACCGGGGCAACCCGCACCCAGCTCGATGAAGCCTCCCGCAAGGACGCCCAAGAGCTGGCCGAGACCAAGTTCGCTACCGAGAAGTGGACTGCGCGCGTTCCATAAGCCTGCAGGTGCTCAACGCGGGTTGCGTGCCAGTGCGGCGCGCACCGCTTCAGCCGGTTGGCAGTGCAGCGCCTTGCCACGGCCGGGCAGGATCGAGTCGGCGTCGAGGCCATCGAAAGCCGCAAGGGCTTGATAGGCCTGCTGCCGCTCGTGGTGGAACATAGGGTGCAGCATCTGCGCCCCGGTGGTGGTACTGAGCACGTGGCCGGAGATCAGTGCATCTCCGGAGATAAGTACCTTTGCATCCGGCAGGTGGAATGCGCTGTGGCCAGGAGTATGACCTGGTGTAGGCACGGCCACCGGTGCACCGGGCAGTGCGGCAAGTTGCTGGGTGGTCCAAATTTGCTTCAAGAACCTTGGTTCCCTTGGTGACTCCGACAGTGAGGACATGGCGCATCCATTTGAATACCCGAGGCTGCCACGCGCGGAGCAGGATTTGCACGGGGGAGAATTGGAAGCGTTCTTCCCCGGTCATCTGCGTATGCTCGGCGTGAGAGCTCAGCACCGGAACACATAATTCCGAAGCGAAGTAGGCCGCCGCTCCGGTGTGGTCCACATGCCCGTGGGTGATCAGCATGGCCGCGGCATCCTTGGCCGAAAGGCCAAGCCCCCTAATTGAGTCGAGCACCCGCGGCACAGCCCCGGGGTAGCCTCCGTCAATCAGCGCGTAGGCTCCATTGTCTTCCAAGATGATCCAGTTCGAGGCCGGACCTTCGACCATGTAGGTGCCTTAGGCGTGCTCGGTGATGTGGAACTGATGTGGCAAGAGGACTCCTGGATTTAGCAGGCAAAGCGCGCTGGCGCCGCGATGCCTTCAGTATGCCAGCGGGCCAGGCTCCGTGAAAGGGCCGCGTAAATGCACCAAGCCCGGTTCCGCTTGGATGAAGCGGGACCGGGCTTGGATTGATCTTCCCAGAAGCATTAGCGACTGGTGCGGCTGTAGGCCTGGGCCTTCAGCGAGCGTTCCAGCTCGGCACGTTCCTCCAGCAGGATGCGCTTCAGGGCCGTTGGCGCGCCTTCATGGCGTTCGAGCCAATTGGTTGCGGCAGCCAGTGCCTGGTTCTGCTCAACTGCCCCATCCAGATCCTGGTGGCCTGGGAACAATCCTTCGATCACGCGGGTGGCGAATTCCATGCCCATGGTCTCGAAGACCGGAAGCACCGCGGCCCAGTAACGCTGTTCGAATGGTGCCAGCAGCGCAGCTGATCCCATGGTGAAGCCCAGTGCGGTGGCCGAAAGCGCATCGTTGGACAGCTCGCCCTGCTCATCGCGGGCCATCAGCACGGTGTCGAAGGCGGTTTCCTTCACCTGTGCATCCGGGCGTGCGGCCAGCGCGGTGCGCACCGCGTTCAGAGCCACACTGGTTGGCTTCGCCTTGGCCGCTTCGTGCATGCGGGCCTCAGCAGCTTCATCCAGCCGGCCTGCCGCGGCCAGCGCAATGTAGGAAGCCCACAGCAGCTGCTCGTCGACGGTGACCTGGTACTGGTTCGGCTGCTCGCCAAGGAAAGCATCGATCACTTGGCCAGCCACTCCGGCGCGGGCCAAGCGGGCCAGGGTACGCGCGGTGGTGGTCTGCTGATCGCTGCCGGACTCGAATTCGGTCAGCCAGCCGGTGAGCACGCCAACGGCGCGGGTGCGCAGTTCGGCGCGCAGCTCAGGGGCCGCATACTTGGAAATCGAGGTGATCAGCTGGTCGGTGAGCACGCCGAAGACGCCTGCGTCGGTGACCATGTGCGCGTGGTCCAAAATGGCCTGCACATAGCTTTGGGCATCCAAGGTGGCTGAACGCACCGCATCCCACAGCGAAGCCCAGCAAGTGGCGCGCGGCAGCGAGTCGGTCAGGCCCGAGAGATGAGCGAGCAAGGTGGCCCGCGAAACCTGGTCGAACTCAATCAACGCATAGGTTTCATCGCCATCATTGGGCAACACCAGGTCCGGGACCTTGGAACCCACAAGGAAGTCCAGGGCTGCCGATTCGCCGGCCAATTCCACACGCGCGGAGTCAGTGCGGCTCAGCTTGCCATCGGCCAGCTGGTAGGCGCCCACAGAGAGCACATGCGGGCGCGCGATCTTTTCACCTGTGACCGGATCGGTGCCGGACTGGATCAGCGATGCGGCGGTAATGGTGCCGGCTTCATCGGTGTCGTACTGCACGTGCAGCTTGGGCACGCCGCTGGTCTTCAGCCACGCCTCGGCCCAGGCACCCATATCGCGTCCGCTGGCCGTTTCCAAAGCCTCGAGGAAATCATCCAGCGAGGTATTGGAGTAGGCATGCTTGCGGAAGTAAGCGCGGGCGGCGTCGCGGAAAGCGTCGGCTCCAACGAAGGCGGCCAGCTGCTTGAGCACGCTGGCGCCCTTGGCGTAGGTGATGCCATCGAAGTTCTGGTCCGCGGCCAGCAGGTCCGGGATGTCAGCGACAATCGGGTGCGTGGTGGGCATCTGGTCTGCCACATAGGCCCAGGCCTTGCGGCGGGCGGCGAAGGTGGTCCAGGCGGTGGTGAAGTCGGTGGCCTCGTCATTGGCCAGGGTGCCAATGTAGTCCGCGAAGGATTCCTTCAGCCACAAATCATCCCACCACTTCATGGTGACCAGGTCGCCGAACCACATGTGCGCCATTTCGTGCATCAGGGTGTTGGCGCGCTGCTCGTGCTGCGCCTCGGTGGCCTGGGAGGTGAACACGTAGCGTTCGGTGAAGGTGACCAGGCCCGGGTTCTCCATGGCGCCGAGGTTGTATTCGGGCACGAACGCCGAGTCGTACTTGCCCCATGGGTAGGGGTAGTCGAAGAGCCGGTGGTAGTAGTCCAGGCCCTTGCTGGTGAGCTTGATGATCTCTTCCCCATCGAAATGCTTGGCCAGCGAGGCGCGGCAGGTGGCGGCCATCTCGATGCTCAGCTCTTCGCCGTCCTCCAGCTTCTGGATGTGCTCGCCGCGCACCACATGGTACGGGCCAGCCAGCACTGCGGTGATGTAGCTGGAAATGGGGGGAGTCGGGGCGCAGGCCACGGTCTTGGTGCCGTTATCGTGCAGTACCTCATCAACGATCGGCTGGTTGCTGGCCAGGTGCCAAGCGGCCGGTCCGGTCAGGGTGAAGCGGTAGCTGGTCTTCAAGTCTGGCTGTTCGAAGCAGGCGAAGACGCGGCGCGCCTCGGAAGGTTCGAACTGGGTGTAGAGGTAGGTCTGCCCATCTTGCGGATCCACGAAGCGGTGCAGGCCCTCTCCGGAGCGCGAGTACAGTGCCGTACCGGTGATCTTCACGGTGTTGGGCACGTCGGTGCGCAGGTTATCCAGGTAGATTCGCGCGTCGAGCACGACGCTGTCCAGGTCGACCGCGGTGCCGTTGACCAGCACTTCGTCCACGGATTCGTGGATGAAGTCGATGAAGGTCTCGGCCCGCTTGGAGCTGAAGTTCAGCGTGGTGATTGAGCTGTATCCGGAGGCGGAAGAATCGGTGGCGTTGGAGACATCGAGCTGGATTTCGGCGAAATGCCAGTCGATGTTCTGTGCGCGCCAAGCCGCTTCATCGCGTCTGAGGTTTTCGTTGGGTGCATAGCGTTCTAATGTGTCCACCATCCCAGCTTAGCTGTGAAACGAATGCTTTAGGGTTTTATCTGGGAAACTTCTCGCTGGGCCAGCAGTGTGCGGATGCCGTGGAAGTGCCCGGAGATCAGCTCGCGGGCGGTGTCCACGTCCTTGCTGCGCACCGCATCGAGGATATCGCGGTGATCCTGGGCGGTTTTGTCCGGCTGGGTGATTTCCGGATCGGTGCCAATCGCGTCATAGATGGTGCGGTAGACATCCTAGAAGACCCCCAGCAGGTTGGTCAGCAGCTTGTTCTCCAGCGGCTCGAAGAGGATGCGGTGGAAGTCCTTGTCCTGCTCCACAAAGCTTTCTTCGCGTGCGGCGCGTTCTTCCATGGCGATTACGCACTGCTCCAGCGCGTCCAGGTGTTCCTCGGTGACCGCGCGGATGGCCAGGCCGACTAGCCCGGTTTCCAGCGCTTGGCGCACATCTAGGCGGCACCAAGATCGCCGGCGCCGTAGTGCGCGAAGATGGCACCATCACCGCGCGCAGCCAAGCGCCGACCCCGGCTAATGATGGATCAGCCGCGATCATCGCGGCCATGGCCGGGGTCATTCAGCAGCTGCGCAGTGCGTGTGCCTCAACACCAGCCGGCGTGGGCATCGGAGCGGCAGGGGTCATCGATCCGGCAACTGCCAAGGTGGTTTCGGCCACCGGCACCCTGGCCGGCTGGGCCGGCACCGACATGAAAGCCGAATTGTGGTCGATCACCGGACTGGAAGTGCGCGCGGTCAATGACGTGCACGCCCACGCGCTGGGCGAAGCCCGCTACGGTGCTGGTGTTGGAACCAGGCAGGTGATGCTCTTGGCTATCGGCACCGGAATCGGCGGGGCCTATCTGCACGACGGGCAGCTGGTCACCGGCTCCCACCATGTGGCCGGTCATATGGGGCATATCGATTCTTCCTACGCCAGCGGGCTGGAATGCTCGTGCGGGCGCACCGGGCATGTTGAGGCGATCGCCGCCGGTCCGGCGATCCACCGGCACTACCTGCGCTTGGGCGGTGACCGGCAGGTGCACGGCACCCAGGCGGTGGCTGCGCTGGCCGAAGCCGGGAACCCCAAGGCCCGCAAGGCCTTGCGCACCGGGGCCCTGGCCGCAGGAGCCGCGGCCGGATCACTGGCCAACGTGCTGGACCGCAGAAAATCATCATTGCCGGCGGGATGGCCGGGGCAGGGGACATGTGGTGGGAAGCGTTGCCTGAGGGCTTCGCCTCCAGCGCGATCGACCTGCTGCGCGCTACCGAGCTGGAACCTGCCCGCTTGGGCACCGACGCGGCCCTGCTCGGGGCAGCCAGCCTATGGTGGACACAAGACTAAAGGAGCACCACATGTTGCTTTCGCCAGCATCACTTCAAGCACTGCGCGGACGATTGATCGTTTCCGCGCAGGCCTACCCGGGCGAACCAATGCGCCACCCTCAGACCATGGCCCAGGTAGCTGCCTCCGCGGTCATCGGGGGAGCAGCGGCGGTGCGCGTGCAGGGCATTGCCGATATCCGATTCACCCGTTCAGTGGTCGAGGTGCCGGTGATCGGGTTGTTCAAGGACGGGCATGAAGGGGTGTTCATCACCCCGACCATCCACCATGCACTGGCGGTGGCCAACGCCGGGGCGCACATCGTGGCCCTGGACGGCACCCGCCGCGAACGGCCCGACGGCAAGAGCCTGGAACAAACCATTAACGCGGTCCACGAACGGTCTGCCGCCTTGGTGATGGCCGACTGCGGGTCGCTGGACGACGCGCTGGCTGCCGCGCAGGCCGGGGCCGATCTGATCGGCACCACGCTGGCCGGCTACACCGGGGAACGGGACAAGACCGAGGGACCTGACCTGGAGCTGCTGGAGCAGATCGCAGCAGCGGGCCTGGAGCGGCCATTGATTGCCGAGGGCCGGATCCACACCCCGGCGCAGGCCAAAGCCGCGCTGGATGCCGTCTCGTTCGCCGTGGTGGTGGGCACCGCGATCACCCATCCGGCGAGCATTACCGGATGGTTCGACGCCGCCCTGCGAGGCTAGGCGTTTTCTTCGTGGCTGGTAACTGGCCTACGCTTAAGCGCAGAACCTAATTCCTGCAGAATCGGAGAATCACCCCGTGGACGTCTTTATCAAGGGCCCTTCCAAGCGCGATGTAGCCGGCATGAAAGCGGCCTTCGGCGAGGTGGAAGCCGGAGACGTGATCTCGGTGCTCTACAAGACCGCCCGCTTCGGCAACTTCCTGATCACCGGCGCCGCGCACGCCACGGTGCTCGACGACGTCATGGTTGGCGGGCTGAACGCGGCCGCTGCCAAGAAGAAAGCCAAAGACGCCGACGGCGGCGAAACCATGGCCCGCCAGCCTGATAAGGACGTGCGCGCCTTCCCCGCAGTCTTCGAAGGCGAGTTCGCCCCGGAAGACATCGAAGTTTCCGAGCTGTCCCACGGCGATTTGGTTGCCGCATCCTTCAGCCAGGAACCCTACGGTGATTTCGTGATTACTGGCGTGGTCACCGAAGCCGAAAATGATCGCGGCTACCTGATGGTCGGTCCGTGGATCCTGCAAACCGCCGACGGGGCGCCGCCGCGGTTGCTGTCGGTTCAGCGCGTGGCGGCCAACGGCACGCACGTGGCCCCGGTGCCTACGCGCCGCGGCCTGGTCGAGGTAGACGGACTGTAGCCAGCAAAGAGTTCGACAGCCCCCGGTGGATGAAATTATTTTTCATTCACCGGGGCCTTCTTTCTTCTTCCGGGAAGGAGATGCTGGCCGGTCATTTCACTTCTGGCCAGTGCATCAATGCCGAGGGCCGCTATCGATCGGTGGAGCGAGCACCACTTGGCTATCCGCCGAACGGCACGAGAACGATTATGAGTAATGCAGTTGCTCGTAATTATTCCAAGAGGCGTTATGACTAAGAACAACGCTCATTATTGACACTCGCTGTTCAGTGAATAACTGGTAGGGCAATCAGCCATTTCGTTGTGCGGCATCGCGGCAGAGCGGTCGTTGGATGGCGGCAATTACAAGCCAGTCCTCACCGCGTCCAGTAGCCCGTCTCAATAGCACTTTCAGTGATGAAATCACGAGATTCGCAGTACAGGCAACCACAAAGCTAACCAGGATGGAACGCGAGCTTGGTGGGCAAATCTCGAACTTCGTACCGGTACTGCTGTGCTTTAAAGAAATGAATACCCATCAGCGTGGTCCTTCGAAGTTTTGACAGGAATCGAACGCTGAGGATCGAGGTAACAAGGTATCTCTAGGGGAACCTTGAACCGATGACAAGACGATTTGATATGACTCTTCCATAATTCGATTCCCCGTTAGCGTGGAACGACATTCAGGCAGGGTTCGGGATCATGATCGGTTCCTCCGCGCGGCGCACCCAGTCACAGGAGCTGTCCCGATGAGTCGGCTTCTCCCTGATAACGAGACCACATTGGAACTGGACGGCGTGGAGCAGGAGCCAGAACTGAATCCGGCAACCGGGCCGGAGGAAGAAGCAGAGGAGCGCCCGTTCTCGTACCTGTATGCCGAACAATGGCTGCGCTGGTACGTGCTGCCACGGTATTCGCGCAAGCAACGTCCGTCTTGGCGTCCATGAGTGGGCACCGAACTGGTTTAAGTACCGGAAGCACATTCACCCGTGAGCGGCATTCTGGGAGTTGGGAGCAGCTGTGCTGGAAATCCCCCAGCACATCCTTGTGTTCTATCGTGATCACTTCTACCCGTTGTTCGATCGAATGACTGCGCAGGATGGCCCGTTCCACGATTTTGAAAAGGAAATGCACCCCGAGTTGTCGGACGTCTTTCCGGTGAGTGAAGCACCGCTCGGATACTTTCGGAGGGTGCGTATCGAATTCTTAGTCGATCCGAGCATATTCGGAACGTAGCTCGATAGGGATCCTTATTCAAATATTATCAAACGTTAGATGAAGCGATATTATTGCTGATGCTGGAGAGTGATGCCCTAATTCAAAGTTTTTATATGTTAGCGTTTGATTAAATCTATTCAGGTCGATTCCAAAGTAAAATTTAGTTGACTTTTTCCATTCATTGCAACGTAAGGTTTTTATGAAGGTCTGGCGATATATTTCTTCGGGAACTGCACTCAGTCTCGTGTGCGTTGCGGCATTGGTGTCGCCCGCACAAGCAAGCGAAGAACAAACTGAAAGCTCATTCGAGCAACTGATCGAGGCTCATGCTCCGGAAGATGCCTCAATCGCTCCATCTGTCCTGTAAAATGGTCAATATTCTGCGGAAATTGATCGCACCGAGATTTCTGTCGATTCAGGGCAAGCAGCGAATATCGAGATCAGCGATTCCAGCGGTTCAGCTCTCCTGACGCCATTGCCTGACAAAGACCTCTCGGACGGCAAAGCATCTCAAAATGGCTCAATTCACTATGAAGTCGAAGATGGTACCAGGCTGATCACGCAACCATTGGAAGATGCCTCGGTACGGTTATCTGTAGTGATTGCGGATCCTTCACAGGCCTCAGAGTTTACCTACGATCTAATTCCTGATGGGGGATCGGCAGAAATCGTTGAAGGCCATGTCCTCATCCAAGATGCCAACGAGGAAATCTATGGAACTGTCGCAGCACCTTGGGCTGTAGATAGTCAGGGACGTCAAGTAGAAACTTCGTATGAAATTAGGGACAACCTCCTAGTTCAAAAAGTAGAACATACCCGCGCCAACACATACCCCGTTATCGCAGATCCCCTCTTCAAACGCGGGGTCATCAGTAAAGTCCTGAAAGAACGGTGGTCGTCCAAAGGTGGGTACGAGATTTCATTTAAAGTTTCCTTGCAGGCGCGATATTGGTGGGCCAGAGTCTCCAATTGGGAAAAAATCTATAAGAAAGGTCTTGAGGACCTTCAAGAGCATTACCCGCGCAGCATGAATAAAGCCACTATGCACCAGCAGTGGCGATGCCACGTGTATGGTCTTCCAGCAACTTTAACTATCGATCTGGAAGGGTGGCGCAAGAGTAAGCCCAACTGGGTTCGTTCTGAAATTCCTGCAGCGGTTAAGGCCGCAGTAAAGAAAAAAGACCCGAAGGCGGTGTCACGAGCGTGCAACTGGTAAAAACGAGTAATTGGCGATTTGTACCGCTTGTTTGTGGGACGGTCATGGGGCTTGTGCTCCTAGTGGTAGATCCGCTGCTGGCTGGGGCACCTTGGTGGACATACCCTGAAGCTGACTTATGGGTTGTTCTCTTTTTCCCCTTGATCCCTTGGTTGGGTTGTGCGGGATTGATGACTTGGCTGGGATTCGTGCTTTCTACACGTCTTAGTATTGTCTTGATCAGCTTGGTATCAATTTTCGTGGGCATCGTTCCCAGCGTATTTTGGAGGCTCTTGCTCTCTGACGCATTCCCGGAGTCAGGACCGTTAGAGATCAGCATGTACTTGTCTCTTGTTGCCGGCGCAATTGCATTACCACTGTCGATTGTCGTACTCGTCAAGACAATATTATCCAGGCGAAATCACGTGCTTCCTGAATAGCTTTCCTATTATAAAAGTGAAGCTCCCCATGCGGAGGGGAAATATGCGCGAAAAGCTGGTCAGTGAAACTCTCTGGCCAGCTTTTACTTTTGAGATTATTGACGATCTAGTTCAGCCGCAGCATTTTCGTAATACTCCTATGAGCCATTTACTTCTTCTCCATAGGACCTAGACGAGTAGTGAGCTGTCATGATGTTGTGAGACACGCGTTCGTAGGAGAATGAGTGCATGTCCAAACGTCAGAAGTTCACCCCGGAGTTCCGAGCCGAAGCAGTCGAACTAGTGATCTCCTCCCAGAAGAGCCTGGTCGAGGTCGCAGCCTCTCTAGGCATCAACGAAGGAACCCTGGGCAACTGGGTCCGCGCTTACCGCACCGAGCACCCCGAAGTGGAAACCGAGGAACGCGGACCGGTGGAATGGGCCCAGTACGAAAAGCTACGCAAGGAACTGCTGGAGGTGAAACGGGAGAACGACTTTTTAAAAGATGTCAGCGCCTATTTCGCCTCGAACAGCAAGAAATAAGCGCAGTCTTCACCTTCATCAAAGCCCATACCGGCCAGTACCCGGTGAAGTGGATGTGCCAGAAACTGCAGGTTTCCAGGGCATCCTATTACCGGTGGCTAAACCCCTGCGAGGAGCTTAGCCAAGTCCAAGCACTGCGCAGGCGCCGCACCGAACTGGTCCACACCGAATTCGAAGCATCCAACCAGGTTGCTGGGGCAGGCCAACTGGTGGACCTGCTCCGCAACAACCATGAGGAACAGATCGCGAAGTCTACGGTCCTCTCGATTATGAAAGACCTGGGAATCCAGGCCAAACGGATGAGTGCGTTCAAAACCACGACGGTGCGTGACCACCAAGCGCGAACAGCGCATATCAAGAACCATATGGTCGATAAGCTCGGCCGGCGGGACTTCCGCTCTTGCCGGCCTGGGGCGAAGCTGGTTTGTGATATCACCTACATGCGCACCGGCGAAGGCTGGTAGTATTTGGCGACGGTCATCGATTTGTTTTCGCGTCAGATCGTGGGCTGGTCAATGGGCGAGAACATGCAAACTCAGCTGGTCATCGATGCCATGGAGCTTGCCGCGTCGCGGGGCTTTATCCAGTCTGGCAGCGTGTTCCACTCGGACCGGGGAACGCAGTACACCTCGGACGCGTCCCAGGCATGGTGCGCTGCCCACGGCGTGCGGCAATCGATGGGGCGCACCGGGGTGTCCCTGTGATAATGCCGCGATGGAATCGTTCTTTGCCCTGCTGCAAAAGAACGTCCTGGACCGCAAACGGTGGCGAACCCGAGAAGAGCTCCGAATCGCAATCATCACCTGGATCGAAAGGACCTACCACCGACGCCGCCGGCAAGCTGGCCTGGGCCGATTGACCCCCATCGAATACGAGACCATCATGAACCCGGTCGCACTCGCGGCCTGACACCCCAACTGTCACCTGTTCGTGCGGCAGTCCCCGATCACGGCGCGCATCATGACTTTGCCTGTCTGCTTGTCGGGTTCACGGTAGGCGGCGACCATGCGCTGGTAGATATCCCAGGTCGTTTTGACCTCGACATGCTCCGGGGTCGCGAAGATGGCTTCTAACCGTGCGCGCTGCTTCGTGGTGAGCAGGTTCGCCCCGGTATGCAGGGTCCGGCGGGCGCGGTAGAGCGGGTCGCCCGCGCGACCGCGGTGACCGAGGGTGGCTTGCTGAATGCGTTGCCGGCACCGGTCCAGGGCGTCGCCAGCGAGACGGACGACGTGGAAGGGATCCATCACCGGGACCGCGTCGGGGAGCTCCTCCGCAGCGGCGGTCTTGAACCCGGTGAATCCGTCCATCGCGACGACTTCGATCCGGTCGGACCAGTCCTTCGGCCGCGCCTTCAGCCACTGCTTGAATACGGCCTTCGAACGCCCCTCGACCATGTCCAGCAGGCGTGCTGGGCCGGTCTTGTCACGTGTCGGGGTCAGGTCGATGATCACCGTGACGTACTTGTCACCGCGGCGCGTATGTCGCCAGACATGCTCGTCAACACCGATCGTGGTGACCCCATCAAACCGGTGTGAGTCATCGATCAGCCGCCGCTTACCCTCCGCGAGGATCGCACTGTTCGCCGTATGCTAGGACGCCCCCAGAGCTGCCGCGGCGCGAGAGACGGTGAGGTGATCAATGACGATGGCGCCCAACGCCCAGTCGAGCCCGCCGCGGGAGATTTTCGCTCTCGCTGGTGCCGCCTGATCGGTGTCTTGCCGCCATGTCCGCCCGCAGTGCGCGCACCGGTAGCGGCGCACCCGCACCAACAGCGTCGTGGGGCGATGCCCGAACGGTTCGTGCGCCAACCTGCGGGCCACCGTGTCACGCATCACCCCTTCGGTGCCGCACTTGCGACACCAAGGATCCGGCTCAGCGACCCGGCACTCGATCACCGCCCGATCCGGCGCGAGACGTTGCCCGACGGCTACGAGACCGAGCTCGTCGAGGCGGCAGAACGTGGTCAGATCAGGGGTCGCGAAGGTAGCGTGGAGCACGTCGAGGTCTTTCAGATGGACAGCCTAGGAACTTCCATCATGGAAGACCTCGACCCCTATCCAGAAACCAACGCGACTACACTCTCAACTGCGAAGAGCCGCAAAAATGCGGTAACCCTGCACGAAGTATGGGCGGATGTACTGGCTTGCCACATCGCCCACCGCGCTGTTCTGGACCTTCTCGTCGGGAAAGTTATAAATCACGCTGAGAAAGAGATGCACAGCCACCAGCGCCATCGCGATGGCCGAGACCACCCGAGCGGCACGCGAAATAACGGGGCGAGCTTTCTTAGACACGAAACCCTCGTTTCATCCTTCGACGCTATCGCGCAGTATGACGTTCCCGCAGAAACGATGCCGGGGGCATCGAGGCGGCCAGGTCTGCTGTCGATACTGGCGTTCCGCAAGGCACCCTGGGCACCTGGGTACGTAGTATCGGGAGGAGCATCCCGACCTGTGAGCGGACCTGGAGAAGGGCGGCTTTTCGATCGCATGGCGGTGTCGGGTTCCGCCGATGTCTCCGACGTCGTCCTACCGGTAGCGGAACCGGAAACCGACAACAGCGCCACACAGCGCTGTTCGATGCCGTGCCGGCCGAATACGACGACGTCTGCGACGATCGATAGCCGAATCAGTCGAGCGCGCTCCGTGCTCTGAGTGCTCAATAGGCAGGTTCGAGACGGTCGTTACGAACGTTTCCCGAGCCTGCCGTGCGATGTACCGCGACCAATCGTCGCTCGTGGACGGTCGAACAACAGCGCCGTCATCCCCGCGGTGATCGCCGCCAGCGCCCACCAGAGTCCGGCCGCGGTTCCGCCGGTGCCAGCGAGCGGCTCATCGGGATCACCGGGTGGGTCTTCCGGTTCGCTCGGAATGATCGCTTCGTCGTGTGCCAGTGTCACGCGCAGAGCGAACGATGCGCGATCCACGCGCAGATCCGCACCCGACGTGGCATCGTGCGGAAAGACCAAGGCGATATCGAGGGCGACGACCTGCGTGGGATCGACGCGGGAGCCGTAAAGCTGGGCGTCCGACAGCTCAGAGAACGACACCTCGACGCTGGCGGAACCTTGCTCGCGCACAACGAGGGCGAGCTCGTCGTAAAACGGATCCGGCGAGCTCGACGCCAGGGCGACATCTTCGGCGATAATCGTCAGCGTCGCCGCGTCCTCAGAGTCGTTGCGCACGAACAACGTCGTCATGAGCACGTCGCCCGGAACCAACGTCGCCGGCTCGAATAGTGCTGGCAGGTCGTCGTGCCAGGTGACTCCGTCGTAACTCAGGCGCAATTGCGATGCAACGGGGGAATCGGCGGCGTACGCGTCGTCCACGAATATCGTCGACGCCATCGAGAGCAGGAGCGCGGTTGCCCAGAGTGCGATAGCTGCGCTACACGAGAGCCTCATCTGGGTTGCCTTCTCATCAGTGCGCGGAGGAGGGTGAAGACGGCATAGCCGATGAGGAGTCCCCCGAGTGCTCCGACGATCCAGCCCCGCTCCGTAACGCCGAATAAGGTGGTGACGTATCCCACGTAGGGCACGGAGTAGACCACCTTGCCCATCACCTGGTCTCCCACAATCGGCTGGTCGTCTGCGCCGTTGTTGTCGCCGCGCGTCGTGAACGTAAGGTCACCGTCGGCCTGGTATCCGACTTCGACGATGCGGTGTGTCACGAGCATCGGGTCGTCGGAGACCGGCTGGAACGTCACGACGTCTCCGATCGCCAGAGTCTCCGGGTCGACGGACTGCGAGACCACCAGGGTGCCCGGGGCCAAGACCGGCTCCATCGACGAGGTAAGCACGGCGAGAGGAACGGCCCCGATCAGCCGCGGGATAACGAGCACGAGTGCGACGACGGCCATGACCAGCGCGAACACGACCCACCCGATGAAACGCAACAGTCCGCGCCACAGGCGAGGTTGTGTGTGCTGCGTCATGATGGTGTCCTGCAGTAGCTCTGGCTGAGGTCCGGCTGAGGATAGATCGTGATTGTGTTGCTCTTGGGGCCCAGCCAACCGCTGGCGTAGACCGGTCGCACATACACTTGCATCGGTGAGTTGTCGGGCGGCAGGTTGTAGAACTCGGTGCCGCGGCCGTGGAACAGGTAGTTGTAATTATCCGAATTGTCCAACGGCGCGGAACTGGGTGCCCACAGCTGGTCCCGTGTCACGCCGCCGACGATCCGGTAGACCCTGAAGTTGCTGAACACCGGCGCGATCTGATCGCGGTACAGATAGTACACGCTCTGAAAGTCCGCGCCGATGCTGTCCGCGTATCCGTTGTGAAACACTGGTCCTCGGCAACTCAGCCATTGCCCGTTATTCACGGTGATTGCCGGGTAGCCCGCCGTGGCGGAGACCGAGGCTTGTGCGTTCGCCGACCATTGCGCCGAAGCGGGGAGCGCTAGTGCGCCCGCACCGATCATGAGGAGTGCCGCGAGCGGCAGCTGCCATCGCCGCCGTCTACGCGATTGCTCCCGCGCGCTCATCGGGTGCCCTCACCCGTCGCGGTGATGGTGAAGGTCGTCTCCGCCCCGCTGAGCTCGATGCCGCCGACGTCGGGCGGAGTTCCAGCTGGGATCGTGAACCGTATGCACAAGTGGGTCGTCGCGGAATCCGCAGCCGGAGCAACGAGTGACTCGGTTACGACCAGTGCGCTCAGTTCTGTGAAGCCCCCACCGCTGCCGTACACCTGCATCCCGTCGGGTAGTCCGGTGGATGCGCAGGAGGCTCCCGCATCGCTCTGGGTGAAGACCTGAGCGTCAATGATGCCGTACAGCGTCGACGAGGCCGACGAGGTGTCAGAGAGGATGGCTGCGAGCGTGTAGTCGAGCCCGAGATTGCCGGATGCCTGGCCGGCGAGCGCGATCTTCGTGGCGATGACGCCACCAGGGTAGAGACCGCTTAACGGTCCGATCGTCACCTGTGATTGCCCGTTCATCGTGAGTTCCAGGGTGCCCGAGTTAACGGTGGTGCCTTCGACGGCCTCGGAATCGTTCCACAGCGCCGCAGTCGTACCGGTCCCCACGAGGAGGACCAGCGCGACCGCTGCGATGGTGACGGCGAGACGTTTCAAACGGGCTTCCTTATCCGGGCGCGGGCGTTACCGGGCGTCCTGCTGTAAGGTGATTGTCATATCGCTTAGGTTGATACTCTCGGCCTGCGCGGTCGTGCCCGGTGTGCTCTCATCGAACACGATCGTCACGGTCACGTTGATCACCTCGCCATCGTTGGCGCTCGTGATGACCCCATCGGTAACCGGCTCACCGCCGACATCTGTGAACGTCTGGGTGACCGTAGTAGCTGCGAGCAATGCCGCATCACCGGTAGCCGCGACCGGATCAGACACATCGAGGGTGGCTGAAAGGTTGTCTCCCGATGCGTCGACAGTGAAGGCGGCCGTGTACTCGATCGTGTCTCCGGGCACGATGAGGAAGTCCGCGATCGTGATCGGCTCCGGTGTCGTGGTCGAGATGTCGTTCCACTCGGGTGTGCCCGATGGCGTGAGTGCCAGGGTGCCGGAGTTCACCGTGCCCCCGTTCACGTTTGCCGAATCGCTCCACAAAGCGAACGTGGTCCCGCCTGTAAGCAACACGACACCGAGCGCTCCCGCGATCGTGGCTTTGGTCACTTTCCTCATGCTTCCCCCTGCTCCATGATGATTTACGTGGGTATCAATATAACACGACTTGACGTTGATACTGGTAATTGCCGCGGGACTGCCGCACTGATAGGTGACATCTGATCTGGTTTGCCCGTAGGGCGGCCTGGAAGGATGTGCACCATGCCCGCTCCCTACCCACAGGAGTTCCGCGAAGATGTCGTGCGCGTGGCCCGGTCCCGTGAGGACGGCGTCAGTCTCGCGCAGATCGCGAAGGACTTCGGCGTCCATGAGATGACGCTCCACAAATGGATCCGCCAAGCCGACATCGACGACGGCAACCGCCCCGGAAGGAGCCGGGAGGAGTCGACCGAATTGCGCGACGCCCGCAAGCGGATCCGGCTGCTGGAGCAGGAGAACGAGGTCCTCCGCCGCGCAGCCGCCTACCTCTCGCAGGCGAACCTGCCGGGAAAAGGCTCTA
The DNA here is from genome assembly GCF_052114325.1 of Glutamicibacter sp. MCAF14. NCBI lineage: Bacteria > Bacillati > Actinomycetota > Actinomycetes > Micrococcales > Micrococcaceae > Glutamicibacter > Glutamicibacter sp. MCAF14. The sequence goes on from NZ_JBFREO010000004.1 coordinate 495,777, forward strand.
CCCGCTCGTGAGCGAGCTCGCCGCTGACGGCATCTCCGTCGTGGTGTCCCTGCGGGCCCTGAAGCTCTCCCGCCAGCCTTACTACCGCTGGCTCAAACACCAGGTCACGGAATCAGAGATAGTCGAGGCGTATCGCGCCAACGCGCTGCTGGACGCCCACCACGACGATCCCGAGTTCGGCTACCGGTTCCTCGTCGGCGAAGCGGCAGGAGCCGGCGAGGAGATGTGTGAGCGGACCGCGTGGCGGATCTGCCGAGACAACCAGTGGTGGTCCGTGTTCGGGAAGAAGCGCGCCAAGAACGGAAAGCGCCCCGGCCCGCCAGTCCACGACGACCTCGTCAAGCGGGACTTCTCCGCCGATGACGTCAACGAACTGTGGCTCACTGATATCACGGAGCACTGGACCGACGAGGGCAAGCTCTACCTCTGCGCCATCAAAGACGTGTTCTCCGGCCGCATCGTGGGCTACTCGATCAGCGACCGAATGAAGGCCCGTCTCGCGGTGAACGCCCTGGACAACGCAGTATCCCGGCGTCGCGACGCGGCCGGTTGCATCGTCCATTCGGACCGCGGATCTCAGTTCAGGTCCCGGAAGTTCGTGCACGCTCTGAACCCTCATCACCTCATCGGATCGATGGGGCGCACCGGGGTGTTCCCTGGGATAATTCCGTGGCCGAGTCAACGTTCTCGACCATCAAGAACGAAATGTATCATCACCGGGCATTTACCAGCAGGGTGGCAGCGCGGACCGCGGTGATGGAATACATCGAAGTTTGGTACAACCGGAAACGACCGCATACAGCTAATGGAGGGCTCAGCCCCCAAGCAGTTCTGGACCCGTATTGGGAAAGGAATTCTCTGGCCCTTGCGGCTTGAGAATAATTAGCAAAGATCAAAGATCGTGTCTCAGAAACTTGACCAGCTCAGTCCTCGGCGGTGTGCTGCGTGCGTGCACGAAAAATGCTCCCCTGGAAGTAGTTCTGATTTCTCAGTCCAACTTCCGGGGGATCATTCTATGATCTTGCCAATCTTTTGAAAATCACTTCAAAAATGATTTAGTTGTGCCTAAACCACTCTTCAAACGTTGGGATTGTGGCGCTTCCAGACTTAGAATTAATGATCTTGCACGGTGCCACAGCTGAGTAGCTTGACCAATTAAACTTATAGCCTCGGGCACCTAACTGTAGCCGTTTAGTGGTCTTTGATGTATTTTTCCAAGAGTAAGAATCAGTCGCAGTAATTTTCGTGCTGCTGCTCATGCTGGTCTCATACTTGATATTAGCAACTTTGTACACTTCGAGTGAGGCACCTCCTGTTGATGTTCGGCCAACAGTTGTGCTTGAGCCTTTGGTGATTTTGTAGGATACGCCTGGATCGAGCCATTTCTTTGGGTAGGAGCCAGTCATGAAGACTGCCTTGCCTTTTGAAACGCTTGCATGATTTCCTACCTCGCTACACGCCGCGGGGGATGCGATGTCAAGGTAACTTTTGTTATCCGCAGCTGCTGCTGGAAAGGCAATTCCTGATACCAGCAGAGCTGAAGCCCCTAATGCCAGAATTCTGTGTAGTGGCTTCGTTTTGTTTCCTCAATTTCGAAAATAGACACAGCAAGCTCAACTCTCCCCGTAACGTCCAGAGCGTCGGGTAACTCTGTTGGGATTAGTACTCTTGTGGTGAATATTTCAACTGAATTCTTTGTACAAGAATCCGATTGAATACCTGATTTCAATGGTTCAGAATCTGCACTGAAGTCAACACGCCAAGGATCTCCTTTTTCATCGGAAGTACGGCACATGTAAGAAACAAGTAGCGACTTCTTGTTCTTCCCAGAGATCTTCGGGATACTCAACTCACCGTCTGGCTCAATTAATCCTTGAGTGACAAATATCAGTTCAGGATCAGAAGATTCGTCGTTGCGCTTCTTAGAGAGTTCAGTGAGACGGGCAGGGTCAAATGATTCATAGACTGATTGGACTTCCTTAATTTCGGCTGCCTTCTCGGGGCTTTCCTGCGTTGCAGTTGCAGCAGAGGGGTTGGCTGATGGTTCAGCTGGAGCTTCTGTGCATGCTGTGAAAAGTAGCGGCGAGACAAGCACGAAAGCCGCTACCCCCGCTTTAGAGCGAGTGCCAAGTGAATTATTTGGTTTCATAACTTATCTCTAACTCAGATTTACGAACAATAAGCATAAGGTTACAACGTAAATGCCGCTCTGACTAAAACTTATGTGAATCTTGTAACTTTTAAGATTAAATGACAACTTGCTTTGCTCTTTGGACTAAATGACTCCAAAGTATTCAACGCTCTACTGTTGCTAGGCGATGACTCGGTAGCCGTTGCCGTTGGCTTCTTGGGTGGCCAGGTAGAAGAATCCGAGGATGCCCAGGGGCACGGCCATGAAGTTGAGCAGCACGAAGACCGTAATTCGCAGTGCCAAGGCAATGAGAAAGAGTGGCCCCCAGAGCACGATTCCGGCTAGCCCGTCGCGGATTGGGCCGGTGAGGCGGAAGTATGTTTCCCGTGCCAGGGGGAAGAAGAGCACGTTTGCGCCGGCAAAGATCCAGATGACCAGGTCGGCGGGGTTTTTCATGGCGTAGTTGAAGGCCATGAAGGTGCCCCAGAAGGCCAGTGCCAGGATGAAGCTTGAGACCGGGCGGGTGCATTTGGTGTTGGCCCAGGCTCCGATGATGTATTTCATGGTTCCTCCTACGGTCTTTGCTCAGTCTAATGGGGTTATGGGACAGTTTGGATCTCAGTAACCGGCTTGTGCTTGGCGTGCTGCGTGGAGGGCGGCGCGTGCTTTGGCGGCTCCGGTGGCTGCGGCGCTTTGGTGGGTCGGCCGGCTGGCGGTGAGCTTGGCGCGGCGCTCGGTGGTGGCGCGTGCGTGAGCGCGTGCGTGAGCGCTGGCGGCGTCCATGCGCTGGGATTGGCTGAGCATGATTTCGCCTTCGGTGGTGACCCATTGCAGCAGCCTGAATTTCAGTGCTCCGCGCAGGGCGCGGCAGTGGTCGATGTAGGACTGAGTGTCACGGTTGTATTGGGGGAGTGGCCCCCAGGATTCGCGGTTGTGGAGTCCTGGTGTGGTGCGCCAGTTCAGGGCGTGGTGGATGTCTGCGACTGTCCAGGCGGTGAGCCCAAAAGAGCGGGAGCTGATAGCCAAGGTGGCGGACGAGCTTTCACTGGGGGCTAGCTAGTTTGCCGGTGCCAAAAGGCAGCGGCGATCTGGTTCGCCGCCGTCCATCGGGGTAGGCTGTGGCGTATCTTCGAGCGAAAGCGAACCGATTCCCATGCCGCGACCCATTAGATTCGACCATGTAGGCATCACCGTTGCCGACCTCGAGATGGTGACCGGCTTCTTTGTCAGCCTGGGGCTGGAAGTGGAAGGCAGGGCGAACGGGCTTGAAGGCGAGTTCTTGGAGACCGTCTGCGCTGTGCCCGACTCGCGCACGAACATCGTGATGCTCAAGGCTCCCGGAACAGATGTGGGAATCGAGCTGTCCAGTTTTGAGAAGCCTGGGTATCTGCCGTGCAACCCTAAGGCGATGGCCAATGAGCTGGGGCTGCGCTCCATCGCCTTCGAGGTCGATGACCTGCAGGCCACGGTGGATGACTTGAACCAGCACGGCTATCCGCTGATCGGCGGCATCGGACACTATGAAGGCGTGTGGAAAATGGCATACATTCGCGGACCTGAGGGGATCATTGTGGCGCTAGCCCAGCGCTTGAACGGTTAACCACCCGATGCCCGCACCCAGAATGCTTTGGGATACGGGCATCTGCCAGGCTGGGGGTTAGCCCTTGGGCTTCTGCAGCGACTTCTCGCTGATTGGCGCGTTATCGCTGGCGCGCAGCTTGCGGAAGTACTCCATGGCCTCGTTCTGGCGTTCTGCTTCGCCGCCCGAGGAGATGTCCGCACGCAGGTGGTCCTGGGTGTAGGCGAAGGCCTCGACCAGGTCCTGGGCATGCGGGCGCAAGCGGGCCAGCAGGCGATTGAGGTAGCCAGGCAGGGTGCGAGCACGCTGCATGGAGAGCAAGCCATTGGACAGGTACCAGCCCAGGTCATCTTCGATCAGGCTCAGGGCGAACACATCGCGCAACCAGGTCAGCACCTCCTTGGTGGCCGCATCCGAGGTATTTTCCAAGGCAGCGGTGAACGCTTCCCAGCGCAATAGCTGGCCATGATCGCGGGCGGCGGAGATCAGCAGGTCCTGGTTCTCATTGAATGCCGCAGCGCCCTTGGCCTTGTCCTTGCCAGCAGTGCGCAGGGCGCCGGCAACTTCTGCCACCTTGGCCTTGATGCGGCCGGTGAGCAGCGCGCGCTGGTTGTCCGGGTCCTTGAAGAAGTTGGCGCTCTTGCGCTCATCGGAGATATCGGCGAAGGCCTGGCCGACGCTGCGCAGGCCCGTACGGTGCAGCGCAGTGGTGCCCACCTGCTTGGCCACGTACAGAGCCATCGCGCCGGTGTCCAGCTTGCGGAATTCGGCGGCGTAGTCGGTGAGCAGGCGCTTGCCCACCAGCTGCAGCAGCACGTTGTTATCGCCCTCGAAAGTCACGTAGACATCGAGGTCAGCGTAGAGCTGGGTGAAGCGGTTCTTGGCGATGTACCCGGCGCCGCCGCAGGCCTCGCGGGCCTCCTGCAAGGTGTCCAGCGCATCCCAAGTGCTCAGCGGCTTCAATGCAGCGGCCAGGGTTTCCAGATCCTGGCGGTCCGTGTCGGTGTCTTCGCGGCCGGAGAAGACCGCGTCGAACTTCTCCAGCAGCCCATCGTGGGCGAAGGAGGCAGCGTAGGTGCGGGCCAGACGGGTGATCAACCGGCGCTGGTGGCGCTGGTAGTCCAGCAAGGTGGTTTCCTCGGTGTCCGAGGTGGAGTTGAACTGGCGGCGCTGGTTGCCGTAGGTGATTGCGATCTGCAGGGCGATCTTCGAGGCGTTGGTGGCGGCGCCATCAAGCGATACGCGGCCCTGGACCAGGGTGCCGAGCATGGTGAAGAAGCGGCGTCCCGGGGAGGGAATCGTCGAGGAGTAGGTGCCGGTTTCATCCACGTTGCCGTAGCGGTTGAGCAGGTTGGTGCGCGGCACGCGGACGTTGGTGAAGTGCAGGCGGCCGTTATCGATGCCGTTCAGCCCGCCCTTCAGCCCGTCATCTTCGCCTCCGATGCCTTCAAGGAAGTTGCCTGCTTCATCGCGGATCGGCACGTAGAAGCAGTGCACGCCGTGGTTCACGCCCTTGGTGATCAGCTGCGCGAAGACGGTGGCGGCCTTGCCGTGCAGGGCGGCGTTGCCCAGGAATTCCTTCCAGGCGGCCTTGAACGGAGTATGGATGACGAACTCATCGGTGGCTTCGTCGTAGGTAGCGGTGGTGGCAACTGCGGCCACATCGGAGCCGTGGCCGATTTCGGTCATGGCGAAGGCGCCGGGGGTGTCCAGGTTCATCGCCCCTGGCAGCCAGGCTTTGTGGTGCTCTTCGGTACCCAGGTGCAGGATCGCCCCGGCGAACAAGCCCCACTGCACACCGGCCTTGATCTGCAGCGACGGGTCGGCAGCGACCAGTTCCTCGAAGGCGGCGATGGAGCCGCCGTGGTCATTCTGTCCACCGAATTCAGTGGGAAAGGCGCGCTGGACGGCTTCCTGCTGCACCAGGATGCCCAGCTGGCCCAGAACGCGTTCGCGGTGCTCATCCATGCCCAGCAGCGGGTCACGCTGCAGCTGCGGATCCGCGGCGCGGGCGCGGGAGGCCTTGCGGATTTCGGCATAAGGACCGAAGAGCTGTTCGGACAGGGCGTTGACGTTGATGCGGTTCTCGCTCATGACGTACCTTTCATTCAATGGTGAGGAAGAGATGGATGCTGGTAATTCAGCGGGTCTTTGGTGCATTGGTGGAAGCGATGCCGTAAGCCAGCCAATTGGTCAGTTCTTCGGCCAGCGATTCCAAGCTCGGTTTCTGCTCCGAATCCGGTTGGCGCAGCCAGCGTTCGCCGGCGGCCCGAACCATGCCCAGGGCCGCGCGCGGCCACAGGTCCAAGGTGGCGGTGGTGGCCTGCTGGTCGTAGAGCTTGAGCAGGCGTTCACTGATCAAGGCGGAGGCTTCTTCGAAGAAGGTGGTCAGCGCCCCGGCTGCTTCATCTTCGGCCGAGCGCGGAGCGCTGGTGACGAAGAAGTAGAGGTTCGGGCTGTTGGTGGCCAGCTCCAAGTAGGCGGAGACCATGGCATGCAGCGCGCTGACTTCATCTTCCTTGGCTTGGCCTGCGGCGATGACGCGTTTGCGGAAGTCGTTGATGACCATGGCGCTCAGTGCCTGGCGCAGGCCTTCCTTGTCGCCGAAGTACCGGTAGTACACCGGCTTGGAGGTCTTTGCGTGTCCGGCAATGTCCTCCATGGAGACCTGGGGACCGAGCTTGTGCACGGCTTTGCGTGCCAATTTGAGCAGTTCCTCGTGGCGCGCGGTGCGATGCGCTTCCCAGCGAGCTGCCCGGCCGTCGGTCTCGCGGTCGATTTCCTCAGTGATCTTGTTCACGTAACTCAGAGTATCATGTACTCTTGGTTACAGTAATACTTGTCACACCAGAATATTTGTAGGAGTTCAACGAACATGAGCCAGCCTTCTGTGCGCAACGCCGTGATCATCGGTGGCAACCGCATTCCCTTCGCCCGTTCCAACACCGCCTATGTGAATGCGTCCAACCAGGACATGTTCACCGCCGCACTCGAGGGCCTTGTTGCCCGCTACGGACTGCAGGGACAGCGCATCGGTGCAGTCTCCGGCGGTGCGGTGCTCAAGCACTCCAAGAACTTCAACCTGATCCGCGAATCGGTACTCGGCTCCTCGCTGGACCACGCCACCCCGGCCTACGACGTGCAAATGGCCTGCGCCACCGGCATGGAAGCCATCGGCTCGCTGGCCAACAAGATCAAGCTCGGCCAGCTCGACTCGGCCATCGGCGGCGGCGTGGATACCACCTCCGACGCGCCCATCGCCGTATCCGATTCGCTGCGCGCGATCCTGATGGAACTATCCCGTGCCCGCTCCACCAAAGCCAAGCTGGCCGCGTTGGCCAAGCTGCGCCCAGGCCACCTGGCCCCAGCGGCTCCAGGCACCGGCGAACCACGCACCGGACTGTCCATGGGCGACCACCAGGCGATCACCACCAAGAAGTGGGGCATCACCCGCGAAGCACAGGATGAACTGGCCTTGGCCAGCCACAAGAACCTGGCTGCAGCCTATGATCGCGGTTTCTTCAACGACCTGATCACCCCATTCAACGGCCTGGCCAAGGATAACAACCTGCGCGCCGACTCCAGCATGGAAAAGCTGGGCAAGCTCAAGCCGGCCTTCGGCAAGAACCTGGGCGAAGCAGCGACCATGACCGCTGGCAACTCCACCCCGCTGACCGACGGCGCCTCGGCAGTGCTGCTGGGCAGCGAAGAGTACGCCCAAGCCAACGACCTGCCAATGCTGGCGAACTTCGTGGACTTCGAAGCCGCCGCGGTGGACTTCGTGCACGGCGAAGAGGGCCTGCTGATGGCTCCCGCCTACGCCACCGCCCGCATGCTCAAGCGCAACAACCTCACCTTGCAGGACTTCGATTTCTACGAGATCCACGAAGCCTTCGCCGGCACCGTGCTGTCCACGCTCAAGGCATGGGAAGACGAAGAATTCTGCCGCGAGAAGCTTGGCTTGGATGCCCCGCTGGGCGCCATCGACCGGTCGAAGCTGAACGTCAACGGCTCCTCGCTGGCAGCCGGACACCCATTTGCCGCCACCGGCGGCCGCATTATCGCCAGCACCGCAAAGATGCTGCATGAAAAGGGCTCGGGCCGCGCACTGATTTCGGTCTGTGCCGCAGGTGGCCAGGGCGTCGTCGCAATTCTGGAGGCTCGCAACTAATGGCAGACAAGTACATGGAACTGGTCAACACCGGGCTGACCAAGAAGCTGGCCACCATGCTCGGCCTGCCGCGTCCGCCGCGGCTGCGCCGCTACAGCCCGGATGCCGCGCTGCTGCCCGGTCCGGTACTGATCCTCGGCGCTTCGGCCAAGGCCCAAGACTTGAGCGACACCTTGGTCTCCTGGGGCCTGGATGTGCGCCGCCACGACGCCGGGGATGCCAAGCTCGGCGCTCTGGTCCTGCTGCTTGACGAGCTCGAGCGCCCCACCGACCTTTCGCCGCTGATGCTGGCGGCCGGACAGGCGGTGCGCAAGCTGCTTCCCGGTGCACGCGTCGTCGCCATCTCGCGGGAAACCACCGATGAAGATGCCCCAGCGCTGGCCGCCGTACGCCAAGGAATTGACGGCGCGGTGCGCTCCCTGGGACGGGAAATGCGCGGGGGAGCCACGGCCAACGGCATCGTGCTTTCCGAAGGCACCCACGTGGCCAGCCCTAGTGCGCTGGCCGCTGTGCGCTTCTTCTTCTCCGGACGCAGCGCGTATGTTGATGGGCAGTTCCTGAACGTGCGCACCAACGACGGCGTGCTGCCAGCCGATTTCGCCAAGCCGCTGGCTGGCAAGGTCGCTGTGGTCACCGGGGCCGCCCGCGGCATCGGGGCGGCTATCGCCAAGACCCTGTCCCGAGATGGCGCCCAGGTAGTCGTGGTGGATATGCCGCAAGCCGGAGAAGCACTGGCCAAGGTGGCGAACTCCATCGGTGCAACCACCTTGCAGCTCGATGTCACTGCGCCGGATGCCGGACAGCAGATCATGGATCACGCCATCGGCCGCCACGGCTCGCTGGATCTGGTGGTCCACAACGCCGGCATCACCCGCGACAAGCTGCTGGCCAACATGGATGCCGGACGCTGGGACTCGGTGATCGCGGTGAACATTGCTTCGCAGCTGCGCATGAACGAAGCTTTCCTGGCCGCCAAGCTGCCCGGGTTGCGCATCGTTTCGCTTGCTTCCACCTCCGGCATTGCCGGAAACCGCGGCCAGACCAACTATGCCGCTTCCAAGGGCGGGGTAATCGGCATGGTGCACTCCAGCGCCAAGCTGTTTGCAGAAAAAGGCGGCTCCATCACCGCGGTGGCCCCTGGCTTTATTGAAACCGAAATGACCGCCAAGATCCCATTGGGCACCCGCACCGTGGCACGCATGGTGCTGCCTTCGCTGATGCAGGGCGGCTTGCCGGTAGACGTGGCTGAGGCCATCAGCTTCCTGGGATCCGATGCGGCAGCCGGGCTGAACGGCCAGGTGCTGCGCGTGTGCGGCCAGTCGCTGGTAGGTGCCTAGATGGGTGCGCAGATCGTAACAGCGATTCCCTCGATGGCCTCGGTTTATGCCAAGGCCGTCAAGACGCTGAACCGAAAGCCCAAGAACCCCGTGCTTCCCGATACGGTGCTGGTCTTCCAGGGTGCCGTCGCGGATCCGGTGAAACTGAGCGAGTACCGCAAGGCCGTGGGCGCGCCGATGACCGGTGTGCTGCCGAGCCTCTATGTGCATTCCTTGGCGTTCCCGCTGGCCATGAGCCTGATGGTGCAAGATGATTTCCCCCTGCCGCTGCTGGGCATGATCCACCTGACCAACCAGGTCGATGTGGCTGCGCCGCTGGCTGAGGATGAGGTTTTTGACATCGAGGTGCACAGCGAGAATCTTGTGGCTCATGCCAAGGGCGTGACCTGCGATCTCGTGGTGCGCATCGTGGTGGACGGACAGGACCGGATGCTGCTGCGCAGCACCTTCCTGGCCAAGGGCGTGAAGCTTGCAGGCGAAGCTCCGCAGCAAACCACCCAGGTGCCATTCTCCGCGCCGCAGCGTACCGCCAGCTGGAAGCTGGATGCCGGAACGGGACGACGCTGGGCTGCGGTGGCCGGGGATTACAACCCGATCCACCTCTCGGCACTCAGCGCCAAGGCGTTGGGGATGCCTGCGGCCATTGCCCACGGCATCTATCTGGCCGCCAGGGCGTTGGCTGGAATTGAACCGGCCCAGGGCAACTACTCATGGAATATCGAGTTCAAGACTCCGGTGGTCCTGCCAGCCAGTGTGGATCTGGCATTCGCCGCGCAGGCTGAAGGATTCACGGTGAACGCGTGGCATGCCCGCAAGGGCAAGCCGCACTTCGAACTCGAATTGGTTCGTACCGAGTCCTAGAAAAACACGGTTGGCTGCTCTTGGTTTTCCAAGAGCAGCCAACCGTGTGCTTTAGCCGCAATCTACAGTTGCGACTTGGCCATCCGATAGCTGGCCAAGGTCTCTACCGCCGCGCGCTCCCAGGTGAACTCGCCAGAATGTTCCAACGCTCCGTGGCCGGCCAAGGTGATCTGTTCGGGCTCGCGAGCTAACTCAATCAGCTTCGCTGCCCACAGCTGCGGATCGGGTTCGGGCATCAGCCAGCCAGATTTGCCATCGTGCACCGCGTAGCTCAAGCCGCCCACCGCGTTGGCCAGCACCGGGGTGCCGCAGGCCTGGGCTTCGGCGGCCACGAGTCCAAAGGTCTCCGAAAGCGATGGCACAGCGACCACATCTGCGTTCGAAAAGACCAGCGCCAGTTTTTCGGGGGATAGTGGATCGTAGAACCGCACGACATCGGTCAGCTCTTCGGCTGAGGCCAATGCCGGCAGGTCGTAGTCAGTAGATCCGGAGAGCGCCCCGAACAGCGATGCGGTAATGCGCAGCTCGGGAGCTTCACGTCGGGCGATGCCCATGGCTTCAAGCAACAGGTGGGCGCCCTTAAGCGGTTGCATGCGTCCGGCATAGACCAGATGCAGATCATCCTCACCCAGCGGCCGGCGCAGCTTGTCCTGGTTCGGGTGGAAAATACGGTGGTTGACCCCGGGCATCACGACATCAAGTTTGCCCGCAGGAACCGAGTAGAAACGGGCCAGTTGCTTGGCTTCCACCGGAGTATTGGCGATGATCCGGGCCGCTTCAGCCAGCAGCAGCGTTTCGGCGCTCTTGCGCTCGGCGGGCTCGCTGATCCCTGATTCATGTTCCTTGGCCGCCGCTGAGGTGTGCATGGAGACCAGCAGCGGAACATTCCACTGGGCCGATAGCTGCAGCCCCACCATGCCCGAAAGCCAATAGTGCGCATGGATGATATCGATCTTCAAGCCCTGCAGATGTGCGTTGATTTCCTGCACGGCAGGATCGATGATCTGCGCGAGGTCTTCCTTGCTCAATTTCTGTTCTGCGGCGACCTGTACCAGATGCATCCACACGCCCTCGCTGACCTGAAGCGATTCTGATTCGTTGGCGGTGCGGGTGATCATATGGACTTCGTGGCCCAAGGCTCCAAGCGCGTAAGAAAGGTTCTGGATATACACGTTCATGCCCCCTGCATCGCCAGAGCCGGGTTGCTGCATGGGAGAGGTATGCAGGGACAGCATGGCAATGCGCATTAGAGAGCTCCAGTAAGGCTAGGGGAGTGACGGAATTTTTCATTCAAAACTCCGCCTTTGATGCTATCAAGAAGCCAGGTCGAGCATCTTACTGTTCGCTGAATTCCAATGCTCCACCATCGATTGGCCTCCGTGGCCATCGTTCTCGCAGATGACCAGTTCGGAGTTCGGCAAGGCTTGATACAGCCTCCACGCGGTGCGCACCGGTCCGGAGATATCGCTGCGTCCGTGGATCAGCACCGCCGGCAGATGCGCAATACCAGCCATGTTCTCGAGCAGTGGAGGATCGCAGAACCCATCGTGTGCCCAGAAGTGCGTGGTCAGCCTTGTCAAGGAATGACGCAATCGCTGGTCCTGCCAGCGCGGATCACGGATCACCTGTTCACTTCCCAAGGAAATATGGGTATCTTCCCACAGCGCCCACTGCTGCGAAGCGGCATCGCGAAGGGATAAATCGTCGCTGTTCAGCAGCTGCGCATAGGCTTCAACCAGCCGCAGGCTTCCGGCGGCATACCCGGGAGCATGCTCACGAGCGAATCCTGCCAGGAGATCCCATGCTTCAGGGAAGATGGCTCCTACGGTCTCGGTAATCCAGGTGACTTCTTCGCGGCTGGTACTGGTGACGGCAAAAAGCACCATGCCGATGACACGCTGTGGATGCGCTTGCGCATAGGCCAGTGCCAAGGTTGATCCCCAAGAGATTCCATTGAGAATCCACTTCTCAATGCCTAGGGAAATGCGAAGCTCCTCGATATCTGCAATCAACTGCTGCGTCGTGAAGCTGTGAATGCTGGTTTCTGCATCTGCCGCTGAGGGGATGGATCGTCCGCAGCCACGCTGTTCGAGACCAATGAGCCTGGTACGAGCCCGGTCCCATCGATTGCGATAGCCGCCAGCCCCAAGCGTGCTGCCTGGGCCTCCGTGCGAATGCAGCGCGGGGATGCCGTCAGGCACTCCGGATTCTTCCCAATACACGTGGTGCCCACCGGCAACGGGCAACAGGCCATGGAGTGCATCAGCATTCTGCGGGGCGGGGGATGTCATGTGAACAGCCTATGCCTGATGCGCTGATGCAGTGGAAGTGCACTCGCTCATCTCCAGACGGAACTTCTAATTAAGCCGAGTTCCTGCCGACAACGAATAGGCACAATGAAGTTTTCCATCATCGAACGCAGTGCCGCGTATTTTATTGATCTGATGGAACCCGCAGAACGGGAGATCTGGGAATCTAATGTGCCAAAAGGAGCACTTGATACTGAGCTCGCTTAGGCTGCGCTGGGACTACTCAGCTTCGTTTTCTTGGCCAGCAAATAAATGGTGATCGTTGAAGGAACGAGAGCAGTTGCCATCGCTAACAAAACTCGGGCGCCCTGCGCCTTAGGACAAGGCCAGGTGCCCTCATACTGCGGCAACATCACGTATGTTTCTGGATGTATGAAAATTCCGAAAGCCGATTCTTCCATGCAAATTGCTCCGTCGCCCGGTGTTGCGGGCGAGCTAAGCAGGTAAAGCGCGATTGCGTGAGCTACGCAGATAATGAAGAGGCCGGATAAGGCCATCGATTGATGGTTAGTATTCTTCTGCCGATATGCCATGAAGAAAAACGCAAGCAAGCTGACGCCAATAACTATGTACGACAAGTAGCCAATAAATTCGTTCAACTCTCCCTACTTATTATCTAGTCGTGAGATTTGGCGTACCGAACTATTTTGTAGACTCTATCCTATTTAGGCGTTGTTGAGTGACGCCGCAATGAGGATGCTAAGCCGGTGAGAGTTTTTCTGATGGCCGAAGAATTTGTCGAGCTTGCGTGGAATCGAACCACTTAGCTGAAGCAAAAATTTCTTACCCTTGGAGAATGAAGATCCGTAGCTAGAACGTGGGGTCTTCTTTTTAGTGGGGAAGACGGTAAGGGGCTCTAGAAAGATCTGGCGGTGCGGTGGCGTCAGCCCCCTGAACGCGTTGGGGCATGTGCCCAACTTGTGTAAGAAGACCTGCCGATTAAATAAAGAAATCCCCGGTTGACCGAAGTCAACCGGGGATTCTACCTGTGCGCGAAAGGGGACTTGAACCCCTACCCTCTAAACGAGGACTAGCACCTCAAGCTAGCGCGTCTACCTATTCCGCCACCCGCGCAGGTTGTCTGTTGTTCGCGTTGTTATCGCTGGCAACGAAGTAAAACTTTACCACCCTCAACTGGGGATTTCCAATCGACGAACTCTGGGTCGCTCTTGCGTGAAATCCCCGGAATTCCGCGGGAAAAGCGGGTTTGATTAGAGGTTTAAGGGCCAATATTCGAAATTCTGTGTCGAGCGTCACGGAAAATTGGTGCGATTTGCCTAGTGAAGTCCGGGTTTGGCTTCTTTAGTCGGTGTTCAGGCCCAGTCGCACGGCCAGCTCCACGGCATCGAGCACCTCGTTGAAGACGGCACCACCAGGTTCCATCCCGCGACCAGCGGCCAAGCTGGGCAGGGCTACGGGTGAAAATCCCAGTGCTTGGGTAAGTTCACAGACCGTACCAGCATTCTCACTGCTGTCCGAGGCCACACCCAGGGCGCGCTGCGCGGCCTGCTTGGTTGCACGGTCTGCGTCCATGTCCCAATGGCTGATGTGATTCAAGGCCTTGACGACATGAGAGCTCTTGAAATGGGCTGCGATCGCTTCGGAACTGGACAAGCCGGCGTCCAAGGCAGATTCAAACCAGTGGGGAAGGGGTTCATCTTCCCAACGGTTGGTCGCATCGATGAGCAGCGTACCTGCCAAGGAGGAGACATCAATATCATCGAGTTCTTCCTGCGGAACCATCAGCACCACCAGATCAACATCGTGCGCAATGTCCTCGGCCAGTACTCCGGTGGCGTGGGAGGCGTACTGTGCCAAGTGGTACTTCAGCATCCTTGGTGGCCGTGAAGCTGCAATATGCACTTCAATGCCAGCTGAAGCCGCTGCGCGGGCGAGGGCTGTTCCAGCGCGGCCCGCTCCAAGGATTCCAATCCGTTTGATGCTCATATCACCAGCCTAAACGCGAAGGCCGTGGTGGCATGCAATTTATTGCATGCCACCACGGCCTTGAGCAGGCCCAAGAGGGTCACGGCGAGGAATGGCATGAACAGCGCACCGAGCACGCCGTAGGCCAGGATCAGCGCAATTGGCTTGTCCAGCAGGAACAGCACCATTGGCGGGAAGGTCAGCCACAGGACATAGAACTTGAAGTACTTGCCGCCGGTCAGGGTATCCGGGTGGTTTGCCGGCTTCTTGCGCATGTGGCCCCAGAAATCAGCGAACATCAGCGAAACACCATTCCATACGCCGATGATCGACGAGAAGGAAGCGGCCCAGAAGCCAATCAGGAAGCCATTGCCAACTACGGTGCCGTATTCGGCTTTCAGCACGTCGCCCAGTTCAAGCAAGCCCTTGTCGCCACCGGAGATGGTCACGCCAGCGGCGCGAACAACTTCAGCGCCAACGATGAGCATGGCAAGCACGAAGATACCGGTCATGACGTAAGCCATGGAGTTGTCGATGCGCATGACGCGCATCCACTTAGGGGTGTACCAGCCCTTTTCACGCAGCCAGTAGCCGTAGGCTGCCAAGGTGATGGTGCCGCCAACGCCGCCGGCTAATGCCAGGGTGTAGACCACGCCGCCCTCTGGAATCATCGGGATCAGGCCCTTGAGCATTTCTGGAATGTTCGGAACAGCGATGAATGCCAAGCCGACCACGGTGATGAACATGATGCCCACCAGCACGGCGGTGACCTTCTCGAAGAAGCTGTACTTGCCGAACCAGACCATCACGAAGCCCAACAGGCCCATGATGACTGCCCAGATCTTCAGATCCACAGCCGGCATCAGCGCAGCCAGCGGGAGAGCCGCGGAACTCATTGCCGTCGCGCCGTACACGAAGCCCCAGAGGATGATGTACGGACCGAAGTACCAAGTGGTCCACTTGCCCAGGGTCTTCCAACCCTCGAAAATGGTCTTGCCGGTTGCCAAGGTGTAGCGGCCGGCGCCTTCAACCAAGACGATCTTCAAGATCACGCCGACAATCACTGCCCACAGCAGGGCGTAGCCGTACTGGCTACCGGCTACCAGGGTGGCAACCATATCTGCTGCGCCAACGCCGGTGGCGGCAACTACGAGGCCGGGTCCGATAACTTTCCAGCGCGGTGGTCCGCCGCCGTCCAGGTCGGCGCGTGGCGCCTGGGTATTTTCGCTCATCTAGTATTCCTTTGACACAGTGCGAGTCCACCATGGACTTGCGTCAGCAGTGACGCGGACCACGGGGGCATGAGATCGTATTCAATCTTGGTAGTGATCTTCCTTACGGGCAAACTCCCAGTCAAGTACTAACACTTTCTTAGGAAAGCACGTGACGTGAAAAACACTGCGCGTTCCAATTGCTAGAATCAAGCAGTTACCTCCGGGCATTTGGCCCGGCTCCGGACACCGAGGATGATGCCGTGCAGCTTTTGATCGTCGAAGACGACCAAGCCGTCGCCCACGCCCTTATTGACGCCGTACGATCGGCAGGCCATCAGGCAGAACATGTCAGCCGCGGAGCCGACGCCCTGTTGAACCACCACAATGCCCAAATGATCCTTCTGGATCTCGGCCTGCCGGACATGGACGGGCTGGAAGTCCTGCGCAAACTGCGTCAGGTCAGCGAGGTTCCGGTGGTGATCCTTTCAGCCCGCAATGACGAGCGCAGTGTGGTGCGCGGCCTGCGCCAGGGCGCCGATGATTTTCTGGTAAAGCCCATCGGGCTCACGGTCCTGCTTGCCCGTCTCGAAGCGGTGGCTCGCCGCGCCAAAGTCGAGGTGGCTGAGCGTGCCGGAGTGTTCAACACCGGCGGGCTGAGCGTGGACGCCAGCAAGCATGAAGCAAGCCTGGATGGACGGGACCTGAAGCTCACGGCCAAGGAATTCGACCTGCTTGCCTTGCTCGCGCAGCACGCAGGATCCGTAGTGACCAGGGAGCAGATCCTTGACCACCTGTGGGGAGATGCGTTTATTGCGGTCTCACGCTCCTTGGATGTGCATCTGACCGGCCTGCGCGCCAAACTGGCAACACCCGGACTGATAGTCAACGTTCGCGGAGTCGGCTACCGGCTGGAAACCCGGAACCCGTGAGACTGCGCGTACTGGGCATCGTAGGCACCTTGCTGCTGGTGATCGTCGGGATCGTCAGCGGCGTGCTGCTGCAAAGCGTCAGCCGTGACGCCACCGCAGATCTCCAGCTGAATCGGCTGTCGTCGCTGAACCGGTTCGTCCACCTCGCATCCCAGGCCGATCGTCACAGCGATTTGTCGATGCTCCAGCTGGAAATGGATACCTACAGCGATCTCTACGGCGAGGGCCTGCTGGTCACCATCGGCCAGCAGCAATTGGTCTCCGGACCCATCGATCCGGCGAATCCTGAAGTCGCAGGCACCGTGCGCAACGCCGAGCTGAACCTGGGGCTGAACCAGATCCCGGCAATTGATCCATTCTCGAACTCATCCGCCTTGCTTTCCCAACCTTTCGGCAATTCCGCACAGGTACTGGGCTCGGTCACGATGCAAGTGAACTTGGAAACTGCGCGTGCCAAGGTGCTGGAAAAATCCAGCCTGTTGTGGCTGGTTGTAGTCGCCATCGGCGCCGGCCTGCTGCTCTTGATCAATCGCGTCACCTCGTGGGTGTTGCGTCCGGTGCACCGGCTCAACAATGCGGTCAACGATATTGCCCGACACCAAGCACCAGTGCGCTTGGAAGAACAGGGGCCGCCAGAATTACGCGAGCTCGCACGGTCCTTGAGCGAGATGGCCCGGACGCTGGCAAATAGCTTGAAGCAGCAGCAAGAACTCATCGCGGAGACTTCCCATCAGCTGCGGAACCCGGTGGCCGCCTTGCGCCTGCGTGTAGATCTGCTGAAAATCCGCCTGGGCGAAAGCGTAGACCTGGATGGAGTGCAGGCCGTTGAAAATGAACTAGACCGGGTCGAGACCTTGTTAGATGGGGTCATGCGGTTGGCTAGCGCGGAGCATCGGCTCACCGAGCAAAGTGCAGGGGAGTCGATGCTCCCGTCAGTTGAGCACGGCCGCTGCATCGATGTCGTTCAAATGCTGGCCGAGGAAGTGGAACGCCAAACTGAGGCGGCCCGGCGCTTCGGAAACCTACTGGTACTTGATCTCGACGAGGCGCCCACGGCACCAGTAGTAGCCTGGTGCAATGGGTTCGACCTGCAGCAGATGCTTGCAGAATTGCTGGAAAACGCGTTCAAATACGCTCCAGCTAGCAAAATTGTCCTGAGCGTGGCCTCAACGCCGAAAGCAATCGAAATCCAGATACAAGACCATGGAGCCGGCATGAGCGAGGCTGAACTTGCCAGGGCCGGAGAACGATTCTGGCGTGCTGAACACGTGCGCCAAAGCCCGGGAACAGGTCTGGGCCTGGCCATTGTGGATCGGCTGGCACGCGCCAACAATGGCGAACTGATACTCGCATCCGTTGCCGGAGCTGGATTGAAAGCGAGTATCATCCTGCCCCGCGCCGAACAACATGAGGCGGTAAGCCATGATTCGTGAATCCGGCATAAGCAGGAGGAACCTGCTGAAATACCTGCTGGCGCTTCCGGCAGTAGCAGCGCTGCCCGCACTGGCTTCCTGCAACCAGAGGGCACAGGTAAGCCAGCTGAACATCGCCTCCGGTGAAGACGGAGGCATGTACTACCAATTCGCGTCATTGCTCTCCAAGGCTTTAGTGGAAAATGCTGTTGCAGAGCAATCGCAAGCGTTGAATACCCAAGCCAGCGCGCAGAACTTGAGCATGCTTGCAGGAAACAAGGCAGAATTGGCCTTGGCACTGGCCGATACCGTGGACCAATACCGCAAAAGCAACCAGCTGAATACTGACGTGATGGCACTGGGACGGGTCTACCAGAACTACTTCCATTGCATCCTGCGCCCAGACTCCGGCATCAAATCCTTGCAGGATCTAGCTGGCCGGACCATTGGCACCGGCGCCCCTGGTTCAGGAACCTGGGTGACCGGACAACGCATCCTGCAGGCCGCGAAGCTCAAGGGCACTGATAAGGCTCCGAAAGAACTGCAATACGGATACGTCGCGGGCCYCACAGCCCTTGACCGAGGAATCATCGACGCATTATTCCTCTTTGGCGGGCTGCCAGTAACTTCACTGGCTGAGCTGGCTTCGTCGACGGATCTGGCTTTATTGGATGTTTCTTCAGTCCTGCCGCAGCTTCGCGAGCAATATCCGAATCTTTACGACCGGGTGGTCATCCCCGAAGGCACTTATCGCGCAATCCCATCCGTAGACACCATCGGTGTGGGCAATCTGTTAATGGCCCGGGCAGATATGCCCGAGGAGCTGGCCGGGGCGATCGTGAAGCTCTTGGCGAACCACGCAGATCAGCTCATCCCGGAATCCAGTTCCGGCATTCAGTATTTGACCCCGGAAACCTTGATCAGTACCGGAAACCAGCCCTTGCACCCCGGAGCGCGCAAAGCCTACCAAGAGCTTCACGGCTAGGGTTTACGCACGTCAGCACAAGACGAAAGCGGTATCGAGCACTAGTGTGTAATGCAAAGTACTGTTGCGAGAGGATCATTTGGGATGCCCACCGTTGACGCGATTGCCGTGATGGAAAATGAAGCCGTTGAAATCTGCAGGAAGCTGATCCAGATCGACACGACGAACTATGGCGGAAATAAGGGAGCTGGCGAGCTTGAAGTCGCACGCTATGTTGCCCAACTGCTTCAGGAAGTAGGCCTGGCGGCCCAGATCTACGAGTCCGCCCCAGGCCGAGCCAACGTACTGGTCCGCATCCCCGGAGCCGACAGGACCTTGCCCGCACTGGTGGTGCACGGACACCTTGATGTCGTTCCGGCCATCGCCGAAGACTGGAGCGTGGATCCCTTCGGAGCCGAAATCATCGATGGAATGATTTGGGGCCGTGGCGCAGTGGACATGAAGAACATGGATGCCATGATCATCGCCGCCGTGCGCCACCTGCAACGTGAAAACATCACCCCGCAGCGCGACCTGATCATCGCCTTCTTTGCTGATGAAGAAGCAGGCGGGGACTACGGCTCAGGATGGATGGTCCAGAACCATCCAGAACTTTTCGCCGGGGCAACCGAAGCGATCAGCGAAGTCGGCGGATTTTCGGTGGAAATCAACGGCCGGCGCGCCTACATGCTGCAGACCGCGGAAAAGGGCATCGCCTGGCTGAAACTGACTGCCCAGGGAATGGCAGGGCACGGCTCGCAGCTGAACCCCGACAACGCGGTCACCGCCCTGGCCGGAGCAGTGCACCGCATCGGTGAACACCAGTGGCCGCTGTCGTACACCAAAACCACCCGGGCCCTACTTGAACAGGTCGCAGAGCTGGCCGGACTGGATTTCGATGAAGCCAACCCGGCCCCACTGCTCACGGCCATGGGCAACGTTTCCAGATTCGTCGGAGCCACCTTGCAGAACACCGCAAATCCCACGGCGCTGGAAGCCGGCTACAAGCACAATGTGATTCCCGGCCAAGCCCACGCGCTGATCGATTGCCGCACGCTGCCCGATCAGCACGAAGCCACCCTCCAAACCCTGCGCGAGCTGGCCGGGGAGCATGTGGAGGTATCCATGATGCATGAACAAGACTCCCTGGAAGTACCATTCGCCGGGCCGCTGGTTGAATCGATGGTCCAGTCCTTGCTGGCCGAAGATCCTGACGCGGTAGTGCTGCCGTATATGCTTTCTGGCGGAACCGATAACAAATGGCTGGCCAAGCTGGATATCACCGGATACGGTTTTGCGCCGCTGCAGCTTCCAGCCGAACTGGATTTCACCGGCATGTTCCACGGCGTAGACGAACGCGTGCCGGTGGACTCGATCAAGTTCGGAGTCAGAGTCCTGCACAAACTCTTGCAGGAATACTAGAACCCACAGTTGGCGCAGCCAACCTATTGAATATTCAGGAGCAGAACCCTTGTCCATTGAATCAGTGCTGACCGATCAGCTGCTTGAACGCTTCCGCACCCGTGCGGCCGGATATGACCAGGAAAACACCTTCGCAATCGAAGACTTCAAGGAACTGGTGGAACTGGGCTATCTCAAGGCATTGGTTCCGGTAGAGCGCGGGGGACTGGGCTGGGACTTTCAAATGCTGGCCCTGGCCCAACGCCGACTGGCTACCGCGGCACCCGGCACGGCTCTGGCCATCAACATGCACCAGGTGTGGGCCGGCGTGGCCTACCTGCTGAACGCACGCGCAGATGATCGCCTGAACATGGTCACCGATTGGATTGCCGACGGGGAAGTCATGGCCTTTGGCATCTCGGAACCGGGCAATGACGCGGTACTCTTCGACTCAAAGACCAAGGCGCGCACCGCCGATGACGGGTCGGTGGCATTTGACGGGGTGAAGATCTTCACCTCGCTGGCCCCGGCATTCACTCGCTTGGGAGTTTTCGGCAAAGACGAGGCAACCGGGGAACTGGTCCACGGATTTGTTGCCAAGGGCCCCGGAGTGAATTCACTGAACGACTGGAATACCTTGGGCATGCGGGCCAGCCAGTCCCACACCACCAAATTGGAAAATGCTGTGGCGCCGAGCCAGTGGGTGCATTCGCGGCTGCCGGTGGGGCCGAATGCCGATCCGCTGATTTTTGGAATCTTTGCCTCATTCCTGACCCTGACCGCCAGCGTCTATGTGGGTATCGCCGATCGCGCGGTCACCTTGGGCCAAGAAGCCTTGAATAAGCGGGTGCATCACGACGGCAGCAAGTATTCGCAGGATGTCCGCGCCCGCGGGCTGCTGGCCGAATCGGCGATGCGCCTTTTGACCTTGGATGCCTTGCAGCGTTCGGTCGCCGGGGATTTGGAAGCAAAGGTTGATCACCAGGGCTCCTGGTTCCCCAAGCTGGTCACCTTGCGCACCGTGGCAGGGGATACCGCGCGGGAGAACATCCAGAGCGCCGGGCAGCTGCTGGGCGGCGGGGGATACTTCCGCGGCTCGGAATTCGAACGGCTCTACCGTGACGTTCAAGCCAGCTGGTACCACCCATCCAACGCCGCGTCGGCTGCGAACACCATCGCGTCCTGGCTGGTCGGTCCGCTGGAAAGCTAAGCTCAGGTGCCCAGGGTGCTGCGGATTCGCATCACCCTGCGGCGCAACCAGTACTTGTAGGCGCCGCCTTCGTAGCGGCAGGTGCGCATCAGCTCCCATTTGCCATTATCAGCATGCTCGCGCAAGGCGGCGCGAGCCAGGTGCTTGGGCTCGCCGGGGAAGGACGTGATGACCAGATATTCGAAGCGCTGGTCATCTTCATGATGCAGGGCTGGCTTAATTCTTTCTTCGAGCATCTTGCCCCCTATCTAAAGAACGCGGTGCGTTGTAGCCTCAAGCTATGAGTACTGAACCGAGTTTTGCACTGCAAGCCCTTATTGCCCGCCTTGAGCAGCATCTTGCAATTGTGTCGCAGAGCCGCGGGGCTGGTGAAGCATCCATCGATGCAGCTTTTGGTGCGCTGGCTGATGCCTTCGAAGACTATGAAGATGCCCTCTACGATCAGTATTCCGAGCTTTTGCCTTTCACCATACCCTCGGATGACGAGTGAGTACGACCACGGAGTGAATTTTGCAGATTCCGTGTTTCTGAGTCCCGATAGTCGCCTAGGGTGAAGTAATGTCGAGGGGTGAATTGGTTTGAAGCAGCTTTCCTGGGATTGATCCAAGGCCTGACCGAGTTCCTCCCGATCTCGTCCTCAGCCCACTTGCGAATCGTTGGCGAACTCCTGCCCAACGCCCAAGACCCCGGCGCGGCATTTACCGCCATTACCCAGCTGGGTACCGAAACCGCAGTGATCGTCTTCTTCTGGCGTGACATCGTGCGGATCATCGGCGCATGGTGCAAGGCATTGGTCGGCAAGATCCCGCATTCGGACCCCGACGCCAAAATGGGTTGGCTGATCATCATCGGCTCCATCCCCATCGCGGTGCTGGGCCTGCTGCTGGAGGACTACATCGATACGAACTTCCGTTCGCTGTGGATCGTAGCGACCACACTGGTGGTCTTCGGCCTGATCCTGGCCATAGCCGACCACTACGGCAAGCAGCAGCGCACCTTGGACAAGCTGACCGTCAAGCACGGCATCTTCTACGGCCTGGCCCAGGCCATGGCACTGATCCCGGGCGTCTCCCGTTCCGGTGGCACCATCACCGCAGGCTTGCTCATGGGCTACACCCGTGAAGCAGCGGCCCGCTATTCCTTCTTGCTGGCAATCCCCGCAGTCTACGCCTCGGGCCTGTACAAGCTGGTGAAGTCCTTCGACGAACCAGGGGTGTACACCCTGGCGCAGACCGGTGTGGCTACCGCCGTGGCCTTCGTTGTCGGCTTCCTGATCGTGGGCTGGTTCCTGAAGTTCGTTTCCAACCACTCCTACAGCTTTTTCGTTTGGTACCGCATCCTGCTGGGTCTGGCGCTATTCGTCGCACTGGGCTTGGGCTGGGTGGCAGCCTAAAAGCAAGCTTCCAAGATGTCCGTGGAACACTTCACGGACATCTTCTGGTTAAAGGGAATAAACCCAGCCCTGCTTCACTTGGAGTTAAGGGAAGTAATACGTCGCATCTGCGAAAGGATGTTCATAAGTGCACGCGTGGAAAAACCCTGAGGTACCTCAGGTGGCTGGTTCGGCACCAACACTGGAACTTTTCAATACCGCCACCGGAACCCAGCAGGTAACCGCGCCAGCGGACCAAGCTGCCGCCCCGGCAAGCATGTACGTCTGCGGCATCACCCCGTATGACGCCACCCATATGGGCCACGCCGCCACCTACGTCACCTTCGACTTGGTGCAGCGCACCTGGCGCGATGCCGGACGCTCGGTGGCCTACACCCAGAACATCACCGATGTCGATGACCCGCTGCTGGAACGCGCCGAGGCCACCGACGTGGACTGGCGCGAGCTGGCCGAGTCCCAGATCCAGCTCTTCCGCGATGACATGGAAGCACTGAACGTCATCCCGCCGCAGAACTACATCGGTGCCGTGGAATCCATCCATTGGCTGGTCCCGGTTGTCGAGCAGCTGCTCGAAGCGGATCTGGCCTACGTGGTTCCAGCAGGTGCCGACGGGGTGGAAGGCGATGTGTACTTCGATACCATGGCCGCGCAGAACGATGCCTGGAAGCTGGGCAGCGTCTCGAACTACGACCGCGAAACCATGCTCCGCTTCTTCGCTGAACGCGGCGGAGATCCACAGCGCGCCGGCAAGCGCGACGCGTTGGATCCGCTGTTGTGGCGTGCCGCGCGTGAAGGCGAACCGTCATGGGATGGCGGCAAGCTCGGTGAAGGCCGTCCCGGCTGGCACATCGAATGTTCGGTCATTGCCCGCAAGACCCTGCCGGCCCCGTTCACCGTCCAAGGCGGCGGCTCTGACCTGATCTTCCCGCACCACGAATTCTCCGCCGCGCACGCCGCTGCCGGCGATCATGCCGAACTGGCCCAAACCTACGTGCATACCGGCATGGTGGGCCTGGACGGCGAAAAGATGAGCAAGTCGCTGGGCAACCTGGTGCTGGTCTCCAAGCTGCGCGCGACCGGGGTGGAGCCGGTGGCCATCCGCGCCGTACTGCTCTCCCAGCACTACCGCACCGACTGGTTCTGGACCGACGAGCTGCTTGCCGGCGCACAGCAGCGGGTAGCCACCTGGCGCAAGGCATTGGAATCTGCCAGCATGCAAGACGCCCAGCAGGTAATTGCAGGCATCCGCGAGCACATGGCCAATGACCTGGATGCGCCTTCGGCGCTGAAGGCCATTGACCAGTGGGCAGCGCAGCCTGCCAGCTCGCAGGGCGAAGGCACTGCGGCGCTGCGCGATGGCATCAACGCACTGCTGGGGCTCAAGCTCTAAGCATCTGGCAAAAAGTGTTCACGGGGTTCGGCTTCAGATATCGAAGTCGGACCCTGAGCCGTCTTTGCGGTACTTGCCGCGACGGCGCAGGTAGCGCTCGAACTCGCGGGCGATGGACTCGCCGCTGGCTTCGGGCAGCTCACTGGTATCCGTAGCCTGCTCCAGCTGCGCAACGTACTTGGCCACGTCCGGGTCCGCTGCCGCCAGCTCATCGACACCGTGCTTCCAAGCCAATGCGTCTTCGCGCAGCTTCTGGTCGGGCACCGAGACCGGGATGATCTCCTCGAGCAGCTCGATGATGGCTAATTGCACCCGCGGGCTGGGGGACTGGGCCACATAGTGGGAGAGCTGCGCCCAGAGCGAGAGGCTGGGAATCCCGTACTGCTCAAACTGCACGCCGAGCACCGAAGGGATGCCCGTGGGTCCCTCATAGGTCGAGGCGCTGATCTTCAGATGCGCTTGGAGGCGCGGATCATCGCTGGCCAGCGAGGTCGGTACCGGGCGGGTATGCGGTACATCGGCCAGCAAGGCGCCCAAGGTGATCACCGCATGGGCGTTATGGGTTTGGGCTTCCCTGATGATCCGCGAGCAGAAAGCCTGCCACTTGAACGTCGGTTCCACCCCGAGCACCACCAATAGGTCAGCTGCCGCGTTGGGCAAGAGGATCTTGTAGATCTCGGTGCGCGGCCACTGCACTTCCCGCCCGGTTTCGGTGCGCCGTGTCGTGGGCCGGGTGAACTGGTAGTCGTAGAAGTCGTCTTCGCCCACGGTCGCCACATGCTCATAGGCATTGGATTCCAGCAGCAGGCGGACCGCATCAGTGGCCGCCGAGCCGGCATCATTCCACCCCTCGAAGGCAGCCAAGACGATGGTGGGACGGATCTCATGCTGGGTCTTGGCGATATAGCTGTTCAGCGTCGGGGCGTGGTATTCCTCGTTCATTTCAAGACTCCTTAGCAGCACTGGAGCTCATCGGCGTGGCTAGCCGAAGCGGCTTAGCCCCACTCTTCCATCTAGAATGGACTCATGCCAAGCACCAGTTTTGACTTTGACGCCGGAAGCGAGAGCCCCGTCCCACACGCTGTCCTGTGGGATATGGATGGAACGCTGATCGATACCGAGCCCTATTGGCTTGCCGCCGAAGACCAGCTGGTGAGATCCCACGGCGGAACCTGGAGCCATGAACAGGGACTGGCACTGGTCGGCAACGCCCTGCCAGATGGCGCCCGCGCCCTGCAGCAAGCCGGCGTGAAGCTGGAAATCCGAGAAATCATCGACTGGCTCTCCGCGCAGGTTGTCGCAGGCATCCGCCGCGAAATTCCGTGGCGCCCGGGAGCGAGGGAACTGCTGGCCGCCTGCAAGGAAGCTGGCATTCCCCAGGCCTTGGTGACCATGTCCGAGCGCAGCATCGTCGATGAACTGATGCTCAACATCCCTGCCGGCACCTTCCAAGCCAGCGTCACCGGCGAAGAAGTCGAGCAGGGCAAGCCGCACCCTGAACCTTACCTGGCCGGCCTGGAACTGCTCAGCGAATACACCGGCCGGGACCTGGTACCGGCCAAGTGCATCGGTTTTGAGGATTCGGTGCCCGGCATCGCTTCGGCCTCGGCGGCCGGATTGCATGCGGTGCTGATTCCCAATGCCACCGATCCCGGAGCGGGCAATTGGCGCCGGATCGACAGCTTGGAATCCGTAGATGTGCAGGAAATGACTCGATGGTTGGTGCAGGTTAGCGCGTGAGCGACACTCAAGAAAAGTCCCCGGGAATCAAGCTGGGGCGTATCGGCGGAGTTCCGGTCTACCTGTCCAGCTCGTGGTTCATCATCACCGCGGTGATCACCTTCAGCGTTGGCATGCAGCTGGCGCGCGGGGGAGTCATCCCTCCGCTGAACGCCTACCTGATGGGCCTGTCCTGTGCGGTGGCCATAGCCGTGGCAGTGCTGATCCACGAGGTGGCGCACGCGATGACCGCGCGCGCCTTCAAATGGCCTGATGCGCACATCGTGCTCACGCTCATGGGCGGGCACACCCAGTTCGGTTCCTTCAAAGCCAAGCCCGGCGCCTCGCTCTGGGTGGCCCTGTCCGGTCCGCTATCCAACTTCGTCCTAGCCGGCCTGGGTTGGCTGGTCATGGAGAACATCCAGCTTGGCGTCTACCCGAACCTGCTGCTGGACTTCTTCGTCTACGCAAACCTGCTGCTCGGCGCCTTCAACGCACTGCCCGGGCTGCCGCTGGATGGCGGGCGCCTGGTGGAGTCGATCGTCTGGAAGGCGACCGGCTCGCAATTCAAGGGCACCATCGCCTCGTGCTGGGTTGGCCGGGTCATTGCCGTAGGGATCGTCTTCTACTTCGTGCTGCTGCCATTCTTGCGCGGGCAGCAGCCGCAGATCATCACCGTGGTGGTCGGCATCATGGTGGCGATGTTCATGTGGCAGGCCACCACGCAGCTGATCGGTCACTCCAAGATGATGCTGAACCTGCCTACCGTGATCGCCTCGGATCTGATGAGCCCGGCCTCGGCCATGGTCTCCCATGCGATGGTTTCCGACGTGCTCAGCCGCAAGGCCGCCCGCGGGGGAGAAATCATCCTGGTTGATCCCAAGGGCATGCCGGTAGGCGTGATCGATGCTCAGGCCTTAGCCAAGGTGGATCCACGCCAGGGCGGCAACGTGCCGGCCTTGGCCGTCTCCCGGGCCTTGGGTCAAGG
Source organism: Glutamicibacter sp. MCAF14 (assembly GCF_052114325.1). Classification (NCBI taxonomy): domain Bacteria; kingdom Bacillati; phylum Actinomycetota; class Actinomycetes; order Micrococcales; family Micrococcaceae; genus Glutamicibacter; species Glutamicibacter sp. MCAF14. The sequence goes on from NZ_JBFREO010000004.1 coordinate 522,711, forward strand.
CGCCATTGTGGCCGAGGAATCAGATGGCCGTGCGCTGATCGACTACTTGGCCAGCGTTGAAAGCGCCGAATACGCGGTAATCAGCGCCAGCGGCCACATAGTGGGCCTGCTGCACCAGCGCGAGATCATCAAGGCCGTCACCGGCCGCCGCAAGTAAACTTTAAACAGACTTCAAAGCACCAAGAAAAGGATCACATCAGTGAGCGAAGCTAAGAGCCAGGCACCCCACGGAGCGGCAGCCCGCCGCGGCCCATTCCGTGTAGGGGACCGCGTGCAGCTGACCGACGAGAAGCGCCGGATCAACACCATCACCTTGCAGCGCGGGGGAGAGTTCCACACCCACAAGGGCGTGCTGCCGCACGAGGAGATCATCGGCCTGCCTGAAGGTTCGGTCATCGAAAATAACGACGGCGTCCGTTACCAGGCCCTACGCCCGCTGGCCAAGGACTTCGTGCTCTCCATGCCACGTGGTGCGACCGTGGTTTACCCGAAGGACGCCGCGCAGATCGTGCAGTTCGGCGACATCTTCCCCGGCGCTCGCGTCGTGGAAGCCGGCGTTGGCTCCGGTGCGCTGTCCATCTCGCTGCTGCGCGCGGTCGGCGATGAAGGTTTCCTGCACTCCTTTGAACGCCGCGAAGAATTCGCTGATATTGCCCGCGGAAACATCTCGACGGTATTCGGCGGCGAGCACCCATCGTGGAAGATCTCCATCGGAGACTTCCAGGACCGGGTCGTTGAGCTCGAAGAACCGGGCAGCATCGACCGCGTGGTGCTCGATATGCTCAGCCCATGGGAATGCCTGGATGCGGTAGCTACCGTGCTGGCTCCGGGCGGGGTTTGGACCAACTACGTTTCCTCGGTCACCCAGATGTCCCGCGTGGTCGAAGCGATTCGCGCCTCGGGCCAGTTCACCGAACCTGAATGCTTCGAAACTCTGGTGCGTGGCTGGCATGTGGACGGCTTGGCAGTCCGACCGGATCACCGCATGGTCGCACACACCGCGTTCCTGATCACCTGCCGCCGCCTGGCGGACTCGGCCGATGGCATCCCCAAGGCCAAGCGCATCAAGGAGCACTCCTACTCGGATGAGGATTTGAGCGCCTGGACCCGCGATCACTCCGAAGAGGAGTGGACCGCCGAAGCCCTGGGCGAACGCGGCCTGTCGGATAAGAAGCTGCGCCGCGCCGCCCGCGATGCAAACCAGTCGGTACGGGTGCGCGCCGGCGAAGAAGGCACCGAAGACGCTGGAGCCGAAGCCTAAACGGGACCATGGTATTGGGAATTTTGTGTCTCAATATATGACATCAGGCCCCGGGTGTTCTGCGCTCGGGGCCTGCAGTTCCTAGGATGGAAGTAAGCCGGTGCGCCACGCACCGCAAAAAACCTCATCGGAGCAAAAACCGCTCTCGGTGACGTTGGATGTTGGAGGTTGGAACGTGAACGAAAATCGCGAGGCAGAGGAATTAGCCCAGCGGCTGCAGATGACCGAACGTCAGGTCAACGTGCTACGCGACAAGAATCGCAACCTCGACAAGCAACTGGCCGGGATCAGCGGGAACAACCAGCGCCTGGTCGCGCTGCTTGAGACCACTCGCGAACAGATCATCAACCTGAAGTCCGCGCTGGAAAAAGACGGCGATACCCCCTTCAGCCACGGCACCATCGTGGCCAAACACCTGCGTAAGCACCCTGAACCGGGGATGGGCATTGAATCCACCGGCGCCCAGTCGCTGGACGTGATCTATTCGGGACGCAAAATGCGCGTTTCGCTCAGCCCGTTGCTGGACTTCGACAAGCTGGTCATCGGCCAGCAGGTGCTGCTCAATGAAGCACTGGTCATCGTCGCAGCCTTGGGCTTCGAAGAAACCGGTGAACTGGTCACCGTCAAGGAAGTGCTGGAAAACCACCACGCGGTAGTCATGGCCCGCGCCGATGACCAGCGGGTCATCGAGCTGGCCGGACCGTTGCGCGAGATGCACCTGCGCGTCGGCGACCAGCTGAGCATCGACGGGCGCACCGGTATGGCCGTATCCCGCGTGCAGCTGACCGACATGCAGTCCCTGGTGCTCGAAGAAGTCCCGGATATCGCGTATTCGGACATCGGCGGGCTGAACTCCCAGATCGAAGCCATCAAGGATTCGGTGGAGCTGCCCTTCACCCACCCAGAGCTCTACCGCGAACACGGGTTGAGCGCGCCCAAGGGCATCTTGCTCTACGGCCCTCCAGGTTGCGGCAAGACACTTATCGCCAAGGCCGTGGCACACTCCTTGGCCCAGCGCGTGGTCGAACGCAAGGAAGGTACCAATAACCGCAGCTACTTCCTGAACATCAAGGGCCCGGAGCTGTTGGACAAGTACGTCGGTGAAACCGAACGCCATATCCGGCTGATCTTTGCTCGCGCCCGCGAAAAGGCCTTGCACGGGGACCCGGTCGTGGTGTTCTTCGACGAAATGGAAGCATTGTTCCGCACCCGCGGCACCGGTGTCTCTTCGGATGTGGAAACCACCATCGTTCCGCAGCTGCTGGCTGAAATCGATGGCGTGGAGCGCCTGGACAACGTCATTGTCATTGGCGCCTCCAACCGCGAAGACATGATCGATCCGGCGATCCTGCGCCCAGGACGCCTGGATGTGAAGATCAAGATCCGCCGCCCCGATGCCGAAGGCGCAGCAGAGATCTTCAGCAAGTACCTGACCACCGATCTGCCGCTGCACCCCGAGGAGCTGGCCGCGGACGGCGAAGATGCCCGTGCCACCATTGAACGCATGATCCGCGGGACCGTGCAGGCGATGTACTCCACCGAGAAAATCAACGAGTTCCTGGAAGTCACCTACATCACCGGGGCCACCGAAGTGCTCTATTTCAAGGACTTCGCCTCAGGCGCGGTTATCCACAACATCGTGGACCGGGCCAAGAAGCATGCCATCAAGGCACTGATCACCGAGCAGCAGCGCGGCCTGAAGATGGAGTACCTGCTGCGTGCGGTACGCGAAGAATTCGCCGAACACGAAGATATGCCCAACACCACCAACCCGGATGACTGGGCCCGTATTTCCGGACGCAAGGGCGAACGCATCAGCAATATCCGTTCCCTGGTCAACCAGCAGGCCAGCAAATGAGCGCGCGTCGGCTAGTCGGTCTGGAAACCGAATACGGAATTATCCGCCCAAGCATGCCGAAGGCCAATTCCACGGTGCTTTCGGCGCAGATTGTCGATGCCTACGCTCAGCTGGTTGCCGAGCAGGACTCGGCCGCCAAGGCCGCCCGCTGGGACTACACCGACGAGTCTCCTTTGCAAGATGCCCGCGGCTTTGCCATGGATCGCGACCAAGCCCACCCCAGCCAGCTGACCGATGTTGAACCGGGGCTGGAGGACGAGGAAGGCATCTGGACCGCCGAGTCCATTGCCTTGGATGACAATGACGCGCATGTGGGATCCACGCTCTACCAGGAGAAGGATTCCACCGATGTAGTGATGAATATGGTGCTGGGCAATGGCGCGCGCCTGTACGTGGACCACGCCCACCCCGAGTATTCCAGCCCCGAATCGATGACTCCGCGCGATGCGGTGCTTTGGGACCAGGCCGGCGATGAGGTGATGCGCCGGGCAGCTGCCACCGCGCAGCGCCTGGGCAGCGGCGAGCTGCTGCTGTACAAGAACAACACCGATAACAAGTCGGTCTCCTACGGGTCGCATGAGAATTACCTGATGCCCCGCGATGTCGAGTTCTCCTCGATTGCCAGCGGGCTGACCCCGTTCTTCGCCAGCCGGCAGATCTTCTGCGGGGCCGGCCGCGTGGGCCAGGGGATGCTCAATGAGCGTGCCTCCTTCCAGATTTCCCAGCGCGCAGACTTCTTCGAAGCTGAAGTGGGCCTGGAAACCACGGTGAACCGCCCGATCATCAACACCCGCGATGAACCGCATGCCAATTGGGATAAGTACCGCCGGTTGCACGTGATCATCGGGGATGCGAACCTGGGCCAGATCTCCACGCTGTTGCGGGTGGGCACCACCAATTTGGTGCTCAGCCTGATTGAGGCGGGGATGGCTCCGCGTTTGGAACTGGAAGAGCCGGTTGTTGCACTGCAGCAAATCAGCCACGACCCGACCTTGAAGACCAAGGTCCGGTTGCGTGGCGGAGTTCAGCTGAGCGCCATCGAAATCCAGCGCCATTACCTGCAGGCGGCAGAAAACTATTGTGCAGATCGTGGCATCGATGATCCAGATACCACCGAGATCCTCAGCCGCTGGGTCGAGATTCTGGATATGCTCGAGCGTGATCCGATGGAAGCAGCGGACCAGGTCGACTGGATCGCCAAATACAAGCTGATTACTTCCTTCACCGCGCGCCACCAGCTTTCGCTTGCTGATCCGCGCGTGGCCATGATGGACCTGCAATGGGCTGACCTGCGCACCGATAAGGGCCTGTACTACCGGATGGCGGAACGCGGAGCGATCCAGAGCCTGTTCAGCCAGGAACAGATCAACCAGGCGGTGGCCAATCCGCCGGAGGATACCCGCGCCTACCTGCGCGGCATGACCCTGCAGCGCTACGCGCCCTTCGTGGTGGCGGCGAACTGGGACGCACTGTCCTTTGCCGTTCCCGGGGCTCGCAAAATCAGCCGGTTCCACATGCCAGAACCGCTGCGCGGAACCCGGAACCAGATTGGCGAGCTCTTCGAGGCGCAGCTGGAGATTGCGGAATTTATCGACGAATTGGCAAGGCGTCGCTAATCGGCGCAGAATAGGCATGAGTCCTGGTGCGTAATTCCGGGACGCACTACTTCTTAGGAGAAAACGATGACTCAGGAAAGCTTCTCGGCTCGCCGCAACACCCAGAACCAGCAGACCGAAGCAGAACAGGTCCAGGTGAACACCACCGGCCAGTCCGCTGGCGTCGATGATCTGCTCGATGAAATCGACTCGGTGCTGGAATCCAACGCTGAAGAGTTCGTTCGCGGTTTCGTGCAAAAGGGCGGCCAGTAAGCCCAACGGGCTGAAAGCATTGAAAGTCGAGTTCTGCCTCAAAGGCGCAGAACCGCAGTTGAGGGGAAGTAGCTACGCGTGGATCGCAGAATTTTCGGACTGGAAACCGAGTTCGGACTGAACTATGTCCCGTCCGATGGGCGCCGTTTGACCCCGGAAGATGCCGCACGGCACCTGTTCAAGCCCGTGGTCAGCTGGGGACGCAGCTCGAACGTGTTCTTGGAGAACGGTTCACGCCTGTACCTGGACGTGGGATCGCACCCGGAGTACGCCACCGCGGAATGCGACCAGCTCGAACAGCTGATTGCCCATGACCGCGCCGGCGAGGTGTACATGCTCGACCTGGTCGACCAGGCCGAAGACCAGCTGGCAGAAGAAGGCCATGAAGGCCGGATCTACATGTTCAAGAACAACGTGGACTCGGCCGGCAATTCCTATGGCTGCCACGAGAATTATCTGATTCCGCGCAAGATCGAGTTCAAGCGCCTAGCTGACATGCTCATCCCATTCTTGGTCACCCGCCAGATCTTGTGCGGTGCCGGGCATCTGGTCACTGACGACCAGGGGCAGGTCAACTACGCGTTCTCCCAGCGTGCCGATCACATGTGGGAAGGCGTTTCCTCAGCGACTACGCGTTCACGTCCGATCATCAATACCCGCGATGAGCCGCATGCTGATGCCGAATACCACCGCCGGCTGCACGTGATCGTGGGGGACTCGACCATGAGCGAGACCACCCAACTGCTCAAGATCGGCGCCACTGACCTGGTACTGCGATTGATCGAATCCGGCGAGATCTACCATGATCTGCGGCTGGAAAACCCAATTCGCTCCATCCGCCAGATCTCCCATGATTTCACCGGCCAGAGCGTAGTGCGGCTGATGGGTGGCGACGAGCCGACGGCCTTGCAGATCCAATGGATCCTGTTTGAATCGGTTAAGGAATTCATTGCCCGACATGGCGCGCACCATGATCAGGTCGATACGGTCTTGGAACTGTGGGAACGCACGCTGAACGCGGTGGAAACCCAGAACTTCTCCCTGATCGACAAGGACATCGACTGGGCGATCAAGCACAAGCTGCTGATGGGCTATGCACAGAAGAACTCCCTGGAACTCTCAGCTCCTCGACTGGCACAGCTGAACCTGACCTACCACGATATCGACCCGCAGCGCGGTTTGTTCCACCTGCTCAAGCGCCGCGGGCTGGCTACCTCCGTGGTCTCGGACGCGCAGATCCTGGACGCGGTAAATAATCCGCCGGCCACGACACGCGCGGCGGTGCGCAGTAAATTCATTCGTGCGGCCAGGGCCAATGGCCGACGCTACAGCGCCGATTGGGTGCACATGAAGTATGAGGACGGTCCGGGCGGCATTGTGCTGTGCAAGGACCCGTTTGCAACGGTTAATGCACAGGTCGACGAGCTCATCGAACTCATGGGACAGCAGCTATAGCTAGCTGAAAACAAGTATTTACACAGCAAAAACCTCTAAGCTGGACGCAGAACATTGCCCGCGGTTTCCATCAGCGGCGGCAATGCATTACCAGCTAGTCCAATCGGAAAGAAGATTCGTGCGAAAAGTTTTGGCAGTATGCGCCACCGCGTCCATCCTTGCTCTGGCGTCCTGCGGTTCGGGTTCGTCATCCCTGAGCGACATTGACGTCAAGCCAGCAGCAGATAACAAGACCGCACCGGAGGTCACCTTTGAGGCTCCGCTGCTGACTGAGAAGGCAGAAGCCGTCACCGTGGTCGAGGGGGAAGGCGCCGACATCAAGGAAGGCGACACCATCCAGATCCAGTCGGGCCTGTACAAGACCATCGACGGCCTGCTGACCAACGAAAACTTCACTGCAGAACCAGCCCCCATGAAGGTGGACGCAACGCTCAAGGAGCAGATGCCTGAGCTGTACGAAACCCTGCTCAAGTCCCAGATCGGCGACTGGATCGCCTACGCGGCTATCGAAGGCGTCCAGCAGGCTGATGGCAGCGTATCCGAACCAGCAGAAGGTTCGCGTGCCGAACGGTTGATCGTGATCAATATTGCCGATTCCAAGAGCCCGAGCAAGGCACTGGGCAAGGAAGAGGTCCAGAAGCTCAAGGACGAGGGCAAGCTCCCAACCGTGAAGACCGGCAAGGGCGAACCGAAGATCACCATCCCGAAGGACACCGAAGCTCCAGCAGGCCTGGCAGTGGACGTCCTTGAAGAAGGAGATGGCCCAGCGGTTGGCGCAACTTCCAAGGTCACTGCCCACTACCACGGCGTGCGTTGGGAAGACGGCAAGAAGTTCGACGGCAACTTCGGCAGCAAGGAAGGCTTCGAAGCCGATATGGCTGGCGGAGTCATCGAAGGCTGGCTGCAGGGCTTCCAGGGTCTGAAGGAAGGCAGCAAGGTCTTGCTGACTATTCCTACCGACCTGGCCTACGGTGAAACTGCCGAAGCCCAGGGACGTCCTGCAGGACCACTGGTCTTCTACGTAGAATTAGACAAGGTAAGCGAAAGCAAGTAACAGAAAGGCCGTGACTATGTCGTTCGGAGAACGCAACTACGACCGCACCAAGCCAGAGATCGATTTCCCAGGCACCGACGCTCCTGAAGAACTGGTCATCACCGACCTGGTCGAAGGAACCGGCGCTGAGGTCACTCCCGGCACCACCGTTGAGGCACACTACGTCGGTGTTGCCTGGTCCACTGGTGAAGAGTTCGACTCTTCCTGGGGCCGCGGACAGACCCTCGACTTCCCAGTGGGCGTCGGAATGGTCATCCAGGGTTGGGACCAGGGCCTGTTGGGCATGAAGGTCGGCGGACGCCGTCGCCTGGATATCCCATCGCACCTGGCCTACGGCGAACGTGGCGCCCCAGGTGCCATCGCCCCTAACGAAGCACTGATCTTCGTTGTAGACCTGATGGGCACCAAGTAATACTTAGTGCTGGCAAATGGCCCCGATAAATAATCGGGGCCATTGCTGTCTTAAAAGTCATCCTTATAGCCAAAAGTTGGTTAGTGTAGGCACGTGAGCACAAAGCAATCCTCGGGACCCAGCAAAGCAGAACGCTTGACCAGCCTGATTTATGCGCTGGCAACGACTTCTCGGAAGTTCAACGCTAAGCGCATCGGATCATATTTGGCGCCAGAAGGTTCCAAAGAGACACGTGAAAAAGCGTTGGATCGTCTTAAAGACGACATCCGCAATGACTTTGGCCTGCAGCTGAACAAAGAAGTGATCGATGATGTCACCTACTACAGCATCGACACCACCGACTGGTTCCTGCCTCCGGTGGAATTCAGTCCTGCCGAAGCTGGTCTGGTGGCCTTGGCTGCAAGCCTGTGGAAGGACACCAAGCTGCAGTCCTTGGGGCTCAACGCCGCAGCACGAGTGACCGGCCACGAAGGCGATACCTCACCGGTGGCATCCCTGGCTGGCTCGCTGGTCCCGCGCCTGTCCCTGGATGAACCAAACTTCCGCGAGTGCGCACTGGCAGTGTTCAACCACAACACGCTGAAGTTCGACTACAGGTCCTCCAATGGAGCACCGAGCCAGCGGATCGTGGACGTGTGGGGGATCGGGCAGCGCTACGGCAACTGGTACTTTACCGGCTATGATCACACGCGCCAGGACACCCGCGTCTTCCGGCTCTCCCGTGTGCAGGGAAAGTTCGTCAACTACCGCCATGGCTCCGGGGCTTCGGATCCGTCGTACCGTTCCCGCCCTGGAGATTTCGACATGACCAAGGTCTTGCAGGACTTCGATCTGCAAAATCCAGGCTTAGTGGTCACGGTCAAGCTCCTTGGCGAAGAAGCCATCCCTTTGCGCGCCCAGGCCGTGAATGGACGCAGCGACCAGGATGAGCTGCAGATCGGCTACTCGGATCCGCATTCCTTTGCCCAGCAATTAGCCGGTTATGGTCCAGCGGTTAAAGTGCTGGACCCTGGCGAACTGGTCAACCAGGTGCGCCAGATCCTTGGCGACGCGCGCACCGCGCAGCTTGAACAGAGCACGAAGGATTCCTACGCCGATACCAAATTCCGACCTCACCGAGCTACCGGTCGTGGAACCACAACGACTCAGGTCATGCGAAATATCGACATGATCCAGTACGTGCATGCCCACGGGATCGTAGAAGTTGAAGAACTGGCACAACGCTATTCGATGACCGTGGCCAAGGTCCGCGAAGAGCTGGCCATGATCATGATGTGCGGTGTTCCGTACGGCCAGCACGATGAGCTGATTAACGTCAACGATGGCGACGTGGAATCCGATACCGTCACGATTTCCAACGCGGCGCTGCTGGCCGAGCCGCAAAAGCTCGCCCCACTGGAGGCCGTAGCCATCCTCGGCGGCCTCAACGCCCTTGCCAGTATTCCTGAATTCGAGCACCAGCAGGTACTCAACGCCGCTTTGGCCAAGGTCAATTCCGCAGTAGCACGCTTTGACGGGTGGAACGGTGCGCTGGGATTCGCCTTGTCCAAGGCGCGTGAAAACGACATTCCGCAGCAGCTGATCCAGGCGATCCGCGCCCAGGAAGTGGTTCGCATTGATTACTACTCGGCCAGTTCGCGGACCCACCAAGAACGCGATGTGGAACCGATCCGGCTCATTGAAGATGGTGCGGTTCAGTATCTGCGTGCGTGGTGCCGGAAACGTGAGAGCTTGTTAACTTTCCGGGTGGACCGGATGTTAAGCGTGGAAAATGCAGGTGAACAATTCGCGCTGGCAGTGCGGCATGAAGACCAGCAAGATGTGCAGATTCGATACGAGTCGAGCGCTGATGATCTTGAGGTCATGGTGCATGTTGACGCGGAATTCTTGCCAGTTATTGAAGCTTTCCACCCGCTTTCCTGGTCTGCGGGAAAGGTCGGGGCGGGCTATTTGGCCAACGTCCGTTTCTCCGATCACCAAGTAGCTGCGCCGCTGGTGGCTCGCCATAGCGGTAAACTGACAGTGGTCTCTCCTGACGCTACGCGCGAACACGTAGTGAACTGGTTGGACGAGGCTATCCGATTGTATGAGGATTAATAGATGCTTCCTTGGTGGTTCTGGGTACTTTTGTGGACTGTACTCGTTTTGGCGACGGTACTCGTAGCGGCCCTTGCCGGCTTCCGCTTGTTCAAGCGGGGCATGGCAGTAGTTGAGGGCCTTGGCGATGCCGCTGATCACATCAGCGCCGGTTTGAGCCAAGAAGGCACCGTTGTCCAGTACGCACCGAATCCACGGCGCTACCCCCACGGGACCGATGCTACGCATGCAGATCCGGAAGAGATCAAAATGCTTCGCGATCAGGGAAAAGCCGAAAGAATTGAGGCGCGTCGGGTACGTCGCGTCACACGTCGCGCAGAGCGCGGCCAAGCTCAGAACATGCGCGACCTACGGCTGTTCTGACGTAGACTTTATACAGAGAGAAGGGAATCCACATGGGTGGCTTACAGGGATGGCATTTGGTCATCATTATCGTACTTGCACTTCTGCTTTTCGGCGCTCCAAAGCTTCCAGGTTTGGCTCGCTCGATGGGCCAGTCGTTGCGCATTTTCAAGTCCGAGGTTCGCCAGATGAAGGACGACGATCCTAAATCGGAAACCGTTGACGGCACCGTCAACGAACAGAACCCCAACGAAAAGAACAACTCGTAGACCTCTTCAGTGGCAACAAATAAAGACAAGACCCCTCGCAGCAAGAAGAAGCGGGTCAAGGACGCAGAAGGCCGGATGGCTCTTAAAGAGCATCTGATCGAAGCACGCAACCGTTTATTCAAGTCGCTCATTGCGCTGACCTTGGGTACGATTGCCGGCTTCTTCGTCTATGACTGGCTGCTTGCCTTGCTGATCGCGCCCGTGAAAGCGGCAGGCGGATCCGTAGTATTCACCGCGGTGATGTCTCCCTTCGACATCATGATCAAGGTGGCGCTATTCGTCGGCCTGATCGTTTCCTCTCCGGTGTGGCTCTATCAGCTGTGGGCATTTATCGTTCCAGGGCTCAAGAAGAACGAACGCCGTATGAGCTACAGCTTCGTTACTGCCGCCGTACCGCTGTTCCTTGGCGGAGTCGCGATGGCTTACTTCGTCTTGCCTTTCGCACTGGAATTCTTCATCAGCCTGTCGCCGGAGAATTCAGATAACCTGCTGAACATTTCCGAGTACCTGCCATTTATCATCCGGCTGCTGCTTGCCTTCGGGCTGGCGATGCTGGTTCCGGTTTTGATGGTTGGCCTGAACTTGGTCGGCATCCTGCCGGCCAAGCTCATCTTGAATAATTGGCGCATTACCGTCTTCCTCATCGCTTTGGTTGCCGCGATGGCAGCACCAGGCGGCGACGCGATCACGATGTTCGCGCTGGCCGGACCACTGTTCCTGACCTTCGCCGCAGCCACCTTGATCTGCCACTTCAACGACAAGAAGCGCGCAAAGAAGCTGGCAGCCCAGGAAGCTGAAAATGAGCGCCTGGCAGCAGGCGGCGTTGCAACAGACATCGACGCTCCGAGCACGATTGACGAACCAAAATCCCAGCTCTGACACAGGGCGAGAAAGTGAACGACCACAAGTGACTTCACCCGCGGAACGCTACGCGAATTCCAAGGCACAGCAGGTCGAAAACGGCACTGCACTTCCAGACTTCCGCGCAAGCCTCTCTTTCGACTTGGATCCATTCCAAGCCGAAGCTTGCCAGAAAGTCGCCGAAGGGCATAGCGTGCTGGTTGCCGCTCCTACCGGCGCCGGCAAGACCGTAGTTGGCGAGTACGCCATCTACCAGGCGCTGCGCGAAAACCGCAAAGCTTTCTACACCACGCCGATCAAGGCACTGAGCAACCAGAAGTATTCGGAACTGGTCAATCGCCATGCCGCCCAGAAGGTCGGGCTGCTCACCGGTGACACGTCGATCAACTCCGAAGCCCAGATCGTCGTGATGACTACCGAAGTACTGCGAAATATGCTGTACGCCGACTCCCAGACTCTGGATGGGCTCGGCTACGTGATCATGGATGAGGTCCATTACCTCGCCGATAAATTCCGCGGTGCCGTCTGGGAAGAAGTCATCATCCATCTGCCCTCCAACGTGCAGATCATTTCCCTCTCCGCCACCGTCTCCAACGCCGAGGAATTCGGCGGCTGGCTGGACACCGTGCGCGGTCAAACCGACATCATCGTTTCCGAGCATCGTCCGGTACCGCTGTTCCAGCACGTAATGGTGGGGCCGAACGTCGTGGATCTCTTCGCTGAAGACGTCGCCTTCGACAAGGTGGCAGAAGACGTTTCCAAGGCATCGGTCAACCCCGAACTGCGCAAGCTCGTGCGCACCCACAACTCTGGCGGACGGGTCCAGCGTGGCCGCGGGCGCGGCGGACGCGGTCCTCAACGCAGCGCTGGCATGGGCCATCGCATCAACCGGCCATCGGTTATCGGAAAGCTCGACCGCGCGGGTCTGCTGCCAGCCATATTCTTCATTTTCTCCCGCAAGGGCTGCGATATGGCGGTACAGCAGTGCGCCATGGCCGACCTGCGTCTGACCACCAATGAAGAAGCAGCAGAAATTGCCCAGGCGCTGGATGAGGTTGCCTTCAGAATCCCCAGTGAAGACCTGGACGTGCTCGAATTCTGGTCGTGGCGCGATGGTCTGGTTCGAGGTTTCGCCTCACACCATGCCGGCCTGCTGCCGATCTTCAAGGAGATCGTCGAAGACCTCTTTGCCCGCAACCTGATCAAGGTCGTCTTCGCCACCGAAACCCTGGCACTGGGCGTGAACATGCCAGCACGTTCGGTCGTGTTGGAAAAACTGGTCAAATTCAATGGCGAATCGCATGTCCAGATTTCTTCGGGGGAGTACACCCAGCTCACCGGGCGTGCCGGGCGCCGAGGCATTGACGTGGAAGGCCACTCAATTGTTGTGTGGAATCCGGATCTGGAACCGGAAGCGTTGGCAGGCCTGGCCTCAAAGCGCACCTACCCGCTGAATTCTTCTTTCCGTCCGACCTACAACATGTCGACCAACTTGCTGGCGCAGTTTGGGCGCGAGCAGACACGCCAAATTCTCGAGTCCTCCTTTGCCCAGTACCAGGCTGACCGCTCCGTGGTGGGCATGGCCCGCCAGGTTCGATCCAAGGAAGAATCCCTGGCCGGATACGCAAAGTCGATGGAATGCCATCTCGGTGATTTCACCGAGTACCTCAAGCTCCAGCGCAACCTGGCGCAAGTGGAAAAGAACGCCGCCAAGGACCGCCGCAATCAACGCCGTTCGGCGGCCGAGCAATCCTTGCAATCGTTAATCCGCGGTGATGTCGTGGATCTGCCAGGAGGCCGCCGCTTTGGGCGGGCCGTAATTGTGGAGCTGGATAAGGCGATGTACAACCCTCGCCACACCGTGCTCACCGAGGAAGCCCAGCTGCGGCGGATCTCCACCGATGACCTCAATGGTCCGGTGCAGATCGTTTCGCGTATCAAGGTCCCCAAGGGCTTCACCGGACGTGCTCCCAAGGAACGCCGTGACCTTGCCTCGTCCTTGCGCAATGCGATCTACGAGTCTCGTCCGCCGCGCCAAGATGCCCAGAGCTTCGACTTTGAGGGCACTGACTCTTTCGAGCGCGAAATCAACGAGATACGCCTTGAACTCAAGGATCACCCTTGCCACGCATGTTCGGAGAAAGACCAGCATATGCGCTGGGCGGACCGGTATTGGAAGCTGAAGAAAGACACGGAAAAGGCTCGACGTGCCATCCGTGGACGGACCAATACGATTGCCACCCAGTTCGACAAGGTCTGCAAGGTGCTCGAGCAGTTCGAATACCTGGTGCCTGCCACCGATGGTGAAGACTTCGAGCTGACCGGCTCGGGCCGCCGCTTGCGCCGCATTTACGGCGACCGCGATCTGCTCACCAGCCAGATCCTGGAAACCGGAAAGCTGACCGCGCTGAACGCCGAAGAGCTGTGCGCAGTGGTCGCCAGCCTCGTCTACCAAGCCCGGCGTGATGGGGACCGCGCCGATCCGAAGATGCCGACGAGCAAGATTGATGAGATCTGGAACAGCACGATCAAGATCTGGGGCGAACTGTCGGATGCCGAAGAAGCCTTGAACCTGGATCCGACTGCTCCACCAGAATCCGGGCTGATCTGGCCAATGTACAAGTGGGCCCGCGGCTCGAGCTTGAACAGCGCACTGCGCGGTACCGACCTGGCACCCGGCGACTTTGTGCGCTGGGCCAAGCAGGTTATCGATACGCTGGATCAGTTTGCCAAGAATACTGACCTTCCGCCCTTGCTGGTTCGCAACGCCTACAAGGCTGTTGACCAGATCAAGCGCGGGGTCGTCGCGTACTCGAACGTGCTGGACTAACCAGCAGCAGCGTTCGAAGAACTTATTAGTCAGTGCACGAGAAAAGGGAGACGCTGATGGCGAAAACACTCTACCGAAACGGTTCCATCTACTCGGCAGCCGATCCATTCGCGACCGCAATGGTCGTCGATGGGGACACCATCGCCTGGTTGGGCGGAGAAGACGCTGCCGAACGCCATGCCGGCACCGTAGATGAAGTCGTTGACCTCAATGGTGGGTTGGTCGCCCCGGCCTTCGTTGAATCCCACACGCACCTGGCGGCTCTGGGACGCACGCTCTCGGGTGCTGACCTCGGTGCAGCATCTTCGGCTTCCTCGCTGCTGTCCCTGGTCGCCGAGCATGCGCAGAACTCCACTAATATGGTACTGGCCCAAGGTTGGGACAACTCGGATTGGGCCAACCAACAGCTGCCGGCTGAAACCGATCTGACCAGCGCAGCTGGCGGCCGAGGCTACTACCTGGCTCGCCGAGATGTGCACAGCGCACTGGTAAACCAAGAATTGCTTGACCTGCTGGATCTGGGCCACCTGACTTCGGGCACGATCGCAGGGGCTGACCACGATGCGGTCCGCGAGGCCCTGACCAAGACCCAGAAGGCCGAACAGGAATACCAGCGTCTTGCTCTTGAGCACTATGCCTCCCGAGGCTTCGCAAGCGTTGTCGAGATGGCGGCCCCGCACCTGGAGGGCCGTGAGGCCCTGGACCAGTTGCTTTCCATCGACAGCCCCAAGTTGCCGCAGGTCTATGCCTACTGGGGAGAGCTGGTGGCCGATGCCGATCATGCTCAGGAGCTCGCCGCTTCGTTCCCTGCAGGCAAACTGCTGGGCTTGGGCGGAGACCTGCGGGTGGACGGCTCGCTGGGCAGCCACACCGCCTACCTGCGTGAGCACTACAGCGACAAGCCAGGGCAGCGCGGCACCCTGTACCTGAACCGTGAAGAAATCGCGGCTCATCTGGTCGCGTGCAGCTCCCGCGGAATCCAGGCTTCGTTCCATGTCATCGGAGATGGCGCCCTGGACGAGGTGCTGGCAGGGTTCGACCTGGCTGCCGAACAGATTGGCATCGCCAAGCTGCAGATGTGCCGTCACCGCCTGGAGCACGTGGAGATGGTTGACGAAGCTTCACGCGCGCGCCTGCTGCAGTACGCCATCATGGTTTCCATGCAGCCGGTCTTCGACCAAGCCTGGGGTGGCTCGAACGGCATGTACATCCAGCGGCTAGGCGAGGAGCGTGCCGCGTCGATGAACAACCTCTCGGCCATGCTCTCCGCGGGCGTGCCCATGGTGCTCGGCTCTGATGCACCGGTCACCGAGGTCGATGGCTGGCAGGTAGTTCGTGCCGGCATGAACATGAACAACACCGATGCCCGCATCTCCGCTCGTGCGGCCTTCCTGGCGCAGACGCGTTCGACCTATCGAGCCATGGGGGAGATGAACCCGTACGCGGGGCAGCTGGTCATTGGAGCGCCGGCAACTTTTGCCGTGTGGACTGCCTCTGAACTTGCTGTGCAAACGCCGGATGTGCGGATCAGCTCTTGGAGCACCGACGCCCGCGCAGGCACCCCGATGCTTCCGGTTGTTGATCAGGAGATTCCGCAGTGCTTGCGTACCGTACGCGCCGGCGTCACCCTTTTCAATGCTCTTGAACCAAGCGAATCTGCCTGAAGTCAAACAAATGCTCAACAAGCAAAAGAAATTCACTAATTTTGCCCTGACTTGCGGACTCTAGGTAAAGCGTGAAGTCATTTGATGGTTGACAGCGTAGGTGGGTAAGCGACTAGGCTAGCCTAGGAGCCTCTTCGAGAGGCACAAACATTGCGTTGGAAACTTCGCAATTTGAACAACGATCCTCAGTGACCTTAGATAACATTCTGTGCGCCTTGCGGTGTGCAGAATAGGGCCGAAGTCACTGAGGATCGTTCGTTAAAGCGGTGTCTGCAGTTCGCCGGCTGGTAAATCATGACTATAATTTGAGTTTGGACTAACTCTTTTCTGGCTCCGGAATCCGGCAGGACAAATCCGAAAGTATCCGGAGCAGACGAGAAGCTTTGTGTTGTATACCAAGAAAGGTGCCGCCGCGTGCGCGTCATTACAATCATTCCGACTTACAACGAACTGGAGTCGCTCCCGCTGACCGTTGGACGCTTGCGTACCGCAGTTCCTGACTCGGATGTATTGATCGTCGATGATAACTCGCCAGACGGCACCGGTGAACTCGCAGACAAGCTGGCCGCAGAGGATTCGAACATCCATGTGTTGCACCGTACCGGCAAGGATGGCTTGGGCGCGGCCTATATCGCTGGTTTCGAATGGGCGCTTGTCCGCGATTACGACGTGCTGGTAGAGATGGATGCCGACGGCTCGCATATGCCGGAACAGCTGCCACGCCTGTTGGAAGCCAGCGCTGCTGGCGCCGACCTGGTGATCGGTTCGCGTTGGGTCAAGGGCGGCGAAGTCGTGAACTGGCCACTGCTGCGCAAGATCATCTCCCGTGGCGGCAGCTTCTACTCCCGCACCATGCTGGGCTTGCCGTTGCGCGATATCACCGCCGGTTACCGCGCCTTTAAGCGCGAAACCCTCGAAGCTATCGACTTTGATGCTGTTGAGTCACGCGGCTACGGCTTCCAGGTGGACATGACCTTCCGTGTAGCCATGCTTCGCAAGAAGATCGTTGAAGTTCCTGTTACCTTCGTCGAGCGCGAATTGGGCGCCTCGAAGATGAGCGGAAACATCGTTTTTGAAGCAATGTGGAATGTCACCCGCTGGGGCCTAGGTGCCCGCTGGAAGAAGCTGACTTCCAAGAAGTAGACCTAAACTTATTTCTCTGGCGTGCAACGATCTTTCGTTGCACGCCAGATGAATTTAACCGCGATGTTATTTCCAGTGGGGGGAGAAGCACCCACAGGCTAAGCCAGCAGCAGATTAAAAGGGTGAGGGCTGGGTTGATAATCAATGGTTATCAACCCAGCCCTCACCCAGTCCCAGACGGCCATGCTAGAGCAGCCAAGCCGTCAACGCGGGATATTAGACAGCGTCTCCACGTGCAGTGCGTAGCTGCTGCAGGCGGTCTGCCAGAGTCTTTTCCAGTTCCTCTTCGGAACGGCGCTCAAGGAGCATGTCCCAGTGGGTACGAACAGGCTTTTCATTTCCTGGCTCTTCGGCCTTTGCCTCGCCGTGGACGAGCTTAGCTTCCTTACCGGTCTTGGTGTGCCAGATTGCTGGAATTTCAGCTTCAGCTGCAAAGACGACGAAGACGGTCTCGCCCTCTTCGGTACGGTATTCCACACGCTGACGGGCAGCCGGCTCCACACCTGCCTCAGATTCCATGCTCTGTGCACCCAGGCGCATGCCTCGTAGGCTGCGATCGCTCATGTTTTCCCTCCGCGATGATTGAAGAATTCGCTACACGTACCAACGTTTGGCACTCGGAAATAATTCCCTCCGACTAGAGGGGAAGATAATCCTTGGTACCAAAACATCCATTATACGCGTCTGCGGCGAGGTGCATTGTATGCACCTCGCCGCAGACGGCTATTCGGTTCTGAACCGGTGGCTGCTACAGGCCGTTTTCAGGGGCCGATGGAGCCTCGGGAGCTGCAGGCTTGCTGCTAGCTCCGGATCCACCCAGTGCGCCGCCGATGCCCTTGAGCGCCTCGGTCAGCTCGCTTGGAATAACCCACAGCGTGTTCGAGGTGCCCTCAGCGAGCTTCGGCAGGGTCTGCAGGTACTGGTAGGCGAGCAACTCCTGGTCCGGCTTGCCGGCGTGAATTGCATCGAAAACCTTTTGAATTGCTTGCGCTTCACCATCTGCGCGCAAGATCGATGCCTGAGCATCACCTTCGGCCTTCAGGATCGAGGACTGGCGTGCGCCTTCGGCGGTCAGAATCGAGGACTGCTTGACACCCTCGGCGGTCAAGATTGCGGCACGGCGATCACGATCGGCGCGCATCTGCTTTTCCATCGAATCCTGGATGGAAATCGGAGGATCGATAGCCTTCAGCTCGACGCGTGAAACACGAATGCCCCACTTGCCGGTAGCCTCGTCCAAGACTCCGCGGAGCTGTCCATTGATCTGGTCGCGACTGGTCAGGGCCTCTTCCAGATTCAGGCCACCGACGACGTTACGAAGCGTAGTGGTGGTTAGCTGTTCAACAGCCTGGATGTAGTTGGCGATCTCGTAGGTCGCCGCACGTGGCTCGGTGATCTGGAAGTAGATCACGGTATCAATGGAAACTACCAGGTTGTCTTCGGTAATCACCGGCTGAGGTGGGAAGGAGACAACCTGCTCACGCAGGTCCAGCAGCGGCAGCAAACGGTCCACAAACGGGATCAGGATTGTCAGGCCGGGATTTAGGGTTCGGTTGTACTTGCCGAGGCGTTCAACGATGCCAGCACGTGCCTGGGGCACAATGCGCACGCTGCGCAGCAGGACGACAATCACGAAGATTGCCAATACGACAAGCACAATAGTCAAGCCAAAACCATCTGATTTCATGGTTTGTACTCTCTTTCCTTGTGCAGGGGTGATGAAAAATTGGGTGCGTCAGACTAACTAGCCGTCGGCAGGGTCAGGAGACTTCGCTGTCAGGTAAGCGGTGGCTCCATCGATGCGTGAAACTACTGCGTACGTACCCGGATTCATGCTTGGAACATTTGCGTCGGCACGAGCAGTCCAGATCTCTCCACGGATCTTGGCCGAACCAGACATGCGCGAAGTTGGTTCAAGAATGAGCGCATCCGCACGGATGAGTCGTTCGATGTTGGTGCGGAATCCCTCGGGAGATTTCCGTAAGTGCTTGAGCGCGATAGGCCGGACCAAGAAGATCATTAACAATGAAATGAGGCAGAAAACAAGGACCTGCAGCCACATCTGACCGTTGAGCAGTGCAACCGCTACTCCACCTAGGGCGCCAACGCCGAGCATGATGAAGTAGAGATCAAGTGAGAGCATCTCGATGATCGCCAGCAGTAAGAACAGTGCCAGCCAGATCACCCAAGCGTTGCTGATGATCCATTCAGCGGTTGTCATGGCATCCACCTAAATTCTGTTAGGACACTAGCCAGTTATAACTGGCCTTTCCTACATTCTGCCGTAGAGAGCACGATAACGGTGTAGTCATTTTGGGGTATTTTCTAGGCCTGCGGAACAAATGCATGTACGCCAAAGGAGGCTGTTACCTGCTGGGGACCTAGTGCTAGGGCTTGCTGCTCTAGGGTCTCGGGGGAGAGGTGATGTCCGGCTGGCCCCATAAACGCAAGGTTAAAGAGATCTTCGCTCTGCAAGTCCATCTGGTAAGACAACTTCAGCGATTCGACATGTCGCAGTCCTTCGGCTCCAAATTTTTCTGCCAGTGCCGCTTGCTTTCCATCGGCGACGGAGAGCATGCCTAATGGTTCAATGACCTCATTCAGGTGGTCGGGTTCACCGGTCACTACCAGGCACAGTCCGTTGGGCCGCAGCACACGGCGGAACTCTGCCGGGTTATGCGGAGCGAAGCAGTTCAGAACCACATCGCGGGATTGATCTGCGGTCGGCAGCTTGCGCCAGACATCCCACACGACTGCCAGGGTTGCCGGAACCTTGGCCGCCTTGCGCATGGCGTAGCGGGAGATGTCCAGAGCCAAAGCATCGTGGCTTGGAGCAGGGGAGTGCTCCAAGATCTTCTCGAGGTAATAGCCGGTGCCGGCTCCCGCATCCAAGACATCGAGGGTGGAAGCCTCATGGTGATCATTGATCAGCTTAGATAAGGCCAAAACAAGTGGTTCGTAGTGTCCCTTGGACTGGAACGCATCACGGGCCTGGACCATGGCCGAGGTGTCTTCGAGGAAGTTGGTGCCCTTGCCGGTGAGGAAGTTGAAGTAGCCCTGTTTGGCGGTGTCAAAGCGGTGGCCGGATTCGCAGTTCAGGCTGCGGCGAGGCGTTTCATCCAAGCTCAGAGTCTGCTCGCAGACTGGACAGGTAATCGTCGTGGTGCCAGATGACATTAGAAGTTCAGAACCTTCTGTGCTGTTGCCACATCCATGCCTTCATGGCGCCACAGTTCAGTCTCATCAATCAGTGAGCGGGTTTCGGCCTTGTCGATGTACACGGTGCCCGACAGGTGGTCGGTTTCATGCTGCACAATGCGTGCCTGCCAGCCAGAGAAGCTTCGGGTAATTTCTTGCCCGTCGCGATCCTTGTATTTAGCACTGATGTCGGCAGGACGGGTCACGACACCTTGGAACCCGTCAAAGGACAGGCAGCCTTCATAGAAGACTGCCTCGCGCTCGGAAGCGGACACGTATTCCGGGTTGAAGATTTCAAAGTATTCCAGTGGCTCGCGCTCACGCATCGTGGCTGCTTCCTCGGGAATCGGATACAGATCTTCAAGTACGGCGATCTGCAACGGGATGCCTACCTGTGGCGCTGCCAAACCAACTCCAGGCGCGTCATACATGGTCTGGCGCATGGCCTCCAAGAGTTCCTCAAGCAGATCCGTTGGCAGCTGATTCTCATATGCCACAGCCTGCTGCCGCAGAACCGGATGGCCTAGCTGGACAATGGGCAATACGAGGTTTTCATCAGCACTGGACAAGACGTCGCGGACAATCGTCTCGATATCCTGTGCGGTGTACTCGGTATTCATGAGGAAGCGCTGGTCCGTTCGTATTCGTTGAGTTGCAGTTGAGCCAGACGCGAGGTGAGCCGGGCCTTTTCAGTATCGTGCAGCATATGACCTAGGTCGCCCAGGTTGTCTGCGGCATACAAATGAACTTCCACGTTCTTGTCGTAGAAGATATCGATAAGGTTCGCCAGGCGACGTTCCTCATCCATTGGCATGTTGGTACTAGCTGGAATCCCGGTGACATGCCAGCAAGAGTATCTTCGTGCCAATTCCAGATAGTCAGCGGTATTGCGTCGAGTTCGACAGATCTGCTCGAAGCTGATCCAAATAGTCTCTGCGTTCAGATGCACAGGACCGATCTCGTCATAGCCGATCTGGATCATCGTATCGTGTTCTGGCTGCGCAGCCGGAGTCGCGAAGAGGTTCAGGCTGCCCTTGCGATAGCCTTCGAGCACCTGTTGGGGATCAGCATCAAGTTGCCGGTAATCCACCTCATGATCAAGCGCGAAGATGACGAAGTCATTATTGATGCGATCGATCGTTGGCTGAACGAGATGATGGAACGTGTCATCGTCCAACAGTTTCTCCGGACCATAGTTGGACGTGGTGATCAACTGGATCCGGTGTTCCGCACAATGCCGGACGAGCTTGGCCATGAACATGGCATCACCTGGTTCGCTGCAATGGAACTCGTCGAAGACCAATAGTTCTAATCCAGCGAGTTCGCGCTCAAGTCCTTGCGCAAAGATTGCACCCAGACGCTGGCCGGGGATGCGATTGGCGGGGGAGTTCAAGCGCTGGAAGAACTCGTGGAAGTGATAGCGTGCCGTGGTAGCAGGCCGCATCAGCGATACCAAGGTATTCATGATCAGGGTTTTGCCACGGCCTGGAGGTCCGTAGATATAGATTCCCGGGTGTGCGGCCGACTTCGACTTGCCCAGGCAGCGATCAAGGATCTCAATGAGCTCACGCTGAACAGGGTCAACCTGAATGTGTTGCTGCTCGAGTACTGCGGTAATTTTCTGAGCGTACTTATTCCTATCTGGAATGCGCAGCAACGGGGTAGTCATATCTAAATTTTGCCATCGACCAGGAACCTGACCAATCTACTGTGATCTGATCGCCATCAAGTCAGACCACTGGTAGACACAACAACATTCGTCTTCTGCGGCTAAACGCCTAGTCATGAACGATTTACGTTCTTTCCAGTCGGGTGATTTATCCAAGGGGAGTGACGTAGGCAAAATCTGCGCGGACGGTTATTCCATGGGAATCTGGCGTATACCTATCGCTTTATGTCGATCCGTGGCCATAATGGACACACCCACAGGGCTGGACCATACGGGATGATCTGCAGCGAAGCAGGTGAAGTTCGGAGAGGGAGTGCGTGAGATGACCAGCGAATTCATTGCCCACGTGGCTGAAGATGAGATCGTCTCCAGTGATCTTTTGGACATGTCAGTAACCGTACTTAAGACATTGTCAGATCCGGCGCGACTTCAGATGCTTTGGGCATTATCTACGGAGGATCTTTCCCTGTCGGATTTGGCTCAATTAGTTGGCGTGAGCTCAACTGTTGCCAGCCAATTGCTGTCCAGGTTGCGAACTGCCGGTGTACTGCAAACCAGAAAGTCTGGACGCCACGTCATCTATTCCATGCATGATGAACAATCACGCGAGTTCATTAGGCAGACGTTGGACTTCGCCAGTCATCGGCTGGAATTACAGGACAAGGGGTAGTTGTGATGTGGCTAGAACACGCGGTAATCAGGCACTTCTGCTCAGGTCGACAGTAAGCCGATAATCTACATTATGTAAAGTAATGGAAATCTGAACCTCCTCCGTGCGCTTGGAATGCCTTGAATACAGCAGAGTGCGTGCAGCTGTTGACCACGAGCGTGTACCCCGCGAACGAAGCTAGTTAGTCTGGTGCCTATGCCACTGCTCCGCAAAAGTTTCGACGTCCCATCTGGCACAGTCTGCCTGCAATGGACACTTGATGCATCCAGTGGCCTGATCTGGCGTGCGCTCACTGGCATTGAACCGTTGCAGCGCTGGCTCGGAACGCTCCTGAGTGGAACCTTCAGCATTGGCTCAAATGTCGAGATTGAGCATGCGCAAGACTACGTCTGCACCAGTCAAATCATCAGCTGCGAGCCTGGCCAATCACTCGAGATGACATGGAAATTCCCCGATGAGGATCCTTCCCAAGTCTCGTTCACCATTGAATCAACGGCTGGTTCACAAACACTGACCGTGCAACACATCGGTCTTACCAAAGAGGTGGGCGAATACCTCACGGGGTGGCAAACCCACCTCCTATACCTGGAGGATTTCCTGTACGGCACACCCAGACCGATGTCAGACTTCTGGGCTGACTACGAACGGTTGAAGAACACACCTTAGCCCGGGTTGCACTCCCCTTATTTATCAGGTCCTGATAACCAGCTATGTGTTTCTGACCTTGAATCTGCCACCATCAGCAAGGACTAGCCCTATACATGCGCGTGTGCTGTCTGGCAATCTGCTTGGGCCAGGTCCACTCTAGGATCTACTTCGCGCATAAGCTATTAATCTATTGAATCGTTGAGGTGTTTGTTGGACCGTGGTCCCTCCATACACCCTTAGATTGCGCTTATGAGCAGTCCGGCTCGTTTCGCCGAGTTCGTTGGTCAGCAGATAGGCTAGTTGCTGGCTACTATATGGTTCACTCCCCTAGTTTTCCAAGGATGCAATCCCCTAATGACTCCCAGTTCTCTCTACCGTACTGTCGCTCGCGCCGAAGCAGTCACGTGGACGATGCTCATCATCGCGTTAATTCTCAAATATGGTGTCAAGATCGGTGACTGGCCAGTGTCCATTGCCGGCTTCATCCACGGCTTCGTATTCCTGACCTACGCAACGATGGCCGTTCTGATCGGCATGAACCAGCGTTGGCGTAAAGGCTTGATCGTCGGCGCTGCAGCAACAGCTGTTGTACCGTTCCTGACGATTCCTTTCGATAAATGGCTCGAGCGCAACGGGAAGCTTGAGGGGCCTTGGCGTACCGCGGCCACCGATCACCCTGATGATCGCAAGTGGACGGACGCCACTATGCGTTGGCTCGTTGCCCGTCCTTTGCTCACTACCGTGCTGCTCTTCATCGTGATCGTCGCGATCTTCGCAACCATGCTGGTCGTTGGTCCTCCTGGCGGAGAACACTAGCCACAGGCTAGCGGTCCCCTTCAATGGGTGTGAAATAGTCCTGCTGAAGGTCCAAGAACAATGGCCTGTCCAGGTACCGAATATCGGTGCCTGGACAGGCCATTTGCGTATCTCGAACCAACAGCCTGCGCGGTCAGTTGGATTTCTGCCTGATCAATGCAGGAATGAACCTAACCATCAGAAGCATGCCGAGCAGTTCAACAAGCGTTTGGGTGACCACAACGGTGGAAGCGAAAGCCAGTTCGACAGGCAAAGCCAATGCCAACGGCAGGACGACCAGGGAATTCCTCGTCACGCCACTGAAGGCAACCGCTCGCAGTGACTGTATGCCGAGCTTGAATATCCGCCCAATGGCCCAGGCGATGAACGCCATGAGCAAGATGAACAGCGCAAAAATCATGATGGCTTGGAAAAGGCTGCTTATCTGGGCGGCCACACCGTGGATTTGCGAACCGACGACACTGAACAAAGTTCCCATCATCAGGGGAACCATCAAGTAATCTGCCCAGTCCCCCACCACAGCAAATTCCGAATACTTGCGCGTAATCATCTGGGTGATTGCCGCGGCCGCCAGGGGAAGAACGATCAACCCCAGCAATGAGCGCACAAACGGTTCGGGTTCGATCAATCCGGTGGTCGCCGGGCCGGCAAAAAGATAGATGAAAACTGGCAGAAGCAGTACCTGCAAAACTAGCAGCAACGGAGTAGCTGCAAGTAGCTTGTGGCTATCTCCGCCAGCAAGACCTGTAAACACGATGACATAGTCAACGCACGGGGCAAGAAGGACCAGCAGGACCCCGAACAGCAGTGCTTTGTCGTGGGCGATGAAGCGGGTTAGAGCGAACACGACCAGAGGTACTGCCACAAAATTGGCGAGCATCAGGGCGCCCATGAAGCGAATGTCACCCAGTGCACCGGCCAACTTGGTCAGCGGCATGCTCAGGAACGTCGCATATAACAGCAGCGCCAGAAATGGATTGATCGCAGACTGCAGTGCCGGAGCAGCGGCTGGTAGAGCCAATCCGGTCAGAACACCAGTGGCAATAGCCAGGAGATAAAGCAAGATTTGGTGCGATTGCATCCTTGCGTACCCCGGCCAGCTGTTCATAGCTCCAATGCTAGGTGAAACGGGTGTCGGATCCTTAACCGCAGGCATGCTGCCACGGTGGACTCCCGTCCTGTGCGCGAAGAGACACTGCTAAGCAGAGCCCGCAGTTCTTCATCGGACTACGCGGAAACCTATGATGAGTACATGAAGGAAAGTATTCAAAAGTGGCCGCTCTGGGCTGCCATCGATTTGGTTCTGATCATTTTGTTCGCGCTGCTCGGACGCCGTGAACACGAACATGCGTTGAGCATTGTCGGCATCTTGATGACCGCGCTGCCGTTTTTGATTGCCTACGTGATCATGACCTTGCTCTCCAAGCCGAACAAGACGATCAATAAGCTCTTCCCTGTCGGACTGCTCGTATGGATCGGCACTGTGGCCTTGGGGCTGGCACTGCGCATAGCTCTTGGCTCCACCGCAGCTGTCCCGTTCATCATCGTCGCTTTCCTGGTGCTGGGCGCATTCTTGATGGGACGCCGCTTAGTCACCTCGCTCGTTGCCCGGAAGCTAAATAAGTAGCAGACCCAGCCCGTAGGAACCGGCTGCCACCAGGCCGCTGGAGAAGGTCCCCAGAATGAACTGTTCCGCCGCGCGGTGGTTCTTCAATTCCGAGAACCGTCCAAGCCCCTTCACGGCTAGCACGATGGCGATGCCTTCCGGCCAGCCTGCCCAGAGGCTTGCCACGATAGCGGTGCGTTCCAAGAGTCCGATCCACAGTCCACCACGCAGTGGCGAAGGGTCGGACTCTTCTTTAGCGAGCTCGACATCGTTTTTGGCAGCGAGCCGGAAAACGAGTTCAGTAAAGGGGCCACCGAAACTAATGGCGAATATGGAACTCAGGGCGATGGCGTAGACAGGCGCCAGCGGGCTCTGCTCCACCGCAGTCTGCGAAGCAGCTGCCAGCACGGCAGCGAGCAGGGCAAAGAAACCAGCCCCGACGGTGAGCCATTCGCGCGCACGAGCGCGTTTACCCATGGCATAGCCAAGGTAGGCACCGACGCACGCGATAACGGTCGCTAGGCTCAGACTCCCCCATGCGATCCAAACCATCTACTGCTCCTTAAGCATATTCAGCTGACGATTCAGCGACTTGGCAGCTTCATCCATCATCCGGTTCGCTTCAAACCATAGCGCCGCGGACAGACGAGAAGAGACAGCTTGCTGGGTGATTCCCAATTCTTTGGCAATCTCTTGCTGGGTCATGCCCTCATCGGCCAGGGTGCCAGCTTCCCACGCTGTGGCCCGGCGCTTGGAGACTATGCAAGCGGTCAATTGGAGCTCTGCTTCGAGCCGGGTAGCTTCATGCGATGGACCGTGGACCGCAAGGTGCGCATTGGTGTTCTTTGCGCGCTCTACCGCGACGCGGGCAAATTCAAAGGCCGGGCCGCGGCCGGCACGCGTTTCCTCAGGTAGTGGAGTTTCAACTTGGCCGAAGCCCAGTCCGACACTCCAGTCCCCCGAAGCTGCCATCATCACTGCCAAGCGAATGGCTTCATTCGCGTCATCCAAGACAGCCTGGACTTCGTCTCCGGCCGTACGCTGAAATGGACGAACCACGGATACCGTGGCGTTGGCTTGCTTGACTAGGGCCTCCACCTTGTCTTCAGTGGAACGGGAACGGCGCTGGTCAATGGTCAAGACAATCATGGAACAATTATAAAACATTGTAAGACTCGATACAAATTAGAACCATTGTATATTGCTAAGTCGAGTGATTTTCCCATGCCTCTGATCTTCTGCTTTTCGACTAGAGTTGAGTACAGATCAACCGTCTCTTGGCAGGCGATAAGTTAGAACGGAAAGGGCACAGTGATGGTCACCGCATTCGTCATGATTCAGACGGCAACTGACAGTATCCCAGAGTGCGCACAGCAGATCTCTGCAATCTCGGGTATCAGCGAGGTGTACTCGGTCGCTGGCGACTGGGATTTGATTGCAATTGCACGAGTTAACAAGCACGAAGACCTGGCTGAAGTCATTGCGAACAAGCTATCCAAGATCCAGGGCATCCGCGGCACCCAGACGCATATCGCGTTCCGCGCTTACTCCGAGCACGATCTTGAAGCTGCTTTTTCCCTCGGACTAGGCGACTAGCAACAAGTACAAAAGCTAAAGCCGGCCTTTGGTTCACGATTGTAAAGTCGTGAACCAAAGGCCGGCTTTGTTGCCAGCCAGTTGGGGTTACTCCCCTACGATTGCCTGCGTGGTTGATGCCCAGGAATCCAAGGTTGCCTTCGCAGCTCCTGAATCAATGGACTGAGCTGCCTTCTCAATGGCCAGGCGCATGCGATCTTCGAAGCTACCTTCAGCGCCATTGGCGTAAGCGACCATTCCGGCTGCCGCATTGAGCAGAACGGCATCGCGTACTGGTCCGGTGGCTCCATCGACAATCTCGCGGACAACGCCTGCGTTATGTAGGGCATCGCCACCGCGTAGATCGTCGAGCGTCGCCCGGGCAATCCCCACGTCTTGGGCGTCAAAAGTGAATTCAGAGACTTTGCCGTCGCGAACTTCCCACACACGGTTAGGCGCGGTCGTGGTCAATTCATCCAGTCCGTCGTCCCCGCGGAATACCAGTCCACGCACGTTGCGGCTTGCCAAGACGCCGGCCATGATCGGTGCCATGGTCGCATCGGAGCAGCCGATCGCTGAAGCGCTTGGCAAGGCCGGGTTGGTCAATGGGCCCATGAAGTTGAAAGCGGTTGGTACGCGCAATTGGCGTCGCGCACCGGCAACGTGGCGCATAGAGGGATGGAAGACGTTGGCGAAGCAGAACGCAATTCCAACCTTGTTGTACACCTCTACAAGGCGCTCAATTGGTACTTCCAGGCGGACCCCCAATGCTTCGAGGACATCGGCGGAACCGGACGACGAAGAGGAGGCTCGGTTCCCGTGTTTAACGATGTTCACTCCGGCGCCAGCGCAGACCAGAGTGGACATTGTCGAGATGTTGACGGTGTTCTGACGGTCACCACCGGTGCCAACAATGTCTAAAGTTTGTGCATCAATACTCAAGGGGCGCGCATTTGCCACCATGGAGTCCACCAGGCCTGTCAATTCGGCGACGGTTTCGCCCTTGGAACGCAGTGCAACCAAGAAGCCGGCAATCTGTACGTCGCTTGCCTCGCCGGACATGATCTCATTCATTGCCCAAGCGGCCTGTTCGCGGCTGAGATCGCCACCGGTAATCAGGGTGGCCAATAGATCTGGCCACGTCGGGAACTTTTCGTTTACAAGGCTCGTTGACACATGAGAAAGCCTATCGAGATACCTGCTGGCTGACCCAATTCATGTCGTTAGATGATGTGGCTCAGATCGCTAAAAACGCCTTGTTTCTAGGGTTAAATAGGCCACATTTGTGTTGCGTATATGAATGTTTCGTAAGACTCGCCGGTTCAAGCTCTACGAATTGTAGAAAGAGTTTTCTCTGTACTTCCGCATGTTTCCGCGGATGTTGCCAGCATGTGGCGCAAAAAACCTCCACGAACCCGCTTTTGCATTGGTATCTGAGGGGCATTTAGAGACATAATGTCAGTGTGACAACTGCGACTCATGCCCCAAATACGACGGCGCCACATGCGCCGAACCGCCCAAACATGGTGTCGGTGGGAACGATGGTGTGGCTCTCCAGCGAGCTCATGTTCTTCGCCGCCCTCTTCGCCATGTACTTCAGCCTCCGGGCTGCCGCGCCCGAACTCTGGGCGAATGAAACTGCCAAGCTCAACGTACCGTTCGCGCTGGTTAACACCATCATCTTGGTGTCCAGCTCGTTCTCGTGCCAGCTAGGCGTGTTCCGTGCCGAAGAATTCAAGCCTCGCCGTACCGGTGGGATTTTCAACTTCAAGGAATGGGGAATGATTGAATGGTTCATTCTGACCTTCTTCCTTGGAGCGATCTTCGTTTCGGTCCAGGCCTACGAATACGCTGTCCTCGTTAGCGAGGGCGTGGCATTCAACTCGAACTCCTACGCTTCGGCCTTCTACATTACGACCGGCTTCCACGGCATTCACGTCGCTGGTGGTCTGATTGCATTCTTGCTGATCATTGGTCGTGCGATGCTGGCTAAGAAGTTTGGTCACTTCGAAGCAACCGGCTCCATCGTTGTGTCCTACTACTGGCACTTCGTTGACGTTGTTTGGATCGCCCTGTTCGCGATCATCTACTTCTTGAAGTAGCAACTTGAATTCATTAGTTGCCTCAACAAGAAGTTCGGCAACACCACACCAAAGAAACTAAGTGAGGAACCAGCAAGTGAAGGCTCTTTCGAAAAAGCGCCGCCACCCGCTCGCCGCTGTGGCCCTGCTTCTGTTCGGATTGCTGATTACCGGCAGTCTCTACACTGCAGCGGGTAACATCAGCGAAGCTAAGGCAGCTGAGACCACTACGGCATCGCAGGCCGATGTCGAAGAAGGTCAGAAGCTTTTCGTCGCCAACTGCGCTACTTGCCACGGCATGAATGCTGAAGGCTCCGACTCCGGTCCATCGCTGATCGGCGTAGGCGCGGCTTCTGTTGACTTCCAGGTCGGCACCGGCCGTATGCCAATGCAGATGCAGGGCCCACAGGCCCAGGTCAAGCCAGTACAGTTCGACGACGAGCAGATCTCCCAGCTGGCAGCGTATGTCGCTAGCTTGGGTGCAGGCCCAGCGATCCCTGATGAGGAATACCTGGACACCACCCAGGGCGACGCCGCTCATGGCGGCACCGTCTTCCGTGTGAACTGCGCAATGTGCCACAACGCGGCTGCTGCCGGTGGCGCACTGACCCGCGGTAAGTTCGCACCAACCCTGAGCGGTGTATCCGAAAAGCACATCTACGAAGCGATGGCTACCGGCCCACAGAACATGCCCGTGTTCAACGACTCGAACATCACCCCTGAAGAGAAGCGTGACGTAATCACCTTCTTGAAGACCATTGAAGCCAATGGTTCTGCTGGCGGTGCAGCCCTGGGCTCCTTGGGTCCAGTTGCTGAAGGCCTGTTCACCTGGACCGCAGGTCTGGGTATCATCATTGCCTTCACCATTTGGTTGACCTCGCGTCCTTCCTAAGGCAAACCACGGCCCCGGCCGTAACCATCACTACGTACATAAATTCCTAACAGAAGGATGAGAGAGAAACATGGGCGACCATAGTCACGGCAGTCCCGAAAACTCGGGCACCGTTGCTAAGGCTGACGATGTAGCTCAGGATCGTTTCCCAGATCCGGGCCTACCACCGCATCGTCCGCGTCTCGCAGACCGCGATCCGCGCGCAGCCAAGCGACATGAGCGTCAAGTAGCGCTCCTATTTACCATCTCCATCATCGGCACGCTCTTCTTCTTCGTGGCCTACTTCGTCCTGGGCCACCTGGGCGAGATGACTTTCGCTGAACTGCGTGTGCAGAACGCTGCACTGGGACTGGGCACCGCCTTCGCGATGCTCGGTATCGGTGTAGGTATTGTTCACTGGGCCAAGACCCTGATGCCGGATCACGAGCTCATGGAAATGCGCCACGAGATCCGCTCGGAAGAAGATCGCCAGGATGCCGTTGAGATCATCGATACCGTACTCGAAGAATCCGGCATCAAGCGTCGTCCGCTGATCCGCAACACCCTGATTGGTGCCATCGCATTGGCTCCAATTCCGGCAATCTTCATGTTCCGCGATCTGGACCGTACCGGTAACACCGCGCACCAGATGATCGATTCCCTGCGCCACACCATGTGGGACAAGGGCATCCGTCTGACCCGCGACCCATCCGGTACCCCGATCAAGGCTTCGGATGTGCAGATCGGTTCCGCATTCCACGTGATTCCAGAAGGTCTGAACGAGACCGAGCACCCGCTGAACGAAAAGGCCAAGGCCGTTGTTCTGCTGATGCGCATGGATCCAGCGGAAATGCAGATCTCCGAGGGACGCGAAACCTGGAACGTTGACGGCATCGTCGCCTACTCCAAGATTTGCACCCACGTTGGTTGCCCGATTGCCCTGTACGAGCAGCACACCCACCACCTGTTGTGCCCATGCCACCAGTCGACCTTCGACCTGACGCAGGAATGCAAGGTCATCTTCGGCCCAGCTGGTCACGCACTGCCACAGCTGCCAATTACCGTGGACTCCGAGGGCTACCTGGTAGCTCAGAGCGATTTCCATGAGCCAGTTGGCCCGTCCTACTGGGAGCGTGGTTAATCATGACGACGACTAACGAATACCAGGCATCGACCGCTACCGGTCGCATCGCCAACTTCGTGGATTCCCGCGTCGGCGCTTCGGGCATGGTCAAGGAATTCGGTCGTAAGATCTTCCCTGACCACTGGTCGTTCATGTTCGGCGAAGTGGCAATGTACACCTTCGTACTGCTGCTGCTCTCGGGCACCTTCCTGACCTTCTTCTTCGATCCGTCGATGGCTCACGTCATCTACAACGGCTCGTACGTACCGATGAAGGGTATCGGCATGTCGACGGCTATGGCCTCGACCATGGATATCTCCTTCGACGTACGCGGCGGCCTGTTCATGCGACAGGTACACCACTGGTCGGCACTGCTGTTCGTTGCTTCCCTGTCCGTGCACATGCTGCGCGTATTCTTCACCGGCGCATTCCGTCGCCCACGTGAACTGAACTGGGTTGTCGGCGGCGTGCTGCTGATCATGGGTCTTGCTGCTGGCTTCACCGGCTACTCCCTGCCAGATGATCTGCTTTCCGGTAACGGTCTGCGCATTATCGATGGCGTCATGAAGGCACTGCCTATCGTTGGCACCTACCTGTCGATGTTCTTCTTCGGCGGCGAGTTCCCTGGCGATGACGTGATTCCGCGACTGTACTCGTTGCACATCATGATTGTTCCTGCGGTCATCATCTTGCTGATCGTTGTGCACCTGTTCATGGTCGTGACCCACAAGCACACCCAGTACCCTGGCCCAGGCCGCACCAACGACAACGTTGTTGGCTTCCCTGTTGGTCCGGTATACGCAGCTAAGGCCGGTGGATTCTTCTTCATCGTCTTCGGTATCGTGGCATTCATCGCTGGCGTGTTCCAGATCAACCCGGTATGGAACTACGGTCCATACGACCCATCCCCTGTTTCGGCTGGTACCCAGCCGGACTGGTACATCGGTTTCGTTGACGGCGCTCTGCGCTTGATGCCTGGTTACCTGGGCAACTTCAGCTTCGAGTGGATCATTCCGTTCCCATGGGGCGACAACACCCTGGTGATGTCGGTCCTGCTGCCAGCTCTGGTTCCTGCAGGCGCACTGTTCGCAGTGATGTTCGCATGGCCATGGATCGAACGTTGGATCACCAAGGACAACCGCGAGCACCACTTGCTCGATCGTCCACGCAACGCTCCATTCCGTACCGCGGTTGGCGCTGCCGGCGTAGTCTTCTACTGCGTCATGTGGGCTGCGGCATCCTCCGACTTGATCGCGACCCACTTCCATGTGTCGCTGAACGACGTCACCTACTGGCTGCGTACGCTGTTCTTCCTGGGCCCAATCTTCGCTTTCTGGTTGACCCGCCGTATCTGCCTGTCGCTGCAGCGCAAGGATCGCGAGATCGTCTTGCACGGCCGCGAAGCCGGCATCATCCAGATGTCCCCTGAGGGTGGCTTCTCGGAGAAGCACGAGGAAGTTGACGTTTACAAGCGTTACCTGCTGACCAACTACGTTGATCGCCAGTACATTCCGGCTCAGCCTGATGCCGCAGGACACGTCTCCGGTTCGGAGAAGCGTCGTGCAGCAATCTCGAAGTTCTTCTTCGAAGATCGTGTTGCCCCAGTTACCCCATCGGAGCTGGAAGCTGCTCACGCAGCCCACGGCCACCATGAGGTCGAGGGTGACAAGCAGGACGCAGTTCAGAAGTAATCTCGACTCGCGTTAGTCACAAAAGGAGGGACACACCGCAAGGTGTGTCCCTCCTTTCGTGTATCCATCCACTGTTAGGCATTACAAGCTCCGTCGGAAGCCCTGCAGTGGCGTAGCTGAACTTCGTGCTCAACTCTGGCTAATCCATCGCCTCAGATCAGCTCCCAGCGCCGCCTCTTCTTTACACGCCGGTTCCAAGCACCGCGGCCACCCCATGTCATTGCTCGAGAGCCAACCAGCTTCCCTGTACAAATCGGGCTGAGACATCTCCAACCCCCGAATGAGGGCCGCACATAAACTTGGTTTTTGTCCAGGCGTTGGATCGAGCCTTTCCGGCTAGGCGGCCCCCCTATGCACGCGTTGCTTGCTGGGCGCGACTACCCGCAACACAAACGCAGCGGGAGCCAGTAGTGCGATGTCGGGCAACCCGCGTTGCCGGCTCAGTTCAGAGCCGCAGGCAGAAGCAGCATGATCTAGGCGCCAGTTTGGCCGACGCGTTGGGATGGCCGGATCAAAAGGCATCGGTAATGGGGCCATCTGCCTGCTCCGTGGCACACCAAAGAAGGCCCGAGGAATCTATGAGCTCGCGACCACTGCCCGAGGATAACTAGCATTCAGTGAGCTGCAGCTTTGTGCGGTGAGACCGCAACCAGTGAAGTGCGCCAAGGTCGAGGCAATTAGAGTACAGGGAAACATCGCAGGGCAAGTGGCTTAGGTGGATAAGACAGCTCACTCCCCTGTTCTTCGCCCACCAGAATCCCTTGTGGAGCACTCTAAGAGCTGGGCTGGCCTAGAAGGTGTCTGTGTACCGCGGAGTACGTGTACCCACGCGCTGCAGCGGCACGAAGAGCTTGTAACGGTCTGAACGGTAGAGCGACACCGAGTAGTCGGCTAGGCGGTCGCCAATGTAGGCGTACCGAGTGATCTGTAGTAGCGGGAAGCCCGGTTCGACTCCCAAGAGCACCGCCTGTTTTTTGCTGGCTGCCGTGCTTTCCACTTGGTCCTCGCCCCACTCGAGCAAGATGCCATAGCGTTCGTGCAGTGCCTGGTAGAGCTTTGAGGGCGGTTCGCCATCCACGAAGCCTGGCACAAGGTCCGCGGGCATGTAGTTCTCATCCAAGCTCATCGGAGTGCCATCGGCCAGCAGCAGTCGTTTGAACTGGACCACGGGAGTGCCCTCGTCCAGCATCAGCTGCGAAGCCAGGCTCGCCCCTGCCTTGATCTCAGCAAATTCCAGCACATGGGCATCGGGAACCATGCCACGGCGCATCATGTCTTCAGAGTAGGAATGCAGGCGAACGCGCAGATCCAGTTTTTCGGGCACGACGAAAGTGCCGATACCCACTACGCGCTTGAGCACCTGTTCATCGACCAGGGCGTCGATGGCCTGGCGGATGGTCTTGCGCGCTACCGAGAAGTGTTCGGCCAGCACGCGTTCTGGTGGAAGCTTGTAGCCCGGTTTGCACGCTTCGCGTGCGTGGGTTTTCAAGATCTCCCGAATCTGGCGGTACTTGCTTTGCTTGCTTGTGGGATCAAGGTGCGCCTGGACATCTGGCTGCGGTGCGTGGCGCATGGTGCTTCTCCTCGAGCTAAGTTTCTTCACGGTTCGCCGTTGCAGAAAAACCGTTGTTAAAAGACTAACGGGGTGGCAAGCAAAATTGCTTGCCACCCCGTCAGGGTTACTGCTTAGTGAGCGTGATCGCCACGGCTGTATTCGTAAACCCAGCCGGTAACGCCAACGACTGCCAGTCCGGCGCCGATGAAGAAGACCCACCAGCCAACAGCCAGGCCAAGGAAGCCAATTGCTGCAGCCGAAGCCAGGACCAATGGCCACCAGCTCCATGGGGAGAACATTCCGATATCACCGGCGTTCTCGTGGATTTCGCCATCCACGCGGTCTTCTGGACGATTGCCAACGCGCTTGGCGGTGAACAGCAGGTAGCCGCCAACCATGAGGCACAGGCCAACCAGCATCAGCAGTGCTAGGAAGCCAACCCATTCGTTCCAGTTGGTCATGTAACCGTAAACGATGGCTACAGGAGTGAAGAAGAAAACTCCACCCAGGAAAATCCAGGATTCAACCTTCATCGTTACACGTCCTTTTGATCAGCTGGTCCGAAGATCTTCGCAACAGGTGCTTCCGGAGTAATACGTCCGGTCAGCTCCGGGTGGTGCAGGTCCAGAGCTGGACGCTCCGAACGGATGCGAGGAATCGAGTGGAAGTTGTGACGTGGTGGAGGGCAAGAGGTTGCCCACTCCAGCGAAGCGCCGAAGCCCCATGGATCGTCAACTTCAACCTTCTTGCCGTTACGGTGGGTAACCCACACGTTCCAGAAGAATGGAATCATCGATGCACCCAGGATGAATGCGAACACGGTCGAAACCTGGTTCATGGTGGTGAACCCGTCTTCTGGCATGTAGTCAGCGTAACGACGTGGCATACCCATGACGCCCAACCAGTGCTGGATCAAGAAGGTGCCGTGGAAGCCGATGAACAGCAACCAGAAGTGGATCTTGCCAAGGCGCTCGTTGAGCATCTTGCCAGTCCACTTTGGCCACCAGAAGTAGAAGCCAGCGAACATTGCGAATACCACGGTGCCGAAGACTACGTAGTGGAAGTGAGCAACCACGAAGTAGGTATCCGAAACGTGGAAGTCCAGGACAGGAGCCGACAGGATAATACCGGTCAGGCCACCGAACAGGAAGGTGATCATGAAGCCCATGCTCCAGAGCATTGGGGTTTCAAACGTGATCGAGCCGCGCCACAGGGTACCGATCCAGTTGAAGAACTTCACACCGGTTGGAACTGCGATCAGCATGGTCATGAAGCCGAAGAACGGCAGCATTACCGAGCCGGTGACGTACATGTGGTGTGCCCACACGGAAACCGACAGTGCAGCAATCGAGATGGTAGCGAAGACCAGGCCCTTGTAGCCGAAGATCGGCTTGCGGGCGAACACTGGGAAGATCTCAGAGACGATGCCGAAGAACGGCAGCGCAATGATGTAAACCTCTGGGTGGCCGAAGAACCAGAACAGGTGCTGCCACAGTACGGCGCCACCGTTATCAGGATCGAAGATGTGCGCACCGAAGCGGCGGTCGGCACCCAAAGCGAACAGCGCAGCTGCCAGCGGTGGGAAGGCCATCAGGACCAGCAACGAGGTGATCAGGGTGTTCCACGAGAAGATCGACATGCGCCACATGGTCATACCAGGGGCACGCAGGCAGATGATCGTGGTGATGAAGTTGACGGCGCCAAGAATGGTACCGAAGCCCGACAGTGCAAGGCCGAAGACCCAGAGGTCTCCACCAATACCTGGCGAGAAGGTGGTGTTCGACAGCGGAGCGTAAGCGAACCAACCGAAGCTAGCTGCACCCTGAGGGGTCAGGTAGCCGGCCAGAGCGATCATCGAACCCAGCGAGAAGAACCAGAAAGCCAAGGCGTTCAGACGTGGGAAGGCCACATCCGGGGAACCAATCTGCAGAGGCATCATGACGTTGGCGAAACCTGCGAACAGCGGGGTTGCGAACATCAGGAGCATGACAGTGCCGTGCATGGTGAACAGCTGGTTGTACTGTTCCTTGGTCTGCAGGATCTGCATACCTGGTTCGAACAGCTCTGCACGAATCAGCAACGCCATAACGCCACCGACGCAGAACAGGATGAACGAGCTGATCAGGTACATGTACCCGATCTTCTTGTGGTCGGTCGAAGTGATGTAGTCGACGAACAGACGACCCTTGGACTTCGGCACTACGGCTGGGGCAATCGACTTTGCGTCGTCAGTTGCATATTCAAACGTTGTCATGATTACTCTCCTTCCCCGTGCTCTACTACTACTCCGTTGACGACGTCAGGCTGACGATCGTACTCTTCACCCAGATGTCCATCTTCCATCTTGGCCAGCTGAGCCTTGAATTCAGACTCATTGACAACCTCGACGTTGAAGAGCATCTCCGAGTGGTACTCGCCGCAAAGCTCGGCGCACTTACCGTCGTAGCTACCCTCAACCTGTGGAGTCAGGTAGATGTAGTTGGTCTTGCCCGGGATCATGTCCAGCTTCTGCAAGAAGGCTGGAACCCAGAAGGAGTGAATGACGTCGCGGCTATTGAGCTCCAGGGTGACCGACTTGCCAGCTGGCAGGTACAAGGTTGGCAGTTCTTCGCGAACGCCTTCCGAGCCATCGGTGTTCAAGTGAGCCTGTTCGCCCGCGTAGTACTTCTCAGTGCCCTGGTAGCTGTAGTTGAAGTCCCAAGACCACTGCTTGGCTCGGACGTCTACTACAACCTCAGAATCAACAGGGGTGTTGATCTGCTTTTCCAGGTTGTTGTTAAAGCTAAAGAAGACCAGAACAAGGACCAAAGGAATGGCCGTGTAGAAGATCTCCAATGGCAGGTTGTAGCTCAGCTGACGCGGGTAACCCGTATCGTTCTTGCGGCGGCGGTAGGCGATGACGCACCAAAGCATCAATCCCCAGGTCAATACGCCGATGACGATAACAGCGATCCACGAGTTAACCCAGAAATCCTGAATTGCGCCCGTGTGGTTAGTGGTGTCACGCTCCACGTTTGGGAGCCAACCGCGTTTTGCCTCCGCTGAACATCCCGTCAGCAGCAATGCGCCAGTGCCGACTAAAGCCAGTACTTTGGCTTTAGCGGACCCACGACTGCCGGTTCGGTCTTGCGAACTCACAGACGGCCCTTCCTCTTTGTTGGTGCAGAATGTGGTCTTCATAAGTCACCTCGTGGTTTAAACGAGTTGCACGGTGAGGTGGCTCACGAAGGGAAACATAGTTTTACTACTTAATGTAGAGCTTACCCTCTTTGGGGTCAGAATGCCGAAAAACGCCGCTGTACTAACGAGAAATTTCTTCAACGTTTGAACAGCGGCGTTAGTTCCCTACGGCCTAGTGGAAGGAATCTCCACAGGCGCAGGATCCGGATGCGGCAGGGTTGTCGATGGTGAAGCCCTGCTTCGAGATGGTGTCCTCGAAATCGATCGAGGCACCTGCGAGGTAAGGGACGCTCATCTTGTCAACGATGACCTCAACGCCATCGAACTCGCGGACTGCGTCACCTTCGAGCATGCGCTCATCGAAGTAAAGCTGGTAAATCAGGCCCGAGCAGCCGCCTGGCTGTACGGCAATGCGCAGACGAAGATCATCGCGACCTTCCTGTTCCAGAAGTGAGCGCACCTTCTCGGCTGCCACGTTGGAAATGTTTACCTCGTGGGTTGGCACCTCGGTTGGGTCGCCCTTGGTCTGTTCAACAGATGCAGTCATGATTTTCCTCCCATACTGCTCGATGCGGTACCAAGTTCCAGCTTTGTTACTGCAACTGGTACCCCTGTTCTTACTTCTATCCTACGTCGCGAAGCCTAGGATTTCTCCCCCTGCGTCACGTCGTATGACGCGGCTCATAGTCCTTCGGCGTTAATTCTGGCCAGCAGCAACGCTTCAGCCTCAATGGCATGCTGGAAGTCACCTAAATGCAGCGACTCATTTGCCGAGTGCGCCCGGGAATCGGGATCCTCGACGCCGGTCACCAGGATCTGTGCCTTAGGGAAGACTTCGAGCAAATCACCGATGAATGGAATCGATCCACCTAGTCCCATGTTCACTGGAACAACACCCCAGGCTTGTTCCAATGCCCAACGTGCGGTGTCATTTGCCGAAGCGTCAAGGTCAGCCTTGTAGGCATTGCCTGCTTCGGTAGCGACAAACTCAACTTCGGCACCGCGAAGGTCAACATTCTTCACATGTGCCTCCAGCGCCTTCAACGCCTCGGCCGGGTTCTGCCCTGGTGCCAAGCGCATCGATACCTTGAAGCGGGTAGCCGGCAGCAAGGTGTTCGACGAGTGATCAACACTAGGGATATCCATGCCAATCACGCTGAGCGCTGGTTTATTCCACAAGCGGTCGGTGATCTTTCCGGTGCCTGCGAGTTTGAAGGAGTCCAAAACACCTGAATCCCGGCGGAATTCAGCTTCATCAAAGTCAACTTCGGCCAAGTCGTTGGCAACCAGGCCGGCGACGGCAACCGAGCCATCTTCGTTGTGGAAGCTGGAAATCAATTTGGCGGCCATGATTGGCCCATCGAGTACCGGCCCGCCGAACATGCCGGAGTGAACGGCGTGGTTCAGCGAACGAACGGTGATCTCTGCTGCACACATGCCGCGCAACGAGCTGGTCAGGGCCGGGGTGCCTACGGACCAGTTGGACGAGTCGGCAACGATGATGACATCTGCGGTCAGCTTGTCCTGATGGGCCTCGAGGAAGTTGCGGAACGAAGGGGAACCCGCTTCTTCCTCCCCCTCGAAGAAGTAGGTGACACCGACTCCGAAGTCGCCAACCAGATCCAGCACGGCGCGCATTGCTGCGATATGAACCATGATGCCGGCCTTATCGTCGGCAGCTCCACGGCCGTACAGCCGGTCCCCTACCTTCGTGGCTTCGAATACCGGGGTGTTCCAGTCGGCTTCATTGCCCGGAGGCTGCACATCGTGGTGCGCGTACAGCAAGACCGTTGGCTTGCCCGGTACTGCCTTGCGCTGCGCAACGACAGCCGGTGCGCCCATGGCGCCGTTGTCTGCTGGTTCGCGCAGGATTTCCACGGTCTCCATGCCTGCGGACTTAGCCAATTCAGCTACGGCTGCAGCGGATTTCTCCAGGTTCTGCGGGTCGAAGGATTCCCAGGCAATGCTTGGGATTGCGACCAAAGCGGTGAGCTCCTCGAGGATCTTCTCGAAGTTTGTTTCGATGTGGCTTTTTAGCGCTGTGATATCGACACCGTTTGCAACTGCGTCGAAGGTAGTATTTTTGCTCATGTCTTCAGCCTAGCAATTCCTCGCGTATCGAATGTCACGCGGCTAACTTTTTCCAGCTAGAATAGAGGGGTGTTTGGACGTAAGAAGGATGAATCTAAATCCCCCGTAAATGTAGAGCCTGTTCAGCAGGCTCCGGAAACTACCGATGGCCGCAAGTCCGGTCCAACGCCCAAGCGCAGTGCGCAACAGGCGAACCGTCAGCGCCCGTTGGTTCCTACCGATCGCAAGGCTGCGAAGGAAGCCGAGCGTCAACAGCGTATTGAAGCGCAGAACCGTTTGCGCATAGCCAACGAAACTGGCGATGAACGTTACCTGATGCCACGTGATAAGGGCGAACAGAAGCGTTATACCCGTAACTTCATTGACTCCCGCTGGATGTTTGGCGAGTTCATGATGTTCATCATCTTGGCATTCCTGGTCATTTCATTGACCTTCCAGCGCAACCTGGAGATCCAGATGTTCGTGCAGGCTGCCCTGTGGGTTGTCATTGCATTGATCATCATTGAAGCAATCGTTACCACCATTATCTTGAAGAAGCGCCTGGTCGCTAAGTTCGGTCACATGGAAAAGGGCGTACGCATGTACGCAGCAATGCGCGGAATGCAGTTCCGCAAGTTGCGCCTTCCGAAGCCACAGGTCAAGCGCGGAGCGAACATCGACTAGTTCCGCCTAGGCTCTGAAAAGGGGCAAGCTCACACCTGAGCTTGTCCCTTTCTTAATTTAATCCGTATGCCAAATACAGAGCTTAACTCTTGTATTTGGGGTTACAAATCTTTTGTTCTTCAGGCGGGTGCTCCCGCGTCGGACGAGAATTTTACGTCCGCGGATCTCTTACCTTGGCCTTGTGGAGCTACTTACAAAGCTTGGACCTGTCATCACGCCTTCATAACTCCTCCGCCCCTACCCCACCGACGCATCTTATTCAGGATTACAGCGCGCGTTAGGCAGCTGAACCTCTTACGAGCCAAGCGCTTAAACAGATCAGGCCCCGAGTACTAGGTACTCGGGGCCAGAACTAAAGGCATTGCATCCTAGAGCAGGCGTTCCAATTCCTTATTGATGGAACGAGCCCAGAATGGACCTTCGTAGAGGAACGCGGTGTATCCCTGGACCAAATCAGCACCAGCATCCAAACGTTCTTTGACATCCTTGGCGTTTTCCACGCCGCCAACGGCAATCAGCGCCATCTCGGATGGAACCAGGGAGCGCAGCTGGCGCAGTACTTCGAGCGAACGCTGCTTCAGCGGAGCGCCGGAAAGTCCTCCTGCTCCGATTTCTTCAACCTTCGATGAGTCGCTCGTCAACCCTTCACGGCCAATGGTCGTGTTGGTGGCAATAATTCCGTCCAGCTTCAATTCGATAGCCAGTTGGGCCACGTCTGCGACGTCTTCATCGCTCAGATCTGGTGCGATCTTCACCAGCAGCGGGATGTGACGGCCTGCCACGGTGTCGGCAAGCTGGCCGACTTCAGAAAGCAATGGGCGCAGAGTCTCCACGCTTTGGAGCAGTCGAAGCCCTGGGGTGTTCGGGCTCGAAACATTGACCACCAAGTAGTCGGCGTGGTTCGCCAAGTGGCGGGTCGAGGTCAGGTAGTCCGCCACAGCGTCCTCGAGCTCAACGACCTTGGTCTTGCCGATGTTCACGCCGATCACTGGACGTGTTCCGGAATAGTCCTGATTCAGTTCCTGACGCGCCCCGGCAACGCGTGCGGAGACACGTTCAGCGCCCTCGTTGTTGAACCCCATGCGGTTGATGACCGCGCGGTCTTCAACGAGGCGGAAGAGCCGTGGTTGCGGATTGCCCGGCTGCGACTGGCCGGTCACGGTACCGATCTCCACGTGGCCGAAGCCGATGTCGCTCAAGGCGAGGATGCCGGTGGCACCCTTGTCGAAACCTGCAGCCAAGCCAAAGGGTGAAGGGAAATTAATGCCCATGACGGTGCGCTGGAGCTTGGGAGCCGGAGCAAAGAACTTGCGGGCTGCCTTGGTCAAACCTGCGCGTTGCGCAATCTTGATGGCATTGAAAGCAAAATGATGAGCTTGTTCAGGATCCATTTTGGTGAACACGTGCTTGAAGACCAGTGGGTATATGCGCATGTAATCATTTTCCCGTGAAGAACCCGAAACAGACAACTTCTGATGGGTAGTATGCAGGATATGAAGGAGCCGATTTTCCCAGGAACCAACTCGTGGCCAGACTTTTTA
Source organism: Glutamicibacter sp. MCAF14 (assembly GCF_052114325.1). Taxonomy (NCBI): domain Bacteria; kingdom Bacillati; phylum Actinomycetota; class Actinomycetes; order Micrococcales; family Micrococcaceae; genus Glutamicibacter; species Glutamicibacter sp. MCAF14. The sequence goes on from NZ_JBFREO010000004.1 coordinate 564,803, forward strand.
CTCTCCAGCGAGCCAAATGAATGGGTTCAAGATCCACTGGGCAAGGACTTTCAGCACCAGACTTTGGACTTCGGCACGGATGCCGAGGGGCCGGCAGTTGCCACGCTGGTTCGCTACCGCCCCACCGGCTGGCGCAACAGGCTTGGGCGCAAAGCCCAGGGAGTGGTGCTGAGCATCCACGGGTGGAGCGACTACTTCTACAATCCGGAGCTGGCCTCTTTCTGGCACCATCACGGCTACCATTTCTATGCGCTGGATCTGCGTCACCATGGTCGCAGCCTGCGCACCGAACATGAACTGCCGGGCTACGTCGATGATCTTGCCACCTACGATGAAGAGCTCAACGCGAGCATGGAGATCCTGCGTGCGGCTCATCCCGGACTGCCAGTAGTGGCCCAAGGCCACTCCACCGGTGGCCTGGTGCTCAGCCTCTGGCTAGCTCGGGTCAAACCCGATATCAAGGCATTGGTATTGAACTCGCCCTGGCTGGAATTCCAGGGAACGGCTTTCTTGCGCATTCCTATGCATGGGCTGATGGAAGCGATCACCCGCACCAACCCGCGGCGCAAGCTTTCCGGACCGGAATTCGACCATTACTGGATGTCGCTGAGCGACCAGGCGCACGGCCAATGGGACGTGCACCGGTTGTGGCGCCCGAGGATCGCCTTCCCCAATACCGCAGGGTGGCTGAAGACAATTTTCGACGGCCATGCGCAGGTGGCCAAGGGGCTGAAGCTACAACTGCCGATCTTCGTCATGACCTCGGACCGTACCCATATCGGCACCACGTACTCCCCCGATATGCAGCACTGCGATTCGGTGCTCGATGTCCAGCTAACTCGCCTGAGGTCCCTGAAGCTAGGAAGTTTCGTGACCCTCTGCGAAGTGCCCGGGGCCATGCACGATGTCTTCACCTCGGCCGAACCGGCGCGTGCGGCAGCCTATCGGGACCTGCACCTGTGGCTGCGGATGGTCGGAAGCACGCGCTGAACCTGCTCAGGCCTGCGGCTTGTCCACCGCGCCACCGTAGCGGCGATCGCGGCGGGCATATTCTTCTACGGCCCTGAACAGAGTACGGCGGTCAACATCTGGCCATAGTTCATCTAAGAACACCATCTCGGCGTATGCCGACTGCCACAGCAGGAAGTTGCTGGTGCGTTGTTCGCCGCTGGTGCGCAGGAACAGGTCAACGTCCGGAAGCTCTGGTGCGTGCAGGTACTTGCCGATGGTCTTCTCGCCTACCGAGCTGGCCCGCAGCTTGCCTGCTGCTACGTCCTTGGCAATGGCACTCACGGCATCGCCCAGTTCGGCACGGCCACCGTAGTTCACGCACATGGTCAGCTGGCAGCCCTGGTTATCTTGGGTCAATTCCTCAGCGGCACGCAACTCGTTGATGACCGACTTCCAGAGTTTGGGCTCGCGGCCGGACCAGCGGATGCGCACACCCCAGGAGTTCAAGGTATCGCGCTGGCGGCGCAGCACGTCACGGGAGAAGCCCATGAGGAAGCGGACTTCCTCAGGGCTGCGCTTCCAGTTCTCGGTGGAGAAAGCATAGACCGAGACGTATTTGACGCCCAGTTCTACCGCTCCTGCCATCACGTCAAGCAGCGCTGCTTCCCCGGCACGGTGGCCCTCTGTACGCGGCAGGCCCCGCTGGTTGGCCCACCGGCCATTGCCATCCATGACGATAGCGACGTGTTCCGGTACCAGCTCGCGGGGAATAACTGGCATCTGCGGGTTCTGCGGATGCGCGAATGGTGCGACGGGGCCGCGACGGCCGGTGATCTTAGGAAGCTTCTTCAATTTCTCTCCACAAGACGTAGTGAATTTACTGCACGTTCCAGGTGCCACTGAAGGTAGTTGGCAACGATATCTGCTGCTTGCTTGCGTGCTCGCGGGCCGGCCTCGGCCACCGTGGCCCAGTCCCCCTCGAGCAGTGCCTGCAAATATCCAATGGTGATCGGGTGCGGCGATAGCGAGCCCGAGGGACGGCAGTTGGTGCAGACTACCCCGCCGAGCTGGACATGCGCCGCCTGGTGCGGTCCGGGGGCGCCGCAGCGCACGCAGCTGGTAAAGGATGGTGCCCAGCCAGCCACCGACAGTGCCCGCAGGATATAGGAATCCAGTACGGCACCGGAATCGACCCGCTGCTTGGACAGAAGTGCGATCGCACCGTGGAAGAGCTGGTACTGCTGCTGCGTGGAATCGCTTTCGGCCTCAAGCAGCTTTTCGGCAATCTCGGACATCGCATTGGCCACCGTGTAGCTGGGGTAGTCCATGACCAGCAGCTGGCCATAGGAATTGCGCAGCTGGGCTTGGGAGACGATGTCGAGGTTGCGGCCCATGACCATCAGTGCGTCGACTTCCATGAATGGTTCAAGCGTCGCGCCCATCCTTGAGGAGGTGCGGCGTACGCCCTTGGCTACGACGCGGACAATCCCCTGGGGCGTGAGCAACGTGATGATCCGGTCGGCTTCGCCCAGTTTATGGGTACGCAAGACCAAACCACGGGTGTGGTAGCTCTTGGAAGCGAAACCTGATCTGGACACGGATAATATTCTCCCACCTTTGCTCCGGCAGAACGCAAAACGCCACGGCCAGCGAGGTGTGCTGGCCGTGGCGTTTTGCAAGCATCAGGCTTGCGGTGATGCCTTACTTGCTGTCGCGAATAGCGCGGTTGACGGCCGAAACCACTGCCTTTAACGCCGCGATGTTGGTGTTGGTGTCCAGGCCGATGCCCCACAGGATGCGATCGCCCACAGCACACTCGACGAATGCGGCCGCGCGAGCGTTGCCGCCCTCGGACATGGCGTGCTCGGTGTAGTCCAGCACGCGCAGGTCTACCCCGTCATCGTTGAGCAGCTTGACCAGTGCGGAAACCGGACCATTGCCCTGGGCGCTGCGCTCGTGCGCCACGCCGTCGATGATCAGCTTGGTATCGAGCTGGAACGAACCGTCCTCTGCCGAAGCCGCAGTAGCCGAAGCAATTTCGTAGTGGCCCCAGGTTTCCAGGCCCGAGCCCTCGGCTGCTGGCAGGTATTCGTCCTGGAAGACTTCCCAGATGTGCTGCGAGGAAATCTCGCCGCCCTCGGTGTCAGTCTTGCGCTGGATGACCCCGGAGAACTCGATCTGCGCACGACGCGGCAGATCCAAGTTGTAGTCGTTCTTCAGCAGGTAGGCCACGCCGCCCTTGCCGGACTGCGAGTTCACGCGGATCACGGCCTCGTAGGAGCGGCCGATGTCCTTCGGATCGATCGGCAGGTACGGAACAGCCCAGACCAGGTCGTCGACTTCCTTGCCTTCGGCACTGGCCTTGGCTTCCATCGCTTCCAGGCCCTTCTTGATCGCATCCTGGTGCGAGCCGGAGAAGGCGGTGAAGACCAGGTCGCCACCGTACGGGCTGCGTTCTGCCACCGGCAGCTGGTTGCAGTACTCGACGGTGCGGCGGATGTGGTCCATGTCGGAGAAGTCGATCTGCGGATCGATGCCCTGGCCGAACATGTTCATGCCCAGAGTCACCAGGTCCACGTTGCCGGTACGCTCGCCGTTGCCGAACAGGCAGCCTTCGATGCGGTCCGCACCAGCCAGGTAGCCCAGCTCGGCGGCGGCCACACCGGTGCCGCGGTCGTTGTGCGGGTGCAGTGAGAGGATGATCGAGTCGCGGTTGGCCAGGTTGCGGTGCATCCACTCGATGGAGTCGGCGTACACGTTCGGGGTGGCCATTTCCACGGTGGCGGGCAGGTTCAGGATCATCTTGTTTTCCGGAGTCGCCTCCAGCACCTCGGCCACGGCCTCGGAGATGCGCTTGGCAAAGGCCAGCTCGGTGCCGGTGTAGGACTCCGGCGAGTACTCGTAGGTGATCTTGGTGCCGGTCAGCTGCTCTTCGTACTTCTTGCACAAGCGCGCGCCCTGGACTGCGATGTCCACGATGCCGTCCTCATCCTGGCGGAAGACGACTTCGCGCTGCAGGATCGAGGTGGAGTTGTACAGGTGGACGATGGCCTGCTTGGCGCCTTCCAGCGCCTCGTAGGTGCGCTCGATCAGGTGCTCGCGGGACTGGGTGAGCACCTGGATGGTGACATCATCGGGAATGCCGCGCTCGATCAGCTGACGGACGAAGTCGAAGTCGGTCTGCGAGGCGGATGGGAAGCCCACCTCGATTTCCTTGAAGCCCATTTCGACCAGCAGGTCGAACATCTTGTGCTTGCGCTCGGGGCTCATCGGGTCGATCAGCGCCTGGTTGCCATCACGCAGGTCGACGGCGCACCAGCGCGGAGCCTTGGTGATGTACTTCTCGGGCCAGGTGCGATCGGGCAGATTGACGTCGATCTGGTCCTGGAATGGAACATACTTGTGGATTGGCATGTTCGAAGATTTCTGCATGTTCTGCATTTCGGTGGGTCCCCTAGACAAAAATAGTGCTTAGTTTGTGGGGCCAGACAAGAGCTACTCCGCGACGAGGGGTCGGCCTGTAGACCACTAACGGTCCTTTGGATCCTCGCAGCGGCTGAGTAGTAGTAGAAGCTCGAAATGCACGAGTTGAGCATAACACCGTGCTTTGGAGGCAGGTGAAACTTGTTGCAGATTCATGTCACATTGTGGACAGATACGCTTCGCGCGATGGTGGACAGGTGCCCGCAGCGGGCCAAGAATGGGAGCATCGGCTGCGATCAGGAGGTCCGTCATGAAGGCCATTATTATCGGCGCGGGGATCGCCGGGCTCGTGGCGGCTCGGCAGCTGGGCCTGGCCGGTTGGCAGGTCACCGTGCTCGAGCGGGCTGAGGCGCCGCGGCCTGACGGCTACATGATGGACTTCTTCGGCCCGGGAGTCGAAGCCTCCGAACGCATCGGACTGCACCCCTACCTCGCTAAGGCCGCCTACCGGGTTCAGGCCGCCGAATATGTGGACGCGCACGGTACAACGACAGCCAGCCTCGATTATGAGAAGTTCTCGCAGATTGCCGGGGGCAATGTGCTCACCTTGCTTCGCCCGGAGATGGAAGCTGCGGCTCGTGCCGCGCTGGACGACGTGGAGCCGTCGCTGATCAGCCTGCACTACGGCGTGCAAATTGAACAGCTGGAGGCGACCGGACAGCAGGTGAAAGTGCAGCTTGCCGGCTGGTCCCAACCGATTACCGGTGACCTGCTCGTGGGCGCCGATGGGATGCACTCCACGGTCCGCGCTGCGTTCTTCGGCCCCGAGGAAGCGTACCTGCACCACTTGGGCATGCGGGCCGCGGCCTTCATCGTCCACGAGCCGGACCTGAACCGACGCTTCAAGAATCGGTTCGTGATGACCGATACGGTGGACCTCGCCGCGGGTATCTATGGGCTGCGCACGCAGGAAGTGGCCGCGTTCTTGGTGTACCGCCAAGATACGGACACACCGCTGGGCACGACCAGGGATCGCCTGCGCCATGTCTTCGCCGGGTGCGGCGCGCACGTGGACCGGTTGCTGGAGCTGTGCCCCGAGGAACCCTATGACGATTCGGTCGCCCAGGTACTCATGGATTCATGGTGTGCCGGTCCCGTGGTGCTGATCGGCGACGCGGCTGCCGCGGTCTCGTTGCTGGCCGGGCAAGGCGGGGCGATGGCCGTATGCGCCGGCGCCGCATTGGGCGATGCCCTGGGGTCTGTTACCGAACCGCGGCAACTGCCCGCTGGCCTGGCCCGGTACGAGGCGCTCATGCGGCCCAAGATTGCCACCGCCCAGGCTTCGGGCAGGCGGGCAGCCAACAAGTTTCCTGCCGCGCAACCGGCCAGCCCTGTGGTTGCGGCGCAGCATCATCAAAGCGACCAAGCTGCCCGGGATCGACCGGCTGGTGGCGCACCAGATCATCAAGCGCTTGGCGAAGTAGACGGGTAACGACGCCCGTCCCCCGGAACCGGTCGGGTTTTCGAGGGACATGCACTGCGCTGACGCTTTCTAGGCGCGCTGGGCTAGGGATTGTCTATATCTCAGTCTCGGTGCAATCGGTTTGTCGCTTGTTGTACGACTTCGAATATTTACGGCGAAGAACTACGGAAAAGAAAACTACGAGTCCTATTGTGATCAATATGGGGATGACGTAGAAAACGATCAGCTCAATCGCGGTCGGCACTAACGGATTCATTATTCTAGACACTCCATCTTCCTGCGCAGGAACTGAATTCGATGCTTGCTTTGACGATCATCATGATCCTCTGTTGACGGAATTACAAAAAATACACTAGTCGGAGTGCCTCTGGCGAACAATCATACTTTAGTAGCAGATGAGCTGCCTGACTGTGCACAGCAAGTCGGCACCGAAGTCTTGCGATCCGCTCCTCCACTGGTATTCGAACCCTGTTTGGAGTTGCTCTTCGGCTCTGGTTCTCCTAGTAGGCTGCGTCGTGGTAATGCATGCGCATCTTTGCCTCGGCTACTTCCGGATCCGCTGGGCACCGGCCATGTTGAAGCAGACCTGCATTCTCACAGGGCAACGGCGGCTTCGGCATTTCCGACTTTCTTTGGAACCTGATGTCCTCGACATTGCTGGTGACCGGCTGGTAAAGGCGCTGCCTACATCCTCAATGACGACGGGCCAGTTAAACCGGCTCGTCCCCCGCAACAGTTCCAGTTGCAGGGGACGAGAAGAGCGTCGGCTCGAAGCTGAATCGATGGGCTAGAAGCCGAGGCGGCCAAGCTGCTTCGGGTCGCGCTGCCAATCCTTGGCGACCTTCACATGCAGGTCCAGGTACACCTTGGTGCCCAGCAGCTTCTCGATGCCCTTGCGGGCGTTGGTGCCTACCTCGCGCAAGCGGGAACCGCCACGGCCAATGATGATGGCCTTCTGGCTGGAGCGCTCAACGAACAGCGAGACGTGGATATCGATCATCGGGTTGTTTTCGCTGCGGCCCTCGCGCGGAACCATCTCTTCAACAACTACTGCCAGGGAGTGCGGCAACTCATCGCGCACGCCTTCCAGCGCAGCTTCACGGATCAGCTCGGAAACCATCTTGGCTTCTGGCTCATCGGTCAGTTCGCCGTCCGGGTACAGTGGCGGGCCCTTGGGCAGGTGCTCGACGAGCACGTTGGCCACTTCTTCAACCTGGAATTCCTTCACTGCGGAAACCGGGACGATCGCGGAGAAGCCGTTCTCGCCGAAGGTCTGGGTGCCCATTTCGGCTACGGCGATCAGCTGCTGTGCCAGCTGTTCGCGATCCACCAGATCCGCCTTGGTGACCAGGGCGATGATTGGCTTGCGCTGCAGCTGTGCCAGCTGGGTGGCGATGAAGCGGTCACCCGGGCCGATCTTCTCATTGGCAGGGATGCAGAAGCCGATTGCGTCGACCTCGGAGAGGGTGTCTGCAACCAGGTCGTTCAGGCGCTGGCCCAGCAGGGTGCGAGGGCGGTGCAGTCCGGGGGTGTCCACCAGGATCAGCTGGGCGTCCTCGCGGTGCACAATGCCGCGAATGGTGTGGCGGGTAGTCTGCGGCTTAGCCGAGGTGATTGCGACCTTCTGGCCCACCAGGGCGTTGGTCAGGGTGGACTTGCCGGCATTCGGGCGACCTACGAAAGAGGTGAAGCCCGAACGGAAGCCCTCAGGCCATCCGCTTGATGCAAGCAGGTTGTGGTTTTCACTCATGTGAGGAATCCTCGTCGTTCTCAATATGGTCGGATGCATCTGTTTCCAGATGCTCTACATGGATTTTTCCGATGCGGTTGCGGCGGCCAGCAAGGGCCACCACGGTAAGGCGCAAGCCGTGTACATCAGCAGTGGAACCGAGCACCGGTACCGATTCCAAGGCCTTGGAAAGCAGTCCGCCGACGGTGTCGACATCCTCTTCCTCGATGTGCATGTCAAAGTGGTCGGCGATATCGTCGATAGATGCCGCGGCCACGGCGAAAAGCGAACCATCAGGGTTCTGGATCAATTCGGTCCTCGAACGATCATACTCGTCATCAATTTCGCCGACGATTTCTTCGAGCAGGTCTTCCAAGGTCACTAGGCCCGCAGTTCCCCCATACTCGTCGATGACAATCGCCAAGTGGATGGATTCTTGCTGCAGTTCCTGCATCAAGTCGGCAGCCGACTTCGATTCAGGTACAAAACGCACCTTGCGCGCCAGCTGCGCGAGGTTCTCTGCTTGCTGCAGGCCGTGGATCTCGCGGATCAGGTCCTTGAGATAGATGATGCCCTGGATGTCATCGGTGTCCTCGCCAATCAGCGGGATACGTGAGAAGCCGGAAGCGATGAACAGGTCCATCGCACTGTGGAATGAATGGTCTGCATCCAGTACCACCATGTCGGTGCGCGGCACCATCACGGAGCGGACGCTGGTTTCTTCCAGGTCGATCACCGAGGAGATCAGTTCCGCGGATTCTTCGTCCAGGTCCTCGCCTTCCGAAGCGCGGTCCACCAGATCACGCAGGCGTTCCTTGCCCAGGTAGCCATCTTCATCCACACCGCCGGGGCTGAGCGCCTTGGCAATGGAAGCCAGCCACGTGGTGATGGGCCCGAGGATCAGGCGCAGGAAGCGCACCAGGGTGGCGGTGGACTGCACGACTTTCTGGGCGTTGGAACGGCCGTAGCGGCGTGGCGAAACGCTAACCAGGACGAATCCCAGGGCGGCCATGGCAATGGTGGAGATCATGCCGATCAGCCAGACGTTCTCCAGCCACTGCGAGACCAGCAGGGCCACGGCCACGGCGGACGCGGTTTCGAACCAGATACGCCAGAACTTCACCGACTGGGCGTGGGTTTCGGTCTCATCCAGGATCGCCGAGAGCGATTTGGAATTGGACTCAGCACGCAGGCGTTCTGCCGCATGCCTTGATAATGCGTAGAAGGCTGAGTCTGCGGCGGTCAGCACGGCCGAGAAGGCCATGAAGACGAGGGCGAGAATCAGCAAAACTATTTCCACTGGGTTATTCCACCGTTTCCTTCGGCGCTGGGCGGCCGGTGTAGGACTCCAGAAGCTGTCGCTGCAAACCAAACATCTCTTCTTTTTCTGCTGGTTCCATGTGGTCGAATCCCATCAAGTGCAGCAGGCCGTGCGTGGTCAGCAGAAGGATTTCATCGTGGGTGCTGTGCCCGCCGGCTTTGGCCTGGGCTTCGGCGACGGAAGGGCAGATCACGATATCGCCTAGGATGCCGTTCTCCCCCGGTGCCCCGGCGGTCCCTGGACGCAGCTCGTCCATGGGGAAGCTCATCACGTCGGTGGGGCCTTCGAGGTCCATCCACTCCACGTGCAGTGCGCTCATGGCATCTTCATCGATGAAGACGACCGAGACTTCGGTTTCAGGATGCAAGAACATGGCCTGCAATACCGACTCGGCCAAGGCGTTGACGTCTTTGAGGTCGACCTCGTAGTCGGTTTCGTTATTTACTTCAATGCTCATTTGCTGCGCCGTCCCCGGTTGTGTTCTTTGCGTCGGGTGTCGTCCCAACGATCGTAGGCTGTGACGATGTCGGCAATCAGCCGGTGCCGGACGACATCTGAGGAGTCCAGGCGGCAGATGCTGATGTCCTCGATGCCTTCGAGCACATCGCTGGCCATGCGCAACCCCGAGGTCGCATTATTCGGCAGGTCCACCTGGGTGACATCGCCGGTGACGACCATCTTGGAGCCGAAACCCAGACGGGTCAGAAACATCTTCATTTGTTCGCTGGTGGTGTTCTGCGCTTCATCCAGGATCACGAACGCGTCGTTCAACGTGCGCCCGCGCATGTAGGCCAGCGGAGCGACCTCGATGGTTCCGGCTTCCAGCAGCTGCGGAATGGTTTCGGGATTGATCATGTCGTGCAACGCGTCGTAGAGCGGACGCAGGTAAGGGTCGATCTTCTCGGTCAGCGAGCCAGGCAGGAAGCCCAGCTTCTCCCCCGCTTCAACGGCAGGGCGGGTCAAGATGATGCGGTTAACCTGTTTGTCCTGCAAGGCGGCCACAGCCATGGCCATGGCCAGGAAGGTTTTGCCGGTACCTGCTGGGCCGATGCCGAAGGTAATCGTCGAGTCCTCGATGGCGTCGACGTAGCTCTTCTGGTTCACGGTCTTGGGCCGGATGGAACGTCCGCGGCCCGAAAGTATCTTCAACCCCAGAACGTCGGTCGGCGCATCCGGGTTACCGGCACTGAGCATCTTGATGATCTGCTCGATCGTTTCGGCACTCATGCGCGAACCGCGGGAGGCCAGCGAACGGGCTTCTTCGGTGACGCGCTGGGCCTTGCGCACTTGCTGCGGTTCGCCGACCAGAGCCAGTGACTGGCCATTGGGACGGAAGCTCACCTGCGGGTATGCGCCGGAGAGAATGCGCAGCAGCTCGTCGTTGGGACCTAGCGTGGCAATCATGAGCTCAGCTGTATCGAAACTGATGGTCAGCGAAGCGGATCCGTCCGCTGCTTTCGCGTTATTCTGTTCAACCTGCATGCAGTGCGTGGCGCCCCTTTACGAGCTTTGAAGTGATCGAGATTAGTCCTGCTTGCTATTCTATCCAGTTGCAGGCCAATCCGGAGATAATTCAGGTCTCAGCGTAAGCGAAAATACCTGAAAGTAGCATTGAATGCTACTAATCCGAGCAAGTCGCGAACATATAGATTTGGTTACGGATTAGTAAGTGGGCCCATTTTTCTCCTGTTCGGCCCTTTCAATATGGCAAGCTGGAAAGCGGTTCTAAAGCCTTTGGGGCCAAAATAGCCAGAATCACCACGGATTGGTACGCATTGCAGTCAAGGAACAAGCAGAAGATTTCGCGCCGGATCGGCGTTGTCGGAATCACTGCCGCGCTCGTCGTCGCCGCAGGCTGCGGTCTGACGAATCGCGAGAGCTCCTATGAGATGCCTACCAGCGCAGCAGCTGAAACGCTGAACCTGCCCGATGCAACTGATGCTGGCGAAGATGTCGCGGTGTCAACCAAGCTGCCGGTCTACTGGCTGGAAAATACCGAATCCGGCGTGTTCTTGTACCGCGAGTACTTGCAGGACAAACGCCATCAGGAACCCATTGGCGATGCAATCTGGACGCTGCTCTCCGCAGAGCCAACCAAGCCCAAGCGCTACACGCATTTGAAGCCCACCGATGAAATCGGTGTCTCCATCAATCAGTCCAACGTGATCACGCTGGATCTTCCCGCCAAGGTCTTCAGCGCCCATCTTGACCAGGGCCTGTCCGAACGCGCCATCCAGCAGCTGGTCTTCACCGCTACGGCAGCTGCTTCCAGCACCGGCCTGCTCGCAGGCGATGGTGCTCCAACGGTGCGAATCCTGGTCGACGGGCAACCTAACGCCACCGTGTTCGATGACTACCAGCTCGCAGATGTATATGAGCGGGATCCCGAGTTCATCGCTCCGATCTGGATCATCGATCCGCAGTACGGTTCCACCGAAGACGCGGGATCGATCAGGATTCATGGCCGCACCACCCAATTCGATGTTGGCACCTTCTATTCCTTGCAGCGCAAGGATGCCGACGGCAAGCTCTCGGTGATTACCGCCCAGAAGCAGGTCAATCCCGGACAGATCAAGGAAGATGGATCGTTCATCCTGACCACCGAATTGAAGGCCGGCTCTTACCTATTGACTTTCTGGGGCGTCGAATCTGAATCTGAACATCAGGTCGGCAAGGTCACCAGTAACTTCAAGCTCGAGTAGCACAGCCATGCGTCATATTCTCCGATGCCTCTTGAGCGTGACTGCCCCTAGCTAGCTGTCCGATGGCACGCCTGGCTTGATGGCTGAAGATCACCGCTCGATCGGTTTGCTCAGCGCCAGTCCCCGAAAATGCAGTGGCTTGCAGGAACCCCAGAGCAGATCCGTGCTGAATCTGCACCTCGTCATTTGCATCAAACCTGTGTTCTCGGCCAGACGCAGTAAAAAGAAAATGCTCCGCAACAGCTCTGCACTGACGTGCATTCGAGCTCTTGCGGAGCATTTTGAACTTTGCGTCCTAGAGTTCGCCGATCAGGTGCCTGATCAATACCAGCGCGGCAGGTCCTGCGGTTGAAGCGCGCAGCACATGCTGGCCCAGCAGGGCTGCATGGGCTCCGGCATCAATGAAGGACTGCAGCTCCGTGTCGGAGATGCCGCCTTCTGGTCCCACGATCACGATGACTTCTTGCCCAGCGTGGGCCCTCGGCAGCCAGGAAATAACCCGCTCGGCTACCGAATTCTCTGCCTGCTCGTGGAGCACCAGAACCAGCGCCCCGTAGGCCACGTCGGCTGCAATCGCCTTAGCCAGCTCCTTGGAACCCAGCGGAGCAAGCACCTCGGGCTCGTAAGCCCGGCGGGACTGCTTCTGAGCCGAACGCACCTGAGCGCGCCATTTGGCCATGGCCTTGTCGACCTTGGCAGCATTCCAGCGCACGATCGAACGGTCAGCCTGCCACGGACGCACAGCCAGCACACCCAGCTCCACGCCGGATTCCACGGCCTGCAGGTCGCGGTCGCCCTTGGACAGGGCCTGGACCAGTGTGACCGGGTGGTCGCTGATCGCTTCTTCGGTGCGTCGCAGAACCTTCACTGACAATAGGTCCTTGGCGGTTGCGGTGACCTCCACGGTCAGGCGCAGGCCCTTGCCGTCAAGCAGATCCAGATGCTCGCCGGCGGTGACACGCTTGACGGTGACCGCGTGGTGCGCCTCGGCGCCAGCCAGTTCGAGGATGTCGCCAGGAGCCGCCTCTTGAGCCTGCTGCCCTTCGATGACGAAGCTATGGTTGCTCATGCTTAGCGCTGGTTCAGCTTCTCACGCAGGCGGGAGAACATGCCGCCGGTGTGCTCGACACGACCAGCTGCCATTTCCTCGCCACGCAGCTTAGCCAGCTGCTCGAGCAGCTCGCGCTGTGCAGCATCGAGCTTGGTTGGGGTCTCCACCTGCAGATGCACGATGATGTCCCCGCGCTTGCCGCCACGCAGCCGTGGTACGCCAAGCTCGGACAAGGTGACGGTATCGCCATCCTGGGCTCCTGGCTCCACGTTGATGCGCTGCTCGCCGTCGAAGGTTTCCAGCTTCAACTCGCAACCCAGTGCGGCGGCGGTCATCGGCAGGCTCATCTTGGCGTGCAGGTCGGTGCCGGCACGCTCGAAGACCTTGTGGCGGCGCACATCGACCTCGACGAACAGGTTGCCGTTAGGGCCGCCACCCGGGCCGGCCTCGCCCTGGCCGCGCAGCTGGATACGGGTACCGGAGTCAACACCGGCAGGCACGTTCAGCGACTTGGATACATGCTCTCGCACGCGGCCTTCGCCGTTGCACTCCAGGCATGGATCAGGGATGGTGGTGCCGAAACCGCCGCAGGCAGCACAGGTTTCCACGGTCATCATCTGGCCCAGGAAGGAACGTACCGGACGCTGGACCTGGCCGGCGCCATGGCAGATGTCGCAGGTGACCGGGCTGGTGCCCTCACGGGTGCACGAGCCGTTGCAGGTCTTGCAGGTAACCGCAGTTTCCATTTCCAACGGGTAGACGGTGCCCTTGACGGCATCTTCCAGGTCGATGGTGATGGTGATCAGCGCATCGCGTCCCGGCTGGGTACGCGAGGCCGGGCCCTGGGCTCCGCCGCCGCCAAAGAACTGCTCGAAGATGTCGCCAAAACCGCCGAAGCCCTGGCCGCCACCGCCGAAACCTGGATGGCCATTGCCATTTTCGTCGCCCGTGGTGTCGTAGTTCTGGCGCTTGGTCTGGTCGGAAAGGACTTCGTAGGCACGGGTGACCAGCTTGAACTGCTCTGCAGCATCGTCGCTTGGGTTTACATCCGGGTGCAGCTTACGCGCCAACTTGCGGTAGGCACTCTTGATTTCCTGCGGGGTCGCGTCCTTGGCAACGCCTAGGGTCTCGTAATGCGAGCTCACGTTATTCGCCGTGTCCTTTCCTAAGAAACTTGAAAATCGGTAATACCGGGCCAGTGCCCAGCGAGGCTAGTTAGCCAAAATCTTCGACAGGTACCGTGCCACTGCCCGCACCGAGGCCATGGAGGTCGGGTAGTTCATCCGGGTGGGGCCCAGCACGCCGAGCTTGTTGCGCACGTCGGTGCTGTACGTTGTGGCAATCACGGCCGCGTCGGAGAGCTGCCCGTAGTGGTTCTCCGTGCCGATGGCCACGGCCACGCCGCGCGAATCCGCTTCCAGCTCGGAGAAGAGCTTGAGCAGCACTACCTGCTCCTCCAGTGCTTCAAGTACCGGGGTGATGCTCAGCGGGAAGTCGCCCTCCACACGTGCAAGGTTGGCGGTGCCGGCCATGATGATGCGCTGGGCGTTGGCCGCCTGGGCCATTTCCTCCAGCGCGCCGAAGACCTGCTGCACCAATGGTTCGGCCTGGTGTGCCGGACTGACTTCGGTACGGTTGAGCCTGTTGGCAAGTTCTGCCAGCTGCACTCCCCCGAAATTATTGAGCAGCCACTGCTTCAAATCGTTCAACTCGTTATCCGAGTACGAACGCTGCACCGGCATCATGCGCTGATCCACCGTACCGTTGGACGCGATCATCACCATCAGCACCTGGGTGGAGCCGAGGCCTACCAGATCCAGGTTCTTCAATGAGGCGGTGTCGTAGTGCGGCACCTGGATCATCGCCACCTGGTTGGTCAATCGGGCCAGCAGCCGAACGGTGCTCTTGAGCATTTCATCCAGGTCCGTGGAGCTGTCCAGGATCTTGTTGATGGCGTCACGTTCAGCCCGCGAAAGCGGCTTCAGCTCGCCGATCTCATCGACAAAGCGGCGGTATCCCTTTTCGGTGGGAATGCGTCCAGAAGAAGTGTGCGGGGCTGCAATGAGCCCTTCTTCTTCCAGCAAGGCCATGTCATTGCGGATGGTCGCTGCGCTGACCCCGAGGTTGTGCCGATCCAATAAGGCCTTGGAACCCACCGGCTCGCGGGATTGGACGTAGTCCTCCACGATGGCGCGCAGAACGTCTAAACGTCGTGGCTCTGTCATCACAGCACCTCCTTGGAATCCTCGTGCCCGGCTTTGGCACTCTAACCTGTCAAGTGCCAAGTCTAATACGTTCAGCTGTTGCTAGCATTGGATTTCGAGCGTATTCGATCACAGCGAAAGGCAGTACGTGACTAATTACTCCTGGGGACCGCAAGATCTCAGTGCACCGGCACCGAAAAAACTCCGCCAGGTCCCCGTCGAGCGTGGCATGGTTCTTGAAGACGCCACCACCGGATGGGTGGGAGAAGTCATCCGTACCGAAAAAGCCGGCGGCATGCGGGTGATCGTGCTCGAAGACCGCCACGGCAAGACACGCTCCTTCCAAGCCGGGTTCGGCTTCTTCCTCGAGGGTGAAGCTGTGGAAATCGTGGAACCGGTAGCCAAGGCCGCCGCGCCGAAGAAACTGGTCTCGGCCTCAGGCTCACGGGCAGTATCCGGGCTGAAGGCCCGTGAAGCTCGCGCCAGCCGCATCTGGGTGGAAGGCAAGCACGATGCTGAATTGGTTGAAAAAGTTTGGGGCCACGACCTGCGTGTCGAAGGCATCGTTGTGGAGCCATTGCACGGCGTGGACGATCTAGCAGGGGCGATCCGTGACTTTGCGCCTTCCGGGCAGCGGCGTCTGGGGATCCTGGTGGACCATCTGGTCGAAGGCACCAAGGAGTGGCATATCGTGGCCGAAGCAATGAAGGTTCCTGGGGCGGCGCAGAACGTGCTGATCCTCGGCCACCCGTACATCGACGTCTGGCAGGCGATCAAGCCATCCACCCTGGGCATCAAGGCGTGGCCGGTGATCCCCAAGGGCACCGATTGGAAGACCGGGGTGCTCAAGGCCTTCGGATGGCCGCATGCTACGGCAGAAGACATCGGTATCGGCTGGCAGCGATTGCTGTCCACGGTGCAGCATTACGGACAGCTTGAACCGCAGCTTCTGGGCAGGATTGAAGAATTGATCGATTTTCTCACCACCGAAGATTACGGTTTCCTAACGATTGACCAATAGTTAGACATTAGTTGGTGAATCTGCCTCGTCTGCTAGATGGTGGTCGCTATGATAAGAGAGACCACACTTAGCAAGACAAGGAATAATAGTGACATCACGCCAGACGAAACCATCGGAGAACGCACGCTTCGAAGGTTCCAAGACTTCTGCGTTGCCGCTGACTCCTTCTGAAGATCGCCAGTGGGCAACAATAGCCCACTTCGGCGCGATCTTGGGTTGCGTCCCTTCAGCGATCGTCTTTGCAGTGTTCCGCGACCGCGGTCCGTTCACTGCACAGGAATCCAAGGAAGCGTTCAACTTCACGTTTCCACTGACGATTCTTGCCATCGTATTCAATGTGCTCATGATCCTGCCATTCATCGGCTGGCTCTTCGCAGTCCTGGCGGTAGCGTTATGGGTCTTTATGACAGTATCGGGCGCCCTCGCAGCCATTCAGGCCAACAAGGGACGCCCTTACCGTTACCCGCTGAATCTTCGTCTAATGAAGTAGCAGCGGCTATTCAGTTCTAGAAATCGAGAAGTTCTCGCACCACGAGGTCGGCCAAGAGCCGGCCTCGTTGCGTTAACACCAAAGTGCCGGCAAACGCAGCCTTAGGTTCAATCAGCTCATCGGCAATCAAACCGGCAACCTTCTTGCGTCCGGTCTCCTCCAGCTCACTGATCTGCATTCCCGAACTCAGTCGGGTCAACAGCATGGTGCGTTCAAGCTGGACGGCCTGTGCATCTGGATATTCCCGTCCGTGCCCAGGTGAGATGCCAGCGTCGATGCGCTGCTGGTACGCAGCAGGATGCTTCACATTCCACCAGCGCAAACCGCCAACGTGCGAGTGCGCGCCAGGGCCTGCACCCCACCAATCCCCGCCCTTCCAATAAGCAATATTGTGCTGGCAGGCATTGGCTGGCTTCTTCGACCAGTTGCTGACTTCATACCAGGAGAAACCGGCAGCCGCGAACATTTCGTCAGCCAGCTGGTACTTCTCAGCATGGTCGTCATCATCAATGTTCGGCACTTGGCCACGGCGGATCTGCGCGGCAAGCTTGGTGCCTTCCTCGATGATCAGCGCGTAGGCGGAAATGTGGTCCGGTTCGTAGCTCAGCGCGGCTTCGATGCTGGTGCGCCAATCTTCCAGGCTCTCCCCCGGAGTGCCATAGATCAAATCGACGCTGACATCCAGGCCTGCTTCGCGGGCCCATGCTACTGCTTGCGGAACCCGTTTCGGATCGTGGGTGCGCTCCAACACCTTGAGGACGTGCGGCACTGCGGACTGCATGCCGAAGGAGACGCGAGTGAAACCACCGTCAGCCAATTCCTGCAGGGATTCACGAGTCACCGAATCAGGGTTGGCTTCGGTAGTGATTTCCGCACCGGGCTTCAGGCCGAATTCTTCACGAATCTGCCCGAGCACCGAAACCAAATCACTGGCAGGCAGCAACGTGGGGGTTCCCCCGCCAAAGAAAACGGTTTCAATTTCACGGTGCGGCTGGCCCGAACGGTCCATCACTTCGCGGGCGAAGCTGATTTCCTTGCTGACAGTGGCAGCGTAGGTTGCTTGGCTGGAGCCGGAGCCCAGCTCCGTGGCGGTGTACGTGTTGAAATCGCAATAACCGCAACGGACGGTGCAGAACGGAATATGCACATAAAAGGACATGGTCCGCCCCGCTGCCTCATGCGCGCATGAGGCAGGGAGCAGACCATCGGCCGGAGCCGGATCGCCGTCAGGCAGAACTGAAGGCATTTACTTCTTTTTCGGCTCGTCGGTGGACAGTGCGGCAATGAAGGCTTCCTGCGGAACCTCCACGCGGCCGACCATCTTCATGCGCTTCTTGCCTTCCTTCTGCTTCTCGAGCAGCTTGCGCTTACGGCTGATATCGCCGCCGTAGCACTTGGCAAGAACGTCCTTGCGGATGGCTCGGATGTTTTCACGGGCGATGATGCGCGAACCGATCGCTGCCTGGATCGGAACTTCGAACTGCTGGCGAGGAATCAGCTCGCGCAGCTTCGAGGTCATCATGGTGCCGTAGCTGTAGGCCTTGTCGCGGTGCGTAATCGCGCTGAATGCATCGACCTGTTCACCCTGAAGCAGGATGTCGACCTTGACCAGATCGGCAACCTGCTCGCCGTCGGCCTTCCAGTCCAGCGACGCGTAGCCGCGGGTCTTGGACTTGAGGTGATCGAAGAAGTCGAACACAATCTCGGCCAGAGGAAGGTGGTAGCGCATTTCAACACGGTCTTCGGAGAGGTAGTCCATCCCGCGCATGGTGCCGCGGCGGGACTGGCACAGCTCCATGACCGAACCGATGAACTCACTTGGCGCAAGGATGGTAGCGGCAACCATTGGCTCATGAACTTCCAGGATCTTGCCATCCGGGAATTCCGAGGGGTTGGTCACCGTAATCATCTGCTTGTCTTCGCCCATGACTTCGTACACCACGTTCGGTGCGGTCGAAATCAGGTCCAAGTTGAATTCAGATTCCAGGCGCTGGCGGGTGATTTCCAGGTGCAGCAGGCCCAAGAAGCCCACACGGAAACCGAAGCCCAGGGCCACGGAGGTCTCTGGTTCATAGGTCAGCGCAGCATCGTTAAGCTGCAGCTTGTCCAGTGCGTCGCGCAAGACCGGGTAATCAGTGCCGTCCATCGGGTACAGGCCGGAGAAGACCATAGGCTTGGCCTCTTCGTAGCCACCCAGGGACTGGGTAGCTGGCTTGAGGAAATTGGTGACGGTATCGCCGACCTTGGACTGGCGCACGTCCTTCACGCCAGTGATCAGGTAGCCTACCTCGCCAACACCCAGGCCCTTGGTTGGCTCAGGGTTCGGCGACGAAACGCCGATCTCCAGCAGTTCGTGGGTAGTGCCGGTGGACATCATCTGGATCTTCTCGCGAGGAGAGAGATTTCCGTCGACAACACGAACATAGGTGACCACACCGCGGTAGGTGTCATACACGGAGTCGAAAATCATCGCACGGGCCGGGGCCTTCGCATCGCCTACAGGCGGTGGCAGCTGCTTGATGACTTCATCGAGCAACTCTTCAACGCCCTCGCCGGTCTTGCCCGAAACCTTCAAGACCTCTTCTGGTTCGCAACCGATCAGGTTGGCGATCTCAGCTGCGTACTTCTCCGGCTGGGCGTTAGGCAGGTCGATCTTGTTCAGCACAGGGATGATCGTCAGATCGCCCTCGATAGCCAAGTACAGGTTTGCCAGGGTCTGCGCTTCGATGCCCTGAGCCGCGTCGACCAGCAAAATGGCGCCTTCGCAGGCGGCCAGCGAACGGGAAACTTCATAGGTGAAGTCAACGTGCCCCGGGGTATCGATCATGTTCAGTGCGTATGGGGTGCCGTCTTCGGCTCCCCATGGCATGCGAACTGCCTGGGATTTAATGGTGATGCCGCGTTCGCGCTCGATATCCATGCGGTCGAGGTACTGTGCCTTCATGTCACGGGCAGCGACAACGCCGGTCAGTTGCAACATCCGGTCGGCCAGAGTCGACTTACCGTGGTCGATATGGGCGATGATGCAGAAGTTACGGATGAGCGACGGATCGGTCGCGGCAGGCACCGGAGCGGTGCGGGCCAATGGAGACACCTAAACAGACCTCACTAGCTGACTAAAAGACATAGTTGGATTAGCTTCCATTCTGTCATGATTTCCGCGTCATCTCATATTTCGACAGCCTGAAACTGATAGTTTGTCGTGCATGGCACTGAATCCACAGAAGATATTTAGCATCGTCATGCGCGTGGTCAAGGAGATCAACAAGGTCCGCGCAGGTTCCACCGGCAATCGACCAGCCAGCAACCGCGGGGGCAGCAACCCCCGAAGCACAGCTTCCCACGGCTCGTCCTCACACGCCGGGCGCGGCGCTTCAGCGGGCACCGGCTACCCAGGTGATTACCGTGGCGGGATTCACTTCGAGTACAACCCTTCGAAGGACGGCAATGCCGACCCGGGAGAAATCGTGTGGACCTGGGTCCCCTATGAAGAGGACTACTCGCAGGGCAAGGACCGCCCCGTATTGATCGTGGGACGCGATAACGGATGGCTGCTTGGCTTGATGCTCACCAGCAAGGACAAGAACAATTCGGATCAGCACAACCCGAATTACATGGATATCGGCACCGGCGATTGGGACCGCGAGCGTCGCCCGAGCGAGGTCAAGCTGGATCGCATCATTCGAGTTGATGAGCAGGCCGTACGCCGTGAGGGCGCGATCTTGGATCGGGCGCGATTCTCGAATGTGGTGAACGTCCTAAACGAACGCGCATAAGCACTCGTTGCCAGCTTCCTTATCTGATAGTGTTAATCCTTGTGTGTTGCGCAGGTTGGGCAACACGCCCCCTTCGGGTCGCCATAGGTGCCCCACACCGCTCAGTCGATGGCCTGAAGGATGAACCCTCTACCGACCGTATAAAACGATAAACGAGAGAGTTTATTAAAGTGGCTAACATCAAGTCCCAGAAGAAGCGTAACCTGACCAACGAGAAGGCACGTCTGCGTAACGTAGCTGTCCGTTCCGAGGTTAAGACCGTGATCCGTAACGTCAACGAGGCAGTAGTCTCCGGTGACAAGGAAAAGGCAACCGAGGCATTGCGCCTGGCTGGCAAGAAGCTCGACAAGGCTGTAAGCAAGGGTGTTCTGCACAAGAACAACGCTGCTAACCGCAAGTCGGCTATTGCCAAGAAGGTTAATGCCCTCTAAGCCGAGCTTAGACTTCATCATCTCCCCCGTACTCATTGAGTGCGGGGGTTTTGTTTTGCCCAGAAACCCTTGATATACGCTTGAAGTGTGAAACGGCAACGGGCACGCACGAAAGATTCGTGCGCACCCGTTACCTGTTGCCAGTCGGCAAGACTCAGCGTCGTGGAGCCTTGCCCGCGATGAACATGATTGCATGTTCCAAGGCGTATCCCGGCGAACGGCTGCCGCCCTTGACCATGCGGTCCGTATTGGCGATTTCCTCTACGCACAGCGCAAGATCCCCGCGTTTCCAACCACGTGCCTGCTGCTGCGCCTGCTGAACCTGCCAAGGCGCCATGCCCAGCTCAGAAGCTAGGGAAGCAGCTGGCTCGTTGACCCCAGYGACCTTGGCTATCTGCCGCACCTTCATCGCCAAGGTGGCCACAATGGGAATCGGATCCGTACCAGTGCTCAGCGAATGGCGCAGCGTGCGCAACGCCAAGACTGCATTGCCGGAAATCGCGGCGTCGGCAACCTTGAACGCGGTCGCTTCAACACGACCACCATAGTATTTGTCGACCATATCCTGGTCGATCGTTCCGGTGGTGTCTTGGATCAGCTGGGAGCAGCTCGATCCCAGCTCGGCCAGCGAATTGCCTACCGCGGCAACCAATGCTTTGACCGCATCGTTGGTGATTCGACGCTTAGCGGATTTGAACTCGGCCTGGACGAAGTCGATCTTCTCGGCGTCCTTCTTCACCGGCTGGCAGTTGACGATCAAGGCGCCTGCAGCTTTGATCGCGTCGAGCAGCTTCTTGCCACGGGTACCGCCGGAGTGATGCATGATCAGGACATTCTCTGGCGCCTGGTCCTTCAGGTAGGCCAGCGCATCCTTGAGGAAGTATTCGTTCATGTGGGCCAACTCGTGGACTTCGACCAAATTGGCGCTGGAGAACAGCGACGAGCTGGTGGCCAGCAGCAGTTCACCGGGTTCGTACTTGGCCGCGTCCAGGCGGGTATGCTGGATGTCTTCGCGCACGGCTGCTTGGGAACGCAGCAGTTCGAAGGCACGGGAGGCCAGATAATCTTCTGAACCGCTGAGCAAAATCAACGGTTGCGGGCTGAGCTCCCGCCATGAGATACCGGGATTTGCTTGGGCGCGTGCCATCGAACTCCTTAGTGCATTGGTCGATATACCGATCCTACCGAACTGGAGTACCTAGTGAGGTACCCAGAACACCCTCAGTGGTAAATGTGAGCAGGACGGTACCGGATTGATCGGTCCGGAAAACCTCAGCCCCGATCTGCTTCGCCACTTCCAAGGTCTGCGGATGCGGGTGTCCATAGCTATTGTCTTCGCCCACGGAGATCAACAGCACCTGCGGATGGATCTGCTCAAGAATTTCGGTTCCACCGTTACGCGCCCCATGATGGGATGCCTTCAAAATCGCCGCGGGTCCTTGCGGATGCAGCTTCAGCAATCGATCCATCGCCTCGGTTTCCATATCGCCGGCGGCAAAGAAATCGACGATTCCGTTCTTTGTGGCAAAGCTGAAGCGCAGCACCAACGACGTATCGTTGGGTTCGGCAAACTGCGCGAACTTCGCCTCGGGTCCGATCACTTCAAAGCGTATATCCCCGGCAACTTGCTGCGTTCCCGGTTCCAGCACCTGCGCACCGGGCCACAGTTCCAGATCGAAGCCGGTGGATACCAAGCGCTCATCGATCTGCACGCCAGAATCTTCCAATTCCTCGACTCCACCGAAATGATCGTTGTGCGTATGGGTAATGAACACCTTGCTCAATGACTGGATCCCCAGCCGATCAAGGCATGCCAGCAGTCCACTTTCCGGTGGGCCGGTATCAATCAGCCAGCCGCGGGCATCACCCAGGTTGATCACGAAAGCGTCGCCCTGGCCAACATCGCACATGGCAATACTCCACTGCGGGGGCACCTTTTCGCGGTAGAACAACGTCGCAGGCAGCACCAGCGCCAGCACGCAGACCAGAATCGCTCCCAGCACCCCCAGAGCGACCTGGCGTACCCGCAACTTCTCGGTCTCCCGCCCCACAATCAGCAAGGTGCATAGCACCACTGCGAGCATCACAGCCAAGATAATTCCGCCCAGTCCCTCGGGCCAGGGCCGGGCAGCCCCGGGCAGTCCCGAGGCGACATGGGCAGCTTTGCCAATGGCTTCAGCCAGAAGGCCCGGCACCCAGATCAAGACGCCGGAAAATCCCGGCAGCGGCGTGCACAGCAGCAGGCACACCATGCCCACCGACGTAATCAGCGGCAACAGCGGAGCCACCAGCAGATTGGTGGGCAGCGAGTACAAGCTGAAATTCGAATTCAACGCAATGATCACCGGCAGGCAGGTGAATTGCGCCGCGCAGCAAATTGCGGTCAGCTGGGCAAGCCACGATGGGAGGAACTGGGCAAATATTTCGGTCAGCGCCGGTGCGAGCATGATGATGCCCAAGGTCGCCAGCACCGAAAGCGCGAAAGCCGGTTCAGCCCCCAGAGAGCGATCAGCTACCAGCAGCACCGTGCCGGTCAGGCACAGGATTCCCAAGGAGCCCTGGCCTCGTCCCAGCAGTACCGAAATCACCGCGATGCTGCCCATCAGGCTGGCACGAAGGACACTGGGATCTGGTCCGACAAACCAGGTGAACAGCCCCACCACGCCGATCGTCAAGATCGCACTTGGCGCCCGTGGAACGCTGAACAGCCGGAAGAGCACCAGCACGATCGCTGCGATCAGCGCGATATTCGATCCGCTCACGGCTGTCAGGTGGCTCAGGCCGCTGGTTTTCATGGCATCGCCCAATGCCTCATCCTGCCCCGAGCGATCCCCGTAGAGCATGCCCGGAAGCAGTGCCTGCGCGTTGTCCGGCAACTGCCCCAAGCTGAGCACGAACCGTTGTTTGAGGAAGTCGGCGGCCGTAGGTTCAACCCAGGATCTGACCTTCGGCTCGCTGGCGGCCCGGGCCCACCAATCGAAGGAACCTGCCTGCGCTGCGTCCAAATCGAGGATCACCTCGAATTCCCCGGCATGAGCGGGCAACCCGTACTCAACGCTCAGGTACACCGGCACCTGGCATTGCACCCACCGGTCCTGGTTCCAATACCGTTGGATTTGCGCTGGACCGGCCGCCGACGCGCCCCCTTGCGCTGATGCCGGATCCTGGAAGCTGACCACGGCCCGGCGCTGCTGCTCGCTACCGGCTGGCAGCTGGCACGGCGGGTTGGACAGCCCCAGCATGCTCACGGCAATCAGCCCGAGCAGCAAGATCAGCGGACCGCTAAACCACGGTGCTGAATGGGCCTGGTCATGGCGGGCTCGAAGCAACAGTGCCAGCAGCAGCACAAGCAGCGCGAGCGAACACCACAACACCCAGGCCGGCAAGGTGAAATAGGCGGCGACCCACGCCCCGGCCAACAGCCACAGTCCGCGGAAGTCGGTGTTCACGGGACCACCAGCTCACTGAGCTGGGAAAGCAATGCCGGGCCGATGCCGGATACCGCGTCCAACTCTTCCACAGAGGTAAACGGGCCGTTCTTACTCCGGAAGTCGATGATCCGCTCAGCTAAGGCCGGGCCGATTCCCGGCAGCTCTTGCAGGGTTTGGGAATCAGCGTTGTTGATCGATATCTTCGAGCTGGAGGGCGCTGGTTGGGCTGAAGGCAGTTGTTTCCCCGGTGCAGTGCCGGGCAGGATGACCTGCTGTCCATCGACCAGCTTGGCGGCCAGGTTCACCAGCTGCGGTTGCGCGTGCTTGGACAGTCCGCCGGCAGCGTCCACAGCATCGGTAATCCGCGAGCCTGCTGGTAGCTGGTATACCCCGGGCTTCTTGACCGCACCGACCACGTGCACCGTTACCCCGGGGCCGGTTGTGGTCGGCGACGCCGGGGTTTGCAGCGGATCGCGAGTCGGTTCGGAGACCAGCGGAACAGTTTCCAATTCCTGTGCCACCGGTGGCGGGGCGAGCAGGATGGAAATCGCAATCCAGGCGAGCACCACAATGACCAGCACCAGCACGGCCACGCGCGAGACCGCAAACCTGAGGCGACCGGGACGTGGCGCGTACTTGCTGAAGAAGTCGTGGCGGCCCATAGGCCACAGTCTGCGCTATTGGTGCTTTTCGGTGTCCAGGAATGATGCCGGTTGTGGATTCAGCGGGGCGGCGCACACGGCAATCACGCCCATCCCGGTATGCGCGGCGAGCACCGCGGGCAGCGATTCGACGACCACCGGGCCGGAGCTGAATGGGGCCAGTTCGGTGGCGATCTCCACGGCCAGTTCTTCGGCGCCAAAATGCATGACCCCTAAGCGCACCTGGCCGGTGGCTTCGCGGGCGTCACGCAAGGCCAAGGAAACCAGCCGTGCGGTGGCGCGAGCGAAGGAGCGCGGCTTTTCCAGGGCGATAATCGCCCCGTCGCTGATCCCGAGGATCGGCTTGACGTTCAGCAAGCTGCCCAGCACCGAGGACAGCGCGCTGATCCGCCCGCCGCGGCGCAGCTGCTCCAAGCTGGGCACCGCGAAGTAGACGGTGTTGGCGGTAGCGGTCCGTGCGATCTGCTCGAGCATCTGCAGCGGCGCGCCGGCGGCCCTGGCCTGCAGCACATCGGCCACGGCAAAACCCTGCGGCAGGCAGACGGTGTTCGAGTCGATTACGGTGATCGGCGCGTCAAAACTGCGGGCAGCCAAGCGGGCGGCATCCACGGTGCCCGACAGCGCCCCGGACATGTGGATGGAAATGATCGATTCGCAGCCTGCATCCAGCAACTGCCGGTAGGCGCGTTCAAACTCTCCGGGGGCCGGGCGTGAAGTTTTCACCGCCTTGCCCATGGCCAGGCCCATCATCAGCGCCTGCAGGTCCTCGCCATGCACGTGGTTGTCAACGATGATCGGGATCGGCACTTGGATGAAGTCCGGCAGTGCGCGCAATTCCTGCGGCAGGCACGAAGCCGAATCGGAAACTACCCCGATCCGGGTACGAGAAAGCCCGCGCGGGGCCAGCCACTTGGGCAGCCAGCCCGCGCGCGAGCTTTTCTGTCGTTCAGTCATGAGCTGAGCTTACGGGGCGGGAACCACGTTCACGAGCTTCGGCGCACGCACGATGACCTTCAGCGGTTCCTTGCCATCGAGCATCCGGATCACCGACTCATGGGCCAGGGCCTGCTCGCGCAGTTCGTCCTCGGTGATGTCTACCGAAACTTCCAGGCGGGCGCGGACCTTGCCCTTGATCTGCACGACCGCGGTGATGGTGTCATCGACCAGCAGCGACTCGTCCACTTCTGGCCACGCACTGGTGACCACCGATGGTGCGTAGCCCAGGGCTTCCCACATGTCCTCGGCGGTGTACGGGGCGAACATGCTCAGCAGCTGGGCGACGACGGTGGCCGCTTCGCGTACTGCCGGGTCGGCTGCGCCGGCACCGGAGTCGATGGTCTTGCGGGTCGCGTTGACCAGCTCCATCGTCTTGGCGATGACCACGTTGAACTTGCCCGAATCCAGCAGCTGCGCCGATTCGTGCACGGTGCGGTGGGTGACCTGGCGCAGTGCCTTGTCCCCGGCCGCGTAATCCGCTCCGGCTTCGCTGGTGGTGTCCTGGGCGATGCGCCAAGCGCGGGCCAGGAATTTCTGCGAACCCGATGGGGACACATCGGCCCAGTCCACGTCATCCTCCGGCGGGGAAGCGAAGATCATGGTCAGGCGCACGGCGTCCACGCCGAACTTGTCCAGCTGCTCGCCTAGGTCCACGCCGTTGCCCAGCGACTTGCTCATCGCCTTGCCGCCGTTCAGCACCTGGCCCTGGTTCAGCAGCGCGGAGAACGGCTCGGTCGCGTCGATCAGGCCCAGGTCGTGGATGACCTTGGTGAAGAAGCGCGAGTACAGCAGGTGCAAGATCGCGTGCTCGACACCGCCGACGTACTGGCCCACCGGCATCCAGTCGCGTACTGCCTTCGGATCGAATGGCCCTTCGGTGTAATCCGGGGAGACGAAGCGCAGGAAGTACCACGAGGAGTCCACGAAGGTGTCCATGGTGTCGGTGTCGCGCTTGGCATCCGCCCCGCACTTAGGGCAAGCCACGTTGACCCATTCCTCAGCTGCGGCCAGCGGGCTGGTACCCTTGGGAGCCAGCTGCTCGCCGCGCAGGTTATCTGGCAGGCGCACTGGCAGCTGGTCATCGGGAACCGGAACCTCGCCGCAGTCAGCACAGTGGATAATCGGGATCGGGGTGCCCCAGAAGCGCTGGCGGGACAGCAGCCAGTCGCGCAGGCGGAAGTTGATGGTGTGCTTGCCGGTGCCGGCAGCTTCCACGATCTCAATGGCCTTGGCGATCGCCGCACTCTTCTCCAGTCCGGTCAGCTCGCCGGAGTTCACCAGCTGGCCTTCCCCGGCGGTGGCGGTACCGGTTTCGTTCGGGTCCTCTTCACCGGTGTCCACGACCACGCGCACTGGCAGGTCGAAGGCGCGGGCGAAGTCCAGGTCGCGCTGGTCGTGCGCAGGCACGGCCATGATCGAGCCGGTGCCGTAGTCGGCCAGCACGTAGTCGGCAGCCCAGATCGGCAGCTTCTCCCCCGAGAGCGGGTTGATGCCGTAGCGGCCGGTGAACACACCGGTCTTCTCGCGTTCGGTGGACTGGCGCTCGATTTCGCTCAGCGCCTTGACCTGCTCCTGGTATTCCTCCAGGGCGCCGCGGTGCTCATCGGTGACCAGCTCGCCGGCCAGCTCCGCATCGGCGGCGACCACCATGAAGGTGGCGCCGTACAGGGTGTCCGGGCGGGTGGTGAAGACCGGGATCTGCACCGCAGGCTTGGCGTCGGTGCTTTCGATCTCGAAGGTCACCTCGGCCCCTTCGGAGCGGCCGATCCAGTTCTTCTGCATCAGCAGCACGCGCTCAGGCCAGTGGCCCTTGAGCTGGTCCATGTCTTCAAGCAGGCGATCTGCGTAGTCGGTGATCTTGAAGTACCACTGGTTCAGCGACTTCTTGGTCACCGCGGTGCCGCAACGCTCGCAGGCGCCGTTGACGACCTGCTCGTTGGCCAGCACGGTCTGGTCCTTCGGGCACCAGTTCACAGGGTGGTCCTTGCGGTAGGCCAGGCCCTTGTCGTAGAACTTGTTGAACAGCCACTGGGTCCAGCGGTAGTACTCGGGATCCGAGGTGTGCAGGCGGCGATCCCAGTCAGCGGAGATCGCGTAGCGCTTGAAGCTGGCAGCCTGGGTGTCGATGTTCTTGTAGGTCCACTCCGCAGGGTGCGCGTTGCGCTTGATCGCGGCGTTCTCCGCAGGCAGGCCGAAGGAGTCCCAGCCGATCGGGTGCATCACATCATAGCCGCGCAGGCGCCAGTAGCGTGCGACAACATCGCCCATGGCGAAAGCCTCGGCGTGGCCCATGTGCAGGTCGCCCGATGGGTACGGGAACATGTCCAAGACATAGCGGCGTTCGCGGCTGCCATCATCGGCGGGCTTGAACACCTTTAGTTCGTCCCACACCGGAAGCCACTTGGACTCGATGTCCTTGAAGTCGTAGGTCCTGGGTTCGTTCGTCGATGATGTCACGCTGCTCTTCTCACACCTTTGCGGAAATATTTCCGATAGGAAAAACTTGCTATTGGTTCCAGACACAACAAAAGCCCCCAAATTTACACTCGGGGGTACGGCCAGCAGGCCGCGCTTAGACTAGGTTGCGCTGAGAATTCATATCGCGATTCTATCGCATATCCCCTGCCCACGCGCGCATCGGTGAAGCGCAAGATTGGACACAGCGGCCAGCACCACGCTTGAGCGCTTATCCACATCCGGTCAGGGCGCCGCATCAAGCCGTTTGCAGTGTTCGATCATGGTGCCATGAGTACGCCGCATTTGATCGCCAGCATGCGCACCGCGTGTTCGGCAGCACTGCACTTCGGGCCCCAGCTGTCCGGGGCCGTGCTGCTGCGCCTTGGCTATCTGTGCCTGGCGCTGTTCACCGCCGTGGGCAAGGCCGTGCACCAAAGCGGGGATCCGCGCTTGGTCCTGGCGCAACTGCAGCTAGTCGAGCGGTTCTCGCAGCAGCTTCATCGCGACCAGCTCGCCGGAGCCCTTGATGCTCAAGCCAGCGGCGCGCACGCGCTGAGCCTGGAAAGCTACGCCGCACTGCGCCTGCCCGAAGATGATCCCCACGCCATCACCGATGACCTCTTTGCAGGTCCACCTCCTGTGGTCCAGGGACGCAGCTGCTATAAGAACGCGGAAGAGCTGCTGGCAGCCTGGCTGGGTATCGCCTACTTCGAAGCCCAACGGCGCATCGCCGACGCCCACCTGCTCATTGGCCGGCGCACACCCGATGGCAGCATCTGCGCACCGCGCTTCACCGAACTCGCCAAGCTCTATGACCAGGGCACCGCCAGCCGCCGCGCCATCGCCAGCGCGGCCCGCCGCTTGGAAAAGCTCGAGCCGCAGGACACCACTTTCGAGGGCACTGCTACCGAACTGGTGGCCCATGGGGACGATGGCCGCACCTTGGATGAATTTGCGGCGCAAACGCTGAAGGATCTGGGCCCCAGGGCGGCTCAGAAGAAGATCAATTCCGCCATCAAGACCTACAAGCAAACTCATGGAAAGCAGCTGCCACCCAAACTCGGATTCTTCCCCGGTCCGGTGGTAAACGGCGTGCACTTCTTCTCCCTGCGCACCAACGCAACCGACGCGCAGCTGATTCAGTCTGTATGCTCCCAGTCCGGCAATCCACGCACCGAAGCCGGCCGCGCTGATCGCCAGGCATCTCAAGAGCAGCCCGAGGGCGCCGGTGAGGATATTGAGCAGAACGACGAAGCTGAAGTTGGCGCACAACAAGATTCCAGCTCGGCCAGCCAGGAGCCAGGCCCCGTACCGGAGTGGTTGCGCAGCGAGCAGCCTATGCCACCGTGGGCCGCAGAAGAATCAGAGGACGACTCCGACGAGCCCGACGGCGAAGAACACCCGCCCAATACTGAAGCGCACGATGATCCAGCCGCCGAACCTGATCAGCCCCTTCGCCGGCTGAACGCATTCATGGCGCTGCTGCGGGCCCCCTTTACCGGCGGCAAGCGAAAGGTCATCATCCCCAAGTGCGTTGTGTATCTGTGGCACGCTGACCTGCAGAACTTGGCCGATGCACACGGAATGAGCTCCAACGGCGTGGAGATCCCACCCGGAGAACTGCGCCAGCTGCTGGCGCGGGCAAATATCATCCCGGTGGTCCTGGGCGGCAACAGCCAGGTGCTGGATATGGGCCGGCGCATGCGCTATCACCAAGGGCCCATCCGGGAAGCGATCCTGGCCCGGGATCGTGGCTGCATCGTGCCCGATTGCACTGCACCGCCAGATCAAGTTGAAATGGATCATTACCTCAAGGCCTGGTCTGATGGTGGAGAGACCAGCGTGTACTCCGGTGCGGGCATGTGCACCAAAGATCACCACAAGCGCCATGCCGGCCAGCTCAAGGTTCTCGATGTCGACGGACTTCCCCACGTGCTTTTGCCCGAACACCAGGACCCCGAACAGATTCCGCGGCGCAACACCTACTGGGATGCGCGGCAGGCAGGCGAATCCCCCGCCCGCACTAACTCAGCTACGTGCGATTCTTGCAACGGCACCGCCCCTACCGGTGCTCCTAAAGCGCATTTCCCGGGGTCCGACGATGATAACGAGGATCCGCTGGCGTCTGACGGTGCCTGAATCCGACTCCGGGTTAAACCGCAAACGCTCGAACCACCATCACGGTGATTCGAGCGTTTGCGGTTTTCAGCGGATCAGCCCACCAGCGGCCTAGGCCTTGGTGTCTTCATCGACCCAGTCGAAGGTTCGGGTAACAGCCTTCTTCCACAGGCGCAGGCTGCGCTCACGCGTAGCCTCATCCATGGCTGGCTCCCAGCGCGTATCCTCGGACCAGTTCGCTTCCAGCTCGCCCAGATCCTTCCAGAAGCCAACGGCGAGACCTGCAGCATAGGCGGCACCCAGCGCGGTGGTCTCGGTGACCTTCGGACGGACCACTGGTACGCCTAAGATGTCGGCCTGGAACTGCATCAGCGCTTCATTGGCGACCATGCCGCCATCGACCTTCAGCTCGGTCAGTGGAACCTCGGCATCGGCGTTGACCGCATCCAGAACTTCACGGGTCTGGAAAGCCGTAGCCTCCAAGGCCGCACGAGCGATGTGGTTCTTATTCGCAAATCGGGTCAGGCCCACGATCGCGCCGCGGGCATCCGAACGCCAGTACGGTGCGAACAGCCCGGAGAAAGCTGGAACGATGTACACGCCACCGTTGTCCTCGACCTTGGCTGCCAGCTCCTCGATCTCCGGAGCGCTCGAAATCATGCCGATGTTATCGCGCAACCACTGGACCAGGGATCCGGCCACAGCGATCGAGCCTTCCAAAGCGTAGACCGGTGCTTCGTCACCCAGCTTGTAGGCCATGGTGGTCAGCAGGCCGTTGGTCGAGTTCACGATCTCGGTGCCGGTGTTGAAGATCAGGAAGCAGCCGGTGCCGTAGGTGTTCTTCGCGGTACCTGCGGTGAATGCCGCCTGGCCGAAGGTTGCAGCCTGCTGGTCACCCAAGATGCCTGCAACAGGAACCTCGCGCAGCAGCTGGTTGGTGTGCACGGTTCCGTAGACCTCGGAGGAGGAACGGATTTCTGGCATCATCGAGCGCGGCACGCCGAAGTCTGCCAGGATCTTCTCGTCCCACTGCAGGGTCTTCAGGTCCATGAACAGGGTGCGGGAAGCATTGGTCACGTCGGTGACGTGCACGCCGCCGTCAACGCCACCGGTCAGGTTCCACAGAACCCAGCTGTCGGTGGTGCCGAAGAGCAAGTCTCCGGCTTCGGCACGTTCGCGAGCATCTTCGACATTGTCCAGGATCCACTTGATCTTGGTACCGGAGAAGTAGGTGGCCAGCGGCAGGCCCACGGTCTGCTTGTAGCGTTCAAGTCCTTCATCGCCAGCCAGCTCTTCGACGATGTCCTGGGTGCGGGTGTCCTGCCAGACAATGGCGTTGTAGACGGCCTCGCCGGTGTTCTTATCCCATACCACCGCGGTTTCGCGCTGGTTGGTGATGCCGACAACCTCAATGTCGTGACGGGTCAGATTGGCCTTGGACAGCGCCTGGCCGATCACTTCGCGTACATTGTTCCAGATTTCAGCTGGATCATGCTCGACCCATCCGGCGGCTGGGAAAATCTGCTCGTGTTCCTTCTGCCCTACCGAGTGGACCTCACCGGCATGGGTGAAGACGATCGCACGGGAACTGGTCGTTCCCTGGTCAATGGCAATAACGAATTTTTCACTCATGATTCACTACTCTCCTTCTAGAAGATTGCCGCGGCAAGCGCGCCGCCGACGATACCGCCGATTGCTGGGCCAGCTAGTGGAACCCAGGAGTAAGCCCAGTCCGAACCGCCCTTGCCCTTGATTGGGAGCAACTGGTGCGCCAAGCGTGGAGCAAGGTCACGGAATGGGTTGATGGCGTAGCCGGTGGCTCCACCAAGGGACAGGCCGATGGCAACAACCAGCAATGCTACGGCCAGTGGGCCCAGCTGGTGCGGAGTCTTGCCCAGGCCAGCGATCACGAAAACCAGGATGAAGGTACCGAAGATCTCGGTGACCATGTTCCATCCGTAGGAGCGGATAGCCGGACCGGTTGCGAAGACGCCCAGCTGGTTCCCGGCATTCTGCGGGTCATCAAGGTGCTTCTTGTAGGCCAGCCAGACGCCCACGGCACCAAGGAATGCGCCGATGAACTGCGCCAGGAAATACAGCAAGGTGTTGGCCAAGGTGATGGCAACTCCCGGAGCGTATTCGGTGACGTCGCTATTGACCATCAGGCCCAAGGTCACCGCAGGGTTCAGGTGCGCACCGGAAATACCGGCAACCCACACGCCGCAGTAAACAGCAAAGCCCCAGCCGAAGCTGATGGACAACCAGCCAGCGGCGCTACCTAATGTGCCTTTCAAGGCGACATTGGCGCAGACGCCGCCACCCATCAGCAATAGTACGAAGGTGCCGAGCATCTCGGCGAAAAACACGTGAGTGGACATCATTGACCTCTTAGGTGATTTCAACTGCCGGCAGCAATTTGCCGCCGACCAAGAGCAGATTAATCCAGGAGAACTCCGTGGGCATCTGCAAGGACCGAGACAGAATGGTCGATCTCGGCTTGGATCTGGGACTTGTCCCAGCCCATCGGATCAGCGAGGCAGTTGGCGACCTCGATCACCAAATTCTTTGTTACCAGGCCACGGAAGGCCAGGTTGGTGCGGCGGATGAAAACGTCGATCAAGCGGCCGACCTGCTCGTTGTTGGCCATGTAGGCCAATTCTTCGCAGCTCAGTTCCTTGGTGTGCTCCAGCAGGGTCTCGTTCTCGCCGATGGCCTCGAGCAGCGCGTCGGCGCCGGTTCCATAGCGTTCAAGCAAAATGCGCAGGCGTTCGCGTCCGGCACGGCTTTCACGTGCTGCGAACCAGGCGGCAACTTCGCCGTCGTTGCGTGGGAAGTTCTTGCCGCCGCCGATGGCCACCCCGGCGGTGGACTTCACTTCGCGGGCGCCCAGGAATTCCAGGGCCTTGCCGCCCAGGTTTTCGCTCAGTGCGCGGAACGTGGTCCACTTGCCACCGATCAGCGAAAGCATGGTGGTGGTGTCTGTCAGGCGGGTTTCCTTGATCTGGTAGTCACGGGATACGAACCCTGGAGCGGTATCGTCGTGGCTTGGGAGCGGGCGGACGCCGGAGAACTTGTAGACGATCTGCTCTTCGGTGGCCTTGATGCCCGGGAAGACGTGGTGCACCAGGTCGAAGAAGTACTCCACTTCCTCATCGGTGCATACCGCTGGTTCGTTCATGTCGTGCTCGAGGTCCGTGGTGCCTACCAGCACGCGGCCTAGCATCGGGTAAATCAGCACGATGCGGCCATCTTCATGTTCGAAGAAGATCTCACGGCCGCCGGTAGCGGCAAGCAGTTCCGGGTGGTCCAGCACGATGTGCGATCCCTTGGTGCCACCAGTCCACTTGGTTTCGCGTCCCAGATCCTTGTTGGTCATGTCGACCCATGCGCCGGTTGCGTTGATGATGACCTCGGCGTCGAAGTCGAATTCTTCGCCGGAGAGCACGTCGCGCAGCTTGGCGGTGCCTGATTCGACTCCGGTCAGCTCAACGTAGTTGCTGGCTCGTGCCTGGTCGTTGGCGTTCAGCCCTTCGCGCAGCACGTCCAGGGTCAGTCGTTCGGGGTTGTGCACCGAAGCGTCGAAGTAGGTGGCGGTGTACTTCACGTCATCGCGCAGTTCCGGCAGATCTTCGCGGGCGGCTTTGCCGGCCTTGAAGTTGTGCCAAGGGGTGTTGCGTCCGCCGATGCCAGCGAACACGTCATACATGATCAGCCCGGCCTTGATCAACGCTGCGCCGCGTTCGGTTGGCTTGCCGGACTTGTGGGTCAGGAAGCGCATCGGTGCGCTGAGGATGCCCGAGAAAGTGGAGAAGATCGGGATGGTGGTCTGCAGCGGCTTCACATAGTGCGGAGCGATTTCCAGCAGCGAGTTTCGCTCCTGAACGGATTCATGAACCAGACGGAACTCGCCGTTTTCGAGGTAGCGGATGCCACCATGGATCATGTGGGAGCTGGCGCCCGAAGCGCCCTGGCAGTAGTCGCCCCGCTCGATAAGCGCCACATCAATCCCCTGCATGGCAAGGTAACGGAAGGTTGCAACTCCGTTGATGCCACCGCCAACAACCAGAACCTTCGCCTGCGGACGTTCACGCAGTTTGGCTAGCTGTTCCCGAATCACGATTTGTGCCCCTTATGTAACTAATGAATAAGTCTGAAGCTAGTCTTGTTACTAAACGGCAAATCGGTCAAACAAAATGCACAAACGTGCAGAAGTGGTCTGAATCATGATGAAATCTTCATCCGGCGGCACATATAAGCGGGGGCTGACTGGCACATCCGTGCAGAGCACCCCGAAAGCCAAGGACGCGCTGCGCGCCGCTCAGCTGTACTACCTGCAGGATATGAAGATGGAAGTGATCGCCAAGGAGCTGGGAACATCGCGCTCCACAGTCTCCCGCCTGCTATCCCATGCCAAACGCACCGGCATGGTTTCCATCAGCATCTCCCCCAGCGCGAACATGTCCGCACTGCTGGGAAACCAGCTCTCCGAGCACTACGGCGTCAGCTTCAACGTGGTGCCCACCGACGGGAATATGGATGATTCCGAATTGCTCGCCCGGGTCGCCGCGCACGCGGCCTACCTGCTGGGCGGCATGGTTTCCTCATCGATGACCGTGGGCGTTGCATGGGGCTCGACCATGCAGGCTGTGTCCATGGCGTTGGGCTCGCACCCAACCCACGACACGCAGATCGTGCAGCTGAACGGTGCGGCGAACCCGGTAACCAGCGGCGTGCGCTATGCCAACGACATCCTCACCCGCTTCGGCCAGGCATTCACCGCCCGCACCGAGCAGTTCCCGGTTCCTGCCTTCTTCGACCGCGCCTCCACCCGTGAAGCCATGTGGCAGGAAACCTCCATCCGCCGCGTGCTGCAAGTGCAGAAGGAAATGAACCTCGCGGTCTTCTCCTTGGGATCGGCCGGCTCCGCGGTGGCTTCCCAGGTGTACCGCGGCGGCTACCTGACAAAGGCCGAAACGCAGGAACTGCACGAAATCGGCGTGGTCGGCGATGTGGCCACCGTGTTCTTCGACAAGGACGGGAACAGCTCCAATATTTCGCTGAACGCCCGTTCCACCGGCCCCAACCTCGAAGCCCTGCTCAAAGTGCCGACACGTTTTTGTGTGGTCGCCGGACGGGGCAAGCTGCAAGCCGTGCGCGGTGCGCTTAAAGGCGGATTGATTACCGATCTGGTGATCGATGAAGGTACCGCACTGGCACTGCTGGACGGGTAGGGTTAAACCATGGCCGCACGAGAACAACTAGTGACCACCCACCATCTGAACGGTGCTGAAATTCGGGTCTACACCCACCTGGCCCAACAGCCTTCGCAGGCAGTGATCTACGCGGTGCATGGATTCCGCGGAGACCACCATGGACTGGCGCGCATCGTTTCGCACCTGGCGCACTACACGGTGATCGTTCCCGACCTGCCAGGTTTTGGCTCGTCCACCTCCATGGCGGACCTGGAACACGACGTGAACGGCTACGCGGCCGTGCTCGCGCAGCTCGCCCAGGAACTGCAGCTGGATTCTTCGGTGCACCTGCTGGGGCATTCTTTCGGCTCGATCGTAGCGGCCAAGCTGGCAACCACGCGCAGCTTCGCTTCGCTGATCTTGCTCAACCCGATCTCCGAGCTGGCCTTGGAATCAGACCAGGCGCTGCTGGCCAAGCTCACCAGTGGATACTACGAGGTATGCGCCAAGCTGCCAGCACGTATCGGCGAACCACTGCTGCGCTCGAAGCTGTTCAGCGACGCCATGAGCCTGGTGATGACCAAGAGCAAGGATCCTTTAACGCGCGCCTATGTGCGCGATCAGCACCGCGCCTACTTTGGCGGTTTCCATTCCCGTGCCACCCTGGCCCAGGCCTATCGTGCCTCGATCAGCGCTACTGTCGGGGACTACGCCCCGCAGCTCGACTTGCCCACGCTCATGGTCGGCGGAATGCAAGATGAACTGGGCACCCCGCAAACCCAGGAGGCCTTGCGGGCCCGCTTCGCCGATGCGCACCTGGTGATGCTGGAGAATGTCGGGCACCTGATTCATTACGAGAAGGCACCGCAAACCGCCGACGCGATCGAGAACTTCCTGCAGAAGCTGGCTGCCAGCTCCTAGAGCGCGTCGTCCGGATCGATGGCGATATTCACGACCGGGTCCTTGGCTGCCGACATGCTTGCGCGCAGTTGGCGCAGGGCCTTGGTTACTGCCGGTCCGTCGGCGTAGGAGAAGAACAGCACGTACCGGTGCTGCGCTGGCGGCCCGTCAATGACCGTGGGCCCGTGTACTTGCACGCACTGGCGGGTTTCGGGATCCAGGTTGGCGATGAGCCGTTCGGCTCCCAGCCCGGAAATGACCGCGCTGCGTACCGCCGGGGGCAAACCCACCTCCCGGCGTTCGGCCAATTCGCGTTCGGCAAAGGATGCCGGGTCGTAGCGCACCAGCGCGGCCCCGGCAGGACTTGGATTTCCGGTCAGCACCACTACCCCGCTGGAGCGGGCCATGGAGGCGGCGGTGAACCAGCGGGCGATGACTTCTTCGGCGTTGCGCAGCGAATCGTGGGCCAGCATCTTGTCGGCGTCAAGCAGCAGCACGGCGGCGTATCCGGATTCAGCAAAGGGTTCGACCCCTGGTGTTGCGACCACTAGAGCCGGTTTATCAGGGATTTTCTCCACCGGTTTAGCTCCGGTTGATGAAATAACGCTGACCTTGGGGAATGCTAGGCCAAGTTCTTCGGCCGTGCGATCGGCTCCGATGCTTGCGGCGCGGATCCGTGAAGAAGAGCAGTTCACGCAACGGTAGTCGTGGTACTGCTCGCCGCACCAGCGGCAGGCCACATGCGAACCTTTGCCTGCGATATGCAGCGGCCCTTGGCACAGCGTGCAACGGGCCAAAGTGCGGCAATCCTGGCAGGCCAATGCGGGCATGAATCCGGTGCGCGCCACCTGGACGAGCACCGGGCCGGTTTCCAATGCCTTGGTGGCTTCGCGCCAGGCCAAGGAGGGAATGCGGGCGCGGGCCAGCACCGGGTCGCGTTCAAGTTCGAAATCATTGGTGGTGGCCACGATACGTGCAGTTTGGGCACGCAAGATATCGCGTGGGACCTTCAGCTCAGTGGCCCAGCCGGTGGAAACCAAGCGCTGGGCTTCAACCGAGCGCGATGGCGAGGCGATGAGCAGCGAAATGCTGGCCAGGGTGCTGCGCAGCAACGCGACCTCGCGGCTGTGCTGGTAGGGGGCGCGCTGTTCGCGGTGCGACTGGTCGGCATCCTGCCAGAGAATGATCAGTTCCAGGTCCGGCACGTGGCACAGGGCTGCGGAGCGGGTGCCGATCACGATCTGCACATGCCCGCCGATGGCACGCAGGAAATTGCGGTAGCGCGGAGTCGGTCCGTCATCGGCCTGCAACTGCGCGTAGGAGTCAGCCCCGAAGTGCTCGTCCAGATAGCTGCCCAGCAGCAGCAGATCGCGCTTGTCGGGCACCAGCAGCAGTACGCGCTTGCCACGCTGCAGCACCGGGCGGGCCGCGTCCATCAAGAAGCCAGGCCACGCTCCGTAGAAGTTCGGCACCCAGGTAGCTACCGCGCGGAAGCTGCGCCCATCGACCCAAGCCTGCAGCGCTTCTGGCCCGTGCTCGTAATGCTCCAGCTGGTTCGGTGCCTCGGGAAGTACCGGGCTGATGGTAGCCAGCTCTTCTTTTTCGACCTTGGCGGCGCGGGCGGGCACGGCCAGACGCACCACATCCCACAGGGTTCCGGAGTAGCGCGTGGCGATTGCTTGGGCTGCTTCAACAATTTGCGGATACAACGCCACCTGGGTGCTGACCAGCTTTGCCAGCGGGCGAAGCTTCATTTCCGG
The DNA here is from genome assembly GCF_052114325.1 of Glutamicibacter sp. MCAF14. NCBI lineage: Bacteria > Bacillati > Actinomycetota > Actinomycetes > Micrococcales > Micrococcaceae > Glutamicibacter > Glutamicibacter sp. MCAF14. Next base: position 602,901 of record NZ_JBFREO010000004.1, read on the forward strand.
GGCGTAGTCTTCAAGTACTTCCACGATGAACCCGGAGAGCTGCTGCGGGCCAAAAGGCACTTTCACGCGCACCCCGGCCACGGCGTCCTGGGTCATCGAGGGCGGGATCTCGTAGTCGAAGAAGCGGTCCAGATGCGGGACCGAAGAATCAATCAGCACCCGAGCAACCCGCTTGAGGCGGGCCGGTTCGGGTGCTGAAATCAGGGCATCTTGCTGCACTGAATGATCCTAGGCGTTAAACCAGTTGCGTAGTGCGTCCACGCGGTCCAGCTTCTCCCAGGTGAAGTCGTTGTCCTCGCGGCCGAAGTGGCCGTGGGCAGCGGTCTTGCGGTAGATGGGGCGCTTCAAATCCAGATCTTCGATGATGCCCAGCGGGCGCAGGTCGAAGACTTCGTTGATGGCCTTGGTGATCTTGGCTGGATCTACGGTCTCGGTGCCGAAGGTCTCCACATACAGGCCCACCGGGCGCGCAACGCCGATCGCGTAGGCTACCTGGACCTCGGCACGGCGTGCCAAGCCAGCGGCTACTACGTTCTTGGCGACCCAGCGCATGGCGTAGGCGGCCGAACGGTCGACCTTGGAAGGATCCTTGCCGGAGAACGCGCCGCCGCCGTGGCGGGCGAATCCACCGTAGGTGTCCACGATGATCTTGCGGCCGGTCAATCCGGCATCGCCCACTGGACCGCCGATGATGAACGGACCCGATGGGTTCAAGATGACCTTGGTGTTCGAGGTATCCAGGCCCGAGCGCTCCAGGATCGGAGTGACGACCTCTTCGTGCAGGTCGGCCTTCAGCGTTGCCAGCTCGTATTCGGCGGCGTGCTGGCTGGAAACGACCACGGTGTCCACCGAGACCGGCTTGTCGCCGTCGTAGCCGATGGTGACCTGGGTCTTGCCATCCGGGCGCAGCAGCGGCATGCGGCCGTTCTTGCGGACCTGGGTCAGGCGCTCGGAGAGGCGGTGCGCCAGGAAGATCGAGGTAGGCATCAGCGAATCGGTTTCATCCGAGGCGTAGCCGAACATCAGGCCCTGGTCGCCGGCGCCCTGCATGTCGCGCGGGTCCTTGGCGGTGCCTTCGCGGGACTCCAGCGAGTTGAAGACGCCGTCGTGGATTTCCTGGGACTGCTGGCCGATGGACACGGACACGCCGCAGCGCGCCCCGTCGAAGCCGTTGGCCGAGGAGTCGTAGCCGATGTCCAAAATGGTCTTGCGGACGATCTCAGGGATCTCCACATAGCCGTTGGTGGTCACCTCTCCGGCCACATGCACCAGTCCGGTGGTGGTCAGGGTCTCGACGGCGACCTTGGAGTCCGTGTCCTGGGCCAGCATGGCATCGAGGATCGCGTCCGAAATCTGGTCGCAAATCTTGTCCGGGTGTCCCTCGGTCACGGATTCCGAGGTGAAAAGACGAAGTTCAGGGGTTGTTGAAGTCACCGTATTACTCTATCTGGTCTGGTGGACCGGTAAGCAGATCTGGTACGTTTCGTGACCAAGCACCGCATGGCGCAGCTCACTTTGTTACAGCTGCATGACTTTATATTGCGTTTGAGATCTGCTCGATGACCACGCGGGCCACTTCGAGCTTGGAGCCGGAGGATTCGACCGCGGCGCTTCCATCGGCGAAAAGCACGTGGATGGCGTTGGTTTCCTGCCCGAAGGTCAGCGACGCTCCCACCTCGTTGACCACGAGCATCTCGCAGCCCTTGCGCTCCAGCTTGGCCTGGCCGTATTCCAGCACCGTGCCCTGCTCGTCCCCGGTCTCCGCGGCGAAACCGACAATGAATTCGGGCAGTGCCGGTTCATCCTTGCGAGCTGCGACTATGTCGGCCAGGATGTCCGGGTTGCGCACCAGCTCGATCACCGGAGCCGAATGCTCGTCGCGCTTCTTGATCTTGGAGTTTTCGATGGTAGCCGGACGGAAGTCGGCGACCGCGGCGTTCATGATCAGCACATCGTTGCCTGGCGCGTGGGTGAAGACCGCTTCGCGCAGCTCCAGGGCGCTGGAGGCGTGCACCAGCTGCACCCCATGCGGGGCCGGCACTTCCAGATGGGTGGCGATCAGCGTGACCGTTGCACCGGCATCGCGGGCGGCCTGGGCCAGAGCGACCCCTTGGCGGCCTGATGAGCGGTTGCCCAGGAAGCGTACCGGATCCAGTGGCTCGCGGGTGCCGCCGGCAGTGATCAGCACCTTGGTGCCGGCCAACAGCGGTTCACTGAGCAGATCCTGCACGGAAGCAAAAATTTCTTCGGGTTCGGGCAGCCGTCCCGGCCCCGAGTCCTTGCCGGTCAACCGTCCCGATGCAGGTTCGATTACCCGCACCCCGCGATCGCGCAGGGTGTGCACATTGGCCACCGTCGCTGGGTGCTGCCACATTTCGGTGTGCATGGCCGGAGCCATGACGACCGGGGCGCGGGTGGCCAGCAGCGTGCCGGTGAGCAGGTCATCGGCCAACCCTGAAGCGGCCTTGGCCATGATGTCTGCGGTGGCAGGAACGATCATCACCAGATCGGCCTGCTGGCCCAGGCGGACGTGATTGACCGTATCGACCGCGTCGAAGACGTTCGAGGTGACCGGATTACCCGACAGGGCCTCCCAGGTCGCATCGCCTACGAAGTTGGCGACGTTTTCGGTGGGGATCACGTCGACGTGGTGCCCAGCTTCGCGCAGCAGGCGCAGCAGGAGCACTGACTTGTAGGCGGCAATACCGGCTGAGACGCCTAAGACGATTCGCTTCACGAAGTTCTTCCTCGAGTATTCGGTGCGGGAACAGTTGGGTTCTGGAAAGGTGCTTAACGAAAAAGAAGGCGCCCGCTTCGGGGCGCCGACTTTTCGATTAGTCTTCGATGACCTCAGCTGGAGTTACCTTCAGCAAGCTGTCGTCCAGTTCGCGCAGTGCGATGGTCAGCGGCTTCTCGTTCAGCTTGGTTTCCACCAGTGGGCCAACGTACTCGAACAGGCCTTCATTCAGCTGTGCGTAGTAGGCGTTGATCTGGCGTGCACGCTTGGCTGAGTTCAGCACAATGGCGTACTTCGAGTCGTTGGTCTCAAGCAACGAGTCGATCGATGGGTTAATGATTCCCTCTGGGTTGGACACAGGACTCCCTATTTGTCGTTCTTTAGCCCCATGAGGGCTACAAGCTCTTCGGCGGCACGTGCGACATCGTCGTTGACGATGGTCACGTCGAATTCAGATTCCGCTGCAAGTTCTAGTTTAGCGGTTTCTAGGCGGCGCTGCTGTTCTTCGGCCGTTTCAGTGCCGCGTCCCACAAGTCTGCGCACCAATTCGTCCCACGAAGGTGGGGCCAGGAAGACGAATTTTGCCTCAGGCATCGACTCCTTGACCTGTCGCGCGCCCTGCAGATCGATTTCCAGCAGGACCTTTTTGCCCTTCGCAACAGCATCTTCAACCGTCGAGCGGATCGTGCCATAGCTGTTCTGGCCATGGACAACGGCCCATTCCAGCATCTGGCCTTCCTCAACCAAGGCTGGGAAGCGCTCGGGGCCCACGAAGAAGTAGTGGACGCCGTCTTGCTCACCCGCTCGAGCGTTTCGGGTCGTTGCCGACACCGAGAGCCAGACATCTGGATAATTATCGCGGATGTAGGTAGAGACTGTGCCCTTACCTACTGCCGTGGGGCCGGCTAGAACAGTTACCGACGCAGCGGTCATTGACTACACTTTCGTTTTTGGCGGGCTTTGCTTGAAGTGCTCGGTGATTGCGGTGCGCTGTTTGCGTCCCAGTCCGCGCAGTCGGCGGGAAGGGGAAATGCCAAGACGTTCCAGCAAATTTGCCGCGCGTACTTCACCTACGCCCGGTACCGATTCCAGAAGATCCATGACACGCATGCGTCCCACGGCTTCATCTTCGTATACCAAGTCTAGTACCTCGGTGATGGAAATCTTGCCGGCACTGAACTCGGCCTTGATTTCCGCACGACGAGTGCGTGCGGCCAATGCCTTGGCGCGGGCGCGGATACGATCTTCGTCAGAGAGTTCTCGCAGTACCATCGTTCAGCCATCCTTCAGTTGTAGTGGACTAAGGCTTATGTTGAGAAACATAGCGAGCTAACGCTGCTTTTGCAAGACTAAACGCGTTGTGGCTACTAGAAACTCTAATGGCCACAACGCGTTTGTGTCACTTATTCAGTTTTTTGCTAGCGAGCTGCCAGCAATTCGTCGCGTACCCTAAGGGCCTTTTCGCGAAGAGCTGCCGTGCTTGGACCCTCTTTAAGAATGTCCCGGCTGCTTGTGCCCAACACCTGGCCGTAGCTGGAGGCGAATGACTTGGCAATATCTGCGGCCGTCGCCCCCTGCGCACCGAGTCCGGGAGTCAGCAGCGGAGCCTTGCTCGCTGCCAGATCAATTCCGAGTTTCGCCGGCGCGTCCCCGATGGTTGCTCCGACGACCAACCCAACGTGTCCCAAATCTTCTGCAGCGGCATTATCCGCTGTGACTTGGTCAATAATTGATTTAGCAACCGAGTTTTCACCACCTACGTGCTGGACGGATGGCCCTTCCGGATTGGAAGTCAGTCCCAGAACGAACACTCCCCTGCCGGTGGCAGCCGCCAGATCCAAGGCCGGACGCAGCGATTCATAACCCAAATATGGGCTCAGCGTCACTGCATCGGCAGCCAGTGGCGAAGCATCATCGAGCCATGCCGTAGCGTAAGCGGCCATGGTCGAACCGATGTCCCCGCGCTTGGCATCAGCCAGCGTCAGCAGTCCTGCAGACTTCGCGGCACTCAAAGTTTCTTCCAAAGCGGCAAATCCCTTGGACCCGAATCGCTCGTACAAAGCGACCTGGGGCTTGAGAATTGCCGCTGCACCGGCCATCGCTTCCACGACGGTCAGTGAGAAAGATCGCACACCCTCGGCCGTGTCCTCCAGCCCCCAGGCTTCCAGCAACGCTGGGTGCGGGTCGATCCCCACGCACAGCGGGCCGGAAGCCTGCATGGCTGAACGAAGCCGTTCTCCAAATGGGATGGGCTTAGGCATTGCGCGCCGCGTTGAGGTTCGCGTCGTGCACCTGCAAGCTGGTGACGTCCCATTCGTATTCGCGCAGGGCGTCGATCGCCTGCACCGAAGCGTTGAACTCTGCCACGGTGGTGATCACCGGGGTGCCAACCGAGGTCGCAGCGGCGCGGATTTCGTAGCCATCGCCACGTGCGTCCGAGCCCGAAGGGGTATTCAGGATCAGGCCGATCTGGCCATCGATGATCAGATCGACGATGGACTCGCCTCCTTCGTGCAGCTTGCCGACCACCTGGGTCGGGATGCCGTTGCGGCGCAATACTTCTGCGGTGCCGCCGGTGGAGATGATCTCGAAGCCCTGGTCAGCAAGGTGCTTGACCGGAAGCACGATCGAGCGCTTGTCGCGGTTGGTGACCGAGACGAAAACCTTGCCCGAAGTTGGCAGCGGGTTGTTCGCGGCAGCCTGCGACTTGGCGAAAGCGGTGTCGAAGTACTTGTCGAAGCCCATGACTTCGCCGGTGGAGCGCATTTCTGGGCCCAGCAGCGAGTCAACGACCTTGCCCTCCGGGGTGCGGAAGCGAGCGAATGGCATGACTGCTTCCTTGACCGCGATCGGAGCCGAATCCGGCAGGTGCGCGCCGTCGCCAGTTGCTGGCAGGTAGCTGCCGCGCAGTTCGGCCAGGGTCTTGCCCACGCCGATCAGTGCGGCGACCTTGGACAGCTGCACGCCGGTAGCCTTCGAGGTGAACGGCACGGTGCGCGAGGCACGCGGGTTCGCTTCGATGACGTAGAGGATGTCCGAAGCCAGTGCGAACTGGATGTTGATCAGGCCGCGTACGCCTACGCCTTCGGCGATGGCACGGGTTGCTTCCTTCACGCGGTCGCGCACATCGGCGCCCAGGGTGATCGGAGGCAGGGTGCACGCCGAGTCGCCGGAGTGAATGCCGGCTTCCTCGATGTGCTCCATGATGCCGCCGACGTACAGGTCGGTGCCGTCGAACAGGGCGTCGACGTCGATCTCGATGGCGTCTTCCAGAAAGCGGTCCACCAGTACCGGGTGGTCCACGGTGATTTCGGTGGCGTTGGTGATGTAGCGCTCGAGGTTGGCCTCGTCGTACACGATCTCCATGCCGCGGCCGCCCAGCACGTAGGAAGGGCGCACCAGGACCGGGTAGCCGATGGAGTCGGCGATGGCCTTGGCATCGGCGAAGGATACGGCGGTGCCGTTCTTCGGTGCGATCAGCCCGGCGTTATCCAGCACCTGCTGGAAGGCGCCGCGGTGCTCGGCCAGGTCGATGGCTTCTGGCGAGGTGCCCAGGATCGGCACGCCAGCGGCCTTCAGATCGGCAGCGAGCTTCAGCGGGGTCTGTCCGCCCAGCTGGACGAAGACGCCCAGCACGCCGCCGGTTTCCTCTTCAGCGTGGATGACTTCGAGCACGTCTTCCAAGGTCAGCGGCTCGAAGTAGAGGCGATCGGAAATGTCGTAGTCGGTGGACACGGTTTCCGGGTTGCAGTTGACCATCACGGTCTCGTAGCCCTCGGCACGCAGTGCCATCACCGCGTGCACGCAGGAATAGTCGAACTCGATGCCCTGGCCGATGCGGTTCGGACCGGAACCGAGGATGATCACGGACTTCTTCTCGTGGCGTCCCAGTTCGGTTTCTTCATCGTACGAGGAGTACATGTACGGGGTGAAGGCCTCGAACTCGGCCGCGCAGGTGTCCACGGTCTTGTAGACCGGGCGCACGCCCAGCGCGTGGCGGATGCCGCGGATAACAGCCTCGGACTTGCCGGTGAGCTGAGCCAGCTGGGCATCGGAGAAGCCGTGGCGCTTGGCTTCGCGCAGCACATGCTCCGGCAGGTGCTTGTTTTCGGCCACCAGCTGCGCGACCTCGTTGATCAGCTGCAGCTGATCCAGGTACCAAGGGTCGATCGCGGTGGTTTCGAACAGCTGCTCGATGGAGACACCGGAGAACAGCAGGCGCTGGACCAGCGAGAGGCGCTCGGTCGAACCCTTGACGATCGAGGCCAGCACGGCTTCGTGCTCGGACTCCGGGATCGGCTCGAAGGACAGCTCCGAACCCTTCTGCTCCAGGGAGCGCAGGGCCTTCTGCAACGCTTCGGTGAAGTTGCGGCCCAGGGCCATTGCTTCGCCGACCGACTTCATGGTGGTGGTCAGGGTCCGGTCCGCAGCCGGGAACTTCTCGAAAGCGAAACGCGGAACCTTCACGACCACGTAGTCCAGGGCCGGCTCGAAGGAGGCCGGGGTCTTCTGGGTGATGTCGTTCGGGATCTCATCCAGGGTGTAGCCTACGGCCAGCTTGGTGGCGATCTTGGCGATCGCGAAGCCGGTGGCCTTGGAAGCAAGTGCCGAGGAGCGCGACACGCGCGGGTTCATCTCGATGACCACGACGCGCCCGGTGTCCGGCTCGATGGCGAACTGGATGTTGCAGCCGCCGGTGTCCACGCCGACTTCGCGGATGACCGCGATGGAGATGTCGCGCAGCTTCTGGTATTCGCGGTCGGTCAGGGTCATGGCCGGGGCCACGGTGATCGAGTCGCCGGTGTGCACGCCGACCGGATCGAAGTTCTCGATGGAGCAGACGACCACGACGTTGTCGTTCTTGTCGCGCATCATCTCCAGCTCGTATTCCTTCCAGCCCAGGATGGACTCCTCAAGGAGCACCTCGGTGGTTGGCGAGTACTGCAGGCCGGCGCCGGCGATGCGGCGCAGGTCTTCTGGGTTGTAGGCCATGCCCGAACCCAGGCCGCCCATGGTGAACGAGGGACGCACGACGACTGGGTAGTTCAGCTCTTCGACGGCGGCGAAGGCTTCGTCCAGGGTGTGCACGATGACCGAGCGGGCCGATTCGGCGCCGCAGCGCTCAACGACGCCCTTGAACTTCTCGCGGTCCTCGCCCAGCTCGATGGCTTCGATGTTCGCGCCGATCAGCTCGACGTCGTACTTTTCCAGCGCGCCGGACTTGTCCAGTGCGATGGCAGTGTTCAGTGCGGTCTGGCCGCCCAGGGTTGGCAGGATCGCATCCGGGCGTTCCTTGGCGATGATCTTCTCGACGACCTCGGGGGTGATTGGCTCGACGTAGGTGGCGTCGGCGAATTCCGGGTCGGTCATGATGGTGGCCGGGTTCGAGTTGACCAGGATGACCCGCAGGCCTTCCTCCTTCAGCACGCGCAGGGCCTGGGTGCCGGAGTAGTCGAATTCAGCGGCCTGGCCGATGACGATCGGACCCGAACCGATAACGAGAACTGATTTCAGATCGGTGCGCTTAGGCATTACTTGCTGTCCTTTTCTGCGGCGGAATCCAACGCGGTCATGAAGCGGTCAAAGAGGTAGGCGGCATCGTGCGGGCCGGATGCTGCCTCGGGGTGGTACTGCACGGAGAAAGCCGGGATGTCCAGGCAGGACAGGCCTTCGACCACGTGGTCGTTCAGGGAGTAGTGCGAAACCTCGACCTTGCCGAAGCGCTCTACCGGTGCGGTCATCGTGCCTTCGATTGGCGCGTCGACGGCGAAGCCGTGGTTCTGGCTGGTGATCTCAACCCGGCCGGTGGACTTGTCCATGACCGGCTGGTTGATTCCGCGGTGGCCGAAGCGCAGCTTGTAGGTCTCGAAGCCCAGGGCACGGCCCAGGATCTGGTTGCCGAAGCAGATGCCGAAGTACGGCATGCCTGCATCGAGCACCGAGCGGACCAGTTCCACCTGTGCGGTGGCGGTGGCCGGGTCACCAGGACCGTTGGAGAAGAAGACTCCGGATGCGCCGGTGGCCTTGATGTCTTCCAAGGTGGCGTTGTAAGGCAGCACGTGCACGCGCAGGCCGCGTTCGGCCAGGCGGTGCGGGGTCATCGACTTCATGCCCAGGTCGATGGCGGCCACGGTGTGCTTGGCCTCGCCGGTGTAGCCGTGGTCGACTGGCTCGACGATGTAGGCTTCGGAAACCGAAACCTCGGCCGAGATGTTGCGGCCGGCCATCGATGGCTGCGCCTTGACGGTCTCGATCAGCTCGGCGTCGGACTTCGCGGCGTCGTCGCCGGAGAAGATGCCGGACTTCATGGCGCCTGCTTCGCGCAGGTGGCGGGTCAGTGCACGGGTATCCACGCCCTGGATGCCGACGATGCCGTATTCGACAAGTTCTTCATCCAAGGTGCGTTCGCTGCGCCAGTTGCTCGGTCGTCGGGCCGCGTCGCGGACCACGTAGCCGGCGGCCCAGATGCGGGTGGACTCCGGATCTTCCGAGTTCACGCCGGTGTTGCCGATGTGCGGGAAGGTCTGCACGATGATCTGGTGCGCGTACGACGGGTCAGTCAGGGTTTCCTGATAGCCGGTCATGCCGGTGGTGAACACGGCTTCGCCTAAGGTGGTGCCCACGGCGCCATAGCTGCGTCCGCGGAAGATGCGGCCATCTTCAAGTACCAACACGGCTGGTAGGTTGCTCAGGGAATTCACTTATTTGTCTCCTGCTCGGCTTACGTCGACGTGCGACGCCAGCAACTGATAAATCTTTGGGGTGTCTTCGGAGTACCGCGGGCGGAATCCGGTGTCGAAGGTGAAGCCATCCTTGGTCCAGGTGATCACGATCAGGCCGTTCTTTTCCACGACCTTGCCGACCATCCCGTTGCTTCGCTTGACCTGTACGTACTGTTCCCACGGGATATGCACATCGCGTGCTCCGGATCGGATCAGGTGGATCCCGGCGCGCCCCAGTTCCAAGGTGGCGTTGGTGCGCACTCCCAGGTCGTGGACGGCGATGCGGGCCAGCCAGTCATCGAATTCGGTGGTGACCACGTACATGCCGGCGAAACTGTGCTCAGCCTGGTCCTCGAACGCCGCATAGGGCTCGGGGATCTGGGACTGGCGGGCCTTGAGGTTCCGCCATCCGACCAGGATCAGGGTGATCGCCAGGACGATCGCGAAGATCGTCCACAGTACCGGGGTCCAGGCTCCCTCAGGCATTGGCTGCCCTCGGGGTTCCCAGCTTGCCATCCAGTACGGTGGCGTGGCCGTGGAAGAAGGTCGCGCGCACCGAACCTGGCAGCTCCATGCCGGCGAACGGCGAGTTGCGGCCCTTGGTGGCCATGGCCGATGGATCCACGATCCAGCGTGCTGCCGGGTCCACGAGGGTCAGGTTGGCCGGTTCGCCCACGGCGATCGGGCGGCCCTGGTCGGCTACGCGGCCGATCTGCGCCGGAACTTCCGAGGTGATCCGCGCAACCGCGTCCCAGCCCAGCAGACCGGTTTCCACCAGGGTGTGCTGCACGATGGACAGTGCGGTTTCCAGACCGGTCATGCCCATGGCGGCAGCGCCCCATTCGCAGTCCTTGGCTTCGGAAGGGTGCGGCGCGTGGTCCGTGCCGATCACGTCGATGGTGCCATCGGCGACGCCGTCGCGCAACGCCATGACATCTTCTTCGCGGCGCAGCGGCGGGTTGACCTTGAATACCGGGTCGTAGGTGCGCACCTTTTCGTCGGTGAGCAGCAGGTGGTGCGGGGTGACTTCGGCGGTGACCTGGATGCCGCGGGCCTTGGCCCAGCGGATGATCTCTACCGAACCGGCGGTGGACACATGGCACACGTGCAGGCGGGCACCGACGTGCTCGGCCAGCAGCACGTCGCGGGCGATGATCGACTCTTCGGCCACCGCTGGCCAGCCTGGCATGCCCAGGATCGAGGAGACTTCGCCCTCGTTCATCTGGGCGCCTTCGGTCAGGCGCGGTTCCTGTGCGTGCTGAGCGATGACTCCGTCGAAGGCTTTCACGTATTCCAGGGCGCGGCGCATCAGCAGCGGATCCCAGACGCAGATGCCGTCATCGGAGAACATCTTCACCTGGGCGCGCGAGTCGGCCATGGCGCCGATTTCACTCAGTTGCTTGCCGGCCAGTCCGACGGTGACTGCGCCAACCGGGCGGACATCCACCCAGCCTGCAGCGCGGCCCAGTTCGTAGACCTGCTCGACGACGCCGGCGGTGTCGGCTACCGGGGTCGAGTTTGCCATGGCATGCACGGCGGTGTAGCCGCCCAGGGCTGCTGCCTGCGAACCGGTTTCCACGGTTTCAGCATCTTCGCGGCCTGGTTCGCGCAGGTGGGTGTGGGTGTCGACCAGCCCGGGCAAGAGCACGAGATTCTTCGCGTCAATCACCTGGTGCTGGTCGGTGGCTTCAATGCTGCCGATCTGCGCGATCTTGCCGTCGACGATGAGCACGTCGGTTGGTTCGCCGCCGAGGATGGATACCTGCTGGATTAAGTAGTTCATGGGTTCTTCCTTCAGATCAGGTCGCCGGAGAGGAGCATGTAGAGGCTGGCCATGCGCACGGCCACGCCGTTGGTGACTTGGTCGAGCACGGTGGATCGCGGCGAGTCGGCGGCTGCCGAGGAGATTTCCAGGCCGCGGTTCATCGGGCCCGGGTGCATGATCAGGGTTTCGGCGCCCGAGGCGTCCAACTGCGCCAGGCGTGCATCGTCCAGTCCCCAGTAGCGCGAGTATTCGCGGGGGTTCGGGAAGTACGCGGCGTTCATGCGCTCGCCCTGCACACGCAGCATCATCAGCGCGTCGATGCCCGACGCGATGACTGCGTCCAGGTCGTAGCTGATAGTGCATGGCCAGGATTGCGCGCCGAAAGGCAGCAGGGTCGGCGGGGCGACCATGGTCACTTCAGCGCCCAGGGTGTTCAGCAGCCACAGGTTGGAGCGGGCCACGCGCGAATGCAGGATATCTCCGACGATCGCGACCTTCAGCCCGTCCAAGCCGCGGCCTACCGGGCTGGTTCCCTCGCGCAGGGCCACTTGGCGGCGCAGGGTGAATGCGTCCAGCAGCGCCTGGGTGGGGTGTTCGTGGGTGCCATCCCCGGCGTTGACGATCGGCAGGCCGATCCAGTCGGTGGCTGCCAGGCGTGCAGGTGCGCCGGAGTCCGGGTGGCGGATGACTACCGCGTCGGCTCCGATGGCCAGCAGGGTCTGGGCGGTGTCCTTCAGCGATTCGCCCTTGGACACGCTCGAGCCCTTGGCGGAGAAGTTGATGACGTCGGCGCTCAGGCGCTTGGCGGCCGCTTCGAAGGAAATGCGGGTGCGGGTGGAGTCCTCGAAGAAGAGGTTCACCACGGTGCGTCCGCGCAAAGCTGGAAGCTTCTTGATGGCACGGGTTCCCGATTCGCGCATCTGTTCGGCGATATCGAGGATTCCGATGGCTTCTTCGCGGCTCAAATCCGCGGTGGACAGCAGGTGTTTCACGAGGCGCCCTCGATTACTACTTCGTTTTTTCCGTCGATTTCTGCCACGTGCACGCGGACCTTTTCGCTTTTCGCGGTCGGCAGGTTCTTGCCTACGTGATCGGCGCGGATCGGCAGTTCGCGGTGACCGCGGTCAACCAGCACGGCCAGGCGCACGATGCGTGGGCGGCCCCAGTCTGCCAGGGCGTCCAGTGCGGCGCGAATGGTCCGTCCGGAGTACAAGACGTCGTCCACGAGCACGACGACTTTGCCGTCGATCCCGCCAGCAGGCAGGCGTGTTGGAGCCGGGGTGCGGGTGGTGGAGTGGCGCAGATCGTCGCGGTACATGGTGATGTCCAGCTGCCCTACGAGAGTTGCAGGATCCAGATCGCCGGGGGCGGTGGCTGCGATGCGCGCTGCCAGACGTTGAGCCAGCGGGTATCCGCGGCTGGGAATGCCCAGCAGCACCAGGTCGTCGGTGCCCTTGTTGGCTTCGATAATTTCGAAGGCTACGCGAGTGAGTACACGTTCGATGTCTTCGCCGGTAAGTACCGTGCGGGCGGCATCTGGCACTGAATTTTCATCCATGCTGTGCACCTCTCCCTTCTCCGCCTCACGGGACGGGATTTAAAGGAATGTTGCTATCTAAAATTAGCACGAGCGCGAGCCGATTCCCTAGCGGAAACCTATGCATGGCACTGAATAGCCAGTGGGATCGCTCACAAGTATTCATTGGCCGACCGCCACCATCGGCAGAACCATGCACTTCCCGCCATACTCCCCGGCAGCAGGCTCGTTGCTGTTGCGATCGACACATCTGCAATGTGGCGTATTCGCGGGTTTGATGCGCCGCTATTGGCCCACGCGCCCGTTGAGGCATTCGCGCAGCAGATCGGCATGCCCGCCGTGCCGGGCGTACTCCTCGATGCGGTGGACCATCAGCTCGCGTACCACGACCTGCTCCCGCCCAACGCGCTGGCCGAGGTCCTCGAACGCCTCAAGGAGCAGGTCGGTGGCCTGCTGCTCGCGATGCAGCACCACAAGCGCTTGGGAGACCTGGGCGTCATCGGGTCGCTCGATGTCGAAATCCGAGCCCGGCGGGCCGTAAATCCTGCCTTCGGGCTCGCCCTGGCTGATCCAGTTGCGCCAGTCCCGCTCCACTTCGCCCAGATGGCGCAGCAACCCCAGCAGACTGAGCGTCGAGGGAGGGACCGATCGTTCCGCCAGTTGCCGCGCGTCCAGCCCCTGGGCATTTGAGCTCGATGGTCAGCCGGTAGTCGCGCAGAAAGCGCTGGCAGGTGGCCCGTTCCCCCACCGGATCGGCTTCGCCCGCTTCTCGGGGATCCTGGGCGGGGTCCAGCCACATGTCGGGAACTAGTACGGATTCGCTCCAGCGTTCAGGCACCTGGTTCATCCAGCCATCATTACCGCTGCGCCAGCGCAGGGCAATGCCGGAGCGCAAAAAAGCCTGGGCCGGAACCCCGTAAAGGGGTTCCGGCCCAGGCTCGGAATGAAGAGGATCGAATTAGTCGACCAGGGTGTCCTTGACGCTCTGGATGCGACCCAAAACGCCATTGACGAACTCTGGAGATTCATCGGTGGACAGCTCCCGGACGTTCACCACGGCTTCTGCCACGGCTACTGCATCGGGAACGTCATCGTTGTACAGCAGCTCCCAGACACCGATGCGCAGTGCGCTGCGGTCAACCGCTGGCATGCGCTCGATGGTCCAGTCCTTGACGTAGCTTTCGAGAACTTCGTCAATGCGGTCCAAATGGGCCATGACGCCTTCGATGATCGTCAGCGAGTACTCGTTGAGTACGATGTCCGAGTTTTCCCGTCGCGAAATGGCTACAGCCAGCGGATTAACATCGCGAGCTTCAGCCTCAAACAGGAATTCCAGGGCTCGACGACGGGCTTTGGCGCGTGCTCTCACTAGTTGACACGACCCAGGTAATCGCCGGTACGGGTGTCAACCTTGACCTTGGTGTTCTGCTCAACGAACAGTGGAACCTGGATTTCCTTGCCAGTTTCCAGGGTTGCTGGCTTGGTGCCGGCCGACGAGCGGTCACCCTGCAGGCCTGGCTCGGTGTAGGTGATTTCCAGGATGACCGAAGCTGGAAGCTCCAGGTACAGTGGGCTGCCATCGTACATTGCGATGGTCAGTTCCTGGTTCTCCAGCAGGAAGCCCGCTGCGTCGCCAACGGTGGTGCCGCTAACGGTGAGCTGGTCGTAGTCTTCCAGGTTCATGAAGACGTAGTCTTCGCCATCCTGGTAGAGGTACTGGTAATCGCGGCGGTCGACGGTTGCCAACTCGATCTTGGTGCCAGCGTTGTAGGTCTTGTCCAAGACCTTGCCGGACATGACGTTGCGCATCTTGGTGCGAACGAATGCGCCGCCCTTGCCTGGCTTGACGTGCTGGAAGTCAATGATGGTCCAAAGCTGGCCATCGATCTTGATGACCTGTCCATTCTTGATGTCAGTTGTATCCGCCACGGTTCCTCAATCCTCTATTTTCGCCAGCTAGCGCCGGCATTATCAAAAATCCATCTACAAGTTTACCCTACACGCCATGATGCTGTCAGGGTTCTGCACGGTGGTGCGCGTTACTGCGCTGCGCGTTACTGCGCTGCGCGTTCCTCGGCAATTTCCAAGCAGGTGCTTGCCGCGTTGATCAGGTACGCGTCATCATCCAATGCGATGCGCAGCTCCATTGCCTTGCGGAAACGGGTCGCTGCGGCCTTGAAATCGCCCTTCGCGAAGAAGGAGAGGCCAGCGTGGTGGTGCATCAGCGGCTCGTATGCGGTTCCGGCGAATTCCTCGGCCAGCTTGCGCAGGCGGTTGATCGCGCGATCAAAGTCACCTTGCATGCGGGTCAACTCGGTGTCCAGCACGCGCAGGTGCGCGTTGGTCGGCTCCACGAAACGTGATTCAGCGATCAGCTCGCCGGCCTTGGCCAAATCTCCGCGGGCCAGCAGGACCATCACCTGGTCAGTTGGGGAACCGACCTGCAGCTGGCGCTCGGCTGCTGCCTCATCGGCGATGTATGGCTTCAGGGTCTGCGGATCGATCAGCACGCCGTCAACCGACGTGCCGACGCCTTCGCGGTTTACCGATGCGACGTCAATGGCGTATGCGGTGTAGTCAACCATGGAATTACTCCCCGATTTCCTGGTAGGCGGCGAAGAGCAGCGAATTATCGGGGACTTCGTAGATGCGGGGCTTGCCGATGTCTTCGAGCACGACGAAGCGCAGCTGGTTGCCGCGGGCCTTCTTATCGCGCTTCATTCCATCAAGCAGAGCTGACCAGCGGTCATTGCGGTAAGTGGTTGGCAAGCCCAGGGACTTGAGGATCGCCACGTGGCGATCGGCCACCGCATCGGAGGTATAGCCCACCGAGCGGCCCAATTCAGCGGCGAACGCCAGGCCGATGGATACGGCCGCGCCGTGTCGCATCTGGTAGCGCTCGGACAGCTCAATGGCGTGAGCCAAGGTATGCCCGTAGTTCAGGAATTCGCGGTCGCCAGCTTCCTTCAGGTCGTGGGAGACCACCTCGACCTTCACGGCGATGGTGCGTTCAACCAGTTCGCGCAGGCGGTCGCTGGTTGGGTTGATGGCATCTTGCGGATCTTCCTCGATCAGTTCCAAGATGCGCTCGTCGGCAATGAAGCCGCATTTGATCACTTCGGCCATGCCGGTGACCAGTTCGTTCTTCGGCAAGGTGGCCAGTGCGTCCATGTCGGCGAGCACGGCAGCTGGCGGGTGGAATGCGCCTACCAGGTTCTTGCCTTCTGCGGTGTTGATGCCGGTCTTGCCGCCGACGGCAGCGTCGACCATGGCCAGCAGCGAGGTGGGGATGTGGATGACCTTCACGCCGCGCAGCCAGGTGGCCGCAACGAAGCCTGCAAGGTCGGTGACAGCGCCGCCGCCGACGGAGATCACGGCGTCGGAGCGGGTGAAGTCGTTCTTGCCCAGCACTTCCCAGCAGAAGGAGGCAACCTGGATGTGCTTGCCTTCTTCAGCATCCGGAATTTCTGCGGTGAGCGCTTCAAGTCCGGACTTTGCCAGTTCGTCGCGCACGACGTCGCCGGTGGCGCGCAATGCCCGGGGGTGGATTACTAGGACTTTCTTGACCGCTGGGCCAAGCAGTTCGGGCAATTGGCCTAAGAGGCCGTTGCCAACCAAAACAGGGTATGACTCCCCTGGGGTGCTTCCGGTGACCTTCATAGTGGTCGGTGCGATAGGCATCAGTCTAGTTCCTCCTGATGGTGCTGATCTGTCTAGCGTACGCGCGAGCTTGGCCAGAAGTTGCATCTCGTGAGGCTAATCACAGCTGGTCCAACTGCCCCAAAACTTCTTCGACAATTTGCAGAACGGACTTTCCGTCGACGATAACATGCACGTCAGCAAGCATTTCGTAGATGGCGCGACGTTTTTCATAAACTGCGATCCAGCTATTGAGCGCTTCGTCACCTGCCAGCAGCGGGCGGTGCCCATCGCCCTTGATGCGTTCGGCGGCGGCCGCCTCTCCCAGCTCCAGATAGATCACCGTGCCGCGTGAGAGCAGCTGCTGGTTCTCTTCACGCAGCACTGCGCCTCCGCCAGTGGCAACCACTCCGGTGCGCAGCCGGCACAGCGCTTGGACTTCAAGATCGCGGAAATGCGCTTCGCCGTGCTCGGCAAAGATCTGGGCGATGGTGCCGTGATGGGCCACGATCGTCGCATCAGAATCTGCAAAGCTGGTAGAAAGGGCCGAGGCCAGTGACTTGCCCACGGTGGACTTGCCACTGGCCATCGGACCAATGAGGTAGATCATTGCAGCGCGCTTTCTAGACGCCGGTCGAACCCAGGTTGCCCGGGATGTTCGCCAGGTAGGAGTCAATGTTGCGCTTGGTTTCAGCCACCGAGTCACCGCCGAACTTCTCCAGCAGTGACTGGGCCAGCACCAGCGCGACCATGGCTTCAGCCACGACGCCAGCTGCTGGCACCGCACAGACATCCGAACGCTGGTGGTGCGCGGTGGTGTCTTCGCCGGTGGCGGTATCCACGGTACGCAGGGCACGTGGAACGGTGGCGATCGGCTTCATGCCTGCGCGTACGCGCAGCACCTCGCCGATGCTCATGCCGCCTTCGATGCCGCCAGCACGATTGGAATTGCGCTTGATGCTGCCATCTTCGGCGTGCACGATCTCATCGTGCGCCGCCGAACCGCGGCGGGCGGCGGTAGCGAAACCGTCGCCGACTTCTACGCCCTTGATGGCCTGAATGCCCATCAGGGCTGCGGCCAGGCGTGCGTCCAAGCGGCGATCCCAATGCACGTAGGAGCCGATGCCCGGAGGCAGGTTGTAGGCCAGAACCTCAACGACACCGCCCAGGGTCTCCCCTGCCTTATGCGCATCGTCGACTTCGGCAACCATGGCTTCGCTGGTTTCCTTGTGGAAGCAGCGCAGCGGATCGGCATCCAAGGCGGCAACGTCGGCCGCGGCAGGGATCGGCGCGTCAGCCGGTGCGGCGACAGCGCCTACGGCGGTGGTGTGCGAAACCAGTTCGATGCCCAGGTCGTTCAGGAACCGCGAGGCCACGGTGCCCAAGGCGACGCGGGCTGCAGTTTCACGGGCGCTGGCGCGTTCCAGGATCGGACGGGCGTCCTCGAAGCCGTACTTCTGCATGCCGGTGAAGTCGGCATGTCCTGGACGCGGACGGGTCAGCGGAGCATTGCGTGCCATCGAGGCGAGCTCATCGAGATCCACCGGGTCCGCGTTCATGACGCGTTCCCACTTAGGCCATTCGGTGTTGCCGATTTCGATGGCTACCGGACCGCCCTGGGTCTTGCCATGGCGGACACCGCCAAGGAAGGTCACCTGGTCCTTTTCAAACTTCATGCGTGCGCCGCGGCCATAGCCCAGACGACGACGTGCCAGTGCCTCCCGCACTGCTTCGCTATCCACCGATACTCCGGCGGGTAGTCCTTCAAGAATTCCAACGAGTGCCGGGCCATGCGATTCGCCCGCGGTCAACCAACGCAACATGTCATCTATTTTGCCATGACACGAAGTAATTACTGGTGTCGGGCCAGACCCAAAGAGTCATACATCGCATTTGTGACGTCCATGCGACGTGATTCATCCCAGCTGCCGGAGGCAAATAACCGGACCTGTTCCACCGCTTGGTGCACCAGCATGTGCAGTCCGGAAATCACCGTTCCGCCCCAGACTTGTGCCAAGGCCGAAGGCCACGGATCGTAGGCGACATCCAGCAGGATTCCGCTTCCGGCACCGATTTTTTCCACCCATGCGTCGGCGGCACGCGGCGGCAAGGTGGAAAACACCAGCGGCATGGCACCTAGCGTGGAGGCCATGGCTGTGTCGATGGAAGAAATTTCGCGGACGCTGGTTTGCAGGCCCAGCGCCTTAGCCAATTGAACGGCGTAGGTGGCGCGTGAAGCGGAGCGCACGATCAGCGTCAGTTCCTTTACACCCAACTCTGCGGCGGCCTCGATGGCAGCCAGTGCGGTATTGCCCGACCCGAGGATCATCGCCTGGGTGCTGCCGGTGAGCCCGAAATCGGCCAGGGCCTGGACCAGGCCGTCGATGTCGGTGTTCTCCCCATAGAGCGTGCCGTCTTCGCGCGCCACGATGGTGTTCAGCGCACCCAGGCGCTGGACCCGGGCCGAAAGCTCATCCATGTGCGGGACGAAGGCATCCTTCAGCGGCATGGTGACCGAGCAGCCGACCCAGTTTCCGTCGCGCAGGGAACGGGCATGGGCCTTAGCCTGGCCAGGTTCCATATCGATCGCGCTGTAGCTGATGGGTGCTCCGAGCAGCTGGTAAGCCGCCCGGTGCAGTACCGGCGATTTGGAATGGCTGATGGGGTGGCCCAGGACTGCTGCCTGCTTCATGAAGTCTTGCACTTTCTGCTGTTGGTTAGCCGCACGCTGGGAAGAGAACTGCCAGGCACATCGAATCGGCGCTAGCAGACATCCGGGTTCTGGTCGCACCAGGCACGGAATTCGGCCTGGTTGCGCAGATGCTCCTGGTAGTTCGAAGCGAACTTCGTTTCACCGGTTTCGATATTAACCGTCACCCAGTAGTAGTAGTCGTTGTCTTCGGGATGCGCTGCGGCTTCGATAGCTGCGTTTGCCGGCGAACCCAATGGGGTCGGTGGCAGTCCTGCATGCTCGTAGGTGTTGTACTTATTGGACGCGTCGGCCTTCTCTTCGGGGCTGAACTGCAGCGAGTAGCGCCCCAGACCGTAGATTACCGAGGAATCGACCTGCAGCAGGCCGTGGGTTTCCTTGTTATTAGGGTTCAACCGGTTTTCGATCGCGCCGGCCACCGTGGCGTAGTCCGGGGTCCGCGCCTCGGCCTGCAGGATCGAGGCGACCTTCAAGATCCGGTAGCCCTCGTCCAGGTCGGTGATGCTGGACTGTTCCAAGGATGCCTTGGTGGACTTGACCAGTGTGGAAAGGACCTCTTCGGCGCTGGTGTTCAGCTTGAAGCGGTACTCCCCTGGGTGCAGCCAGCCTTCAAGGTTGGGTACGGAGCCAGGCAGGTCGAACTTTTCCGGCTTGTTGGCCAGTGCGGTCAGTTCCTTCTCCTTGAGCCCGGAGCCCTTGGCGATCTCGGCGATCGCGGCTTCAAGGCGCATATTGGCTTTCAGCCCGATGTAGAAGACCTTGTCCGGACGCTGGTCGATGAGAGCCGAGGCGGCCTCGGCCGCTGGCATCTGCTTCTTGAGCAGGTAGGTGCCCGGGTGGATCAGCTTATTTTCGGAGTCCGAGTCTGATACGGCATCGGAGAACAGCTTGTCGCTGGCGACCACGTCCAGCTCTTCGAGCTTGCGCGAAATGATATTCACGCCCCAGCCGTCTTCCACCGTGAATTCCACGGCAGCTCCGCCTGGACCCGGGTAGTCATCGGGGTTGAACTGCTTGAGTACTGATTTGAGGAAGTACGCCGAGCCGGTGACGACCAACGCGAAGATAAGCACGGTGGCCAGCATGACCAGGTTGCGCCTGCGCTTGGTGCGCTTGCGCCGCTTGGCCTTGTGCGGATCGAGGTTCTGCGCATCAGCTTCCTGGCCCAGCAGGCCAGCGGGTGCGGCCTGCGCGTATTGCTCATCGGCGGCGTCGTGCTCCGCTGGGTACTCGGGTTCCGGCTTGTGGTGGCCGGGCTCGTCCAGGGTTGGGGCATCGGGCTGGGCGGGGAGGAATCCGGTATCGGTTCCTTCCCCGTCCGCAGCTACCGGTGCGTGTGCCGGGTCCGTGGAGGCAGCAAGAGTTTGAGTGAAGTCTTCGCTGCCGGTCACTTCCGGTTCAGAGGGTTGTTCGATTTGAAAGCCAGTGCCGGCGGCAAAGCGATCATATAGCGCGCGATGCGTTTCGCGTTGCCGATCATGGCGGGCTTCTTCTCGCATCAACTCTCGTTTCTCAGGTCGGTGTGGTGTTCCAGCCCTGGTGGGCTAGCGCAGCACAATCCGGCTGGCTTGTACGCGAACGTTGTTACGCCGCATTTCCAGCACTTGCTGCAGAATCTCCGTGGCTGCGACCTGGTCTACCACCTTGCGGTGGTCTTCCATCTTCTTGCCCGAGGCGTGCAGCGCGCGGTGCGCGTTCACGGTGCTCAGGCGTTCGTCGACCATGAAAACCTCAAGCTCGATATTAGCGCTTGCAGCTTCTTCCGCCAAGGCAATTGCGTAGTCACGTGCCATTTTAGTGGATTCAGTCGAGTTTCCGGCCAGGGATTTGGGCTCCCCCACGAATACCTCGGTGACGCCGCGGTCGGCAATGATGCGCAAGAGCATGCGGCGATCCGAGTTCTTCTTGACATCCCGACGCAGGGTCATGACCGGGGTGGCCAGAATCCCGGAGGGATCGGATGCGGCGACGCCGACGCGGGCCAGGCCCACGTCGACGCCGAGTGCAACATTAGCCATTGGCCAGTGCCGCCTGGATCGCAGCCAGTGCGTCATCGATCTTCGATGCGTCCTGGCCACCGCCCTGGGCCATATCGTCCTTGCCGCCGCCACCGCCGCCAAGCACGCCGGTTGCGGTGCGCACCAGTGCGCCGGCCTTGAAGCCGTTGGCGCGGGCCTCGTCGTTGGTCACTGCCAGTACCAGCGGACGGCCGTTGGCCACGCCGATCAGCACGATGACCGCAGCTTCCGAACCCAGCTTGCCGCGCAGGTCCAGTGCCATGGTGCGCAAGGCATCAGCCGAGTCGATCGCACCGGCATTGTGCGCCAGCAGCCGGGTGGAGCCGATGGTGACGACCTTCTCCAGCAGGGCTGCGGACTGGGCGAGCATGGCCTGGCTCTTGAGCTCGGCGATCTGCTTCTCTGCGGCTTTCAGCTTGGCAACGGTGTCGTTCACACGCTCGGAAACCTGGCTGGAAGGAACGCGGAAGAGGCCCGAGAGCTCGGAAACCAGCGCACGCTCGGCGGCTCCGTGGCGGAATGCTTCCATGCCCACCAGGGCTTCGACGCGGCGGTTGCCCGAACCGACCGATGCTTCGGAGAGCAAGGTCAGCTGGCCGATGCGGGCGGTGGTGTCCACGTGGGTACCGCCGCACAGCTCGCGCGACCAATCGCCGTTCATCTCCACCACGCGCACGTCGTTGGAGTACTTCTCGCCGAACAGGCTCATTGCGCCCAGCTTTTTCGCCTCGGACAGGGCCATCTCGTTGGTGACGACCTGGTAGTTCGAGGTGATTGCGAGGTTCACGACCTCTTCAACTTCGCTGCGTGCCGCGGCGGAGAGCGCCTCAGCCCAGGAGAAGTCGAAGCGCAGGTAGCCGGCCTTGTTGAAGGAGCCAGCCTGGGTGGCCGTTGGGCCAAGCAGTTCGCGCAGTGCGGCGTGCACCAGGTGGGTGGCGGAGTGCGCCTGTTCCCCGGAGCGGCGGCGCATGGCGTCAACCTGGGTGCGCACCAGTGCTTCAGCAGGCAGTTCGCCTTCGTGCACGATGACCTTGTGCACGTTCAGGCCTCTGACCGGGGCCTGCACGTCGGTAACTTCCAGGACAAAGCCGTCACCGGTGATCAGGCCGCTGTCGCCTGCCTGGCCGCCGGACTCGGCGTAGAACGGGGTTTCGTTGAGCACCAGGTCGATTTCCTGGCCCTGCTCGGCGAATGGCACAAGCTGGCCGTCGCGGATGATGCCGCGGATCGAGGATTCGCCTTCGAGGGTGTCGTAGCCGGTGAAGTGCACGTTGCCGGCCTCGGCCAGCTTGTTGTACACCGACAGGTCGGCGTGGCCGGCCTTCTTGGCCTTCGCGTCCTTCTGGGCACGCGTGCGCTGCTCGTTCATCAGCTCGCGGAAGCGCGGCTCGTCAACGGACAGGCCAGCTTCCGCAGCGATCTCCAAGGTGAGGTCGATCGGGAAGCCGTAGGTGTCGTGCAGGGCGAACGCGTCGTCGCCCGAGAGGTTCTTGCCCTCTTCCTTGGCGTGGCCCAGGGCCTCGTCAAGGCGGGTGGTGCCCGAAGCGATGGTGCGGCGGAAAGCGCGCTCCTCGGCGTAGGCGATGCGGGCGATGCGATCGAAGTCGGCCTCGACTTCAGGGTAGACGCCCTTCATTGCGTCGCGGGAGACCGGAAGCAGCTCTGGGAGCACTTCGGAGTCCACACCCATCAGGCGCATGGCGCGAACGGCGCGGCGGATCAGGCGGCGCAGCACGTAGCCGCGGCCTTCGTTGCCCGGGGTGACCTGATCGGAGATCAGCATCAGCGAGGAGCGGATGTGGTCGGCGATCATGCGCAGGCGCACGTCGGTGGCGTGGTTCGGGTCAGCTGGATCTTCGGTGGAGGTGTAGGTGACGGAAGCCAGTTCTGCGGCCTTGTCGAGTACCGGACGGACCTGGTCGGTCTCGTACATGTTCTCCACGCCCTGCAGGATCATGGCCAGGCGTTCCAGGCCCAGACCGGTATCGATGTTGCGCTTTGGCAGTTCGCCAGCCACATCGAAGTCGGTCTTGGAGCGTACTGCCGAGAGGCGGTACTGCATGAACACGAGGTTCCAGATCTCCACGTAGCGGGTTTCGTCGACCGCTGGGCCGCCTTCCATGCCGTAGGCCGGGCCGCGGTCGTAGTAGATCTCGGAGCATGGGCCACCTGGGCCAGGCTGGCCGGTGTTCCAGTAGTTGTCTTCCTTGCCGGTGCCTACTACGCGCTCGGCAGGCATGCCGATCTCGTCTTCCCAGATGCGGCGGGCTTCGGTGTCCTTCTCGTCGCCGTCTTCGTAGACGGTGACCCACAGGCGTTCCTTGTCCAAGCCGTAGCCGCCATCTTCCAGCGAGCTGGTCAGCAGCTCCCAAGCGAAGTGGATGGCTTCCTTCTTGAAGTAATCGCCGAAGGAGAAGTTGCCGCACATCTGGAAGAAGGTGCCGTGGCGGGCGGTCTTGCCCACCTCTTCGATATCTCCGGTGCGGATGCACTTCTGCACGGAGGTCGCCCGCGAGTACGGGGCTTCTTCACGCGCGGTGAGGTAAGGGATGAACGGGACCATGCCGGCCACCGTGAACAACAGCGAAGGGTCGGCCGAAACTAGCGAGGCACTGGGTACCGCCGTATGGCCCTTCGAGACGAAAAAGTCGACCCACCGACGGGCAATTTCCTGCGTTTTCATCGTGTTACGGATGATCCCTTCACTTAGCGGCGTCCACGCCCAAGGCGGAACGTAATTCTTCTTCGCGGGCGGTCATTCCCTGATGGAAGGCCTCCCAGTATTCCGAGGCACGGTCGGTGAACTTGCCGACCTGGCGGTTCAGTGCCGCCCCGGATGAAACTTCAGCGTATTTCTTGGACGCGAGCACACCAACGCCCACTCCAATCGAAACCCACAAGAGCTTTTTCATTCTAGTCTCCTTGGCGGCCAGCAGTTGGCCGCATCCTATTCAGCGCGCCGATACGTGTTCGATCAAACAGCGTTGCGTCCTTAGCGGCTACGGCGAGCCTTGCCGCTTGGCTTGGTGTTCATCGCGACCTTCACGCCTTCGGTGAAGGCAGCCACCTTGATCAGCGGCTTGCCCACGGTAGCGGCTACCAGCGAGGACAGCGCGGAAACATTCGCGGTGGTGTCAGAAACGTTGTTCGTGATGACATCGACCTTCTTGAGCTGGTCGTTGGTGGTCGCCACGGTGTTGGCGACTTCGCCGATCAACGGAGTAGTTCCGTCGGCCAGGTCCTTGATCGATTTGCGCAGCTCGTCGAACACCTTGCCCAACTTGATGATCGGCACTGCCAGCAGCACAACTAGTACGACAAACGCGGCGGCGGCGATGAGCCCTGCAATATCCGAACCCGACATGTGCTTCCTCTTCTGCTATGGGTTTTTGGTGCCAGTCCACCTTATCGAAGTCAAAGCCGATTTAGGTAGTTAAGCGACAAGCCCGCAACCGGATAACGGTTGCGGGCTTGGAACTAGCGCACGGATTTAGCGTGCGTAGTCCGACACGTATTAAGAGGTATAGGTGCTGTGGCCTGCATTGATGCGGAAATCCGGGGCAGAACCTTGATTTCCTCAGGTGGTCGGAATTGTCTCAGTACAGTCATTTCAAGCCTGAATCAATGGTCTACTGCAGGCCAACCGCCACAGAACCGCCACAACTCCCCTACCGCTCCCGATCCACCATGATGCTGAGACGCACGGCCCCTTCGGGCACTAAATCGAATGCTTGGTCTCGGGCTGTTTCGTAGTCATCGCCGATGACTGCCACGGCGCCGGGCACGCCGTCCTGCAGGTAATTCACTGTTACTTCCACAAGGCGAATTCTATCGGGCTTCTTGTTGGTAGACGGTCCATGGGTCTGCCCGGTATTTGATTCTCTCGTCTTCGACTTGGTGCCAGTCGTGGTCGTCTTCGTTTGAGAGCCAGATGCTGTCCGACCGTCGTATGCGTATGGCGGTGTCGGTCGGTATCCATGCGACTTCGAGTTGCCCGGTGGTCACGTAGTCGAGAATCTTGATCGGATACTCAATGAACACTTCCCCTGGGATCCAGCCAATAACCCGCGCATGGTACTTCCCTAGGTCTGGACAGGTAACTTGCACGTAAGGTCTGCGCCTCGGTTCGTACCGGCTCATACACTCGAAACGCGGATCCCGTTCAGTCATAAACTAATTGTGCCTTAACGCAGAAAACTGCCCCACCCTCGCAATGAGGATGGGGCGGAATTCGGCTAATCCTTTTTTCCTTGTTTACGAAGGAACAAAGCAATGAGTGCCACGAATTCAGCACTTATTATCGTAACTGCGACGCCGGACGCTCCAAAGAATAGTGATAGGACACTACCTCCAATAGCCACGGATGAAATACATCCCGCCCATATCTGGCCGCGCATCCAATAGTCCCAACGACGGTTCTCGATCGCTTGGTCGTGAACCATTGTTTCGTATTCCATCTGCTGATCGTGAGTGCGTTTCAATGCTAGCTCTCACGCCCGTGAGTATAACGTCGGTAACTTTCACGACGCCTTGCAATTCGCTTCGCTGTTTCTTCCTCTGTTGATTTCGTGGGCTTTTCGGACCCTAAAGTCAGAACAGACGATGCGCTATCAAAAAATAGCGATACTTTTTCTCGCAGTGTCAGCGAGGGCAATTTCACCTGCCCCAACATATCAGCGCTCCTGACTCTCTGGTTGGCGCCAGCAACAACTTCTACTGCGCCCCGAACCGCAGCTTGCATTAGACCACTGGTGTCGATGAGGGAACGGGCAACAAACATACCAGACACTTCAGTTAGAGAAACCGCCACTCCGGCTAATCCGTCTGTGTAAATCTTTGCCGGTGTAGAGGAAATCCTGAGATCTTGCTGATCAGATTCTGCCGTCGTATGCACAGTAACCCCACTTCCTCGGAGGTGGGTATGGCGTGGAATGTCTGCCATTGACACGTCCAATACGCTCATGATTCTTTGCCTCCCGACATTAGCCCTGCAAACGACTCCATGAATTCTTTATCGCCCGCGACCCCGATGTTCCTGAACTGGCACCTGGTGAAAACGCAATTTGCGAATCCTACAGCCCCTACGATAGTTGACCGGCCTGCATGCACTTCCCAAAGTACGTCCTTAAGTTCACCCTCGAAACCCGACGAGAAGATACCCGTCTCACCTATAAAAGTGATGACAGCAGGCCCCTGCATAATGCAATCTTCGAAGTGCGTGTCCATGATTGGATTAGAGGTTAGTGCCAGGTCAGCAACTTTTAGCACCTGAGACTTTACTACGTTTGAGCTTGCCATGGTTATATCATGCCTGATCGACCTGTGTGCGGACTACAAATTTTGTCTATATTGCTAGAATCGCCAAAACTGCCCCACCTTCGCATGAAGATGGGGCAGTTCAGTTTCTACTCGTTGGGTGGTTCGACGTTCTTCTTCGCCAACGCCGCCTGCAGCAAACCTGCTACGCCGGCAAGGGCGGCTACCGCCCAGCCGAGCAGTGCGATGAATTCGGTCACCTGGTCTTTGGTGATGAACCCAAAGGTGATAGCAGCGGCGACGATCACGCCGAAGATCACCAGCGCCACCGTGTAGATGCGTTTGCGGGTTGCCGGGTCGCTGAGCCCGCTACCTTTTGCTTCGTACTTGCCCATAGCTGGGCCTCCTTAGTTGTTGTCGTTGAGCCAGCGCTGGATGGCCTTGCCGGTTTCCTTCAACGGCTTGCCGTCCAGGCGCCACTTGCGGGTGTCGTAGTAGACCTTGCCGCGGTGGCCCAGGTCGTCGGCCAGCATGCGCTGGAACTCGACCCAGAACCAGTAACCGTCGGCGCCGTCCTTCTTCAGCGGGGTGCCCTTCTTGACACCGCGGGCAGTGAACGGGGTCTTGAGGTAGTAGCCGTTGCGTTGCATCAGCGTCATGGTGTCGGTGATGGTGAGCTTCTCGAACTTGCCGTCCCACTGCTTGTTGAGGCCGTTCACGACGTTCTCCAGCAGGATCTGCAGCGCACCGACCTCCCAGGACAGGAAGTTGCCGTTGATCTTCAGATCGGCGTAGTTGTCCGGGAAGTTCGTGGAACCGTTTGGAACGTTGGTCGGCGACTGGTCCTTGACTTTCGGACGCGACTGGACCGGGACAGGCTTGCCGGTCAGTTTTCCGCCCAGCTCGCGCTCCCACAGCTCGATGGTGTCGTCCTTGTCGCGGCGTGCAGCCGACCAGGAGAACTCCACGTGCAGGTGGTCGGTGTGCGGGTTCACGCCGGTGTAGTTATACCAGCCCTTGTTCTTGTATCCGCCGGAGAAGATCTTGCGGTTGAAGATGATGCACTGAATGCCGAGCTCCTTGGAGTTCAGTCGCAGCTGCTCGGCGAACTCTTCGAAGATTTCGATCTTGTCGTACCATCGCAGGCCGAAGTCCATGGCACGGCCTTCGCCATGCAACGAGGTGGTGCTATTGGATCCGCGCACTGGCCGGCAGTTGTAGATGCCGGAGTTGCGGCCGCCGAGCTCCTTGTACTTGGCCAGGAACCAGGCCATGGCACCGAGTGCGCCCTCAGCTGGCCCCTTGGTGCAGGACTTCGCGCCGGTGTATCCGTTGTAGATCGCCATGCTTACTTGCCTCCTAGTGGCTTGATGCCCTTGGCCGGGGCGACGTAGTCCGGGTGGTTCGGGTCGGTGATCTCTTCGGGGTTCGGGTCTTCGTAGTCGTCCTGGTCGATGGCTTCCATCGGGTTACGGTCAGACATGGTGCGTTCCTTTCCGGTTTTAGGTATAAGAAAAGCCCTGACCGGATTGGTCAAGGCTTGGTATTCGGGTTGGGCTATTCGGTTGGTGTTTTGTGGTCTTTGGGTTGTGTGTAGCGTTCGTGCAGTTCGGCGATCTTGTCCGACTGGACATCAAGTTGCTCGCCCTGCTTTGACTGCTTTTCTTCGACCCGCTTCACCGCGTCTTTGAGGCTAGATCCGTGGTTGGTTTTTACCTCGTGCTCAATGTGGGCCACACGCACCATGAGTCCCGGCCTGCCGGGAACACCCGGTCGGTCTGGTTCGCCCACTACGTCATCAACGAAGTGGCTCAGCTTTCGAGCGACAGGCCACGCGACTTTGATCAGCCAAGCTAGTGCCCCCGCCAGGATGATGATGATCGTGACGATAAGGTTTGGGAGCCAATCAGGCATGGGCGACACCCTTCGGCGAGAGTGGGATGGGCATGGGGTCCTTTCGGAAGGAACATAGAGGGTGAATTTGGAATATTAGGAAAGGTCCAAGTTGACGCTAGAGTCAGAGAATGGAAGATAGAGGGAAACAGATTTATGCAACGTTAGGTGGAGCCTTGTTTGGGCTCTCCTTGGGCATATTCGGAAACTGGCTCCAGCCAGGTAGTATGACGTGGGTCATGGTAGCTGCCATTACGGGAGTAGCTGGATTATTGATCATCTGCGGCTCTGCTTTTAGGTGGCCGTTGCCGGGCCTCAACAGCCATCGGGCTCTGCTATCCAAAGAAAGTTGCAATTTGAGCGAGGATATTCTCCACTGGCTCGACAGTAGAAACGATGCCCAACCGAACTTTACGGAATCCGATTGGGATGATCTCAATGGACCTGCCATGGCTTTCCATAACGGCACAGTCGCTCGATGGCAAGCCAGGTATGGCACGAAGGCTCTAGCACTCCACGACAAGCTTCTGAAGGCTGGAGCACCTCCAGCTCGAGAAGTACCTAGAGAACGTTTTGAGTTTCCAGCGAACGAATTGGGAATCAAGGCTATTTCACACGCATTGGTTGAGATGAGTTGTTCCCTCGAATCCCGATCACGCCCACGGAAGGCATAGAAAAAGTGCCTCCGTGGGCGGTGCGTCAATACAGCAGAGCTTGCTACACCGTGTAGATCTTGGCATCGGCGACCGTCGCACCCGTGACCGACACAGTCGGAGTTAGGGACGCGGCATCCAGCGGGATCGTGAACGGGACGAACACCTTGCTCGTTCCGCCAGCCAGCGTGACCGACTTCGAGATGGGCTGCCCTGTCCCGGAGATCGACACCGTCGCGCTGCCGGTCCCATCGAAGGTGACCTCCAGCATCCTGGTGCCGCCTAGAGTCTCCGCCATCCGCGAGAGCTGGATGGCCGTCCCCAACGCTCCGACACCGCTCATGAGCAACGGTCGGTACTCGGTGCCCGCCTGGGCGAAGCACAATCCCGCAGGAGACAGGATCTCCAGCTGGCCAGCGTCCCGCAGCCCGGCTACGTGAGCGAGCATCGCCTCAAAATCCGTAGTCGAGAGGTAACCGGCCTGGTCCAGGTAGTTGGGGTGCAGCATGAACCGCAGGCCATGACCTGCCGGCAGTGCCGACA
The DNA here is from genome assembly GCF_052114325.1 of Glutamicibacter sp. MCAF14. Classification (NCBI taxonomy): domain Bacteria; kingdom Bacillati; phylum Actinomycetota; class Actinomycetes; order Micrococcales; family Micrococcaceae; genus Glutamicibacter; species Glutamicibacter sp. MCAF14. The sequence goes on from NZ_JBFREO010000004.1 coordinate 632,374, forward strand.
CATCGTCTTGGAACGATGCCAGCGACCGCTGATCCAGGGTCACGTGCGAAACCCCTACGGGGTTACCCCCGTCCAAGGACCGGTAGATTCCGGGAATGTACCCTTCCAGCATGCCGTGATTCGCCATGGTGATCTGCCCCGCGTAGGTATCGGTGTACTGCGAGTACTGATCAAAGCCGGAGAAGCCGTCATACCCGCCAGCCGCCAGCCCCGGCGGCGACCAGCCGGTGACAGGGATGCGTGGCATGGCCACGGCCAGCCTGTCACGTGAGCCGACGATCTGATCGGTGATCGCGGCGTTCCCCGTGGCGTCCAGGTGATTTCCGCCATGGTTCCATACCTGCCCCCCGGTGCGGATCGCATGATCCTGCAGCTCGGTGGGGGTGAGCGTGTCATCGCCGATCCCGAAGTTGTCGGCGTTCATCGCATTCGACCAGGGGATGCCGTACTTCTCCAACAGCGGCAGCACCTTGCCGGCAAAGTCCAGCAGATGGTGGTCGAACCGGAACGAGGCCACCTTCCGGTTCCCCACCCCCACGATGCCCGCGTGCCGGCGCCGCTCCCGCATCGCCAGGACACTGTGCCGGTCAGCGGCCTGCCCCGCGGTTATCTCCCGTGGCACCAGACGAATCGAAGCCGACTTGGACGGGTCCCCGGTCCAGAACGCGTTCTCCGAATCCCCATCGATGTACTCCACCGGCAGCACCGCATTCGGACCCGAATAGAGAGCGGCCTTGCGGAAGTAGATGAAGTCCCCGGCTTCCGGATAGGTGAGCCCGAACCGTCGGAAGGTGATCATGATGTCGATATGCGAGACGGCGCCATCCGTGGGTACCACCCCAGCACACTCAAAGGTGAGGACCTGGTCTGGTTCGATATGCAGCTGGCCAGAGGTTGCCAAGGTGACCGCGTTGACGAACGCGGTACCATCCCATTTCCAACCGCGAAGGTTGAGTGTTGCGGACATCTTCTGCGTCGGCATCGCCCGGACCTCCACGCGGGAGGACACGTTCTGCCCGGGATCCACATACGGTTTGGACGATGCATCATTATCCAGGGTGGCCAACGGGTAGATCGAGGTGCCTGCGCCACCTTCCGCAATGGCGCGGCCCCACGGTCCCGGCGCGGTGGACAAGGTGACGTTGCCGCCCAGCCAGGTCGTGGCGGCATCCGCTGGTTTCGGGTCCATGATCCCGTTCTCCAGCCGGGTCCCCTGCTCGGTCGCGGCTTCCTCCATCGCATCCAGACGCCGGTCGATCTGCGGGTTCATATCCCCCGTAGCGCCCTTGGGACCCTGCGGCCCGGTCTTCCCTTCAACGTCACCGATCTCCACCCATGTCATTTAGGGCCTCCATTCATACACTTTGCCGGTGTTCGCCGGGTCATCAGGATCATTAGGGTTCTGTTTCAGCCACAGGTTCGATTTCTGTTGTGGCTCGGTCAGGGACACCCACCAGAGCTTCTGGTTAGTTCCTCCACCACCACCGCCAGATACCCCGCCGGCGTTATCTATGAGCTGGTCCAAGGTGCCGCCAGCTGAAGGAACCCGGATTCGCCATCCCGGAAAATCAATGTCCGGGCTTTTACCGTCTACCCATTCGGCGCGCAGCGTGTACCAGCAGTCCGGCAGCATCACCGTTGTCGCCACCAGGTCCGCAAGGAAATCCCCATTCGACGCTGGCGTTATTCTGATTTCGGCCGGTGGGTGGATCGTTCCCGGGGTCGTAGACGAGGCCTGCACCATCATCTGATTCGGTGTGAAAACGAGCAGGATCTGCCTGTTGCCCATCGTGATACCTAGAGCGTCTTTGACGTTTCCACTGACCGGTGCCATGGAACCCCCTTAACTAGAAAACCCACCGTGCTAAGCGGTGGGTTGTGCGAGTTGTGCTTGAAGTTTGAGTTCGGCCCTGAGCTTCTTCAGCTCGAACCCCTGCGCATCGAGCTCCTGCCGGTACTCCTTGATCACAGACTCTGCCCGGAATACTTGCCGGCGCAGGTTCTCGTTTTCGAGTCGAAGTTGCTCCAGTTGGTCGTCTATTACAGGTTCTTGATCTTCATGATCTGCCATTTATCGGCTCCTTCGAATAATGTGTGGGTATGCGCCCAAAACTTATTGCCCTCATTGCTGTACCCGCTATCGCCCTCACGGGATGCGCTTCCGGAGACGCGACCTCGGAACCGACAAAACAATTGACCACCGCTGAATCCACTGCCCCGGCTTCATCCACCGAAGCTGAAATCATGGAAACTGATGTGAAGGCCAAAGCCCTCACAATGGAAGTCACCCCAACTGAGACATCCGCCCCAGAACCGGTCAAGGCCCAAAAGAACAAAAGTTATGCAGAACAGACTGCGGACTTCATATCGTTCATAAATCCAGAATTTTCAGGATGGTCCGGCGACCTGCCCCCGGAGTCCGAACTGATAGCCGCAGCGAAACTCGTCTGTAATCAGCTCAGCGACGGTGTGCCATACGAGCGCGTGGAAGCAATCCAAGGGAGCGTCTACAAGTTCACCAAGGAACAAGAAGAGAAGCTGAATCCGGCGGAAAAGCATGCCCTCATGCAAACACCGCTGTACGAGAACAACATGAAACTGGTAAACGCCGCATCGTCCGCGTACTGCCTTGAACTTCGACTGCCCTAGATCATCAATAGTTTTTCGATAGCTTTGACTCGCTGGTGAAGAAGCTCTGTTCTGGCCATGGCGAGGCGGTCATACATGACACCCTCAAGATCGCCCTCCGGGGTGAACGTGTTGAACGCATGCCCGCCCGCAGCGTAAACGTCCTCAGCTATAACACCGGGGATACGGTAAACCGCTTCGCCACGCTCGACCTGGCCGGCGTCGAGCCAGTCCTTGATCGGTATATCCAGCAAAGTGGCAGGCAGATCCATGGCCTGCTGGTCAAGCTTGAACCGGCTTGCCGACGTCGACTTGTAGAGAAACCCGTCACCCTGAACAAAAACGTTGCCCGGGCTACCAGTCGTCGGCAGACCAGGCATGACCACATTCCCCACGAACCTAGCCGTACTGGCGACTTCCAACTGCCCAGTAACCCACACCTTCGGTGCCGACAGGTCGATCGCTCCGGCGCGGGCAACAACTCGTGAAGTGCCTGCATAGTTCAAATCAGCGTAAGAGCCATTCAGATTTACCGACGATGTACTCGAACTTGATAGGCCAATACTGTCCACACCGTTAGCGGTCAGCCAACCACTTGGTGATTGGATCATCCGTGGCGAGACTGGGTCAATAATCACGTCGCCAAACGTTGCTTTGCCGGTTGGTTCAATCGTCGTTTCGCCGGCAATGAGTCGCCCACCGGACTCAACGTTTAGATCGTTTTGGACATGCAGCGTACCGTCAGAATCAATGCCGAACGTCCCGAAGTCCGCTGATCCGTCTGGGCGCAGCTCGAACAGACCGGCCTGCATGGTTCCATCCGATGCGATACCCAGGGCACCGAATTTCGCGCTGCCATCTGGGTAGATCAGCGAGTCACCTGCCTTGAACTGGCCCCCAGAGATTATCTCGAAGTTGCCGGCCACGTCAGTCGGCCCAGTCAGGTGGTTCACGCCCGATAGGTTGTTGACTCCGGAAAGGTTCGTGACTCCGGAGCTGTTTAAAGTTCCCGTCACGTCTAGCAGGCCAGTAACCCGCTGCGTTCCAGCGACACCGAGGAACCCGTCAATGTTGACGTTGGATCCCTCGGCCCAGTGCGTGTTGCCGCGTTCAACCGTTGTGGACGAAAGGTCGGTCTTGGTGCCGTAGTTCCGTTCCTTGCGGTTCTTCCGGGTGACGTTCTCTCCGGTGAGGTCAACGACTCTTGCCACTGCTAACCTCCCTTGGGTTGGAACTCGATCTTTACGAAGTCACTGTCGATGTCGCCGGAGTACTTGAGCACTCGCCATTCGCGCCAACCCGTAGTGAAATACGGGTCATCGCGGATATACCAGCGGACAATCGTTCCAGGCCGTAACTCCCACAGGTTCCCAAGGATCGGCGAGTCAAGCTTCAGTTCGAAACCTGCCTGACGTACTGCCTGATTATTCGCCACAAGTGCAGATCCTGCATGGTCGTAAAGCTCAGGACCCTTCTTGATGTTCTTGAACTGCTCCACCCGTTCCAACGCCGGATAATCAGCGATGTTCGCTGACTGCGACTCACGGACCAGCATGCCAGGACTCTTTGCAGTCTTCTTGCCTGATCCTTCACCGACTGCGAACATCTGTGTTGCCACGTCGCGAGCGTCAGTCTTGATCCACAAACCCTGCGCCGGGGTTTCAGGAGCTGAGAAGTTCACCTCAATAGTGTTCAGTGAAAGATCGCCCGTGCGCAGTGTAAAGCGGATACCGCCGGCGCCATCCCACTCAGGACGGAAATCAACATCTGGCCCATCGGACAGATCCATGATTTCTTCCATGGCCGACAGTGCCGTGTCCATGTTGTACCCGTTGTAAGTGCGGGAACGTCCACCCGTGTAGTCGTCCTCGTAAACCATCGGTACACCACGACCAGTGCCAGCTACAGCGAGTTGAATGATCCGCTTCACGATAGTGTCGTACTCCAAACCGGAATACGTTTTCTCCCAGTTCACGATGTCCTCAGTGCGCACCTCACTGATCAGGCGCGCATCCCACAAAGACCAAATATCCTCGTGAGTAAGGTTCAATTGCTGGGTGTCGCGCTCATAGTGCGCTTCCCAGATAATCCCCGCATAGACCACCACGTTGTCGTAATCCACGACGATGGCGCGCTGCCCAGGATATGAATCATTCAGCCCGGCGACTGCTGCCACGTCTGGGTCAGACAACACCAGAGACGAAGTCCCACCGGCACTGTGATTGAACGTCCGCTCCCACGACGTGGACTCCACCTGCAGTTCTACCCGGTCAGCCCACGTCTTCGAGGAAACACTCCACACCCGGTAACCCACACTGGCCTCCTAAATGTAAGTGTCGCTGTATTTCGCAGTGAACAGGCCCGCGGTAATGGTCATGTTCTGCGGCAGACCAGGATTGACCGGAGAGAAGTTCGCCGTAGACAATCCGCCGCGAACCACTGCACCGCCGGCCCGCAGAATCCCAGTCCTGAAATCAATCGTGTGCGGCGAACCCGAAACGAGAGCCTGAGTAACTACCACCGACTTGCCGTTCAACGTCAGCGTGTAACCATTCGCTGATGTACCAGTCACCGTGACTACCGGCCACGCAGGAACCGTGCCACGGTGGAATAAAGCTGCAGGAGTGCTAGCAGACCCAGCAACCGTGTACGACTCGCCATACTTGAACGGGTCAATCGCTTCCAGTGGGATTTCGAATTGCAAGAACGAGTCGGTCACGAATCTAGTAGTGATCCGCGACCCTGGTCGGGGGTCAACTGTAGCCCACTGTGTCGGCCCATGACCCCGAACCAAGAGCTTCGACTGCCCACGAAATGCCAAGCTAGTGATGATTCCAGCCGCCTGGTGCAGGTAGTCGTGGTTCTTTGAGAGGACACGACCTGAGATGTTGATTTCCCGTGGCCCGTAAAATAGTTCGGTTCGGAAATCTCCATCGCCGCGTGTCCTCTCAGCGCGTTGCTTACGAGGTGTAGGGCTGTCCCACCATCCTTCAATGGGTCCGTTGACTTTCCATGCCCCGTTTCGGTCTGCCCCGGTAAGGGGTGTTCCTCCGAGGGTTATTAGCTCAGATGCCAAGGTTCATACCTACCCCTCTTGTTGCTCGGCGGAGTTCTTCACGGAATCCGGCTACGGCACGGTCTGCGTCGCCTGCGCCGTCTACGGTTACGTAGAGGGTCAGATACGTGTCACCGCCTCCACGGGCAGTGACTGCGTTTCCGCCTACCTGTCCCCCGCCGGCGAAGCTGGCGAGGTGCTGCACGGACGGGTCGTCGGCATTGATTGCGCCAAGTACTCGGTTGTACTTGTTGGCTGACGTTGCGCGGATGATCCACTCTTCGTCGTCCACGTTCGCAATCGGTCGACCCTCGGAAGTCACGCCGAGGATCATGTCCCTGCCGAGCCCGGTGCGAGGCAGTTTCCCGCCGTCCTCGTAGCCAGGCAAACTGATTTGCCCGCCACGATAGTTGCCGGTCAGCCCACCCGCACCGCCACGGTGCACCGCTGATGCACCCGAGTCAGTGAATCGGGTGCTTACTGCGATGGTTGCGAATCGGGTGCGTGCCGCGTTTCGAAGTTCTTCTTCTGCGGCACCGGTGATAGCTTCGGCGGTGATCTTCGCGACCCGCTTTTTGGCTGCAGCCTCGTCGATCTTCTTGCCGGTTGCGTCCGTACCCGTTTCAGATACTTCGATTCGGCCGTCGGGTAGCTCAGAGACGATGTAGCCGAGAGCTTCCAACGCAGCCAGCACTTCTGGCGAGTTCTCTGTGATGGTTACGTTGCCGTCCGGAGTGGACTGCACGAGCTCGTGAATCTCAGTGAGCTTCCCCGCCACCGAGTCAGTGTTGGAGTTGAACTGTACGTACACGCTGCCTGGTATCAGTCCCAGCTGGTCTGCGTAGGCTGCAGCTGCTTCTTTGCTGTATCCCATCGCAGTTGCCTGCTTGATGAAGTTCTCCCGGCCGTGCGCGATCTCTTCGGACATTTCAGCGGTGGTCGCACCGGCTTCACGCATCGGGTCAATGACCGCGAGCGTACTGGATGCGATACCGTCGAGCGCCGACGAACTAGCAAGGTACTTCTCTGAGGACTTGTCGAACGCTTCACCGTTCTTGTCGACAACCTCACCGTTTTCCTTGATGGTCTTAGTTGCCGAGTTGATCGATTCCTGCAGTCGCCGGATCGCTTCGTTCTCACCAATGATGACCATGCCAGTATTGACCAGCGAGTCGTACCATTCATCAACAGCTTCGGCTGCTTCCTGCGCGGCCTTAGCCGCGTTCTCGTAGGCTGTCTTGGCTGTGTTCGTGCCGTCCGCGGCTGCTTCGCCAGCTGGCAGGCCTTTGAGCATCGCCTCGACAAGGCGTTCCTGCGATACCTGCGTTTCACCGTTAGCGGTTAGCGCTTCGTAGGCGGCGTCCCGGTACTGCGGGAACATGTCCATAACGTCTTTGACATCAGCACCGCGTTCGGTGGCCGCTGCCATGACTCGTCCGAAGCCGGCGGCCGCGTCGTCGAACTTTCCACCACTGGTCAGTTCAACGAGGGCAGCGTCCACCTCGCGCATGTTCTCTCGGACAACCTCGGATCCGGACTCCACGCCGGGGAGCCAGGTTCCTAGGAAATCATTGAAGTTGTCGAACCCGGAGGTGTTGAACAGTCGGTCCATCGCTGATGCGAGGTCGTTGACGGCCGTTGGTGCACCGCCGAGACCTGAGCCTCCGCCGGTGACCACGCTGCCGTTGAACACTTTGTCGAGCGCTTTGAAAGCTTCGTCGCTCTTGCCAGCGATGCCGTCCAAGGCGTTGACGATCTCCGAAGACTCGATCTGCTTGTCGAACTTTCGGCGAGAGTCTGAAGCCAGCGCTGCGGCGCTCGCAATCGCGGTGTAAGCCGCTGCTACGCCGAGTGCGCCCTTCTCCATCTTGGACATCGACCCGACTGACTTCGGGCCTTCCTTGATCAGGTCGCGCAGCCCGGTCACCGTGTCCACTACGCCTGGCACGATCTTCATGAACGCGCCAGCTGCTAGGGTGCCGACACCTGCGACGGTGGCAAGGATCGTCAAGGCGCCTTGAACTGGTGCTGGCAGGTCGGTAAACCATCCAACGAGGTCAGCTACACCTTCGGCCATGCTTGCAATGACAGGGAGCAGTACGGCTCCCGCGTCGATGCCTGCGTCCTTGATGTTGTTCCAGGCGACTTTTACCTTGGATTCAGCGGTGGCGTAGCGTTGAGCGGCTTCGTCGGCCAACGCCGAGTTTTCCTCCCACGCCTTAGCGCCGAGTTCCAGCGAGTCGGTGAGCAGGTCACCGGAGTTGGCGAGGGCCAGCATGACCTGCATTTCTTCGGTGCCCTTGATGCCCATGTCTTTGAGCGTGGCGGTGAGGTTTCCGCCGGCGGCGTTGGTGCGGTCGATGCCTTCAGCGACGAGCTGCAGGGCTTCCATTGGGGAGCTGCTGAACTTGCTCGCGAATTCCTCAGCCGTGGTTCCTGCTACTCCTGCGAATGCTTCAAGTGATTCTCCCCCGTCATCAACGGCGGTGCGCATCTTCAAAAGCACGCGGGTTGCTACGCCGCCGCCGAGCTCAGCACGCACACCCATGGATGCCAGGGTGTTGGACAGCGCCAGCACGTCAGCTTCGGAAGCGCCCAGCGATGCGGCGGCACCAGCGATGCGCTGGGCCATCGACAGGATCTCAGCTTCAGTGGAGGCACCATCGTTACCCAGTGCTACCAGTGCGGAGCCAAAGCGTTCCACGCCTTGCGCGCCTTCGCGTTCCATGGTGCCCATGACGTTGGAGATCTGCGCAATGTTCGTGGCAGCGTCTTCCGCGGTCAGGTTGGTGGTTTCGCCGAGGTCGATCATGGTGGCGGTGAAGCCTAGAACGTCGTCGCGGGCCACGCCCAGCTGACCGGCGGCCTCGGCCACGCCTGCAATCTCAGCGTGCGTGGACGGCAGTTCCTTGGCGAGGTCACGCAGCCCATCGGAGAGCTCTGCATAGCCCTCTTCGGTGTCGTCGATGGTCTTGCGGACCCCAGCGAATTGGGACTGCCAGTCCATGGCTGCTTTGGCTGACAGGACAAGCCCGCCGGTGATGGCGGTGCCGGCGCCGACCATGGTGTTGGCGACTTGGCCCCACGCTTTTTCGTGCTGGTTCGCTACGTCTACCAGGCGGCCTATGCCGGACTGGGACTGTGTGCCCGCGTCTTCGGTCTTTTTGGCGGTTTCCTTGGCTTTTGCGGAAACCCGGTCCATGTCCTTGATGAACGCACCGATTTCGGCGCTAACAAGAACTCTCAGCTTTTTGTCCACCGCTGGGCGCCCCCTTTATTTAGTTATCCGTCAAGATGGGTGTCTTTCAGGTGGAGTTTTTGGCCTGGCCATGTGGTGCGGTTCTTGTTGGATGTGAATGTTTCCAACGCTTCGCAGCCGTGGCACATGGTGTCGTCGTGCACTTCGAACCGTCCGACGTTGTCGTCCCCGCGGGTGATGTGCGCGGGTAGGCCGCAGCCGGAGCAGATCGTTTTCAGGTATTTCGTGTATGCGATCTGCATGATTTTGTCTTGGTCGCAGTACGTCCCGTCGTCTTCCCGTACGCCCAGGAGCACGGTGACGGGGATGCGGCAGTCCCGCGCTGTTTCCACCAGGTCGAGCAGGTGGGCCCAGCGCGGGGTTCCGAGGGCTTCTACGATTTTGGGACGGTCACCTCGGGGATGTCCTGGGTGGCGCGTGCGTTCGCATCTGAAAGCAACCGCATTTGTGCTTCTCCGAGCTTCTCGTAGAGGGTGCGGGCCTGCTCTAGGTCTAGGCTGACCAGTTGCCCCTTGTTCATGAGTGTGGTGGATGCTGCGATGATGCGGAGCCGAGATTCACGCTCAATGAATTTCCGGGTGAACTCGTTGACGTTGACGCGCACGAGGGCGTTCACGTCGGCATGGATTTTTACTTCCATGCGGGCCGCGGTCTTGCGCGCTTCGTTCTTGCCGAGCTCAGCCTGCTTGTCGATTTCCTTGGAGCACTCGGTGAGGACGGTTTCCCGGATGCCGGCAATTTCAGCGTCGGTCAGTGAGGTGACGCGAAATATCTTCTTGGATGCGTGGATCCGCAGTTTCAGTTCGTCAATCTCAGCGTCGATTGCGGCGTTCGGGTCACTGTTCCCGCCGAGGGCTTCGTCGCCCTCGGGGACTTCTTCCACGGGCTGTTTCTGTGCTTCGAGTGCGTCGATTTCGGCGATCAGGTCGAAGCGTGCGTACAGGTTGACGTTATGGACAGTGCGTTCGCCCATGGCCAGCCACTCGTCGAGGTCTAGCTCTGCGTTGGGGGTGATGTTCTCAGACATGGTTTGACTCCTACTTGGTGGTTACTTGACTTGCAGTGTGTAGCAACGGCGGTCGAAACCTTCGAACGCTTCGTTGATGACCCGGGCCCCGGTTTCGTCGCGCACGTACTCTATGACGCGGATACGATCTGCCGTCATGTTGATCGACACTGTGTTCTCTGGGTTCAGCCCAAGTGCTTCAACGGCTGCTTTCAGCTGGTCGCGGGATACTGTGCCCTCGTAGTGGCGTTTCTCAGCCATGGTTGACTCCTAATATTTTGGGTGACTCCAAAGGGTTTAGAGTCCGGGTAAGCGCGGGAGTCAAACGCGCCCACCCGGACTGGTCATATGGTTACGCCGCAGCAACCACGGCGCGAGGCGCGAAGGACTGCGGAGCGAACGACTGGTTGAACTTCTCGTACCCGGCGGTGGCCGGCGACAAGGTGCGTGGCGACAAGGTCAGGACCTCCATTACGGCGACTTCATCACCAGCTGACAGTGGAACCTCGGATGGGTCTTCACCGTCAGCGACCTGGCCGATACGCTCAACGAGGTACCCCCCGATGCCCTTGTCGGTGAACGTGGTCCACGCGATGTCTTCGACAGCGTCCTTGAAGCGGAACATGTCGAAGCCAGCTTCGACGGTGTCCATTCCTGGGGCGCCGGCTTCGATGGAGTCGCACGGCGACGGGTCGGTAATCACGGCGGTGCCGGTGATGCCGAACTGGTAGTTCGCCACGGTCACCAAGCAAGTGAGCTGAATACCAGCGGTGACTTCGGCGACCGTTGGTGCGTTCTTGTTAGCGATGGTTGGTACCCACCACAGGGCGCGGTTGTTCATGTTGAGCATCTTTGGACCCTTGGCGGCCATAGCTACTTACCTTCTTTCGAGGATGGGACTGGTGCGAGGTTTGGGAAGCGGCCGTCCAGCCAGGTTTCTGGTACTGGGCGGCGCACTACCTGCTTGGTGTTGGTGTCGTATACCTTGACCTTCTTGCGCGGGTCGTAGACGCGGTCTGGTTGTGCTGGTTCGGTGATCCGGGCTACCACCGCGGGGGTGGCTGGCTCGGTGACCTGTTTAGGGGTTGCCACGGTGGGCCTCCTTTAGGTGGTGGTGAGCCGCCACGAGAGCGGCAGGAAAAACCGGGCTGGTGTTGCCTGGTCGTCTTTGATGGGCACGGCTACACGGAACGCGTCGGTGTCTACGTGCAGCCGGTGGTTACCGATTCGCGTGTTGGTCAGCGCGGCGGCGACTATTTCTGCGCATTTGCGTGCGTGGCCCGGCGTGGGTCCGACGCAGTTCGTCTGCGGTGCCCAGTCATGCACGAGGGTGTCCGTCATGCCAGTCAGATCTGGGTCGCCGATGTCGGCCGGGATTCCAGCGAAGAACAAAACGTATGGAAGGACGTATCCTGCGCCGTCGGTGGGGATCTTGCCCGGGATGTACCCGTCATATGCCCGGCCGCCAAGGTCTGGGATAGCTTTCAGCCTGGCTTCGAGCTCAGCACTGAATTGTGTTGCGTCCATCAGCTGTTCACTGCTTTCTCGATGATCTGCGCCATCGCCTGCTCGAACGCGTCAGCATGCTTGTCCGCGGCTGGTCGCATGAACGGTTGAGGGGCCATACGGCTGGTACCGAATTCGAGGTACGGGCTGTAGCTGGCGGATACCACGACTTCAGCGGAAGGTGAGTCCTGGCTGACATTGCGCAGGTCTGAGGTTTTGATTCCAGAGCGGAGGAAGCCGGTGTCCACCGGGGCCAAGGTCTTGGCTGTGCCCTCGATGTCCTTCGCGGTTTTCTTGACCACGACTTTCGCCAGCTGGCCGACCACCTTGGGAACAGTTCCGAGTTCCACGCTGAGGTTGCGTAACTCTGATGCGTCAAAGCTCATGGTGTGTCCGCCCTTCGATAGGCTTTGATCATGAATTTGAAACAGGCTCACACGCTTCTATGTATCGGCGCGATTGTTTTTTCCATACTTGGCATATCCGGGTACGCAACTAATCAGCCATCGTTGACATGGTTCTTAGCGCTCGGATTTGTTTGTTTAGTGTCCGCGATTGCCGTCAAGGTTGCTCGTACACGTAAGCGTTAGGGGTTCTGCTGGGTTTGGTTTTCCCATGCTAAGAAGTCGTGCGCCCAGAGTTCAGAGCCGGTCATGCGTTGCTTCAGGATGTACTCGGCGCCAGCGCTGGTGACGATGTCGCCGCGCTCCCCCACCCACAGGTCGGGCAGGGTGCCGTCGTATGGGAGCTGTATCAGGTACTGGCGTGACTCGGTGGGCTGGCCTGCGAGGTCTGCGGCTTGTTCTCGCTTCAGCTCTTGGATGCGAGCCTTGCCAGCCCATAACCTGGTGCGTCCTGTCCAGCCTTCGAGCAGAGGGAATGGTGCAGGGCCGTCAGTGACGCGTTCGATCACGCAATCAGCGGTCATGCCGCCCGCTGCGACTGGCCGGTGATGCTCGGACCAGCCGTCTGGAATGATTTTGGTTCCGGGGAACGGCATCAGAACACCCTCCATTCCTCAGCTTCGAGACGGCTACGACCGGTCTCGATGATTTCAAACGTTCCACCCAAGGTTGGGTCGTTGTCATCGGCCTGGGTGCGTAGGCCTGCAGCGAGTTTGCGGAGCGACTCAGCCACTGCAGGGCCGTCGCTGGTCAGGTCTTGCGTGCGGATCTTCTTCGATACCAACACCTCGGACACTGCGATAGCTTCAAGCGCGTCAGCAGCTGCCCGGTAGACAGCCCAGCGTGCGCCCTCTTCCCAGCCCTGCATCTCCAAATAGGTTTGCAGTGTCGGGTCGTCGATCAGTGGTGGAGTGGCCGTGTCTGCGATCAGTACGCGTACCTGTCGGATTGCTGCTTCGTAGTCCATGACCACCCCTTGAAAGTGTTTGGGTACAGCTGAGGGGCACCACCAGTCGGTGATGCCCCTCAGTCATTGGTTTTGCTAGGCTGCGCCCTTGGACGCGTAAACGCCGGTGGTGAAGCCCTTGTCGATGCCGTAGACATCGCGGCCACGGAACCAAATGCCGTCGTCTGGGAACGAACCAGCGTCGAATGGAACAGCGCCACCGCCAACGCGGTTGCCCTGATCATTCTTGACGCGGATGTCCACTACTTCCTCGCCCGAGAGCAGGGTGCGGATGATTGCAGGCAGGTCCGAGGAACCTGCAGGAACCAGCGCCCAGCCGGTGGACTGCGCAGCGCCGAGGCGCTTGCCAACGGCACGCGATTCCAGCGGGGTAACTACGCCCTTGAATGGGTTCTGCACGCGGGTCTTCGAGGTCTTCGACCCGTCGGTTACCTGCATTTCCAGTTCGTACGCATTCAGGACGCGCAGAACTTCGGAGCGCAGACCCGAAGAGTGAATCAACACGAGGTTGGACACATCTACGAGGTCGCCACGGTGGTCTTCCTTCTGCGCCAGGGCCTTGATCGCAGCATCCAGTGCGTCAGCGCTGAAAGCTGCGGTATCGACGGTGCCGAAGAAGGCGGCGTTCCAGTTGCCTGCAGTTGCGTCCACCAGCAGGTCAGCCACACGGCTGTTCTGCCCCTTGACGGAACCGTCACCCAACTTCGCTGGGAAGTTGGCGAGGGCGGTGAAGTTGCGGGAGCGGTAAAGCTCCCACGACAGGCCGTAGGCCTTACCGTGCTTCTGGTTGCCGTGGGTCAGTTCGGTTTCGTTCAGCGAACCGGCCTTGTACTCTTCGAGTTCCTTAACGGTCTCGAATTCGTCGCCGCCCCACAGGTCGATCAGCTTGTGACGATTGAAGTCGTCAACAGTGACGCTGGTGAGGATCGGCTCGAATTCCTTGACCGCAGCCTTCTGCGCGGCAACAGCCTTCTTGGTGAAAGCGTCACTGAGCAGGACTGGGAAGTCCGAAGTGGTGAATGCTTCGAGCAGGCGTGCCTGAGCGAATGGATCCGCGCCGGTGCGACCTACACCGAACAGCTTGGCGGCTTCGTGTACGCGCTCTTCGTGAGAGGATGCGCGGCGGAAGCCTTCCTGTGCAATTTCGTGGGTCATGGTGTTGACTTCCTTTCTTAGGCGGTTGCGCCAGCGGTGTAGCCGAGCGGCACGACCTCAACGGGTGCGGTGCCGGTGGTCTTCGTTGCGAGCGCTACGCCCCAGGGGGTGTTGCCGGTCGCGGTAGCGGTCAGGGTGCCAGACGCGTTGATGTAGACCGGAAGGCCTTCAGATGCGAGCGCGCCAGCTACTGGCACGTCCCACGATCCGTCCAACCAGATGGTGACCTTTTCGCCGGACTTGGCGTCGATCTGGGCTACGCCGCTGATCTGTCCGACCTGTACTGGGTCACCGGACTTGATATCGCGGGGCGCGGTGACGGTGATGTGTAGTGCGTTGGTGTAACGCTGGTTCTTTGCCACTGTGTTGCCTCCTTAGAGTGCGTTGATGATGTCTTCGTCGGAGACGGCGGTCTTCGACTCGGTGACGGTGGTGGAGCCGAGGCCTCGTGGCTGTCCTGCGCCCTGGTCGGCTTCGGTCTTGGCTGCTGCTTCCTGAACTTCGGTGCGGAACTTGTCCGCGTCGAAGTCTTCCGGTGTTGCGGCGGACTCGGCCAGTCGGGTGTAGAGCGCTGGTGCATCCTCACCGAAAGCCTCGGCGACGATGCGCTTGGCTTCCTTGACTCGGTTTGCGGTGGCTTCGGCTGCGCGGTCGGCGGCTTCCTTGGCTCGTGCTTCCTTTTCGGCCTGCAATTCTGCTTCCAGCGCGGTGACCCGGCCGGCGGACTCGCGGAGCTGGGTCAGTTCCGCTTCCTCAATCTGGGTGGTTGCCATGGTGGCATCCTCCTTCTCGTTTTCGGTTACCCCGGCCGGAGTGGCGGGGAGAATGACGGGGTCATATTCGACCCGGCGGCGAACCTCAACAGGTTCCCCGGAGAGCGTGACGTTGACACCGGTCAGCTCGTAGGCTTGCCGGAAGTACTTGTCGCCGATTTCGTAGTAGACGTAGGTTTCGTCGTGGTCGGACACCCATGCGTAATCGTCGTGTGATCCGCGGATGGCGGCTTGCAACCACATGCGCACGTCGCCGGCGGTGGCTTCGGCAATGATGGACCGGGATTCGATGACCCGAGCGGCTTCGAGCACTTGCTCGATCTTTCCGCCACGCCCTGCCACGGTCACGAGGTCGGCACGGTTGAACGGGTTGGGAATGATGCGTTCCACGATCTTTTTACCGGATTCGTTCACGCTGATTTCGGCGCTGGCGAAGATGCTCGCACCGATGTGTTCGTGGAAGTCGTCTACGAGGTCACGCCATGCGGAAGCAACTTTGGCTTCAGCCTGCAATGCGCCGCCTTCGCCAACGTAAGCGTCTTCTTCCAGGACAATTGCGAGGTTCCGCAAGGACCCTTCGGGGCGTTCCATCATCTCGGTGGGGGTGTCGTGGTCGATCATGCCCAGCGTGCCACGCGGGAATGCACGCTCTGTGGCGGCAGTCGCCAGTACCTCGGGCGTGTAGTCGCCGCTAGATCCTTGTCCGGGGCTGATCAGAGTCAGCAGGATACGGCCTGGGCCGCGGCGGGTAGCTGTCGCGGATTCGCGGATGTGTTTCATCTGGTGGATCTCCTAAACTGGTGTCCATGAGTGCTGACGACGCGAATGACACCCCGGGCGAGCCGGGCGCTTGCCCTGGCCATGAGTGGAAGGTGGGACGCGTTTTCTTGCGTCCTACGGGTGGTTCGATGTCCGTGGTGTGCAAGTGGTGCGGGACGGTGGATTATTACCCGTCAGCCAGCGATGGCACCTAGTAGGTCTTTCACCGGTGTCTGGATGTAGGAGTCTCGCCAGCCGTCTGCGGTGCGGAGCGTGGCGAGGTCTTCCCAGCCGATCTTGCCGTCGTTGAGCAGCTGCAGCCGGGTTGGGCCCATGATCGATAGTTTCGAGTCGTCGGTCAGCCCGTCGTACCAAGCTCGTGCATCGGGGAAAGCATCGGTGGGCTCTTCAAAGTCGAAGCCGAGCTCTTTCCATGTTTTGGTGACGTCGATGCGTGCGCAGCGGCCGTTCTGGTGGTCTTCGGGCCCGAACTGGTCTACCGGGTACAGGGTGCCGTGCTTGGACAGGCAGGATGGGCAGGTGCGCCGATCCAGGGTGCATTGCCATTTCCAGCCGGTCAGCAGCTCTCTGTTCTGCTTCGCGGAGGTGAGCGACCCGTTTCGGTGGGCGTCCAACATTTCGGTTCGTGCGATCCGTGTAGCCCGGGCTAGTCCACCGTTGAAGTGTCCTTCGGTTGCGCGGATCAGTTTGCGGGCGACCTCGCGGGGGTTGTCCCCCACTGCGATACCGCGGACCAACTCTTTACGCATCGCCGTCACAACCCACCCAGCGAGAGGCTGGGTTGCCGAATGAATCTGCTGGGTTGTTCGCAGAACGATCGCATCTAGCGCGTCCGGCGCTGGTGCGTCCAAGTTGAAAGCAACACCGGCGCCTTCGGGCGGCAGCTGTGTGCGGAGGATCGCTTCATGCGACTGCACCGCGTCCAGGACCGCGTCAGCGAGACTGTTCTCGATGACTTCGTTCGCGCCCCGCGTGAGCTCGTTCAGCACCGTGCGGGCTTGCCGTAGGGCTGCCTGTAGTTTCCGGTTGCGTGCGACTACTGCACGAGGTATCCGGTCAGGCGCACCCTGCAACAGGTCCAGCAACGCTTCGTTGAACAACGGGGTGAGCGTATCCCACGCCTCAACCCAAGCCATTGTGAGTGCTACGGCTTGTTCATCGGTCATCCGTTGCAAGCGCCGGCGGGTGTCGGCGGCTATCAGCAGGGTTTCATCTGTGACAGCCACCAACATCACCACCTATTCTTGTCCCGCCCGGTACGCGTCAGCCGCGGCCTGCCCGGCTACCACGAGCGGGTCGAGGAAGTTTCCTTCATCATCGGTCAGCTCTTCCAGCCACTCGTCAACGTCACGCACACCCAGGGCGCGCATGATCATCTCAGCCAACAGCAGTGGCGGGATGTGCCCGTCTGCCTTCTCCAAAGCGTCCATCATGGTCTTCGGATCAACCTTGGTGATGTCAGGGAACGCGATGGTGAGCGTCCGGTCATCCTCATTGGTGAGCGCCGTTTGGAGCCGGTCGCCGTCTCGCACCGTTTTGCCTTGGCCACGCAGCACACCACGCGGTGCGATGACTGCTTGGTCGATGACGTAGCCGAGGATCTGCCGGCGCGCTTCACGCCAAACTTCCTGGCGACCTTGCATCGTCAGGGTGGTTGGGAAGTCCAGTGTTTCCGCTACAGCTCGTGCGCCGGTCTGGCCAGGATCCGCTAGGAGCATGGTCACCGGGATACCCAACGCTGTGGCGACCATCGCTGCCAGTGGTTTCGCAGAGTCAGAGTCGATGGTGGCGCCGGTCTTCGGCACCGCTTCGAGTTTCGAATCGTCGGTCGCGTTGCCGCTGCCGCCTGGGGCCATGCTCTCGATCTTCTGCAGCTCACGACGACCTGTCGCTGCGGTACGCTTCCCGCTCTTGCCGACGCGCTGCCAAACGATCTTGGACAGGGCGTTCATCATGATCGCCCACGCTTCAAGGAATTCCTTGTACCCGCGGGCCCACGGCAGGGCGGCGAACGCGTCGCCGATGCCGTATTGCCAGCCGGTGAGGGCGTTGACCTTGATATGGTAGATCGGTGCATCCCAGATGATGTCGTGGCCGGCACTGTTCGGGGTGGCCCCGTATCGGCGTTGGCGCATCTGTGGGCGGTAGTCGTACCGAGGGTGGTAGGTCGTGACCTCTTGCTCTCTGCCGGATGCGTCGCGTCGGTTCCAGACCCGCTTGTAGTAGCGGACGCTCAAAGAGTCTTCTGGGTCGGTGATCTGCTCTTGGATTTCCTCGAATGGGATCACACGGGGCTTCACGCGTCCGGTGAGTGGGTTGGTGAACAGTGCGAAGAACACGTTGCCGTCTGTGCCGAGGGCTAGTTCGTTGCGTGCCTGCGCTTCGGATCCTGCGAACACTTCCCGTACTTCCGGGTCATCCAACCAGGTCTGCACGAGGTCGTTGACGCGTTCACCGGTAGCGGTGGTGCCAACGCCTTGCCCGAACACGTACGCTGCACGCAGTTCCAGGCCGCGCTTGATCAGCGGGTTAGCGATCGCATACACGCGGCACAGCTCAGCGTTGCGGCGGCGTGCTTCGGGTGTGAGTTCGCGTTGCCCGTCCTGCAGGATCCGTTCCCAACCAGCATCTTCACGTGCCAATGACAGCTGGGCCATGGACTCGGTCAAGGTTTCTAGCTTGTGCTCTAGCGAGGACACGGTGCCTACTGGGACGCGCTCGGTTGTGTCAGCTTCGGCTAGTGGCGCCCAATCTTTGAGGTTCAGATCCACACGGCACCACCATTCCTAGTAGGGCGACAGATAGTATCCGTCGGTTTCGAGTTGGTCATATTCATCCGGCTGCACAAGGTCATCCCCCAGCCCGTCGATGCGGTGCAGGAGCAACTGATTCACTGCTTGGGACATGGTGTCCAGCTGGTCATCGTTTGCGCCTGCAGGGAAGGACAGGGCTTCTTGGGTGAAGTGTTCCACCCAGGGGCAGAGCGTCGTGGATGGCAGGACGATGTTCTTGGAGAACGCCAACGGGCTGACAGCTGACACGCGAGCGTACTTGGAGCCGACTGGTTCGACTGGGATCAGCCCGATCACTGTTTTCTGCAGTGCGTTCATAACCGCGGGCCCGTTGGCTTTGTCTTCCACGAGTTTGGCGGTTGCTTCGGGCCACTTCGCTGTCATGGCTTCGATGGCTTCGCACGTTTCGTTGAAGTTCATGCGCCGGCGGACTTGGTCGAGCAGGTACGCGGTGTTGCCGACGCGCAACCAGACTTGTCCCACGACGTAGTCGCTGGTGTTCTCGCCCTTGAACGCGAGGTCCCAGGACTGTATGAGTTCATGGTCGTCACGGTCGATGCCGGGCACGGTGTGCCGTCCGTCAGCGTGTTCGATCCACATAGGTTGGTCGTAGCGGGCCCACTCTGTTGGGAGTACGCCGCCGTCGTCCAAGGTTGGGTTGCCCTGGTAGAGGGATTGCCATACCTTGGGCCCGACAGAGACTTTGATCTGTTCCCACTGGTGTGGGGTGCGCTGTCGGGCTGATTCGAGCCATTCGCCGGGTTTACGGTCGAGGGGGTCGTTTTCCACGGCTTCGGCGGGGATGTTGAGTACGGTCCAGCGGTCAGCGTCTTCACCGGAGAGCAGGCGGCCGGCTAGGTCGTCAGCATGCCAGCGGGTGAGCACCAAGATTACTGGTGCGCCGGGGGCGAGTCGGGTGATGCCGACTGATTGCCAGAAGCCCCATGCTTGTTCACGATAGGTTTTCGAGTACGCCTGTTCAAGGTTGCTGATGGGGTCGTCGATGAACAGTGCGTCAACGGCGCGACCGGTTAGGCCGCCGCGGATACCGACCGAGCGGACGCCACCCTTTTTCCCGTCGAGCTTCCAGCGTCGTGCAGCTCCGTTGTCTTTGGCGACGCGCAGGCCGAGGTCTAGGGTTTCGTCGTCGCCGTCGTTGGATGCGATGTGGTTTCGGATGTTGCGTCCGAACTCGTCGGCGAGATCCTGGGCGTAGGAGACGATGGCGATGCGCCGGTCTGGGTTACGGGTCAGGAACCAGAGGGGCCCAATAGTTGTGACGCGAGTGCTTTTGCCTTCCTGGGGTGGCAGGTTGATGATCAGGCGGTCAATCTCCCCTGCCTCAACCTTGACCAGGTACTCGTCGATCAGATCCAGTGCCGGGGTCTGCAGCGTGGTTGGTTCGATGGCCTTAGCCAGCTGGCCGGGAGTCTCCCAATCATGCTCTGGTATCTCGAAGGCTCGGGCCGCGTACTCCGCCCAGTCATAAGCGGCAGACACGGTGGGGCCCCCTATATGATTCTTTTATGCCTAAGAAACCTGAAAAGAAATCTGAGTCTTCCTTCGATAAAAAAGTAAAAACTCGAAGAAACTGGTCTATTCTCGCTGGCGGACTTCCCGTCTTGGTCGGTCTAGTTCTTTTGGCTGTTGCGGCATTTAGATTCTGGACTGTTGAGCGTGGAATCGGGCTGGTGGCCCCCGCTTGTGCATTGTTAGCTGCGGGAGTTGCTTCAATCGTCGCGACCTTGGCGGTTATATCTTGGGCCGAACAGCGTCAGCGTGACCGTGAAGTTAAATTGTATGAACACCGCGAAAAGATTTATGAAGCGATCACACAGTTCATGGTTGCTAGATTTATGGACGAGGGGTACAACGCAGCAATCGATGGACAACTACGCGCAGCGGTCGCACTTTGGGGTTCGGCCGGATCAATCAGTGCCCTAGCCGGGTGGCAAGAGGGGCTGACCAAGATCATTGAAGACAACGAGGAACAAATGAAAAAGGTGGGATCGCCTTCTACGACCCGTCGAATGCTGTCGGAGCAAGAGCAGCACACTGCTCTCCGTCTTTTTGGTCAAGCGGTAAACGCTATGAGGCTTGATTTAGCGCCAGAAGATACCGAAGAAGTACCGACTTCGGTACTTCTTCGGTCCGTTTTCAATCAGAAGATACCGGACGACTTTAATCTTGTGAGCAAACCCTAGGCTAGCTAGACGGCGGCCCTGGTCCGCGTTGCGCGCTCAACGTAGTTGGTTGCGGTGTGTTGTGTCGGCTTGTTGGCCGCCGTCAAGCTTGGTGGGGCAGGTACTGGTACCCGTTCGAACTTCTACAGTTTCGGATCATGCCAGCCCTTAGCGCCCGTCACGACTATCTGAGCCGTGCGGGTTAGCAGGAACCCCTCGCGCCACCGGCAGGACTCGAACCTGCTACCTGCGGTTTTGGAGACCGCCGCTCTACCTGTTGAGCTACGTTGACTGGTGGTCCGCTTCAATTCGGCGGGGACCATGCCGCCCCGCCCGTGCGTTGGCGGGTTTCTACCGGCCATGAGCAAACCGGTATCGTGCGCTACTCAGTCGTGAGCTGGCGGGGACATACCCGGTAGCGCTCCCCCGGGCTCGTGCACCTGGGGGCTATTTAGTTATTGGTGCCGAGACTGGCGCGGGTCTTGGTGTCAGACCAAACAGGATCAGTGTTTGACTCACTCGCCGCGATATCGGTTTGCAGCAGATTCCAGTTCGGCACCGGTTTTGCCCAACTATGGGGGTATGGGCAAATCTTTGGGTTATGAGAATAGCTTTCGGCAATCCCGTACTTACACTGCTCCGATCTTGATTTCATCCTAGGGACAAACCAGCCATAAATCAACTTCTGGTTGGTGATTCACCACTTGTGAAGCGGTATTGACTTTAAGACAAGGACCACGTCCGCTGGCGAGTGGCCCTCCTGCCGTGTTTTCACGTCGCATCTCGGGGCGAGTTTTCCTCGCTGCGCCCACTTCTTGGCACGTTCGTATTTTATTGGGTAGCCGGCGGCGTTGAGGGCTTTCACAACAACGCTGAGTGGTGCAACGTGGTGCCAGGCTTGGGCGAATCGTTCGGTGATGCGGTCGGTGAGGTCGTGTTCACGGTGGCATTCTTTGCAGCGTCCGATGGTGGCTGTTTCGTGGCCTTCGACGGTGCCGGCGCATTTGGTGACGGTGCCGTGTTCGTCGAGGTCGAGTGCCCCGCACTCCCCGAGTGGGCGTTTCTGGATTGGCCGGTCAGCTGCGGAGATGACGCGCCGTTCAAGGTCGCGCAGCTCTTGGTAAAGGTCGGCGACGTACTCGCGTTTGCGCATGTGGTGGGCCATGGCGCGTAGGTATTCGGCAGCGTGGAACGTGGTGGTGAATATCCGCAGGTGCTTTGGTTCCTCCCGCCCATTGACCCAGTGCGCCAGCTCTGTCAGCCGGCGTTCGTACTCTCCGAGCCGTTCGGCCATGTCCAGATTCAACGGCGCACCAGGCGCTGACGTACCGGCTGACCCGACACGGGGCTGCACACCCTGATTCGCCAACGTCGCCTGCGCGGTCCGCAACGTCGCCGGCACACGATCCAGGACGGCACGGAACCGAGTATCGCAATGAATGCACAAGTGCAGGCCCTGTGCGGTGCTGTACTCACAAATTAAGCAAATCATCTCTTCGCATCAACTCCTTAACTAACGATTCATCAAAAATCTTTGGGTAAGTATCTATTAGTTGCGCTGTGTAACGTCCGATTTCCAGAAGCACCTCTTCAACATCAGATTCCCCTTTGTGAAGCGAGGTCATGACGTCGTATAGAAAACTTACTGAACGCCTATGCGCAAGAAATGCTTCCATAGACGCGATTCCCACATTGTCTCGATTGTCGAATTCAATTTGCCCAAAATGCTTGATAGTCATAGTGAAGTACGTCAACTGAGACTGATGCGACTGCAAGCCCATTGTCATTTCCAAACGAGTCTGGGCCATCCGAAGTCGATCGACAAGCGGAGTCAGAACGTGTTCTTCCGCACTGTTAGCGTGAAGAATCTCTTGGTGAAGTGAAACAAATTCATACACCGCCTCCTGAACCTTGTCGGAACGCAGATGTTCGGCCCGCGCCTGAATTTCGGCTTGGAACCTCTTTTCTGTTCTATTCGCATCCTCCTGCATCTGCTCTAACGTCCCCTTGGCCTTGTACCAAGCCATGAATGCTCCGACTACAAGCCCTAGCGTTGCAACCGCAGTTAAGAGCGTCCCGGCCATGACCCAGAACTGAATGGAGTATTCGCTAATCATGCTCTTATCCTATTCGTCTTGGTCGATCACACTGCGGTGGAGGTTCAAGCCTGGTGGGGTGTCGGTGCCGGTGATGGTGACGTGGTCATCGAGCTGCACGAGGTAATGGCCACTGTCTTTACCGGCGATGATAGTCAGGTCGATGGGGCTGCAGTCGATTGCGTCGATGTGTAAGAGCTCCCCAGTCACAGTCTTGCCAGTGTCCGTGTCAGTGACCGTTACCGTCTTACCGATGTCGACGGGCGCGAGGTACTTGGCTTCGCGGGTAATCATGGTTTGTCCTCGATGCTTTGGGTTTCTGGGTTGTAGTAGACATCCGGCATGGCCGTGGGTTTGATGTACTCGCTGATGTCTACTGCTTCGTTGAGCTCAGCAACGGCGGGCGGTTGCTGGTTGGTGTGCATGCGTTCCATTTCTGCTTTGACCCATGCCCGGATCATGCGCTCGTCGAGGCTGGGCTGCAGGGCTACGACGGCCAGGATGGTGATGGTTGCGACCACACAGAACACAACAAGCACATCATTGGGTGTCATGTCGTGCCTCCGGTGAGTTGGCGTAGGGCGTTGGGGACGATGGTGGGGAGCATGTCGGCCTGCAGCTTGGACAAGTTCAGCTGTGCGAAGATCTGCTTCAACGCGACTACAACGAGGTCTGCTTTCTGCTCTTCCAGTTCGATGCGCCGCTGCTCGATACCGGCCTTGAGCGCCATGGTGGTGAGCTTGGCGAAGTGCTCGCGCTCTTTCGTGTAGAGCGTGTACCAAGTGTTGAACCCTGCCTCTTGAACGGTCATATCAACGGGCCCTTGGGCACCGATACCAACCTCAGTCTTTGTAATCCCCCATACAAGCTCATTAGGTTCAACCTCAGCGACCTTGGCCCGGAGCCATTGGACGTGTGCGTAGCTGATCCTGATTTCTTGCAGGAGCGCTTGGGCGGGGTCGATGTCTGGGTATTTTTCGGTGATGCCGAGCGTGCCTATGGCGTGGTTCAATTCTTGTTCCGCGATCCGTTGTTCTGCCGCTGTTTTGGCTTTCGGGCTGTTGCCACCGTGCCGGCCGCACCGCACCCCACCTGGCACCGGTGAGGATCCACAAGCTTCATCTTTCCCGCGCTTCTTCGCCCCGCAGATCAGCTTCCCGTCACGCTCCTGCCCCGGGGCGTAGGTGGGGTCGCCTTTGTATCGTTTGATCGCTTTGCCCAGGTTCTCAGCGGTTACTCTAACAACCATTGACTGATTCCTCCTTGTACTGGTTGGCGCGGGCAAGCATGACGTTTTCCATTTCGGTCACACGGTTGGAGCAGTGCCTGAAACGGTATTCCTCGTGGCGTAGCAGGAGGTCGGTTTGCCAGCGTGCTTCAGCGTGAAGCGCATCGGCTGCATCCTTGCATGCTTCTGCTTTCGCTTCGGCGCGCACGGTTTCAAGCCAGCGATTGAAGTTATCTTCAGCGACGTTTCTACTAAGCCCAAGATGTTCCTTTCGCAGGCAGTAGGTCATGCGAACACTTTCCGTATCCGGCGTGTATTCCCTGCCGCGGGAGGTGGCATCGTGCTTCTCATTAGCGCTCATTGGTGTCATCTCCTATGTTTTTGATTAGTAATTCCTGTGCTCCGACCTGTATTGTTTTCCCTTGTGCATCTCAGTCCTGATGCTGAACGAAGTCACTCGATCCCAACAGGAGGAAGTTATGGGTTTCATTGGTTGGATTGTTTTAGGTCTTATTGCTGGTGCGATCGCTAAGGCGATCAAGCCTGGTGAGCAGGGTGGCGGCTGGCTCGCTACCCTGGTGCTTGGTGTTGTTGGCGCTATCGTAGGCGGGTGGATTGGATCCGCGATCTTCGGAGTCGGAGTAAACGAATTCTGGGATCTGTCTACATGGTTGCTGGCCATCGGCGGCTCGCTGATCGTCCTCGTTATCTGGGGACTGATCACACGCAAGAAGGCGTAATTTGCGCGACAGAACGGGGTCTTACCTTTCGAGGTGAGGCCCCGTTCGCCATGCCTGGGCATCGTTCACCTCCGGTCCGTCAGTAACGGCATGGATCGAGTAGAAGCGCCACCAGGCTGTCCTGCCGTCGTTTGCCGCGTCGTCCTCTTCTTCAGCTGTCCGGCACATGCTCTGGTGTGGCCCTGTCATGGATTCAATGGCTGATTCGATACTCGTGTGGAGTTCACCGTCCCAGTCAATCGCGTTGGTTTTCTTGTCGACGATGATGTACCCGCGAACTTCCGGCTGTGCGACGGCGAGGACAGCGCGTGCGTTGCCCCGGTAGTGCTCTTTGCTAGTTTCGGTGAGGTCTTCCCAGTTCGGGGGTTCCGGGCATTCCAGCGTGGGCGTGTGGTACTTCCGTTCACGCATGAACAACGTTTTCGCGCCAGTTTCGATCGCGTCCGGGTTTAGCGGGGGCTGGTTCACTTGGCGTCTCCGTTCAAGTGGTCGTCTGGTGAGTCGAGGTCTCGGGCGCGGTTTGCGTTCTGAATGACTATCTCGATTGCGTCCTTGAATGAGATTCCCTGGTCAATCGCCACCTGGGCGATGAATGCGGACGTGCGCCCGAAAATGTTGAGCTTCACTTGTGTTCTCCTTGGTTGGTTCGTGCCATACGGTCGGCGTAGGCGATAGCTTCAGCGTGGGTGGGGAAGGCTTCTTCGTAGGTGGTGTCTGCGTTGTAGACCAGCCAGTCGAAGTCGTACTGGTCTCGAATTACTTCCCATCTGCCAAGAACTGGCTCTCGATCGCTCATCCGCTCATCCACGGGTATCACCGTCCAGGGCGCGGAGGAGTGCTTCACGGAAAGGGCGGTCATTCGTTGCCCAGCCTGCTGCGACCTCCCGCGCTCTTGCGACGGCCTGTTCAGCCTGTTCGAGGCGGTCCTTCATTTCTTGCGCCCGCTCCCACACAACTTCCCAGTCGCCATCTCCGTCTTCCGGGATGATGTCCTGCGAGTTGGTCAGTTCAACAAGGTTCTTACCGTCACGCTCGATGATTGTTCCAAGCAACCGGCACGAACGCTCAGCCTTTTCAGCGCGTGATAGAGCGTTTTCTTCCCGGCCCTCCGCGTTGATCTTCGCGCTGTCGGCTTCGTCAAAGTTCTGCTCAGCCCGCACCACACGTTCAATCAGCAGGCGAACCCGGGTTGGTGTGAAGATGTCGATGTGTTCACCGTCAGCCCACGCTTCACCCGCGTTCTCTGCGACGGCCAGCATCTTCAACAGGTCTGGTTCCTGGGTCATTTCGCACCGCCAGCGTGGGCTTCGTATACCCGGGCGACGCATTCCGCGAGTGGCGCCGAGGCTGGGTGGTCTGGTGCGTGATCCGATAGGATCGGGTGGGCTTCAAGGCATTCGCGTAAGTCTTGTTCGAACTCTGGGCTGGTGCCGAACATTGAGGCTTTCACCTCGTCGATGGCGACAGGTGCCGTGTCCGCTACGCGGTCAGCCGGCGCACAACCGGTCAATAGGATCAGGGCGGCCGTGACGGCTACCAAGGATTTCTTGTACATGATGATTCCCCTCCCCCGCGCTCAGATGGCGGGGTGATCATTGTGTTTCTGCTGCTGGTTGTCAGACTACCGTCTGTTAGTTGGTATAGCAACCATTGTGAAGCGGTTCCAGATTTTTGATAACTAGCACCAGCTTCTCGGTCCCGTACCCGCCATGATGGATGAACGGCCCCGCCAGATACTCGCTGGAATCATCAGGGATAAGCCCATAGTCCGTGACCAGCCCATCAATCACAGGCTTCAACGTCGGCATCAGATTGTGCGGGTCGTACCGCCGGCGCGAGTTCTTCCACACGTACGCGTCAACCTGCACCCGCTGCAGCCCTTTCGGCAGCTTCTGGTGTCGAGCCATGATGTGCGCTCCGTTGCGCCAAGCCTTCACGAGCTTCGCCTGGGGCGCCCAGTGGCGCTTGTCGTTGGCGTTGATCCAATTCGCAAGCTTCGGAAGTTCCAACCGGAATTCGCCGGAGGGCACAGAATCCATTTTGAGAGCCTTTCAGGAGGTTGAACGGGGAAACACCCGCCCAGGGTGTCACAATCACGCCTAGGCACGATTTCTGCCCGAATAACGGTGGTTCACCGTCTGTTGGTTGGTGTTGGTTGCAAATAAAAGTTTTAGAATGGGGCTACGCCCCGGGTTGTTTCGGATGCTTCAACATGGCTCTCGGGGCTTTTGAGTGCTTGG
The DNA here is from genome assembly GCF_052114325.1 of Glutamicibacter sp. MCAF14. Taxonomy (NCBI): domain Bacteria; kingdom Bacillati; phylum Actinomycetota; class Actinomycetes; order Micrococcales; family Micrococcaceae; genus Glutamicibacter; species Glutamicibacter sp. MCAF14. Next base: position 659,186 of record NZ_JBFREO010000004.1, read on the forward strand.
AGCGCTTGTTTGACAGCTTGGGCTCCGAAGGCGTTGGGTTTGCCTGCTGGGTGGATTCGTTTGCCGATCATGGTTTCTGGTCTTTCGCCGAGGAGGATGTCTGCTTGGCAGCAGCGGCAGGTGTGTGCGTCTTCGCCTGCGTGTTCTTCGCATGGCGGGTTTTTTGGTCGTTTGGTGTTTCTGCCGAGGTTCCAGTGTTTGCCGTCGAGGAAGATCACGGTGGGTGATTTGATGTCTGGGTTGTTGGCTGCTCGGATGGCGACTTCTGCGATGTCGCTGAACGGGTGGGTGGTGGTGCGGTGTTCGTAGAACAGGTCAGTGAGCTGTTGTTGTCGCCAGTCGCCTGGGCGGATCATGGCGAGGAGGTTGGCGAGGGTGATGGCTTGTTGTTCGGTGATCATTTTTTGGGTGTCTCCTTTCGGTCGAGCGTTTTGGTGTCTCACGTTTAAGTACTGAACGATCGACGATTTTCTTTAGCGATTTCTTTTAAACTGAACCAAGAGTGTCCGTAGGTTTTGCCACCTACGTAAGTAGGTTCTTAACTTCTTAAGTTCTGCCACTGTGTTTGCTAGTTGGCGACTTGGGGTTTTGCGTCTAGCTAGAGTGGCATTTGCTAGAATTTTGCTACTTTTGCTATGCGGTTAGAACGGTGGTTCTTCTGGGATGACTTGGGAATTCACTTGTTCCTTCTGGTCTTCTTGGCAGTACACACAATCTGTAGCAAAAATGCCCTTGTTTTTGTGGTTCTTCGTGTGCCCTCCGCGAGCTCCTGAAATGGCTCGTTTTTTGGATAGTTCGTGGACGGTTTGGTGCTTCTCGTAGTCATGGATTCGGTAGGTTTTGGGGTCTTCCTTGACGAGTAGTTTCCCGTCGGTGAGTTCCTTCAGTGCGGCCTTTCCGCGTTGCTCTGCGATGCGTGCTGATACTTTGCCTCCGGAGCGTTGTTGGGCTGCTCGGAGCATGAGGGCGAGGTGCAGGAGGATTGCTTGGTCGCTGAGTCCGTCGATTTTCGGGTTGTCGAGATAGTCGATGGAGAGCTTGATCCAGGGTCGTTCGTCCTTGGCGCTCATTTGTCCTCCTTGCCCATCCTGATCTGCCGTGTCCAGTGCCAGCCGCCGGCGTGTTCGTAGTATCGGACGCGTTCGGCGGCTCCGCGTTTCTCGGCGATGATCTCGGCGCGTAGCTGTTTCGCGGTGCGCTTGTCTGGAGCCCAGACCTTCCTGCAGCCCGGGTCCGGGCATTGAGGTCTTGGCGAACGGTGTGGGTGTGGTTGCGCGGTCATGTTCACCAACACCCCAGTTCATTGGATATCGTGTTGTCATGCATAATCCGGCGACTGCGCTTATCGAACTTTTTGATTCGTGGAAAAAGGGGCAAACTCCTTACCACGCAAGAGACATGGGAAACTCGGGCATGCGGCACCATATTGACGCGATGCGACATATCACTGACTGCAACAAAATTCTGGATATTGCCGAAACGCAAGGTAAGAAAGTCGCCGTCCATAGACGTGCGATGATGCTCGCGGGGCAGGCAGTTTTGAATTTCCCCTATAACTGGGGCGGAGCTGACACTTCGAAACCATTCACGGACCATCTGAGGGACTCCGTAGAAGGTGTCGAATCGTTCATAAGCACCATGAACTACTCTTCGTTGAACGCGACGGTTTCGACTGTACGAAGCGCTCTGGACCAAGTCATTGAGCTCCTGCGTCGAGATACAACATTGAATGCCGACATTCGTGGCCATGTCTATCGGACAGTTCAGGTGCTGCGACAGTACATCGACGATGAAGAGTTTGTTGCTGGTGCTGATTTTTCTGAAGCCCTCTATAACCTGTGGATTGCAACTAATGCCGCCGCAGGCGCAAGCACTGACGAAGATCTCCGGAAGAGCTGGAGGGAACGCTCCTCGGACTTTTGGAGGGAGACGCGAGGTGGACTGGCTGCTTCCATACCAGCGAACGCAATTGCGCTGTCTCAGCTGGCCATCGCTGTTCAGTCGGTCTCGGGCGGATAACTGTCGAACAAGTCGAGCTGCTCCTGCTCGATCAATAATTCGACCTGCGAATAAGCAAATGTCAGCGCGAGGACGTTGTGCTGGCCTGCCACGGTTCGATCCAGGTCGGCTATTTTTCGGGCAAGGGACACCAATAATCGATATATGGCCTGCCTCTGGTCCGGATTCATATCTGCGTAATTCATGATTCAGACTCATTTCTCCCCCTTCGGGTTGTGGTGTTTGCAGTCCCGGATGATTCCGACTTTCACGCCTCCGAATGGTTCGGTGCCGGGTACGTGGCGGGTGCCGTATTTGGTGTTTCCTCGGCAGTCGCGGATGGGTGCGCCTGGCGTTTTGAATTTTTCTGGGTAGTTTTCCGGGTAGTTGTATTTGTACGAGTATCCAGACGTTTTGGATTCGAGTACTGGCAGTTCGCGCCACCCGGGCCAGCATGCGTCCAAGTGCGCTTCCCACGCTTCGTTTTCTTTCCCGTAGATCCCAGTCCACGTCTGGCAGCCGTGGCAGTACACGCGGTACACGTACGTTCCGACGCAGTAGCATTCAATGTCGGAGTGGTAGTTGCACCGCAGGTTGGCGCTGAATCCTTCGGCTACATGCTCGGATCCTTTGCCGGATGCGGATCTGGTCTCCCAACCTCGGTATGGACGCCAATTGCCTTTCATGACGTGGTGGTCTCGGTAGTGGGCTTCGCGCCGTTCGTACATGGCCTGCAGGTCGCCGGGGTGGGTGAACGTTCCCGCGTCCGGCATGCTCATGATGATGGTCGGGGGCTGGTGGTTGAGCAGGTCAAAGATGCTCAGCTGCCCTTGGATGGCGATCATCGTCGGGCTCCCTTGCTTTCGAGTACGGCTTGCGCTCGGACAAGCTCTTCAAACGTGAGCTTCTCTCGCACTGGCTGGCCCCCGGTGTGGCAGGAGCACTGCCCCTGGCGGGCACATGAGTAGGGTGTCCAGCAGCATGACTTCTTGCAGATGTTCACGATGCGTTCTCCAACCAACCGTCGGCCTTGGCGAACTTCTTGCAGTCCTTGCAATACCATTCGTCTACGCCTGAACGTTTGGTACCTTCCACTCCGCACCGTTCACAGGAGCGAACGGCGTTTGCCGCCATTACTTGGACTGGTTTGAATTCAACGACGCGAGATTCAGCAAGCACGACGAACTCCGCGTCGCTAGCGCCGGGCACTTCTTTGCCCTCGCGGATCATCACCGTAGGTGATCCAACAGTGATAACCCCGTGCCGGCGGGCGACCTTCGGCAGATCCTCGATCGCTTCGGCTTTCAAATCCTCGTACGGGACGCTCGTGTCCACGACGGGCCAGACTGCCTGGAAGATGCTCATTAGGCTGCATCCTCTGCGTCGGACACTGCAGCGTGGTTGTTGATGCTGTCCGGGATGAAGCCGAACCAGTCAGCGATCAGCTCGTTATATTCGTCGTACACGGTGACGTATGGGAATGAGCCAATAATTCCCTTCTCGTTGGCGCGTTCGCGGATGGCTTCGGCTAGTTCTTCGTTGCCTGGTGAGAGTGCGTTGATTTCCTCGAACTGCACGCCCTTCTTGCGGAGTTCGATCTTGGTCATGTTGCACTGACCGCACGATGGCTTGCTGTAGACGGTGACGATACGCATTGTTTCTCCTGAAAATACTGATGGTGTTGGGGTGGCCTGGTCCGACTGCTGGCCAGACCACCCCGGGGTGTTTACTGCGGGTTACTGCCTTGGCGGAATCTCATATATGAGTGAGCACTTCTTGCAGACAAGCCACCCGCATAAACGCTTCCTGCAATGCGAGACTGAATGGTTTGCTGCTGGGCGCTTGCAGCGCGGGCAGACGATTATCGTTGCCATGGGTTTAGAACGGTGGATCCTGCGCTGGCGGGTTGCCCCATCCCCCGCCGCCGGTGTTGTTGTTCCAGCCGGCCCCCGAACTGCTGGCTGGGGCTCGACCTGCCGCTCCTTCGCCGTTCCCGCGGGCGCTGCGAGTGACCTTCGCGGACGCGTACTTCAGGGACGGACCAATCTCGTCCACTTCCAGCTCCATGACAGTGCGGCGCTCACCCTCCTTGGTGTCATAGGCACGGGACCGCAGCCGCCCCTGGGCAATAACACGCGTACCCTTGGTCAGGGTCTCGGCCACGTTCTCGGCAGCTTCGCGCCACAACGATGCGCGCAAGAACAGGGCTTCCCCGTCTTTCCACTCATTGGCCTGCCGGTCGAACGTGCGAGGGGTCGAAGCGATCGTGAAGTTAGCTACCGCGCTACCGGACGGCGTGAACCTCAGTTCCGGGTCTGCAGTCAGGTTCCCAATCACGGTAATTACAGTCTCGCCAGCCATGGTTAGGCCACCTCTCCGTCGATGATGGTGTATGCGTCTTCGATGTCATCGCCGACTACTTCGAGCCAGATCTGGTAACCGTGCTCCTGCGCGGTTTCCTCGATCAGGGCGAGGCTGTCGGTGTCCAACAGGGAGCCGTCCTGGATACGGATGACCTTGAGCTTCGGGTTCAACGCGATGGCCATGGCCATGGACACCCGGATCTGCTCGGCACTGGATGCCTGCTTGAACGGGACACCCTGGTAGGTGACTCCTTCCTCCGTGAAGCCCAGCCCGTCGACAGGGAACTGCGCTGCGGCCAGCCCGTCGGCCTTGGTCTTGGCGATCTGGTCGAGCTTCGCGGTGAGCTGGTTTGCTTGACCCTTGGCCGCCTCGAACTGGAAGGACAGTGCACCGCGTTCCTGAGCCTTGCGCACAAGCCGGTTCGTTTCCTCCGCACCATCGATCTGGGCTTGGATCGCAGTGAGGTCGATTGACTTGGCGTCCGGGTCCACGCTTGCCAGTGCTTCAGATAGATCGTTCTTGGCCTTGGCCAGCTGTTCTTCCAGCTGCTCGATCTGCGCTTGCAAAGATTCGACGAACTGCTGGCTCCGCTGAAGAACTTCGTTCTTGTTCCGTGCCTGGTGGTATTCGCTGAGCAATCCAGAAACGGAAACTTCTGCGGATGGCAGGTCTACAGGCAGTTCGCCGTGCTGGGCCAGTGCAGATTCGAATTCCTTCACCCGACGGTTCACCGCGGTGCGTTCTTCGAACACCTGCTTGCGTTCAGATTCCAACTGGTCAGGACTGAACGGAAGATCCACGAGGTCCAGCAACTGGGCCAGCTGCTTCTTGTCATCCAGCAGAGTGAATGCGAGCGGATCCATGGACAGGTTCCCGACCAATTCGTCGAGCTTCGCCTGCGCCTTCGGGTACTTCGCCCCGTCCTTGCTGGTTAGAGTGAGGCGAGATCCGGATGGGGTGAAGACCCGGGTGACAGTCAGTTCCTCAGTTTCGAGAACAATCTCGGCCCGGTCTTCCCCGTCGCGGATCGGCTTCGGGGTGGTCTTGGAGTTCGCTCCGCCCAGGGCTGCAGCGATGCTATCGAGCACTGAGCTCTTGCCCTGCCCGTTCTTCCCAGCAACGATGACCAAGTTGCCGTCCGGATCCGGCTTGATTTCCACATGCTTGGCACGCTTGTAGTTCGTGGTGGTTAGGCTGATGACCTTCATGATGTTTGACTCCTACTTGTTGTTGGTGGGTGCCGGGCCCCCAAGACTGGGCACCCACCGGGTTTGGTTAGATGTTGCGGTTAGGCGAACTTGGATCCGGCATCGACGATGCGGGACACCATTTCCTGCGGCGCACCCTCGGCCACGGCACGGTTCCAGAGGGTGAGCAGTGCGTCACGGCTGGTGCTGGCCTCGGCAAGTTCGGCTTCCCAATCGGTTTCCAGCACGGCGGCCGGGCCGTCCTCTTGGATCTCGCCGGTGGCTTCATCCGCAATCGGTTCTGGTGCTGGGGCGGGGCGCGCCGGACGCTCCGCGGCCTCCGCTTTCTTCTCGGCAGGTTTACGGGTGAGCTTGCGAGTCTTCACAGGAGCTTCGGCAGCTGCTTGCTTCTCGCCCATGTCTTCCAGTTCCATTTCCTCGGCGCTATACGGCATACCAGCAAGCACGTCTGGTGCGATGGTTCGGCAAGCTTCCGCCTGCGCCTTCGCGGTCAGCATCGCAATCGGGTCGGACTGGTACTTGCTGTTGCTGGTGTACCCGGCGGTCTTGGCCCGGCCAATAGTCCAGGTAAATTCCTGCCAGCGATCCTGCCCCTTGCGGCGGCCGGACACAGTCACAGATTCTGGGGTGGCTTCCGTGCGGACCACTTCGTGTCCCTGAGCCATGACCAGCGCGGTCATCGTCCGGGCGTACAGTGCTGGGCGGCCGTGGACAACGAAGATGTTCGACAGTGCGTTCATCGGGTCAAGGCCGAGGCTCTTGCCGGCGAGGATCGCAGCTGCTGCGGCTTCCGGCTTCCCCATGAAGTCCTTGGGGACGAAAGCGGTCTTGCACAGGGCGGTTCCTAGCTGGTGTGCGGCGCCCAGTTCGGCGGCCCATTCGGCGAGCTGGATGGTGCCAGTGCTGGTTGGGAGGTTGGTCGGGGTGGCGACTTCGCCTGCGGGGTTGAACGGTTGGATGCTCATTGTTTGACTCCTTGTGGTGGTTAGGCGGCGCGGGTTTGGCGTGCCCGGATTTCGGTGATCATGTCCTGCAAGACAGTGACCAGGGTTTCGGCGTTCTCGACTGGGATGATGACTTCAAGATCTGGTCGGTCGCGCTTGTGGAGCTTCCCCCATACGGGGTGCTGGTCCGTGGGTTCCATGTCGACTGCGATCGCATCGTCCTCGTAGTAGAGGGAAAGCTCGCTGTGCTGGACTTCGCACTCAAACTTGTAGGCGCTCATGCTGCTACCTTCATTTCGGTTGGTGGGTTGATGGGTTCGAGCTTCTGCTTGCCCCGCGCTTTCGCGTCCTCATGGACTGCCTTGGCGTGCAGGAACTGCTGGAAGTGTTCATCGATCGCCGCCGGCGACGTAGCCAGCGGGTAAAGGCTGGTGCCCAACGGTGAACCGTCATACCTGGCGTTGATGCCCTCACGGTCCATTGGGGTGACGTGGGCGACGTAGGTTGCGACTACCTCCGGCATCGGGATTTCCTTAGTGCCGTCCATGTAGAACTCGGCCCGGGAGTACGCGGCGGTCTGCAAAGCGGTTTCCATGTACACGCCCTTGGACGTTTTCAAGTCGATCTGGATCACCTTGCCGGCATCGATGTCCGCCTGGGACATGAGCAGTGGCGACGTAGCCAAGAGGTCGACCTTGCCCGAATACCAGTGCTCACGATTTCCCAGCACCACTTCCACCAGCACGGGGGTGATCTGCCAGCGGTCGAGGAAGTCCAAGTAGCCCTCGATGAACCCGATAAGGTCTTCTGGTGCGTCAACTTCACCGGTAGTTGCGAGCTTCTCCGCGAGGTCGTGCACCTCGGTGCCACGCTCGGCAGCGCTGTCGCGTTCCTGGTTCGGAAGTAGCTGCAGGAACTTGATGGACTGATCCCGGTCGCCGGCCAACAGTTCGGCAACTTTGCCTGCGTTGTCCGGGTCGGTAACGAACTTGGCGACCACACCCGGCGCCCACCAAATCAGTGCTGGCTTCGGGATACCGCCACCCAAAATGGTGGTGGCACCGCTGACTGGTTTTCCATCCAGCTTGTAACGGTGCGATGCTTCGTTGAATACGAGCGACATGACCTATGCCCCAATCTGTGTCTTGATGAATGCTTCGAACAGGAACCCGGCACCGCACAGGGCACCGATTCCCAAACCGGCCAGGCCGACCAGTACCCGCTCCCCCAAACTGGTGAGCTTCAAACCGTTGCGTTCCATCCACCGGCTCATGCTGCGCGCTCCTGCCGGCGCAAGAACCGTTCGATGCTGGACTCACGAACCTTCCATGTGCCGTGCCGGTTAGCCGACGAGAACTTGATGCCGACCAGGTCGCCTCGGCGGAGCATCTGGCGGACTGTTTCCGGATGCGAACGGAGTCGTTCAGCGGTTTCCGGGACTGTGAGCAGTGGGTCTGGGTTTGGTTTAGCCAAGTTGATCCCTCCAGGTCTTTCCGATCCATTCGTATTGGTGTCCGCCGTTGCGGGATTTCATCCGGCTGGTGGCGTTGGCGTTCTTGGTGATCCATCCGCGGCGTTGGGCCGTGGTGAAGATGGCGCCGACCATGTTCTTGTGTGGTGCTGGCCGTTTCATTTCTGTGCGGAGGTCGTCTGCTGTGAACCGCCGGCCCTGCGTGGCCCAGCGTTCAACGATGTCCAGTGCGTCTTCGCGCCAGTTCAGATCTTCGAGTGCCATTGGTTGTGCAGTCACCGGCGTGTCCTTTCGTTAGGCGGCTAGGGTCGCTTGACGCTGGTTAGTTTGCCGCTTGTCAGTTGGTTCTTCGGGTAAAAAAATTACACTTATCGGTACACCCAAGGCTGCGGCGATACTTTCGGCGGTATGTGGTTCGCAGGACTTCTTCCGTCCTGAGGTCAGGTGGTTGATGAAGCTGGGGTGCACATTGGCCTTTTCAGCAAGATGCCGCTGGGATATCTTTTGCTCGATCGGCTTACCGGCTCTATAAGCTTCCATGTCTTCTTTCGTGACAACGAACGCTCGCAGGAGGTCGACTGATTTGAGTCGCATATAGCTTCCTTTCGCATATCGTTTGCGCTGTTTCCAGGGGGACATTTGCGATCCTTTCGAATGTGCCGGGTAGGCATCTTTTTGTTTTCTGCTGCAAAAACAGTATTGCCTACCGGTAGGCGGTGTGTCAACAACCCACAAGCGTCATTCGTCAATAATTCTTGTAGTTCCACGAGAAACCGGCAAGTAATTGGTAGGCACGAACTAGAATTTTGAGTACCGCCTACCGGTAGGCATGACGCCATCCGGCACGTTTGAAGTCGATAGCCACTGAAGGAAAACTTGAAGTCATGGACAAAAACCAAGCCGAAAACTTCCAGCAACTAGTTCTGCGACTCAAGGCAGACAAGAGCTACGACACCATCGAAAAGTTGGCGGGCGGAGCGCCAACTAGCAGATCCCTTCAGAAGTTGGCGACGAAGGGTTTCACCCGAATGCCGGACCCAGAGACTTTTCAAGGCCTTTCCCGTGCCCTCAATGTTTCACAAAGGGACCTAGTTCTAGCGGCCGCCAGAACCCTAGGCATATACATCGAGGCAGAGAATCCTTCCGATCTAACCCTTATTGGCGCCGGTCGCTTGCCAAACGAGTCGCAAGAGTTGCTCCGCTCCACATCAAGGGAACTTCAAAGGTGGATGGACCGCAGCCAGGCCGAGGACGCTAGAAAGGGATACGAGGGGTCCGCGGATGCGTATGTGCATGAGCTGTTCCCGACTGAGCGCATGGCCGCCGACAAAGGCGAGTCCAACATCGATCCAGAACAGCTACCGGAGAGCTAGCCATGACGCTAGCTGACCTATCCTGGGCCCTCACGTCAGTATCATGTAGCTATGGCGAAAAGGCGGAGAATATTGGCTGACAATTCAGTCCGCATCACCTTCAAAGGCGATGGAGTGACCGATGGCTCCATTGATGCACGCCAACTCGGCCAGTCACTTATCGGATTAGCTGACACATTCCAAACCGCCAGGGCAATAACGGCCGATCAAGAAGCTCCCAAGCTGGCCGCAAAGATTACCGCTACCGGGGCCGGAAGCTTCTGGGTCGACATCACCCTGGTAGCCGAGTCCGGTGCAGTCCAAGCGGTATTAGACACCCTCAGCGGCAAGGTCGCTACAGCGGCCATCAACCTGCAAGAAATTCTTGGTTGGGTTACCGCTGCTTACCTTTTCATAAAAAACAAGAACGGCCGCCGAGTCGTTGCTTCCAAAGAGCTGCCTGACGATCCAGGGAACGTTGAAGTAACACTGGATGATTCAACGACCTCCGTCATTGCTTCAAAGGTTTACGACTTGATCAAAAGTGCCGAGTTCCAAAAGGCTGCCAAAGAGTCGGTCAAGGCACTCACTCAGGATGGAGTGGACGAAATCCGCATCGAACCGCGTGATTCCTCCGACTCCGAGGATCTTGTTTCCATCAAAGCCGAGGATTACAAAGCCTTCACACGCATCGACAACGAACCTGTTGAGCTCATCAACAGGACCGATGAAATGATCGTTTCGCCGAACTCTGTTAGCTTCATTGGCAAGCAGTGGCAACTAAATGACGGCGAAGCTAGTTTCTCTGCTGGGATCGAGGATCAAGATTTCCTTGACCGAATCAGCAAGGGTGCTCTGCGCATCGGTGGAAACGATATGTTCAAGGTTCTACTGCGCACAGAGCAGCAGATCGCGCCTAACGGGAAGCTCAAAACTATTCGAACAGTTGTTCAGGTTTTGGACGTAATCCGAGGTGGTACCCAGGGTGAACTTTTCTAGGCAGTAACTAGTAGTTCATTGAACTCTAAAGTGTCGTAGTTTGCGTTTATCTTCGAAAGTATGTTCGAAGAAATACTTTCACGCATACGACCGCGAATCATAGAAACCGCCCTCCCCAACAATCTTTGGGGAGCCTATGACGTCGTCACCCACACCATCTTGTTGCGGCCCAGACTGGCACCCATCCAGCGGCGCTCCACACTCTCTCATGAGACCGCACACGCCCTCCTGCAACACGAGGGCTACTCCCCACGCCAAGAACGCGTTGCAGAAGAACTCAGCGCCTCCTGGCTAATACACCACGACCAGTTCACCCAAGCATCACTTGTCTACGGGACTGCAACAGCCCTAGCCCACGAACTCGACGTGCTGCCCCGAGACATCCACGCATACATGCGCCTACTAAAGCGCACCCAAAAACAGGAGACACCATGGCGACCGGAAGAGTAAACGACCTCTGGCACCGTAAAGACCGAACCAGAACCACCAGATACGGCAAGGGCAAGCGCTGGCAAGCCGTCTGGACCGACGGCACCGGCAAAGAAACCAAGCGCTCCTTCGACTACAAGGACGCCGCCCAGGCGTGGCTCGATAGCAAGACTACCGACCACACATTGAATCCTCACGGGCTCAAAGCAGACATGCTGTTCAAGGACTTCTGGGCTAAATGGCGCCAGCAGCAAACACATCAGCGCCCCAGCTCGCTGCGCATGATTGACTCCGCTGGCCGCAAAAGGATCCTGCCATCGTTCAACGAGAAGTACCTGACCGAAATCAAGCGAGAGGACGTTCAGGTAGTCATCAACGCCTGGACGGCAAGTGGGCTCGCCCCATCCACTGCCAGGCTCTACTACACGTACATGCGTCAGGTATTCAAGGAAGCCGTGTTCCAGCGGATCATTCGAGAATCACCATGCGTGAAGATCAGCTTGCCGCAGGTAGAGAGCAAGAACTTTCAGTTCAGCAAGGAGACCCTTGAACAGCTCATTTCGATTGTTCCAGAACCATATGCGACAGCGATGCGTGTCGGGGCCGCCACGGGATTGCGTCCCAGCGAGCTCTTCGGATTGTCTAAGCAGGACATTGATTTCCCGAACAGCGTCATTCGCATGACTCTTCAGGATTCTAGCCGTCGAACTGGTGAACTGGTGCGTGGCCCGCTCAAAACTAAGTCCTCAAGGCGGAGCGTCAGTTTCGGGCCAGTGATGCGGGATATTCTACTTACGCTCTGCAACGCTGCAGGGCCGGAAGGCCGGCTATTCCATACGGCTGGTGTGGTGCAGGTCTGGAAGTATGAAGCGGTATGGGTGAACGCCCGCAAGAGTTTGCCGGAGATCGGTCCGGGGTGGCACCAGCTGCGTCACTATCATGCGAGTGTGCTGATCTCCCACGGCTTCTCACCGGTGGCTGTGGCAGCTCGCCTGGGGCATAAGGACGCCAATGAAACATTGCGGACTTACGCGCATATGTGGGACAGTGACGGGTCCGCGATGGCAGCTGTGGCAGATACAGTTGCGGCGGCCTAACTAGGTTAGACCGCCACAAAACCGCTACAGCTAAGCTGATTCCCTTTGTTTATAAGGGATCAGGTATTAGCGTGCGTAGTACTCGACCACGAGGTTCTCTTCGCAAGTCACTGGGATCTCTGCACGCTCAGGAGCGCGCAGGAAGGTAGCCTGAAGGGCTTCCAGCTTTACGTCCAGGTAAGCTGGAGCGGCTGGGAGCACCTTCGAGTGCTCGCCGGCTGCAGCCATCTGGAATGGAACCATCTTCTCGCTCTTCTCGTGTACGTGGATCAGCTGACCCGGCTGTACCTTGAAGGACGGACGGTCTACACGCTGGCCGTTGACCAGGATGTGGCGGTGCACAACCATCTGGCGTGCCTGCTGGATGGTGCGGGCGAAGCCTGCACGCAGAACCAGGGCATCCAGACGGGACTCGAGCAGAGCCAGCAGGTTGCCGCCGGTCTCGCCGCCGAGGCGCTTAGCTTCCTTGAAGGCGCTGAGCATCTGAGCTTCGCGGATGCCGTACTGGGCACGCAAACGCTGCTTTTCGCGCAGACGTACTGCGTAGTCGCTGTCCTGCTTCTTACGGGCGCGGCCGTGCTGGCCTGGACCGTATGGACGGCGCTCCATGTACTTTTCAGCTTTCGGAGTCAATGCAAGGCCGAGCGCACGCGAGAGGCGTACGGTACGGCGGGCACGGGCGTTAGCCATAATGTGTCCCTTTCGATTAGCGACGGTATCTACTGGCCTCCAGGTGGGAGAGTGTGTGGGCGTCGCGTCCCTGCTTCACTTCAACTCCGTCGCACAACCGATTATTCGGTTGCCAGATGGAGCTTGCCAGCCAAAGATCAAGTTTACACGATACGGCAGCAGCTTTAACTGAGGCTTAGCGCACAATCAGCGCTTGGGCTTGGAGCGCTGCCGATCCTTGCCCCGGACGATCTCGCGCAGCCTGGCCAGCCTGGTCTTGATGCCTTTCTCGGCTCCATTCTCGGTCGGCGTGTAGTAGTCGGTGCCCAGCAGGTCATCGGGCAGGTACTGCTGGGTGGCGATCGAGTGCGGTGCATCGTGGGCGTAGATATAACCCACACCGTGGCCCAGCTGCTTGGCACCGGGATAGTGCGCGTCACGCAGGTGGTCGGGAACCAGCGAGCCCTTGCCCTCGGACACGTCGGCCAGGGCCGCATTGATCGCGTTGTACGAAGCGTTGGACTTCGGGGCGGTCGCCAGGTGCACGGTGGCTTGGCCGAGCATGATCCGCGCTTCGGGCATGCCGGTCAGCTGCACTGATTGGGCGGCGGCGACGGCCACGGGAAGTGCGGTGGGGTCGGCCATTCCGATATCTTCGGAGGCCGAGATCATCAGCCGGCGGGCGATGAACCGGGGGTCCTCCCCCGCTGAGAGCATGCGCGCCAGGTAGTGCAGGGCCGCGTCCACATCGGAGCCGCGGATGGACTTGATGAATGCGGAAATGATGTCGTAGTGCTGGTCGCCGTCCTTGTCATAGCGCTGGACCGCTTGGTCCATGGCCAGCTGGACGTGATCCGCGGTGATCTGCACCGGCGGGGCCACGCCAGCTCCGGCGGCGTTCCAGGCCACTGCCCCGGCAGCTTCCAGCACGGTCAGCGAGCGGCGGGCATCGCCCTGGGCCAGTCGGACGATGGCATCACGCTGCTCCTCATCGAGGATCACCTGGTCGTTGAAGCCGCGTTCGTCAGATACGGCGCGTTCAAGCAGGGTCGACAGGTCACCGTCGGTCAGCGGACGCAAGGTCAGTAGCAGCGAACGCGAGAGCAGCGGGGAGATCACCGAGAAGGACGGATTTTCCGTTGTCGCAGCCACCAGCACCACCACGCGGTTTTCCACCCCGGGCAGCAAGGCATCTTGCTGGGCCTTGTTGAAGCGGTGGATCTCATCGAGGAACAAAACGGTGGTGACCCCGCGCAGGTCGCGGTCGTCCTTGGCCTGCTCGATGACCCGGCGTACGTCCTTCACCCCGGCGGTGATCGCCGAGAGTTCGACGAATTTGCGGTCGGTAGCGCGGGCGATCACATGGGCGATGGTCGTTTTGCCGATGCCCGGAGGCCCGTAGAGGATCACGCTGGCCGGACCGGCCAAGCCGGTCTCCGGGTTTTCGGCAAGCTGGCGCAAAGGTGAGCCGGGACCGAGCAGGTGCTGCTGGCCTACCAGTTCGTCCAGCGACTTGGGACGCATGCGCACCGCAAGAGGCGGACGCGGCCGGTTGACTTGGGGCTCGCGTGCTTCGCGCGGATCATCGGACAGGGAATCGAACAAATCGCTCACCTGCTAAGCCTACCGATATTCTGGGAGTTGCGCGGTGCATGCCAACACGCCACCGCCGACACCTATTGCCTCTTGAAAGGACTTGCTCCATGCGCGCCGTCGTCCAGGTCGCCAGCACCGCCCACGTCGAAGTTGGAGGGGAGATCACCGGCCGGTTGGACTCCCCCGGGCTGGTGATCCTGCTGGGCGTGACTCACGATGACGATCAGGCCACCGCGCGCAAGGTCGCCCAGAAGATCTGGCAGCTGCGCATTTTGGAGGATGAAACCTCCGCTGCCAGCATTAATGCCCCGCTCTTGGTGATCAGCCAGTTCACCCTCTACGGCTCGGTGCGCAAGGGGCGCCGGCCTTCGTGGTCCAATGCGGCACCAGGGCCGGTGAGCGAGCCGTTGTACGAATACTTCGTGGCTTACTTGCGGGAACTGGGTGCGAGCGTTCAGACCGGCGCATTTGGCGCGATGATGAATGTCTCGCTGACCAATACCGGTCCGTTCACGATGATCGTCGACTCGGCAGACCTCTCCTAGCGGCCGGTGCTCTGTACCAGTTTGGTCAGTTGCTCGAAGCTGGCTCGTTGCTCGGCTAGTTCTACCCGACCGGCGGCGGCTAGTTCATAGACCTTGCGCCCCGGCCCGCCTTGGCCTTCTTGCCACCGGGTTTCCACGAGACCCGCGGCTTCCAGCTTCGCCAATGCGGGGTACAGCGTTGCGCCTTTGAGCGGGCCGAAACCGCGTTCTTGCAGGGACTTGGACAGGGCATAGCCGTGAGCGTGGCCATTGGAGAGCTCAGCGAGCAGGAGCATCGGGAGCATGGCACGTTGCCAGCTGCCAGGAAATGGCGAGTCCTTACTCATCGCGGCCTTCTTCCATACCGCGGACTTTGGCGCGCCTTTCATCAAGCTTGGATTCTACGTATTCTGCGCGATTCGCCGGGCGCAACTCGTAGAGGGTCACCGCAACAAAAATCAGAAGGCATGCCGCGAAGAAGATATCCCATCCGCTGCGGTCTGGGGCGATCGCCTCCGGCACGAGGCTGAAGCTGTAGAGGCCCACTACGGCTAGCGGTAGCAGGCGGCGTAGCAACCAGCGTCGCTTCAGCGCTGTGCCGGTGTTCACTGACAGGCCGATAGCGAATTCGCCCGGCGTGCCGAACTCTTGCGCAATGCTGGCCCCGCCGCCCTCCATGCTCATATTCGACCAGTGCTCGCGGGCAGGTTCCAGAGCGGACGCCGCTTCCCTGCTTCGCATTCCGTAGCGCCCGCGCAGCAATCGAGTGGTTTCGGCAAACCACGCTTCTGGATCCGTGAAAGCGCAGGCGCCACCGCGTACTGGTTCAGTCTCATCATTCCATGGCAGCCAGAACACACCGACAGCCAGGGCGATGCCGAGAATCGGCGCCAGCCAATTGGGCAGCGGCATGGCCTCTTCACCGCCGAATACCGCGATCAGTACGGCTGCTGCGATGGAAACCGCAATTCCGGACAACCCCAGCACCCATGATCGCGCGAATTTGCCTTTCAAACGGTAGAACCACCACAGGTGCACGGATAAGGCGATTCCCGTGCCTGCAGTCAGGGCCGCCAGTTGCCAGAAGTGCCACGAGTTCGACGTCCATCCGTCGCGGAATCCGACCCACGTGCCAAAACCGGTGCACAGCAGGCCAACAACGAGCCCGAGGCCAGCCAGGAGCAGCAAACTGCTGTTGATCGGCATCTCCGAATCCGCAAGCTGCTGCGGAGTCAGGCGCGCGAAAGCCCGGGCTTCGCCGAATTCAGCGGGATCACCAAAGAGTTCTTCTGCGCTTTGCCCGCTGTCGCGGATCGCATCCAGCGCTTTGCCCAATTCCGCTGCGCACTGGGAATCGTTCAGCTCCTTCCACCACATCGCGATGTTGAAGTCCTGCGCCCATTGTCGGTCGCTTTCAGGGTAGAGCTCGATGATGTCATTGGGTTCTGCCGAGGCCAAGTGCTCTCCTGGGATCTAAAAATCTAGGTTGAAAACCAACCTAGTATTAAAACCAGCTTTAATCTACTTTTTAGCCTATTTCATGCAAAAAAGTAGCCGGATCGAACGCATGAATACGTTCAATCCGGCTACTTGAAGCTGCGAAAGCCTACTTGGTTTCAGCCTTGGCTTCGGTCTCTTCGGCCTTCTTCTTCTCAGGCTTGAAGTCGATGCCTGCTTCCTTGCGCTGCTGCGGGGTAATCGGCGCAGGAGCGGCGGTCAGCGGATCGAATCCGCCACCGGTCTTCGGGAAGGCGATGACGTCGCGGATGGACTCCGAGTTGGTCAGCAGCTGCAGCACGCGGTCCCAGCCCAGTGCGATGCCGCCATGTGGTGGGGCCCCGTACTTGAAGCCTTCAAGCAGGAAGCCGAACTGGGTGTCAGCCTGCTCCTGGGTCACGCCCATGAGCTTGAAGACGCGCTCCTGAACGTCGCGCTGGTGGATACGGATCGAACCGCCGCCGATTTCGTTGCCGTTGCACACGATGTCGTATGCGTAGGACAGTGCCGAAGCCGGATCGGTGTCGAAGGTGTCCATGAACTCTGGCTTAGGGCTGGTGAACGCGTGGTGCACAGCGGTCCAAGCGCCAGCGCCCACGGCCACATCGCCCGAGGCAACAGCGTCCGACGCGGCTTCGAACATTGGTGCGTCGACGATCCAGACGAAGGCCCAGTCGCCTTCCTTGATCAAACCGGTGCGGTGGCCGATCTCGACGCGTACCGCGCCGAGCAGGGCACGGGATTCGTTCTTCTTGCCAGCCGAGAAGAAGATGCAGTCGCCAGCGCTTGCGCCGGTAGCTGCGGCCAGGCCGGCCTTCTCTTCATCGGACAGGTTCTTGGCTACTGGGCCAGCCAGCTCGCCATCTTCCTTGATCAATACATAGGCAAGGCCCTTGGCACCGCGCTGCTTGGCGAATTCCTGCCAGGCATCCAGGGTGCGGCGAGGCTGAGAAGCGCCGCCAGGCATGACTACGGCGCCGACGTACTCGGACTGGAAGACCTTGAAGGAGGTGTTCGCGAAGTACTCGGTCATTTCGGTCAGTTCCAGGCCGAAGCGCAGATCCGGCTTGTCCGAACCGTACTTGGCCATGGCCTCCGAGTACGCCATGCGGCGGATCGGGGTCGGCACCTGAACGTCGATCAGGTTCCACAGTTCGGTAACCAGCTTTTCGCCCAGCTCGATGATGTCATCTTCTTCGACGAACGAAGCCTCGATGTCCAGCTGGGTGAATTCCGGCTGGCGGTCCGCGCGGAAGTCCTCATCACGGTAGCAGCGGGCGATCTGGTAGTACTTCTCGAAGCCGCCGACCTGCAGCAGCTGCTTGAACAGCTGCGGGGACTGAGGCAGTGCATACCAGCTGCCCGGGGCCAGGCGTGCCGGCACGACGAAGTCGCGGGCGCCTTCCGGGGTGGAGCGGGTCAGCGTCGGGGTTTCGATCTCGATGTAGCCCTGGTCGTGCAGCAGGTTGCGTGCCACGCGGTTGGCTTCGGAGCGCAGGCGGATGTTGCGGGCCGGGGTGGGGCGGCGCAGGTCCAGGTAGCGGTGGCGCAGGCGCGCCTCTTCGCCGACCTCGACATGCTCGTCAACCTGGAATGGCAACGGTGCGGCGGTGTTCAGCACGGTCACGGTTTCGGCGATGACCTCGATCTGCCCGGTAGGCAGGTTCGGGTTCTCGTTGCCCTCCGGGCGGCGCTCGACGGTGCCGAGAATCTGCAGCACGAACTCATTGCGCAGCGGATGGAAGTCCTCTTCATCGCGCACGACCACCTGGGCTACGCCCGAGGCATCACGCAAATCCAAGAAGGCGACACCACCGTGGTCACGGCGACGTGCAACCCAGCCGGTGAGGGTGACCTGCTGTCCAATGTGCTCGGCGTTCAAGACGCCCAGCTGATGAGTGCGTAGCACTACGATCCTTTCGGTCGGTTGGGAAAGTTTCTCCCCATGAAGTTTAGTGCACCATAACTAGTGCGGGTGCGGGCGGCGAAGCCCGAAAACTAGCTGACGGCGATCTTCAGGTCCGCTTCGGCCGGCATCCAGCTGGCTGGATCGGCGCTGACCTGCTCGCCGGAGCGGATGTCCTTGACCTCGTGGGTGCCATCGGCGTGGGTGAACCACACGAACGGAATCCCGCGGCGATCAGCGTATTTGATCTGCTTGCCGAACTTCTCCGCGCTGGCTGCCACCTCGCAGGCGATGCCGCGCTCGCGCAGCGCCGAAGCGACGTCCTGGGCTTCGTGCCAGGACTCGTCGTTGGCCAAGGTGACATATACCACCGAAGGCACCGAACGGCTGGCTGTGACAACCTCTTCGGCCAGGATGCGCGAAATCAGGCGGGTCACGCCGATGGACAGGCCAACACCCGGGTAGTTCTTCTTGCCCTTGGAAGCCAGCGACTCGTAGCGTCCGCCCGAGCAGATCGAACCCAGCGATTCGTGGCCCACCAAAACGGTTTCGTAGACGGTGCCGGTGTAGTAGTCCAGGCCGCGGGCGATGGACAAATCAGCCATCACCTTGCCCGGGGCGCGCTTGGAGGCCGCCTCGATCACCTGGGACAGCTCATCCAAGCCGGTATCCAGCAGTTCGTGGGTGACGCCCAGTGCGCGGACCTGCTCAACGAAGGAGGTGTCCAGGGTGCGGATCTTGGCCAGGGCCAAGGCTGCGGCAGCCTGTTCGGCGGTGGCGCCGACTTCTCCAACCAGGATCTTGGCTACCGCGTCATCGCCGATCTTCTCCAGCTTGTCGATGGCGCGCAGCACCGCATCCGGGTCTGCCAGGCCCAATCCGCGGTAGAAGCCTTCGGCCAGCTTGCGGTTGTTCACGCGCAGGCGGAAGTCGCCGATCGGCAGTGCCGAGAGGGCATCTGCGATGGTTAGCGCCAGTTCCACGTCGTAGCTGAATGGCAAGGTGCCATCGCCGACGACGTCGATGTCGGCCTGGGTGAATTCGCGGAAGCGGCCATCCTGCGGACGCTCGCCACGCCAGACCTTCTGCATCTGGTAGCGGCGGAATGGGAAGGCCAGGTGGCCTGCGTTCTCCACTACGTAGCGTGCGAAGGGCACGGTCAGATCGAAGTGCAGGGCCAGCGCGTTGGGATCGTTCTTGTCATCCTCGGCGGCCAAGCGGGACAGTCCGTAGACTTCCTTGTCGATTTCGCCCTTGCGCAGAAGCTGTGCACGGGTTTCCACCGCACGCGTCTCGATATTGGCAAATCCATGCAGTTCGAAGACGTGGCGCAAGGTATCCAGCACGTGCTGTTCAACAGCCCGTTCGGCTGGAAGCCATTCTGGGAAACCTGATAGTGAGGCCTTGCGTGCCATGAAACTCCTTAGTGCAAATTGGGCTACCTATCCATCTTATAGCCCGAAACCCAAGAAACCTGTGCACGTCGGCTTACTAAGAAGCGGAGGTCACAGGTAGAGTTGGCTAAAGCAAGTGCTCGTAAAGTGAAAGAGTTTCAGCGGTGACCACCAGTCAGCAATCCGACGACAGCCCGAAGACCCCATTGCCACAGGCCCAGAAGCCTGCCGCAAAGCAGGTTGTAGCGCCAAGCGTCGCACACACCACTCCCCTTGATGAAGCGGCCAAGTTTGCCCGCGTCACCGAGGATGGCCACGTCTTCGTCATCATCGATGGTGCCGAGTCCCCCGTGGGCCAATACCCGGACGCCACGCAGGAAGAAGCCCTGGGCTACTTCGTGCGCAAGTATGACGATGCGCTCTCGCAGCTGATGCTCCTGGAACAGCGTGTTGCGGCCAAGGCACCGGCCAATGAGCTCAGCAAGGCTGTCCAAGCACTCTCGGCCACCGTGGCAGAACGCCACATGGTCGGCGACATTCCAGCGTTGGAAACCCGCCTGGAAACTGTTCGCGTCGCCATTGAGGCGTTGACCACCGAACAGCGCAAGGCCAATGACCAGGCGCGTGCCGAACAGCTCGCAGCCCGCGAATCCATCGTCGAACAGGCTGAAGCCCTGGCCGGAAAGCGCCCGGAGCAGATCCAGTGGAAGACCGCGTCGGCTGCCATGAACGAACTCTTCGAAGCGTGGAAGGGCTCGCAGCGTTCGGCTGTTCGCCTGCCTCGCGCTACCGAAGATGCCCTGTGGAAGCGATTCCGCAGCGCACGCACCACCTTCGACCGCCACCGCCGCGCGTACTTCTCGCAGCTGGACTCGACCAACGCGGCTGCCAAGTCCGTGAAGGAAGAGCTGATTGCCCGCGCCGAGGCGCTGCAGGAGTCCACCGATTGGGCTGCTACCGCCGCCGAGTACCGCAAGCTCATGGATGAGTGGAAGAAGTCGCGCCGTGCTTCGCGCAAGGACGATGACCAGCTGTGGAGCCGTTTCCGTGCGGCCCAGGATGTCTTCTTCCAGGCCCGCGCTGCAGCGAACGCCAAGATCGATGAAGAGTACTCCCAGAACCTCGTGGTGAAGGAAGCCCTGCTGGAAGAAGCCCGCGCGCTGCTTCCGATCAAGGATCTGGCTGCCGCGAAAAACAAGCTCGATTCGATCCGCACCCGTTGGGAAGCTGCCGGCAAGGTGCCACGCAACGACCTGCAGCGTATCGAATCGGCACTGCGCCAGGTTGAGGACGCCGTCAAGGGCGCCGAGGACGAGCAGTGGCGTCGTTCCAACCCGGAGACCAAGGCCCGCTCGAACTCGATGCTTTCCCAGCTCCAGGACACCATCTCCGCACTGGAAGATGACCTGGAAGCGGCCAAGGCCAAGGGCAATGCCAAGCAGATCGCAGCAGCCCAGGAAGCACTGGATGCTCGCCGCATGTGGCTGAGCACCTTGGAGAAGTCGGCAGCCGACTTCCAGTAAGTAATCCACAGATCGCTTGCACACCGCCAACGCGGCGGCGCGAACTGGTTCAGTAGCTCTATGGACATGAGAAATACCCCAGCTACCGAACCTCGCGCCGCCGCGTTGCGTATTCCCGGGGATCTTTGGATCGCCGGCGAGATGTTCACCCGCAATGAGCTGCACGCGATGGCGCACAACGGCCTGTTACACGAGGTCCTCGGTGATTATTACGTGCCCGGCAACATCCGCCTCAATGCTTCGCTACGGGCGCGGGTTGCCGCTTTCGCCTGCGGACGCGAACTATCAAATGATGCGGTGCTGGCCCGACAGACCGCAGCCTGGATCCATGGCCTGCTGCCTTCGGTCTTCACCTTGTGCATCTACACGAGCAATTACCATCGCCCGTTTTATCCCGGGCGGGGCCTGAAAGCAGAGTTTTCCCAGGTCCGGGTCCCGGATACGCAGATGGTGTTCCGCGGACGCGTCAAGGTCACCAGCGCATTGCGCAGCGCCTGCGATTGCGCCAAATTTGATCCGCTGCCAATCGCCAGCCGCGTGCTAAGCATGACGATGTCCTTTGAGGACCAATACCTGAATTTGGATACGATCAGGCAGGCTCTTGAGCTCGACGCGCCCTCGCCCGAGCGCTCCCGTGCCCTGCGCCTGGTTCAATCCTTCACCGGTACAGCGCAGGCGGCTTAGGCCACCTGCGCACAGCCAAGGTGGGAAATTACCGGCGGGAGCCTGCGGTGGTGCGGTAGACGTCGTAGACGCCATCGATCCGGCGCACCTGGTTCAGCACGTGGCTCAAGAACTTCGGGTCGCCCATTTCGAAGGCGAAACGGGAGATCGCCACACGGTCCTTGCTGGTCTGCACACTGGCCGACAGGATATTCAGATGGCTTTCAGACAGGATCCGGGTGACATCGGAAAGCAATGACTTGCGGTCCAAAGCTTCAACCTGGATCTCCACCAGGAAAACTCCGTGGTGCTTGGTCGCCCACGAGACATTAACGATTCGATCCGGCTGTTCAGAGAGCTGAGTGAGGTTCAAGCAATCGGTGCGGTGGATCGAGACGCCGGCTCCACGAGTCACGAAGCCCAGAATCTCATCTGGCGGCACCGGAGTGCAGCAACGTGCCAGCTTCACCAGCACATCGCCAAGCCCCTCGACAATCACACCGGCGTCGTTGCCCGTAGCCGGGCTGGGAGCTACCGGACGGACCAATGCCTCTTCATCGACCTGTTCGGCTTCTGGAGGGCCAATCAGAGCCGTTAAATGCTCAATGACGTTCTGTGCACTGGTATGCCCATCGCCGACCGACTGGTACAGCGCCGAAATATCGGTATGGTGCAGCTCGTTGGCGACCGCGGTGAGCAGGTCGTGGGTCATCAGCTTCTGCAGCGGAAGCTGGTTGCGGCGAAGCTCCTTGGTCAGCAGCTCCTTGCCCTTTTCAATGGCTTCTTCGCGGCGTTCCTTGGAGAAGTAGCCGCGGATCTTGGCCTTGGCACGAGGGGAGCGAACGAAGTTCTGCCAATCCTGGGATGGACCAGCACCCTCGGCCTTGGAGGTGAAGACCTCCACCACATCGCCCTGCTTGAGTTCGGTATGCAGCGGCACCAGTTTGCCGTTGACACGCGAGCCGATGGTCCGGTGCCCGACATCGGTGTGGATCGAGTAGGCGAAGTCCACCGGTGTTGCCCCAACCGGCAGCGACATGATGTCGCCCTTGGGGGTGAAGACATAAACTTCTGCAGAACTGATGGTGTAGCGAAGGCCGTCCAAGAATTCCTCGGAGTCGGCCGTATCTGCCTGCCATTCCATCAGCGAACGCAACCAGTCCATATTCTGCTCCGGGGAGAGCATGGAGTTATCGGTCTGTCCGTGCTTGTACTGGAAGTGCGCGGCCACGCCGTATTCGGCGCGTACGTGCATATCGTGGGTACGGATTTGGATCTCGACTGGCTTGCCTTCAGGTCCCATGACCGTGGTGTGCAGCGACTGGTAGAGATTCAGCTTCGGGATGGCGATGTAATCCTTGAAGCGGTTAGGCAGCGGATTCCATTCGGCGTGCACCACGCCCAAGGCGCCGTAGCAGTCCTTGACGGAGTCCACCAGGATGCGCACACCCATCAGGTCATGGATGTCATCGAAGTCTTTGCCGCGCACGATCATCTTCTGGTAGATCGAGTAATAGTGCTTAGGCCGGCCAGAGACCGAGGCCTGGATGGCAACATTGCCCAGATCCCCGGAGAGGGTCTGGCGGATCGCCGAAAGGTACTTCTCGCGTTCCGGGGTGCGGTCCCCCACCATGCGCACGATTTCCTGGTACACCTTCGGGTGCAGGGCGGCGAAGGAGAGGTCTTCCAGTTCCCACTTCACGGTGTTCATGCCCAGGCGGTGTGCTAGCGGAGCAAAAATTTCCAGTGTTTCCTTCGCCTTGCGCGAGGAGGATTCCGGAGAGACATAGCGCCAGGTACGCGCATTGTGCAGGCGGTCGGCGAGCTTGATCAGCAGCACGCGGATATCGCGGGACATGGCCACGACCATTTTGCGCACGGTTTCGGCCGGCGCTGCCTCGCCATAGGTGACCTTATCGAGCTTGGTCACGCCATCGACCAGCATGGCGATCTCTTCGGAGAATTCTTTTTTAACCGATTCCAGGGAGTAGTCGGTGTCTTCAACGGTGTCGTGCAGTAGGGCCGCGGCAAGGATTGCGCCGGTCATGCCCATTTCAGCCAGGATCGTGGCTACGGCGACCGGGTGGGTGATGTACGGGTCGCCGCTCTTGCGCTTTTGGCCCTCGTGGTATTTTTCGGCTACTTCATAGGCGTGGACCAGCAGGTCCAGATCTGCCTTCGGATGCTTGGACTTGACTGTACGCAATAGCGGTTCAAGAGTGGGCGAGGTACTCGGGGTGCTTCCCCGGCCCGCAAAGCGCACCAAACGAGAGATAGAGCGTCGTTTCGAATTGTTCAGGTTAGGCGTATTTGCCATGCCCCGCTCCTTCCCGTTGCCGCCGGATTGCTCTCACGGCTTTCACCAAGCCCTCAAGAAAATCCAGCGGTAGTTTATGGCAACTTGTTCCCTGGTTGCCGTGCACTTGAAAACACCTTCTTTAGTTCAATCGTTATAGCACGTTAGCGCGGTGACAACTAATTACGCATCTTCACGCTTAAAGAATTTTGGTGCCCCCAGCAAGAGCTAGGGGCACCAAAATCGGATCTTCAGATCAGGCTAGGCAACTGCCATTTTCTGGTTGTGCGCTACCACGTCTTCGTCCTTGTGGCGTAGCCAGTGGAACATTGGCGCTTGGACGAACAGAGTCGACAGGGCCGAGACGATAATACCGACGAACAGTGCCAAGGACAGATCCTTGAGCGTACCGGCACCTAGCAGGTAGGAACCGATGAACAGGATCGCAGCCACTGGAAGCACTGCAACAACCGAGGTGTTGATCGAGCGGACCAGGGTCTGGTTCACTGCCAGGTTCACCAGCTGCTCGAAAGTGCGCTTGGTCTGCTGCGTGTAGTCCTTCGTGTTTTCGCGGACCTTGTCGAAGACCACCACGGTGTCATACAGCGAGTAGCTCAGAATCGTCAGGAAGCCGATGATCGCACTTGGAGTGATTTCGAAACCGGTCAGCGAGTAGATGCCTGCTGTCACGACCACCACGGCGATCAAGCCGACGATGGCCGCCAGCGACATCTTCCAGGTTCGGAAGTAGGCTGCCATCAGCAGGCCAACCAGAACCACGAACACTACCAGGCCAACCAGGGCCTGGCGCGAAACATCTGCGCCCCAAGTCGGACCGATGAAGTTACTGGTAACTTCATCGCTGGTGACCCCATAGTTCTTCGCGAGCTGGTCCGCGATGGCCAGGGTCTGATCATCGCTCAAACGCTCGGTCTGCACGCGCATGGTGCCCGGTGCAATGTTGGTTACGGTAGCTTCGGAGCCTGAAGCTACCGACGTGACAGTTTTTTCACCGATGGAAATATCGGTGTTCTGCACGTCGGACACGGTGAATTCGGAACCGCCACGGAAGTCGATGCCAAGGTTGAATCCGCCCTTGACCACTGGCACCAGGATGGACAGGATCACCAGGATGCCGGCAATCAGGAACCATAGACGGTGCTTACCGGTGAACGGGTAGGAACGCTTGCCGGTGTAGAGCTCATTGCCCCAAGTCACTAGCTTATTCATTGTTCTCCTCCTGGGCCTTGGCCTGCGTGCTGCCAGGCTTGTCCGCGACAGCGGAGTGTCCGGCCTGTGCACGGCGGCGCTCGGCAATCGTCATGCGCTTGGCGGCTTCAACAGACGCCTTGGCATTCTTCTTGCCCCGGTTGGCCACAACGTTTTCATCGAAACGGCGAACCTTGCCTGCACCTTGGTACAGCGGCTTGACGCCAAGCAGCGATGGATCCATGCCCGAAAGCGGGTGGCCATTGGCGAAGAACTTGGTGCGTGCCAGCAGAACCAAGGTTGGGTGGGTCAGACCGTAAACGACCACGAGGTCGATGATTGCGGTCAGGCCCAGGGTGAAGGCGAAGCCTCGCACGTTGCCCACAGCCACGATATACAGGACTACAGCGGCCAAGACGTTTACGGCCTTGGAAGCCAAAATGGTGCGCTTAGCGCGCTTCCAGCCAACGTCCACGGCGTTTGCCAACGGACGTCCTTCGCGCAGCTCATCACGAACACGCTCGAAGTAGACGATGAACGAGTCGGCGATCAGGCCAATGGCCACGATCAGGCCTGCCACGCCTGCTAGCGATAGGCGATAGTTCATGCCCCAGCCCAGCAAGACCAGGCAGAGGTAGGTCAGCACACCGGAGACCAGCAGCGAAGCGATGGTCACCAGGCCCAACGCCCGGTACTGGAACAGCGAGTAGATGAACACCAGCACCAGGCCGATGACGCCGGCGATCAAGCCTGCGGTCAGCTGGTCAGCACCAAGGGTTGCCGAAACCTGGCGCTCGGACTGGATATCGAAGCTGATCGGCAAGGCACCGTATTTGAGCTGTTCAGCAAGAGCCTGCGAGGATTCCTGAGTGAATCCACCGGAAATCTGCGGGCGGCCATCGGAGATCACCGCATTGGTGGTTGGCGCCGAAATGGTTTCGCCATCAAGCACGATGGCGAACTGGTTCTGCGAACCCTGCAGAGCAATCAGGCGCTGAGTGGTATCGGCGAAGATCTTCGTGCCTTCAGCATCGAATTCGATGACGACAACCCATTCACCGGTAACCGAACCATTGACGCCGCGAGCGAGCTGCGCATACGCGTCCTTGATCTTATCGCCGGAGATTTCCTGAGGGCCGAGGATGTACTTGACACCCATGTCCGTATCGCAGGAGATCATTGGCTTGGCTGGGTCTGCAGCGTCGCCGCCGCGGTCCTTGAGCTCGGTTTCGCAGTCGTAGCCTTCAAATTCCTGGAAGAGCTCTGGGGTGATCCAGTTGGTATCTGAAGGGTTCTCTGGCTTGCCCTCAGGCTTTGGCAGGTCCTTCTCCGGAGTGCGATCTTCCTTAGGCGTGGCTGCGTAGCCACCGGTGATCAGCACCGGGCGGAACTCCATGTTGGCCGAAGCCTGGATCAAATCGCGAGTGGTCTGGTCCGGGGCGCCCGGCATGGAGACCACAACGTTGCGACCGGACTGGGTGGTGATTTCCGATTCGGATACACCGGAACCATCCACACGCTGGCGGATGATCTCAACCGCTTGGTCCAGTTGTTCTTGGTTGATTGCTTCGTCGCCCTGGACCCGAGGGGCCAGGATCATCTCGGTGCCGCCTTCGAGGTCGAGGGCGAGCTTCGGTCCCCATCCGGTTTTACCGTTCGCTGCACCAGCTACCAAAACGCCGGTTGCGATGATGAAGACGATCAGCAACCATAGCAACGCTTTGCGCGCCTGCTTAACAGGTCTGATTGATGACATCTAATGTGCTTTCTCGTTTGAGTGGCTTGGCCTGCAGGCCACCGCTAGGCTGCCCGGAGCTTAGGCGTTGCGCTCGTCCTTGCCCTCGTCGTTCAAGCGACGCAGGGACTCTTCCGGGGTTTCGGTGGTGCTGGTGGACTCTGCAACTTCACCTGAGGCAGCTGGGGTTGCTGCGTCCTTGTCCAGGAAGGTGGCGATGGCCTGGCGGTGCAGGTTCAGCACAACGCCGGGTGCTACCTCGACCTGTACGCGATCCTCAGCGTCAACGCCGACAACGGTGCCGTAGATGCCCGAGTTGGTCATCACCTTGGCGCCTGGCACGGTGTTGTTCTTCAGCTTCTCCTGCTGTGCAGCCTGCTTCTTGCGGCCACGGAACATCATGAAGATCAAGACTGCGAACAGTGCGACCATCAGGATCAAGGATGGGTTGAAGCCGCCACCTGCGGCCTGAGCGATTACGAGGGGATTCACGTAGTTACCTGCTAACGATTTGTTGCGATTTGATCTGAAATTCTGGGATGCCATTACGCCATAAATGGACGCGCAACAGCAAAGACGCCCTACCCCACCCGAAAACGGGCATAGGTCAGGCGTCTTTAGTCTAGTGCGTCACGGTGTACCAGCAGACCATTTACGCGAGCAGTGAAGTTATGCTTGCCTAATCCTCATCATTTTCATAGGTTTGCGCACTGGCGAAGATGGCATCTTTGGGCATGGCCAACCCCAGATGCTCCCAGGCTCCTGGCATGGCGATGCGGCCGCGCGGGGTCCGGCCCATCAGTCCTTCGCGCACCAGATATGGCTCGGCCACAGTCTCCACGGTTTCGGTTTCTTCGCCTACGGCGATGGCCAGGGTAGATAGGCCCACCGGCCCCCCGCCGAACTTGGTGCACAAGGCTTCAAGCACGCCACGATCCAGGCGATCCAGCCCGCGGGCGTCTACCTCATACATGTCCAAGGCGGCAGCGGCTGCCTTGGCATCGATTTCTTCAAGCTTGTGCACCAAGGCCCAGTCGCGCACACGGCGCAACAGACGGTTGGCGATACGCGGGGTACCGCGGGAGCGTCCGGCAATTTCGGTGAATGCGGCCGAGGTGACCGATAAGTCGAGCATCATCGCAGAACGGCGCAGCACCAGTTCCAATTCCTTGACAGCGTAGAACTCCAAATGGCCGGTGAAGCCGAAGCGGTCTCGCAGGGGGCCGGGCAGAAGGCCGGCGCGAGTGGTTGCCCCGACCAAGGTGAAAGGTGGAAGTTCCAACGGGATGGCTGTGGCGCCAGCTCCCTTGCCCACGATGATGTCCACGCGGAAATCTTCCATGGCCATATAGAGCATTTCTTCTGCCGGCCGGGACATGCGGTGGATCTCGTCGAGGAAGAGCACTTCGCCCTCGCTCAAGGAGGAGAGAATCGCAGCTAGATCACCAGCATGCTGGATAGCTGGGCCGGAGGAAATACGCAACGGGGCATTCATCTCCGCAGCGATGATCATCGACAAAGTCGTCTTGCCCAGGCCTGGAGGGCCCGAGAGCAAAACGTGGTCGGCGGTGCGTTCACGGATTTTCGCTGCTTCAAGCACCAGCGAGAGCTGCTGGCGAACGCGCGACTGGCCCACGAAGTCGTCGAGGTTGCGCGGGCGCAGGGCCGCTTCAATGACGCGTTCCTCGGGTTCGCTGCCAGCGCTGGTGAGCCCGGTGGAATCATTCATGATCAGATTGTTCCTCTCGCAGACCGCTTAGGCGCGGGTTCCGCTAGACATGCTGCGCAATGCGGCACGCAGGATTTCGGCGACATTGCCAGCGGCAATGACATCCGGGTCAGCCTTGGATAAGGACTTCAAGGTTGCGGTGGCGTCCTTTTCGCTCCAGCCCAGGCCGGTGAGCGCTTCGATCACCTGTGGCTCCCAAACGCTCACGTTGCCACCGCCGGAGGCTGAAGGAACAGGGGCGCCGGTTGGCACCAGCTTGCCGTTCAATTCCAGCACAATACGGCTTGCGCCCTTGGGACCAATGCCAGAAACCTTGGTGAAGGCAGCGGTGTCCTTGGTGTTGGCCGCGATGCGGACCTCTTCTGGAGAGTGCACCGCCAAGATGGCCAGACCGGTACGTGGACCAATGCCTGAAACGGAGATCAGCACCTCGAAGACATCGCGTTCCTCAGCGGTAGCGAAGCCGAAAAGGGTCATCGAGTCTTCGCGCACCACCATGGAGGTGAAAACCGTGGCTTCCCGACCTGCATGCAACGCAGATAGCGTCCCCGGGGTGGCGTTGACCAGCATTCCGAAGCCGTTGACGTCAATTACCGCGGTGTTCAAAGCAACCGTTTGCACGGTGCCGGTCAATGAGCTGATCATGCCACTCCTTGGGATATATGTTCGATCAAACCCAGTTTATCGAAGATACCTACGAATATCGATCCATCTGGCCCGCCGGTGCGTCGAGACCGCTGTCCCGAAGGTCGTTAGCGTCGAACCGCGCGCCGTTTCGCCGAAGCTTCAGCGGCAATCCACGCCTGCTGCGCCGCAGTGAGCTGCGAAGAGCCTCCCGCAGCAGCAGCCGAGGCTGACGCGTTGGAACCGCTCGCGGCTCCACGCCAACCATGGGTGATGGCCAGCGCTACAGCATCAGCGGCATCCGCTGGCTTGGGCGGTTCATCGAGCCGGCAGATCTTGGCGACCATCTTGCCAATGGCCACCTTAGTAGCCTGCCCAGAGCCGGTAACGGCCGCTTTGACTTCGGTCGGCGTGTGCATTGCCACGGGGATCCCGCGACGGGCAGCGGCGGTGATTACGACGCCGGTAACCTGCGCGGTGCCGATCACCGTGGAGACGTTCGCCGAGGCAAACACGCGTTCCAAGGCCAGCACATCTGGCTTATGCAGGTCCAGCCACGCATCGATCGCGTCCGCGATCTTCAATAGCCGGGCATCGAGCGGAGTGCCCGGCGGGGTGCCGGCGACGGTGACGTCCACCAGCGAAACTTGCCTGTTTGCAGCGACGTCGACCACGGCAAGACCACAGCGGGTCAAACCGGGGTCGACGCCCACAACACGTAAGGCCAAGCCTTACTGCTCTTCGTCCAGCGCGGCGCGAACCTCATCGGACAGATCGGCGTTGGTGTAGATGCCCTGGACGTCGTCCAGTTCTTCCAACGCGTCGTAGAGCTTCAGGAACTTGCGGGCACCGTCTACGTCCAGATCGACCTTCATGGATGGAATGAATTCCATTTCGTCGGATTCGTAGGCGATTTCAGCTTCGTCCAGAGCAGCCGCGACAGCACGCAGATCCGAAGGATCGCAAACGATGGCGAAGTTCTCGTCCTCGTCCATGATCTCGTCGGCACCGGCATCCAGTACGACCATCAGCAGGTCGTCTTCGGTCAGCTCGCCCTTAGGCAGGCGGACAACGCCCTGGCGGTTGAACAGGTAGGCAACCGAACCCGGGTCGGCGATGGTGCCGCCATTGCGGGTGATGCCCACGCGGACCTCGGATGCCGCACGGTTCTTGTTGTCGGTCAGGCATTCGATCAACAGAGCCGAGCCCTGTGGGCCACGTGCTTCGTAGATGATCTCGGTGTAGTCGACGACCTCACCGGTCAGGCCGGCACCGCGCTTGACTGCACGGTCGATGTTGTTGATCGGCACGGAGTTCTTCTTGGCCTTGCTGACAGCAAGTTCCAGTGCTGGGTTGCCGGCCATGTCGGCACCGCCGGCACGGGCAGCAACTTCAATGCCCTTAATGAATTTAGCGAAGGCCTTGGCGCGCTTGGCGTCGATCGCAGCCTTCTTGTGCTTGGTAGTTGCCCATTTGGAGTGGCCTGACATGCTTTAAGCGTCTCCTCGCGTGAGATTGATGAAATATTGATGGATAGCAGTGCTGCCGGTGACTTCCGGGTGAAAGCTAGTTGCCAACAAATTTCCCTGGCGTACTGCAACAATTCTACCCTGTTCGCGTTCCGACCTCGCTTGGACGGTGCTGATCACCTGGACCCCTGGACCGATTTGCACGGCTTCTGGTGCGCGGATGAACACGGCTTCGAGGTTCTGGCCGTTGAAGTCCAAGCGGTACTCGAATGAATCGACCTGGCGTCCGAAGGCGTTGCGCTTCACCGTCATGTCGATACCGCCGAAGCTCTGCTGAACGGCGCCATCGCGTGAGATTGCGGGGTTTTCGATGCGATCTGCCAGCATGATCATCCCGGCGCAGGAACCATAGGCAGGCATTCCGCCGGCGATGCGTTCCTTGATGGGCTCCGCTAACCCGTAATTGCGCGAAAGCCTGTCGATCACCGACGATTCGCCCCCGGGAATCACCAGCGCGTCGACCTGCGCCAGTTCCTGGATCGTGCGCACCATCTGCGCTGGTTCGCCGAGCCGCTCCAAGGAGGCCAGATGTTCGCGGAAATCCCCTTGTAGAGCGAGGACGCCTATGTTCGGCATGGTTCTAACCTTCATGGTGTTCGGTGGTTGGCTGCACGGAAAGGCGCCGAAATAACGTTAAACCCACGGAGCCCATGCGCCGGTTTTGTGTCCCGGTGTGTCGCGGATTCTTCGAAGCCTCCTGCCCGCCGGCGATCATTCTTGGTAGGTTCAGGACATGATCTCCGATATTTCTTCTCTCGAACTTGCCGGTGGCGTGAGCATGCCTTCGATCGGATTGGGCACTTGGCCCATGCGCGGACAGGAAGCGGCTGATGCAGTGCTCTCTGCACTGGAAATCGGCTACCGCCGTATCGATACAGCCGAGAACTATCGCAATGAAGATGCCGTAGGCCAGGCGTTGGCCAGCAGTGGACTGGATCGGGATGAATATTTCGTCACCACCAAGTTCAATAAGCAATGGCATTCGGCAAAAGGCGTGCGCCAGGCGTTGGAGAACTCCTTGGCACGCTTGGGCCTGGAGCATTTGGACTTGTTCTTGATCCACTGGCCCAACCCCGAGCAGGGCACCTACGTTGAAGCCTTCACGGAGCTGGGCAAGCTTGTGGAAGAGGGCAAGATCCGAGCCGCCGGCGTTTCGAATTTCAAGCCCTACCAGCTGCAAAACGTCTTGGATGCCGGTCTCGTGCCAGCGCTAAACCAGATCCAGATTGACCCCGAGCGGCAGTGCATCCAATGGCAGGGATTCAACACCGAGCATGGTGTGCGCACCGAAGCGTACTCCCCCTTGGGCCGGAAGCAATCGGACTTCCTTTCACATCCAACCCTTGCCCGTATCGCCCAGGCGCATGGAAAGAGCAGCGCCCAGATCACCCTGCGCTGGCATGTCCAATCCGGCCGAGCGGCAGCACCTAAATCAGCCGACCCGCAACGGCGGGCCGAGAACTTGGATGTTTTTAATTTCCAGCTGACCCAAGAGGAAATGGCAGCCATCAACGCCATGGATACTGGTGCTGGCCCGTTCACTGATTCTGACGAGTTCGGACACTAGGCCTCATCTAATGCCGGCATCTCAAAGGCAAGGAGAACCAGGTCATGCTTCATGGCTACCAGCGTCCGGAAATCGAATGGGCAGATTACTTTGACGAGCACGGCACGCTGATCCCCTACGGACAGCGCTGGGATGGGCTACCTCAGGCGGAGAGTTATTCGGTTACCTCGCACCCGCAACGCTTTGCCCCGGTGAAGCTGGTTGCCCAGGCGTTGCTGGATTGGATGCAAGGGAATTTTGAGGTGCGCTGCTTTGAAGATCCCGAGCTTGCCAGGCAACTGCACGTTGATCCAGGCGAGGTGGTGAGCTCTGTTCGGATCATTCCGGCAGATTCACGATGTGCTCCTGCAGGCATAGCCATCACCACTTTTCCCGGGGTTCTTTTGGAACTCGGGGCGCTGTACCAAGCGGTATTTCCCAATTGCGGTTGCGTCGGATGCGACGATGATGTCCTCGAAATCCTTGATGAACTAGAGAACCAGGTGGGGTCCGCCGTCTGCGGCGCTTTTGTCGAGATCCTGCAGAACGGCACGGGCCGACTTGTGCAACGTTTCGATTCTGCGGAG
The DNA here is from genome assembly GCF_052114325.1 of Glutamicibacter sp. MCAF14. Lineage (NCBI taxonomy): Bacteria > Bacillati > Actinomycetota > Actinomycetes > Micrococcales > Micrococcaceae > Glutamicibacter > Glutamicibacter sp. MCAF14. The sequence goes on from NZ_JBFREO010000004.1 coordinate 692,075, forward strand.
ACGGGATTTGCCGAGCAGGCTAGCGCCCTCGACGATATTTCACCGGCACGGCTAGCCAGAGCGCATGCAATCCTACCGCCAAGCGGCGTGTGGGCACCCTGGCCCTTGCGCTAGATCAGTCCAGCGTCCATTCTTGGAGGCCGTCAGCGAATGCCCCGTAGGCATCCACGGTGGCCATGGTGCGTTTCAATGAGGCTTTCGCTTCGGCTTCCGGAATGCATCCAGCAGGATCGAAGACTTGGCACCACGCCACAGGCTCCTTCGACAGCTGGTGCGGAACCCAACTCAATTCGCTGACGTCCCATTCACCGGGTTCTTCCTGGGTAAACGTTGCCTTTACGCCGATGCCTTCGCGATTGAGAATGGTCGGTGTGGCATGCTTTGCCACCGAGTTTCCCAGTCCGTAGACGATCCAGGTACCCTTGTGTTTCTCGATGGGCAGGACCGAGTGGGTGTGGTGCATGTAAATGAAATCGAAGACACCGGATTCGGCCAGCTCCCGGCCAAGCCTTTTTTGGGATGCCGTCGGTTCAGTGGAGTATTCAGCCCCATCGTGCACCGCGGCCACGACAATCTCCGCTCCCGCCTTGCGTGTGGCCTTGCCCCGGGCGATGAGTTCCTTCGCATCCACCCCGGTATCTACTTGCCAGTCCGCTGCCTCCGGCAAGCCGTTGAGTGAATAGGTGCTGGTCACTACCCCGAGCTTCACGCCTTCTACGTCCAGGATCGAGGGCTTTTTGGACTCTTTTTCGGTGCGGTAGGATCCGGTGGCGAAAAGCTCGTTCGCTTCCAGCGCGTCAAGGGTTCGCTCGACTCCAGCGGTCCCGGCATCGACGGTGTGATTGGTGGCGGTGGTGCAACCGTCATAGCCAATGGCTTCGAGCTCGCCCAGGATCGCTTCTGGAACCGTAAATCGAGGGTAACCCGAATAAGGCGGCTCTCCAATTGGTGTTTCCAGGTTGCAAAGCGCCGCATCGGCGTCCTGCACGTAGGGAGCAAGCCGTGCAAGCAACGGACCGAAATCGTAGTCTTCTCCGTTGCCGGATTCCGTGCCAGCGGCTTGCTTCGCCTCATCGAGCAGCTGCGGATGCAGCAGCACATCGCCGGTAACCATCAGTGAGAATTCCGCAGGTATCTCAGGAGTTGCCGGAGCACTCGATGCCGGTTGTGGTGAGGCAGGGGTGATTGCTTCGGCCGAAGGTGCGGAAGCCGATGGCTGCGCGTTGTCGCTGGGAACTGCGGCGCAACCGCCAATCAGCAATGCAACTAGCAGAGTTGAGCCAAGCGGAAGAAATGCGGGCAGTGGACGTTGGAGCATGCATCGAGCCTAGCTCAGCTTGGTATCCGGGGTGTAAATGCAAGCTAAATCACGTTTTCCATGAAAACCTAGCCCTATGCAAAACCCGCTTCTGACTCCCAGCACTAGGCCTTACCAATGGCCAGCTTTCGACCAGCTAACCGCTGAGCATTATTTGGAGGCGGTCCAGCTTGGCGCCTCCGAACAGCTTGACGAGCTGCAGCGCATCATTGATGATGCCCAGGCACCCACTTTTGAGAACACCTTCCTTGCGCTGGAATCCAGCGGCCAGACCCTGCGCCACGCTCTCATGACCTATTTTTCCGTGATTTCAGCTCACGGAACCGATGAGCTCCGCGTGGTCCAGTCTGAGATTTCTTCGATTTGGAGCAAGCAAGAAGACGCAATTTACCTAAATCAATCCTTGTATTCACGTTTACAAGCCTTAGATCTCTCCGGGTTGGAGGGCGAAGATGCCCGCCTCGCAGACCAGACCTTGAAGAATTTCCAATTGGCCGGTGCAGGTTTGGCAGACACCGACAAGGAGAAACTCAAGGAACTAAATGCCAAGCTTGCTGAACTCTCCACCCAGTTCGCCAACCTCGTCCTGGAAAACCAGAATGCGCATGCGGTGCATTTCGAGGATGCACAAGAGCTGGCAGGGCTTTCCAGCCAAGCAATTGATTCAGCTGCTCAGGCGGCCAAGCAGGCAGGCCACGCTTCGGGTTACCTGCTGACCTTGGTCTCACCCAGCCAGCAACCAGTTCTTGAGTCGCTGGATTCCAGCGAGTCACGCCGCAAGGTGTTCAACGCATCGCTGAGCCGCGGCACCGAAAATAATCCAACCATTCATGTAGCCGCAGAAATGGCACAACTGCGTGCCGAGCGTGCCGCGCTGCTCGGTTTTGCCAATCATGCAGAAACCGTACTCGCGCAGGCAACAGCTCCGTCCACCGTTGCAGTAGCAGAGCGCTTGGCCGAGCTCACCAAAGCTGCCACCGCCAATGCGCGCAAGGAAGCTGCAGTGCTCAGCAGGGTCGCTGGCGCTGAGATCAACGCATGGGATTGGAAATACTTCTCCAACAAGGTGCTGCGCGACGAGTACTCCGTGGATTCCGAAGCTCTGCGCGATTACTTCGAGCTGGATCGGGTGCTGATTGATGGCGTCTTTGCCACGGCAACCAAGCTCTTCGGCATCACGTTCACCGAGCGTTTCGATCTGCCTACCTACCACGATGACGTCCGTGTTTTCGAAGTCTTCGATGCCGATGGAACACCACTGGCCATCTATACCGGCGACTTCCTGACGCGTGATACGAAGAAGGGCGGGGCGTGGATGACCAGCCTGCGCGATGCCTCTTCCTTCCTCGATGAACGTCCGATCGTCACCAACACCTTGAACATCACCCCGCCTGCGCCGGGCAATCCCGTCCTGCTCTCCTTGGACGAGGCCAATACCCTCTTCCACGAGTTCGGCCATGCGCTGCACGGCATGTTCTCCAATGGCAAGTACGCGTCGCTTTCCGGCACCTCGGTCCCCCGCGACTTCGTGGAATTCCCTTCCCAGGTCAATGAGATGTGGATGCTTCACGAGGATGTCGTCTCCGGTTACGCCGTCCATCACCACAGCGGTGAAACGCTGGACGCTTCGCTAATCGAAAAGATCCGCGCGGCTTCGCTTTGGGGCCAGGGGTTTGCAACGACCGAGTACCTGGCCGCCAGTGTCCTTGACTGGGAATGGCACACGATCAGCGCTGGCACCGTTATCGATGACCCGCTGCAGTTCGAACAGGATGCCTTGAAGCGTGCCGGTTTCGACACCGCCATGATTCCACCTCGCTACCGCACCGGTTATTTCCAGCACATTTTCGCCAATGGATACTCCGCTGGCTACTACTCCTACATCTGGAGTGAGGTGCTCGATGCCGACACTGTGCAGTGGTTCGAGGAAAATGGGGGCTTAATGCGCGAAAATGGTAATCGGTTCCGTGAGGAACTGCTTTCGCGCGGTAATACGCGCGATCCCCTAGAGTCCTACGAATTATTCCGCGGCCGCACCGCATGGGTAGAACCGCTGCTGCGCCGTCGAGGATTGGTGAACGCAGAATAATGACGACTATTGCCTCCGCACAGGAAGCACTGAGCCACTGGCATCAGGCATTGGCAGTTGCCACCGGCGGCAAGATCTTTACCACCCACGGCTGCTCGTGGGTTTGGCAGCCGGTGCGCAAGCGCTTGATCTTGCTCTTCCCTGAGCAACCTGAACAAGCAGGACTGCGCCCTGCGCTGGCCGAAGGGCAGCGTCTGGGCGCACGTCGGGTGGAAGCATGGGTCAATTCCGGGGCTCACTCCCATGAGTTGAAGGCCGCTGGCTTCTCCGATAATGCACAGGTGTCTTGGCATGCCGGTCCGCTGGCTATCCCGATGGATCGCTGGGCCGGCAAGATTCGCCTAGGCACCAATGTGCCTGAAGCATCAGGGGCTGATGCTGCCGAGTTGAATGTGACCAACCTGTGGCGCGAAACCAGTTCCCAGCTCTCCAGCGGCCACCCCGCCCTGCGACGTGTCGAACATGCTGTGGCGCGCACTGAAGAGGGCGAGATTGTCGGCCGTGGCTTTGCCCAGCAGGGTTTGAATGGCCAGCTGATGATTCATTCGCTCGCGATCGGCAAGGGCCACCGCCGTCAAGGTGCTGGCACCGCATTGCTTCATGGTCTCTCCCGCTCCATGATCAATCCGCTCTCGCCACCAGATGAAGAAGTTCCCCAGGAGCTCCTGGCGGCGGCGACGCCATCAAGCGCTGACTTCTTCAGCGCCAACGGGCTGAAGCTCTTGGGCCGCGGACGCCACATGGTCCTGCGCTCATGGGATCAGTAGACAACATTTAATAGTGAGTTGAATCTGCCGGCCACAGGTATTCCTGTGGCCGGCAGATTCGATTGAAAAAAGGTTCACCGTGAGTCGCGCACTCGGTAGGCGAGGCGGGCAAAGGGTCCGGCCTTGTGCGCCTGGACCAGTTCAAGGCGTTCGCTGCCAATATTCCGAGGCAGCAATTCAGCTCCTCTAGCTAAAGCCACGGGGGCGATGGTCAATGCCAAAATGTCGATGGCACCGGCATCAAGGAATTGTCCCAGCAGCTCTCCACCACCAAGCACCCAGATATTCTTGAGTCCCGCGGTGCCACGAATTTCCGGCAAGAATTTTGCAACTGGGCCGTTGACCAGGCGCACATCTGCGCCGTCGGGAATGGGCAGATCCCTTGAAGTAAAGACATAGGTCGTGACTCCTGGATAATATTCCTGCCACTTGTGCGGATTTTCCATGAGCTGTTCATTGTCGATCAACCACATATAGGTGTTTGCGCCTTCGACGTGAACGCCAACATTCTTGGGCAATAAGTCCGGGTCGGGTTCCCGTGCTCCCGGCACGTCAAAAAGCCATTGCAACCCATGGTTCTCGTCGGCCAAATAGCCGTTGAGCGACACCGCGGCATCGAAGATAATTTCGCTCATGGCACACAGTCTGCCACACGAAAATTCTCGTGGGCTCCGGGAGCAGTAATGCGCCAGTCGCACCACCCGGGACACCGAGCAACCGGATGCCGGGGCTCCGCTGCTCGGCACGGACGCCAACGGAAGAAACGTCCTCGCGTAACAGCAAGAACAAGGGCCCCAAAATGACATCATAATTGGAACTGCAGCCTCAAAATCGGCTACACGAGATATAGATAATCTGAAATTTCCAAGGGCCAGCGACCAAGATTTTCAGTGTCTGCTTCTTTCCCATTTCAAGTAGGCCCTGTACGCCCTGCAACCGGCATTTCTGGGCGATGGCGTTCTTGCAGGACTTCTCATTCCGGTTCTCGGGCCCTGCCCGTCGTTGCAAAGCGACTTGGCCCGAACCAAATACGACTAAGCGGCTCTGCCTTGACCCCTCGGCAGTGTCCCGGCCTGCTTGCTGCGGTAGGTGTGTTGCTAGGATTCCCGTGCCAGAGATCCCAGAGCGGGTTTCGCGAATTCAGTGGCGGCCCACGAGGCAAGCAAGCTCAACGCCTCTTCGGATTTTGAACCTGGCTCGGCGGAGTAGATGGTCAAGGTCAGGCCAGGCTCCGCTGCCATCTCCAAGCCCTCGTAGGCCAAGGTGAGTTCACCAACGACCGAATGGTGGAAGGTTTTGGATCCAGTGCCGTGATGGCGAACGTTGTGTGCTCCATAACGTTGTCGGAATTCCTCGGAGCGGGTGCTGAGCTCCCCGATAAGGTCGTGCAGTTCCTTGTTGTGCGGGTCATGCGAAGCTTCAGTGCGCAGGATCGCGACGGTCACTTCGGCGAAGAGATCCCAATCCGGATAGAAGTCGTGTGCCCTGTCGTCTAGAAACGTATAGCGGGCGATGTTCGGTGGCTGCCCGGGCATCAGGTAGACATCCTTGTAGAATGCGCGCGCCAGGGAGTTGACAGCAAGGATGTCCATGCGGCCATTGCACACGAATGCCGGTCCAGCGGTGATCGCGTCCAACGTCCATTGCAGGGACCGTTGCGGGATCCAAGTCTTCGAATTCCGGCGCCGAGGCGGTCTGGCTACCGGGCTGGCCGCGTGGGCGAGATCAAACAGGTGCGCCCGTTCGTCATCGTCAAGACGCAGTGTCTTGGCGATGGCATCCATGATTTCCGGTGAGGCACCACTGATGGACCCGCGTTCGATGCGTGTGTAGTATTCGACGCTTATGCCGGCCAGAGTTGCTACTTCGCTACGACGCAAACCCTTGACGCGCCGGTTCGAGCCCGTAGGCAGACCCACTTGCTCCGGGGAGATCTGCGCCCGGCGTGAAAGCAGGAATTCGCGCACCTCGTCTCAATTATCCATACTCCCACGGTAGACCAACCCTTTTGAATATGGGAGACCCTCGGGATACCTCCCTCTGCAGTGACGTTCATGCTGATGGAACCGGATCGTGTCGCAGTGATGAAGGGCAATCGGCTCCCAAGGAACACCTCCTTCACGGGCTCATATATGGCGGCAGCACGTTGCTCACCACAGGTTGGGCACCATCTTGGCATCGTACGATTTTCCGAAACTAGCAGCATTCGCCGCAGGCATTGAGCACAGCAAGGCCTGCGGAAGTCTGGTCTCTTTTTTCATAGTTGATTTCGCGAAGCTCGCACCCCGAACAGGTGCTTCAGTGCCGCATCCTCCCGGTTAGTTGCACAGCCTTCAACCGACAACGTCCAACGCGCATTTGGCCCGCCGATGGTCCGCAGGCAGCAAATGCTTCGCCGCTTACCCCTCTGACAAAACCAGGTACGCTAATTCCTGGAATCGTTGGCAATGGCTGTCTGTGCCGGCTGTCAGCCCAGCTTGTACGTCGGGACTGGGGGTCCTTGGCCGTACCCCTTTTAACAGGGACTCCCCCATGACCTGAATTCGGTGTTGACTGAATAATGGGCGGCCAATATTACTCGCCGCAAATCTCATCCATCCCGGCGATCAGGAAGAAAACCCACCATCTTGAATTCAGAAACCATGCCGTCGGACAATGGCAGTGCGAATTCCACTGCAGCGACTGCTCACGGCAAGTTAGCCCACGACAAGACAGTGCTGTCCTCACCGGATATCCAGGCGGCTCCAGCGGGGCGTGGTCTGCCCTTGCCTGCGCTGTTGGTCATGGCGTTGATGGGCTTCATCCTGATCGCCACCGAAACGATGCCAGCCGGACTTTTGCCGCAGATTGCTGCCGGCGTGATTGTAGTCGAAGGGACTGCTGGACAGCTGGTCAGCGCCTATGCCTTGGGCACTGTAGTGCTCACGATTCCAGCCATTGCGCTCACCCGCGGCATGCGTTGAAAACCGGTCTTCCTGATCGGCATCCTGGGATTCCTCCTTGTTAACACCATCGCCGCGTTCTCCCACGATATCTGGCTGACACTGGCCGTCCGTTTCGCCGCCGGCGCGTTCTCCGGACTGCTTTGGGGAATGCTTGCCGGTTACGCCCGTCGCATCACCGCCCCGGAAATGACTGGCCGCGCCCTCGCCATCGCCTCCATCGGAACACCGCTGGGGCTAGCTGTCGGGACTCCGTTTGGTTCCTGGCTCGACTCCACTTTCGACTGGCGGTGGTCATTCGGGGCACTGAGCCTGCTGACCTTGGCGGCTCTTGTCCTGGCGTGGCTGCTCGTCCCCGATGCCCCTGGCCAACGGGCTGAATCCCAAATCCCCATGCTCAAGGTCTTCGCCATCCCCGGCGTGTCTGTGATCCTACTGGTCATATTTGCCTGGATGCTCGCCCACAACACCTTCTACACCTATATTGCCGCGTACCTGCGCTCGGCCAACAATGTCCTCGCAGTCGATGTCGCGCTCGTAATATTCGGGTTGTCCGCGCTCATCGGGCTCTGGATTACCGGCATTGGTCATCGACCGCGCACCCCGGCTTCTTGTGCTGGCCAGCCTTTCGACATTCTTGACCGCCGGCGTGGTCTTCTTCTCCGGTGCGCAATCAATCGTTGCAATCGTCATGGCCCTCATCCTTTGGGGAGTTGCCTTCGGTGGTGCGGCACCACAATTGCAAACCTTCATCAGCGATGCCGGCGGAGAGAATGCCGACGTCGCGAACTCGCTTCTGGGCGTTGCAATTAATGTCGCGATATTCTTCGCAGGTGTCCTGGGCGCAGTGTTGATCTTCAGCTTCGACGGAATGGTCCTGCCGGTCCTCATGATTGGCCTCGCCGCAGCGGCATTGGCCGTCGTCTTCACCGCACGCCGCGCCGCTTTCCCCTCCCATCGCTAACCTAGCTGCGGCTCAGCTTAGGAGCACAGAGTCCCCCCGGAAAGGCCGTATGGGCCTGTAGCCGGGGTCAAGATTAGCCCGGCAATGCTTCCTGCCCTACCCAGGGGGATCTGCACCTCGGGGTTCCATCCAGCGAAAGCATCCCGACTGCTCCGAGCGCGTCCTGAGTGACGTTTTGGATGTGCTCACCGGGCGTTCGAAGAAGATTCGAAGCCGCCTCGATCACACAGTGAACACCATGGTCCGGCAGGTGGCGAACCAGTGGCCGGGTTCAGCGCGCAGGTGGTTGTGGTTTAGGCATGGACTTCCGAACCAATATGAGTGCCCTGCTGCATGCCGGGGCCTGCGGTCGTCCCGAGCCTTGGCACCCGCTCATTGCGTTTGAGGTAGTCTGGCCGGGCTGTGGAACCCTGCCCACCAGCCTCGCCAGTAGCCGGTACGTATTCGTTCGGCCGCCAGGCTCCAAGACCGATCTGAGGGACCAGCAGCGCATTGCGCCTCCCCCTGATCATTGCGCCTGCAATAAGTCGATATACGCTGCTTTTGAAAACACTTGGCCTAGAAGGCCAGATCACGGTCCTTCGTTGCAGCTCGTACCGGAGGGAAATCTGGAAGACCAAATGCACCAAGGCCGAAGACGCGGACTGTTCCATCCACTTCTTCGGCCTCGGCACGGGCTACTCAGGGCAGTTTCTACCAGCCGCGCTCCGAGAGGCGGTGAGGTACCGGCACGTCGGCAACATTGATGCCGACCATTGCTTCGCCCAGGCCACGGGAGATCTTGGCCAGTTCATCTGGGTTGTCGAAGAAGGTGGTGGCCTTCACGATGGCTTCAGCGCGCTGAACCGGGTTGCCGGACTTGAAGATACCCGAACCAACGAACACGCCGTCGGCACCGAGCTGCATCATCATGGCTGCATCGGCAGGGGTCGCAATGCCGCCCGCGGTGAACAGGACAACTGGCAGCTTGCCGGTGTGGGCAATTTCCTTGACCAGCTCGTATGGTGCCTGCAGTTCCTTGGCGGCCACGTATAGCTCGTCTTCTGGCAGTGCCGAGAGCTTGGCGATCTCTGCGCGGATCTTGCGCATGTGACCGGTTGCGTTCGATACGTCGCCGGTGCCGGCTTCGCCCTTGGAGCGGATCATCGCCGCGCCCTCGTTGATGCGGCGCAGCGCTTCGCCGAGGTTAGTGGCGCCGCAAACGAATGGGACGGTGAATGGCCACTTGTCGATGTGGTTCTCATAGTCCGCTGGCGAGAGCACCTCGGACTCGTCGATGTAGTCAACGCCGAGGGACTGCAGGATCTGCGCTTCGACGAAGTGGCCGATGCGGGCCTTGGCCATCACTGGGATCGAAACTTCGGCGATGATGCCATCGATCATGTCCGGGTCGCTCATGCGCGAAACGCCGCCCTGGGCGCGGATGTCGGCTGGGACGCGTTCGAGCGCCATGACGGCTACGGCGCCGGCATCTTCAGCGATGCGCGCTTGCTCCGGGGTGACCACGTCCATGATGACGCCGCCCTTGAGCATTTCGGCCATACCGCGCTTGACGCGTTCCGAACCGATGACGGAGTTCTGGTTGTTCGTAGACATGGAGGAATGGTTCCTTTCGACACTGCGTTGATTCGCTGCATGCCCGGAAATTCAGGGGTTTTAGCGAGGTGGTACGCCAGTAATCGTAGGATCGGTTTCGATTATTACCTCGCGTGTTGCGTCATATTGTTACACCAGTCGACAAGTCACCCTAACAAGGGTTAGTGCGTAACATAGTCTTTCAAAATGAATCCCCAAGTCAACACCTAGTTTTTCGCTTAGTCGAGGGTTTTTTTCCAGTTCCTTTCAGGAGCAGGAATTTCTTGCGTCGTCAACTCGCCATAATCAACTTTCACCCGCTCGGCTAGAGTGCAACGCATCATTTGCTCGCGCAACCCTAAGCCGGATTTCCGGCATGCAGCACCGCCCACCGTGGCAGGCATCTGCGCCACATGCCCGAAAGCACTGCTGCTGACCGGGATCCGGGAATGGACCGCAGACCTTCAAGTAGTGGGACAGTTCCTTCAAGTAGGAGATCTCTCGACCCGAAGGCTTCCGGCAGTCCCGTTCAAGCCCGCTTAAACGACGCTGGGCGGTGGAACATTTCCATGTTCCACCGCCCAGTCAGCTGTTTCCAGCCTAGCTTGGGTTTTCGCTATCCCATGCCTCAGCAATCGCTTCGCGTACCTCGGAGAGAGTCTGCGGAATTGCCTTGGTCTGGGCGATGATCGGGAAGAAGTTCCCGTCGCCATTCCACCGCGGCACGATATGCTGGTGCAGGTGCGCGGCAATGCCCGCTCCCCCGGCTTCACCCTGGTTCATGCCCAGGTTGAACCCCGCAGGATTCGAGACCTTGCGCAGCACGCGCATGGACTGCTGCGCCAACGCCGCCATCTCGGCCGTTTCCTCCACCGTGATATCGGTGTAGTTGGGCACATGGCGGTACGGGCAGACCAACAGGTGGCCAGGATTGTACGGGAAGAGGTTCAGGATCACGTAGCAGGTTTTGCCACGATGGACGATCAGCGCCTCTTCATCAGTACGCCCGGGACCGGCACAGAATGGGCAGCTGGCCTCATCCTTGACCTGATCCTGCCCACCCTTGATATAAGCCATCCGGTAGGGAGTCCATAGGCGCTGGAACGAATCCGGCACCCCGGCGAGCTCGAAGTCGTCGGTAACGGACCGGTCTGCTTCTTCCTGCATGCTTGATGGACTCCCTATCCGTACTAGTTGTTGTTGTCGCGGCTCTTGATGGCTTCAACGATGCGGGCTACAGCATCGTCGACTGGCACCTGGTTTTCCTGGCTGCCATCGCGGAAGCGGAAGGACACGGCATTCGCATCGGCATCTTCGCCACCGGCGATGAGCACGAAAGGAATCTTGTCCTTGGATGCGTTGCGGATCTTCTTCGGGAAGCGATCCGAGGAATCATCCAGTTCCACGCGCACGCCGGCGGCCTTGAGCTTGGCGACCACCTCGCCGAGGTAGTCGTTGAAGGCTTCAGCCACAGGGATTGCACGAACCTGCACCGGCGAGAGCCATGCTGGGAAGGCACCTGCGTAGTGCTCGGTGAGCACGCCCAAGAAGCGTTCGATGGAACCGAACTTCGCAGCGTGGATCATCACCGGTTCCTGGCGGGTGCCGTCGGCTGCCTGGTACTCCAAGCCGAAGCGCGCTGGCTGGTTGAAGTCGTATTGCACGGTGCCCATCTGCCAGGTACGGCCGATGGCATCCTTGGCCTGGACCGAGATCTTCGGGCCGTAGAATGCAGCTCCACCTGGGTCGGCAACCAGTTCGACACCGGATTCGGTGGCGACGCGCTCGAGCACGGCGGTAGCTTCGTTCCACTGCTCATCCGAGCCGATGAACTTATCCGATTCCGGATCGCGGGTGGACAGCTCCAGGTAGAAGTCATCCATGCCGAAGTCGCGCAGCAGCGAAAGCATGAAGTTCAGCAGGTGCTCAACCTCGGCAGGAGCCTGTTCCTTGGTGACGTAGGAGTGGCTGTCATCCTGCGAGAAGCCGCGAACGCGGGTCAGTCCGTGGACTACGCCGGACTTCTCGTAGCGGTAGACGTGCCCGAATTCGAACAGGCGCAACGGTAGTTCGCGGTAGGAGCGTCCGCGGCCGCGGAAGATCAGGTTGTGCATCGGGCAGTTCATGGCCTTAAGCCGGTATTCCTGGCCCTGCTTGGTGATGTTGCCGTCTTCGTCGCGCTCTTCATCGATGTGCAGCGCTGGGAACATGGTGTCCGCGTAGTACGGCAGGTGGCCCGAAGTGTGGAAAAGCCCATCCTTGGAGATGTGCGGGGTGCCTACGTACTGGAAGCCTTCTTCTACGTGGCGATCACGTACGTAGTCTTCCATCTCGCGCTTGATGATGCCGCCCTTGGGGTGGAACACCGGCAGGCCCGAGCCCAGTTCATCCGGGAAGGAGAACAGGTCCAGTTCGGCGCCGAGCTTGCGGTGGTCGCGGCGCTCAGCCTCGGCCAAGCGCTCCTGGTAGGCCTTCAGGTCGTCCTTGGTTGGCCATGCGGTGCCGTAGATGCGCTGCAGCTGCTTGTTCTTCTCGCTGCCCAACCAGTAGGCGGCGGCCGAACGGGTCAACGCGTACGCGTTCTTGATCAGCTTGGTGTTAGGCAGGTGCGGGCCGCGGCACAGGTCCTTCCAGACCGTCTCGCCGGACTTGCGATCCACGTTGTCATAGATGGTGGTTTCGCCGGCAGCAACCTCAACGGTGACGCCTTCGCCTGAAGTGTCCGCGGAGTCGGCCTTGGCCAGCAATTCGCATTTGTATGGCTCGTTGGCCATTTCCGCCTTGGCTTCCTCCGGGGAAACTTCGCGGCGGACAAAGAGCTGGTTCTGGTTGATGATCTTCTGCATCATCTTTTCCAGCTGCTTGAGGTCTTCTGGGGTGAACGGGTCCTCGACATCGAAGTCGAAGTAGAAACCGTCGGTGATGTATGGGCCGATTCCTAGCTTGGAATCCGGGCGCAGCTGCTGTACAGCCTGGGCCATCACGTGCGCGGTCGAGTGACGCAGCACCTCCAATCCTTCTGGATCGGTGATGGTTACGCGGGTGACAGTGGTTCCGGCTTCCAGTTCGCGGGCCAGGTCGCGCAATACGCCATCGACGTGCATAACAACCACGTCTTTATCATTGGCAAAATGCTGCAGACCGGTCGTTCCCGCGTCCACCTGTACCTGCTCGCCGTCAATGGTGAGAGTCAGCTGCTCGCTCATGAGATCGGGTTCTACCTTTCAATCTGTGATGGCTTCATAGCTTGTGGCATACCTTGGCCACAGCCAGCCAGAATCAAGTTTAGTTCAGGACCCCGCTCTGGCGCGCCCTCACATCGGGTTTTGCGGTGATTGATCCGCCTCGTGTGACTGGTTCAACAGCGATTCCGCGTTGATCAGCGTCATCACGTGCCAGACTTCGCGCTCTTCGGCCGCCTGGGAGCTTTGGACCTTGCCGTTCTTCAGGTCCTCGCGGAACGCCGGAATGACCTTGCTGAAACGGAGTATCAGCTCGCGCTTTTCATCATCCGTGAGCATCAGGTCACTGGTCATCAGCTGGGCCTTGGGCTCTACGGATTCTTCGCCCGCGTACTGCCGCTGCCCATGGACCATGGCCGCCTGCAGGCGTCGATGCTCGTCATGGACGACTTGACTCAGGTAGGCATCCATAGCCACACCCTGAGGGTCGTCTTCCCGCTCCTCCACCTCGCCGGTGGTGTAGCCATCGGCTGTCGGTTTCCATACGCGGTCGCGCTTGTCGCGGGCCAGCTCGGGATCCTCGGCAATCATCCCGGCCTTGGCCAGCTCGCGCAGGTGGAAGCTGACCTTATTGGCAGGAACATCGAGTACTTGAGCCAAGTCTGCGGCACGAGCGGACTCCATTGCCGAAAGCGTGTTGAGGATTTGCCTGCGCAACGGGTTGGCAATGGCTTTTAGCATCGGTGTGGTGAATGTGACCAGCGACTCTTTCTTGCTCATTTGCACAGCATAACAATCCCCCAACTTAAATTGCGCAAATTCCATTGCGCAACTTTATTTGCGGGTTACAGTTGGTTTCATGGACACCACCCAGCACAAGGATTCGCATCAACAGGCGGAAGCAACCAGCACCGAGCTGCTGCCACCGCTGCGCCGCCAGCGCAATTACCGCATCTGGTGGCTGGCGGATACCTCGGCGCTGCTTGCGGGCGGCATCTACGGATTCATCCTCCCTCTGGTTTTGCTGGCAACCACCCACTCCCCTGTATTGGCAGGTACGTTGGCCGCGGTAGGCATGGCCGCCAGAGCAAGCCTGACTCTCGCGGGCGGCTCCATGTCCGATCGCGCCGACCGCGCCCGGATGATGCTGCTCAGCGGTCTTTGCGGAGCAGCCTTGAGCGCAGCTCTGGCAATCGGAAGCAGTATTGGCTCGCTTTCGGCTACCGTGCTTTGCATCGCCCACGTCTTGATGGAACTTCGCGGCGGCTACTTCGGCTCAACAACAAACGCGGCGCTGAAGGACGTGGTGCATCCCAAGCAGCTGGGGCGGGCTCTGGCAGCTAACCAAGGCCGCGATTCAGTTCTGATGCTGGGATCAGCTCCCCTCGGCGGGCTGCTGCTCGGCTTGGGCGGTGGAGTTGCCTTCATAGTGGTGAGCGCAGTGAACCTTGTTGCAGCTTTTGTGGGCCTGGCCTTGCGCGGTCCCCTTCGCGCCGCCAGTGACGAAACCCGCAAGCGTCGTGACGATGCCGCACACAGTGGTGAATCGGTGGCTCATGGAATCCTTGCCGGGATGCGTTGGTGCTTCTCCCGTCCGCAATTGCGTTCCCTGCTGATCCTCATCGCCATCGTCAACATCGGGGTCAACGGACTCATGACGACCCTGCTTTACGGATTGCAGCAGCGCGGCGAAGCCCCCTGGATGATTGGATTGATTTCTACGTTCATGGGTGCCGGCATGCTGCTCGGATCCCTGGCCGCAACTTCGCTTATTGAGAAATTCCGCACCGGGCTCTTGGCTTGCACCTGCCTCAGCGTGCTGGGCGGGGCTATGTTCCTGATCGGGTTCAACACGAGTTTGCCCTGGATGGCAACCATGCTCTTGCTGAGCTTCCTCAGTGTTCCTGCATTGAACGCCGCGGTGGCAGGCTACTTCATGGCTGTCATTCCGCAAGACATGTCCGGCCGGGCCAGTTCCCTGATCACCTTCATGGCACTTGCCGCCATGCCGTTGGCGCCACTGGCCACCGGCGTCGGGTTGGAATCGCTCAACATGGGACCAACGCTGACGCTCTTCGGCTTGCTGGTCGCGCTAGCTGCGGTGGGAGCCTGGCTCTCGCCGCACATTCGGAACATTCCCGGAACGCAGTCGTGGGCATCGGTCGCCGTTTCCGGGCCAGCCGAACCGAGCATCCCTGCCCACAATGCGAGCACCCGCGGTTCCCGCCCACCGGTACGTCCGCGGCAGCATCACAGCCAATTCCCATCACCGTACGGCCATGAACCGCACACCACGCAGCATCAACTGCCACCCACCGAGCAGTGGAACTACCTATAGCCGCGAGCTGAGAATGCTCGCAAGGCTTCAGCGGGGACCGCCGCCTGCGAGTACCCTATTGCTACTGGGCGGCGCCGCTTCGATCTTTCCAAGGCTTGGTCCAGGGAAGGGTCATTCATGGCTGGTATCAACGCGTTACGCGCCCTGTGGCTGTCAGCCGGCGCAGAGATTTTGCATGAAACCAATCCACTTATCGGCCGGCAGATCCTCAATGATGCACTGCTGCGTTCGTTGCGGGCCTATGCCGGATCCCGCGTGCCCCTGCCTGGCGTCAGCGGTTCAGGAACGATTGGCCTGTTTGGAGAATACCCGGCGATCGATCCAGAACTGCTGAAAATGGCCGCCGAGCAGGCACTAACCGATCACCCGCTGATTGCCTATCACAACACCATCGCCGACCCCGCGGTGATGACCTTGGAACGGGTAGGCGAACTTGGGTGGCGGCTCTCGGAGGAAGCAGCAGATATCATCGAGCGGCTTGGCATGCGCACCAATCAGATCTCTCTTCCGATCACCGTGCCCGGAAACGGCGCAACCACCTATGCGCTGGTAAGCGAGGATCCCTATACCGAACGGGATATCAACACCGCGATGCAGATCCTCCCGATGATTTCCGGGTTGGATACGCATCTGGCCCTGCTCGAACTGCTCAGGCCGGCAGGCCCCCTGGACGGCTCTGCCCAGGCACTGACCACCCGCGAACAGGTTGTGCTCAAGCTGCTGGGCGAAGGAAACACCGCGAACTCCATCGCTGCGTAGTTGCGGATTTCCCCGCGCACTGTCCACAAGCACCAAGAGAACCTGTACCGGAAGCTGGGCGCGGTAGATCGTCTCTCGGCTGTCCTGCGCGCCCAGCAATGCGGATTGCTCGCCACGCCCCCATGATCTGTCCGTGGCGCGCGACCCCAGGGCTTTGCCTCCTGCGAGTCAGAAGCAGCAACCCCGTCGCCGACTGCATCGGCGAAGACCGGTCTGCACAGGGTCTGAGGACCATCGAGATGGTTCTCGACATCGCTAGCGGCATAGGCGACCCCCGCCAGAATCCAGCACGTCCATCTCGGCATTCTCATGAGCGTTCGAGCTGTTCGACGGCAGCAGCAAGGCTTTTCCAGCCGCCGTCATTGATTCTTTCCAATCTTCGACGGCGCATCGCACCGCCATGCTCCAGTCTGCCCCGCACTTACTCTGCCCGCTATACGCAGTGATGCGTAGCGCCGCATCCCTTTCGCAATCCCCGCCATCGGCATAGGCTCGAGGCATGAACAAGTCGACCCCACCGGTCATCAGCGCCATTACCCTCGGCGTGCGCGATGTCGGTGCTTCAACCAAGTTCTACACCGAGGGGCTGGGCTTTGAACTGGTCCAGCCAGCCCATCCGGAAATTGCCTTTGTCCGCGCTGGATACGGCTTGATGCTGGCACTGTGGGATATCAAGCAGATGCCCTCCGAGTACGGCAATGTAGGCCACGGCGAATCGGCGCCTCCAATATCCTTGGGCCACAATGTCCACACCGATGCAGAGGTGGATCACCACTACCGGCGAGCGCTGGATGCGGGAGCAACTTCGGTTTCCGAGCCTACGGTGCAGCCGTGGGGCGGGAAGAGCGCCTGTGTGGCGGATCCCGACGGTTTCCGCTGGGATTTCGTGCACAATCCTTCATTCGTGATTGACGCCGACGGGCATATTTCCTCGGTCTAGCTACGCGCCGCGCTGGTCCAGGCCTTCAGCCTCCATGCGCTTGGCAAGCTGCGCGACAGATTCGAGCTTCCCGGCTTCCTGTCCCAGCTTCGGCCTATAGCTTGGCTGCGGACGGCTTGCCGCTTCGAGGTATCCGGCCGCAGGCAGCGTCTCGGGCTGGTGCAGGTCCCAGGCGTTCAGCGCTTGCAGGGAAATGCCGCGCGGTCCGGTACGCCGGGTTACCCCGTGGATGAGCAGCATGCGGGTGGAGAAGAGCAATGGTCCTGTGCGCTGCTGGGTGTCGTCGAAGAAGGTGGCGTCAATGCAGCCGCTTCCGTCATCCACGGAAATGAACACCACGCGCTTGCCTCCCCGCATCGGCGGGGTCTGCGTGGCAACGCGTACCCCGGCAACGAGCACCTCGGTTCCGTTGCGCAGGTGCAGCAGCTCGGCCGCTTGCGTGATGGTCAGGTGGGCTAGGCGTTGGCGGTATGAGGTGATCAGGTGCTCGCTGGCATCCAGATGCATCAGGTCCAGTTCGTTGCGCACGATATCTGCCGGGTCCAACTGCTTTCCGGTTTCGGCAATATGCTCGATTCGTCCGAGGTCCAAGGCAAGCTGGCCGGGTCCGGGGCGGTATTTGGCCGGCAGGGAGCTGTGCGACATGGATTGGGTGTGGGCGATCGTGTCAGCGCGCGAGGTTCCTGTCAGCAGGGAATCGAACACTCCGAGTGCTGCAAGGTTCTGGTAGGTGCGCCGGGACAGCCCTGCACGGGCGCGGACATCGGCCAGGTGCTCATAGGGTTGTCCGGCAACCAGTCGCTGCACTTCGCGTTCGCTCATCTGGTGGATGTCGCGGAAGGCCAGGCGGATGCCGTAGCGTCCGGGGCGCTGGGATCCAACGGCGCGAGGTACCGCAGGCACAGCAGCCGGAGCATGTTCGAAGATGCGTTCGACTCGATAGTGCCCGGTGGAGCGGTTGATATCCAGCGGAAGGATCGGAACGCCCATGCGCCGCGCTTCAGAGACCAGCAGCCGCTTGGGATACATCCCCGGGTCATGTTCCCAGATCCCGGCAAGGAAGGCCTCGGGGTGATGGGCCTTGAGCCAGGCAGAATGGTAGGTGGGTACGGCAAAGGCCGCCCCGTGGGCCTTGCAGAAGCCGAAGGAGCCGAAGCCGGAGAGCACCTCCCATACCTTGTCGATGGTTTCCTGGGCATAGCCGCGCTTAGCCGCTTCGGTGCGCACATAGCGTTCCACTGCGGGTTCCTTCTCGGGGTCCCCCAACAGACGCCGGTAGACATCAGCCATGCCCAGCCCGCAACCGGTGAGCACATGCAAGATGCGCAGCACCTGCTCATGGAAGACTGTCACCCCGTGGGTTTCGGCGAGCGCGGGAATCAAATCCGGGTGCAGGTATTGGGCGGGAGCGAATCCGTGGCGGTGCTCCAGGTAGGGCTTGACCATATTCGATTGCATGGGACCTGGACGGAACAGGGAGATGTCGATGATCAGGTCGTTGAATTCGCGCGGGGCGAGCTTGCCGACCAGTTCGCGCTGCCCTGGGGATTCGATCTGGAAGCAGCCCAGCGTATGGGTGGAGCGGATCAATTCGAAAGTCGGTTCGTCATCCAGCGGCACCCGGGCCAGGTCGATCACCCCGGTGGCGGAAATGTAGCTGTCATCGACATGCCCTCCGGCGCGGGCCGCTGACCGCTTGTCCGGGTGCATCCGGGCGATCTCCTCCAGCGTGTAGGCGATGGCCGATTGCATGCGTACCCCCAGCACATCCAGCTTGATCAGCCCCATGAGGTCCATGTCGTGCTTGTCGAACTGGCTCATCTGCAGCCCAATGCCCGAGGGCTGGACAGGGGTGCGGTCCAGCAGGGACGCATCGGAGAGGATCACCCCGCAAGGGTGCATGGAGATATGCCGGGGCAGCCGGTCCAGGCGTTCGGTGGCGTCAATGAGGATATCGAGCTGGGTGTCGTCGGTAATGCGCTCAGCCAAGGCGGCCAGTTCGGGTTTCTCGCTCAGTGCTTCACGGAAGGAGGAGGCGGAGAAACGCCAGAGCTGCTTGGCGATCTCATCCACCTGCTCTTGCTCCACCCCGAGAGCCGCTCCGGCATCGCGCACTGCTCCGCGGGCACGGTAGGCGTTCTGCATGCTCATCAGGCTTACCCGTTCTTCACCGAAGCTGGAGAAGATCTCGCGGTAGATCTCGTGGCGGCGTGCGGATTCCACGTCAATGTCGATATCCGGCAAGGTGGTACGGGTATCGGAGAGGAAGCGTTCGAACACCAGGTCGTGGGCCAGCGGATTCACTTGGCTGATGCCCAGCAGGTAGTTCACCAGCGAGGAGGCACCGGAGCCGCGGGCGGCTACGCGGATCCCCATGCCGGTGATCAGCTTGACGGTTTCGGCGACAGTCAGGAAGTAGCCGGCGAAATCCAGCCGGTCGATCACCCCGAGCTCCAAGGCAAGGCGTTTTTCAACCACACTGCGCTTCTCAGCGCCCAATAGCCCAGGCACTGCCCCATGGACACGCTCGGTGAGTTCCTGCATGGCTGGGCGGCGCAGGCCAATGACCTTAGCTTCGGGAATCACCGGTTTCTTCCATCCAAGATCAGCCACCGGGTCTACTGCGGCCCATTCGGCGAGCGCTTCGGTTTCGCGCAAGAGCTGGTGCGCCCAGCTTTTTTCGGTGGCCTGCCCGATTTCCTTGGCCAGCTGGCGCATCTGCTGCGGGGTTTTCAGCCATCCTTGGCCGTTGGGCTGGCAGGAGTCCAGGTTCTTCAGGCTGTGCAGGGCGCGTGCGGAGTCCAGGATGTCTGCGGTGACCGCTCCGTCGGGGTCTACGTAGCGCACGGCATTGGTGAGCACGGCCTTGATCCCCCGCTCGTGGGCGTAGCGCAGCAAGCGGGCTGCTTCACCGAGGCTGTAGCGCGATCCTGGGCTGGAGAGATATGTGGCGATTTCCACGCGCAGCATTTTTCCCAGCCGTTTCTTCCAGCCAGCGAGCAAGGCGCGGGCTTGGGTATAGCTGCCCTTGAGGATTGCGCGGGACACGTCTGATTCGCCGCCTAGCAGGAGCACCAGGTTTCCGGCAGCAGCCAAGTGCGCCAGTTGCTCAATCCTCAGCCCCGGAACGCCATGCGCAGTACTGTGCGCGAGGGTGATAGCTCGGCATAGCGCCGCATATCCGGCACCGTTGCAGCGTCCACGGGCCAGCAGGATAATCCGCCCATGGGTGTCGCCGTGGGTATCGAGCACCGCAAGGTTCACTCCGAGAATCGGGTCCAGTCCTTCTGCCATGCACGCCGCCACATGCTTGACCGTTCCATAGAGTCCATCGCGGTCGGTGAGCGCGAGCATCTGCGCGCCCTGCGCCTTGGCCGCCTGGGCCAGCTGCTTCGGGTGCGAGACCCCGTAATGGGCACTGTAGGAAGAACTGACGTTCAGGTGGGTGAAGCTCATGGAGGTCCTTCGAAGATATGTTCGCCTTCCCGCGTTCTCAGGCGCTGCGGGCCAGGGTTTGGTGCACTCGCACCAGTCGCCACCGTTGGGTTTGCGCATCGAAGCTCACATCAACACTGTGCACCTCTTGGGATCCGCGCACCGCAACCAGCTGCAGGCGCCACATCTCATAGTCGGCAATTCCAGCACCAATGCCGCGCGGGATCCGCAGGTTCTCGTCCCACCATTTGCGGCGTTCGAACCAACGCTGAGGTTCGGCAACCAGACGGTAGTCCCGCCCCCGCCATTTCACGCGCAACGGCATTCCATCCGTTGCGCGAGCAACCTCGATCGACTCGGTGAATATCCCCACGAGCGCACTCCTTACTAGGTGAATCCATTATATTCGAACATGTGTTCGAACGATAGTTACACTAGTCAGTTGCACCGACAGTTAGATGCGCGCTCGATACTCGCAAGGAAACTCCGACCGAGGGAGGGAAGCTGAATCTGACCTGCCGAGGCTCGCAGCTGCGCAAGGCTCAGTGCGTAAACCCGGCGGAACGCTGCACTCCAAGACGTTGGCATGGGCACGCTATGAAAGACGCTGACTCAAGGCAAACTTCGTGCGGGCGATCAGCTCCGCTGCCGGTGCTACTCTCTTGCTTGCCGGAACCTGATGCCGCATGCGTCATATTCAACGCCGGTGGAACCCGCCAAAACCCTGACCGAATTGGCCGTGCGCGAAACTTCCTGCGTCATGGGTCGCCCAATACTCGATTAGCGCGCGGCACACCGATAGTATCGAGACAGTAACAGCCGATACTTTCAGGAGCTTATTTCCATGTCCCATAAGGTCAAAGCCGTCATTTCGCGCGCTAAGGACGCACCTGTAGAGGTCGTCGACATCATCGTCCCGAATCCAGGACCCGGAGAAGTCGTCGTTGACGTGCTGACCACAGGCGTCTGCCACACCGACCTGCACTACAAGCTCGGCGGCATCGGCGATGAATTCCCGTACCTGCTGGGCCACGAGTCCACCGCAGTAGTCAGCGAGATTGGCGAGAACGTCACCAACGTCAAGGTGGGCGACCGCGTCATCCTGAACTGGCGCGCAGTGTGCGGCCAGTGCCGCGCGTGCGCCAAGGGCGAGCCGAAGTACTGCTTCAACACCTTCAACGCCACCCAGAAGATGACCCTGGAAGATGGCACCGAGCTCTCACCTGCACTGGGCATCGGGTCCTTCGCCGAGAAGACCCTGGTCCACGCAGGCCAGTGCACCATCGTTGACGAAGATGCCGATCCAGCTGCCGTAGGCCTGCTCGGTTGCGGCATCATGGCCGGCATCGGTGCCGCCATCAACACCGGCGAGATCAAGCGCGGCGAGTCCGTAGCCGTGATCGGTTGCGGTGGC
This sequence comes from Glutamicibacter sp. MCAF14, assembly GCF_052114325.1. Classification (NCBI taxonomy): domain Bacteria; kingdom Bacillati; phylum Actinomycetota; class Actinomycetes; order Micrococcales; family Micrococcaceae; genus Glutamicibacter; species Glutamicibacter sp. MCAF14. The sequence goes on from NZ_JBFREO010000004.1 coordinate 713,798, forward strand.
GTGGGCGCTGCGGCAATTGCCGGCGCACAGCTGGCCGGGGCGACCACCATCATCGCGGTGGACGTGAACTCGGACAAGCTGGAAGGCGCCAAGAAGTTCGGCGCCACCCACACCGTGGATTCCTCCAAGGTCGATGCAGTTGAAGCCATTCAGGAACTGACCGGCGGCTTCGGTGCCGACGTCGTGATCGACGCAGTGGGCCGCCCGGAAACCTACAAGCAGGCCTTCTACGCCCGCGACCTTGCCGGCCGCGTCGTGCTGGTGGGCGTGCCTACCCCGGAAATGAAGCTCGAGCTGCCACTGCTCGATGTCTTCGGCCGCGGCGGTTCGCTGAAGAGCTCCTGGTACGGCGACTGCCTGCCGAGCCACGACTTCCCGATGCTCGTCGAGCAGTACAAGCTGGGCCGCCTGGATCTGGATTCCTTCGTCACCGAGCGCATCAAGATCGATGAAATCGAAGAAGCGTTCAAGAAGATGCACGAAGGCACCGTGCTGCGTTCGGTGGTGGAGCTCTAATGACCGCCCGCATTGAAAACGTCGTCACCTCCGGCACCTTCTCGCTGGATGGCGGCACGTGGGATGTCGATAACAATGTCTGGATCATCGGCGATGATTCCGAGGTCATGGTGATCGACCCGGCCCACGATGTTGGCAAGATCCGCGAGGCTGTCGGTGAACGCGAAGTGATGGCCGTGCTGCTCACCCATGGACACGATGACCACATTCGTGCCGCCGGAGAATTCGCAGATGCCGTAGACGCTCCGCTGTTCTTGAACCCGGAAGACCGCATGCTTTGGGAAGCTGTCTACCCGGAGCGCGACGTGGACGCAGAAATCAGCGAAGGCGACACCTTCACCATCGCCGGTACTACGCTCACCGCCCTGCACACCCCTGGGCACTCGCCTGGTTCCACCTGCTTCTACGCAGAAGACCTGGGCGTGCTGTTCAGCGGTGACACGCTGTTCAACGGCGGCCCTGGCGCTACCGGCCGCAGCTACTCCAGCTTCGAGACGATCGTTGAATCGATCCGCACCAAGCTGCTGGATCTGCCAGGCGAAACCGTGGTCAACACCGGCCATGGCGATGCCACCACGATCGGTGCCGAAGCACCGAATCTGGATGAATGGATCAAGCGCGGTCACTAAGCACCACGCATCGAGCGGCAGCAGGCCTTTAGGGCCGGCTGCCGCTCGTGTTTAAAGTTGATGCGCAAAACATCTGATGATGGCAAGATTAAATACATGCCTTCAGATAAACGCTACAAGTCCGCCGCTGCCTTATTCCTGGGCGCGGCAGTATTCATCATCGTCGGCATCGTCGTGCTGTGGTGGGACAGTCAGCAAGAAGTAGTTTTCTACTCTGGATCCTATGTACCGCTGGTCGAAGACTCTGAAATCTACTTTGGCCCGGGTCCCACCGAAGTTCTCGGTTGGGTGCTGGCTTTGCTCGGCGTTGGAGCGCTTGGGGTTGCCAGCGGCTTATCGCTTCGCCAGCTCACGCGGTTCAAGGCCTGGTTCCTGATCGCCGGATTATTGCTGGCAGCTGGTGGTATCGCAGCACTGGTATGGGACTACAACCAGGTTCGAACCTTCGGCTGGTTCGCCTATGCGCCGCTGAGCGAAGCGGAATTCGCTCCGGCCAGCATGGCCAGCGTCATGGGAAAGCTGGGGCTTGTGGCAGGAACCTTGCTGGCCAGCAGCTATCTGGGATTCCGGTACCATTCCAAGCCCAACGGCTCAGCCATCCGAGGCTAGAACAATGAGTTGCTGTGCTCTTCGATGAGCTCGGGAGAATTATTGCGCACGTTGCCCACTGCGGTATCGACCTCATGCATTCTCCAAGTGGAAGCCACATCAAAGGCTTGGGCACGGATCTGTTCAATGAGCCCTTCGCCGTCTTCTTCGGCGGGGTTCAGCCAGCGGCCCATCATCTCCTGATCCAGCGGAATCGGCAGACGATCATGCAGGCCAGCTAGTTCACCGAGCACTCCGGGTTCTTCTGCCGATGGTGAGTCCATGGTCATGATCGAGGTCGACAGGACCCAGGCGCCGTCCTCGTCTTTCCACCATTCATAGAGTCCGGCGAAGAAGATCAGCTTCCCATCCTCGCGATGCACGTAGAAGGGACGCTTCTTGCTGCCTTCTTTCTTCCACTCGTAGTAGCCTTGCACCGGCACGAGCGCACGACGCTTCTTCACCGCCGAACGGAACGTCGGCTTGGTGCTGGCCGTCTCGCTGCGTGCGTTGAAGGCACGCACGCCTACGGACAGTTCCTTGGCCCAGCCTGGCACCAAGCCCCAGCGGGCCACGTGAATCTGGCGATGCAGCTCATCGTCGATCAGCCGCTCGAGCACGATCGGCACGTCGGTGGTCGGAGCGACGTTCCACGACTGCCGCAGTTCCAGGTTGGCGTCGGCTTCTGCCTCGGCCTCGGCTACCAGATCGCCGATGGCCTTGGCCATCACATACCGTCCGCACATCGCCTGCCCCTTAAGCTTGGACCTCTAGGAAAATCTGCTCCCAGTCTAGCGAGCGGGCGCAAAGAAATCAGTGAACTTTTTCCGCCTACCGGGGAACAAAGCGAACAGTGCTGCCGTTACACCAAGTATGAGCAACGAATTGAACCTTGACCAGTATGTACCCGCTGCAGGCGGAGTCACCATGTTCACCACCAGCTGGTGCGGCTACTGCCGCAACCTCAAGCGTCTGATGGATCAGAAGGGTGTTGCATACACCGAGGTGAACATCGAGGAAGTTGAAGGCACGGCAGAGATCGTCGAGTCCTTCAACAACGGCAACCAGACCGTACCAACCCTGATCTTCCCTGACGGCACCGCAGCGACCAACCCACGCATCGAAGAGGTCGTTACACGCGTCGGCGCCTAGTCCCTTCACCAATGAATCGGCACCTGCTGGTGCCGATTCATTGCTTTAAGCCCGGTTAGAGCCCAATCAGCGTGGCGTGCTCACGGTATTCTTCGAGCAACGCAGCACTAAACGCTTCGGTGGTAACCCCGGTAAGCAGATCATTGGCCGCGCCTACCGTCGTTGGATCCATCGCCACGCCCATGGCCTGGTAAACCCCGTCCAGCACCTGGCGCAGCGAGGCGGAACCCTCCACCACGAATACCGAGGAGAACAGCCACGCGCCGGAAACCACACGCTGGGCCGTGCCGACCAGTTTCACCGGAAATTTTCGCGGCGAACTCTCATCGGGGGTTCCGTGAACCGAATGATCCCCGGGGCAGTATTCCCCCGGAATTGGCCCCACCTGCGCATTGACGCCAACTCGCTGGAAAGCATTGGCATACAGCTGCGCGAAAGTTTCAAAACGGATCTGCTGGCGCATCACCGAACCATCCTCAGGCTCAATGTGATCGACGATCAAGGTGCCACGGTGATAGGCCGCAGCCCGACCGCCAGCTTTGCGTACCAAGGGCGCGAAGCCGTGCTGTTGGGCAACTTCTCTCGCCGCTTCGTATCCAGCCAGTCGTACATCTCGCTGGCCGAAAGCCAAGGTGGGGTCCGGCCGGTAAATCCGGAGCAAGGCTCCACGCTCGCCGGATTGCACTTGCCTCAGCAGCTGCACCCCGCGTTCCAAATCAGCCGACGGGTCACCGCTAGGATCTTCGATCACTACTGACAACGGCTTATCTGACTGGGGATTCCACAAACTCATAAAACTGAGTCTAATTCAGCATTTGGTCCCAGATGGATTAGATGTCACAGCACTTGACTGCCCCTGCCCAGCTTTTCTGGGCCATAATAAAAAGCGTGCCAAATTCTTCGACCCCTGTCATCCTGATCGGCGGACCTTCAGGTTCGGGCAAGTCCTACCTCGCCTCGCGATTCGGCCGACCCCACCTGCCGCTTGATGAGTTCTACCGCCAGATCAGCGAAGACGGGGAATCCTTCGCCTTCCCGCGAACTGCATACGGTGAGATCGATTGGGATCATTCAGCGACCTGGAACAAGGAAGCCGCGCTCCAGGCCATCGATGATCTGCTGGAGCACGGCACCACAATGGTGCCTAACTACTCGATCGCTACCTCAAGCTACGACGGGCACCGGGAAATCACCTGTATCGGTGGTCCCATCGTGGCCGAAGGCATCTTCCTCTACGAGATCCTTGAGCCATTACGAGCCAAGGGACTGAACGTTCAGGCCTACTATGTCGATGAACCTGCACTAGTCACCGCACTTCGCCGCTTTGTCCGCGACGTGGCGCAGCGCCGCAAGCCAATCCTGTTCTTGATCAAGCGCGGCTACGCACTTTTCCAAGCCCACGGAGCAGACCGGGAAAAGTACCGCCAACGCCAGTTCATTTTGAAGTCGAAACCCGAATTGAAGAAGCTTCTGGCTGGGCTGCATACCTCGGCACCGAATTAGCGAGAACGCACCGTCAAGATCTGTTCAGCGCGCCCGAAAGGGCCAGTGGCATCGTGCAATACCGTCGAGGTCAGGCCGATTCCATCAGTACCGAAGCTCTGCTGGACTTCAAGCCCCAGCCACTTGCCGACAGGCCGCCGGTACATGTGGATTTGCAGGTCCACATTCGGATAGATCCAGGTTCCCTCGCTAGGATTCACCCGGGGCACCACTCCATTAGCGGTGTCGATCATTCCCACAAGGCTGGACATGTCGCTCGCATCGTTGGTGTCAACCAGGGCATAGGGAGTTCGCAGCCACGCGAAACCGCGTCCTGGACGGAGCTGCTCATTGGCACGCATCTCGATGGACTTGATGTAGCCGCCGGGCCATTGCTCGCTGATAGCTTGGACAGCACAGGTTTCAGGACCGGGAATTGACCGGTCCTCGATCCCAGCTACTTCGTTGGTGTCGGCCGTGATAACTCGCCACGCGCGGGCCACAATGCTTGTGCGTCCCTTGGCCGTCATTTCAGCTTCGATCAGCTCAATGGTGCGGCCAGGGCGGACCATGCGTGTGGTGATCTCAAATTCTCCGGCGTGAATCAAACCGTGAATCTCATAGCTGATCCGGGCGATGCGCATATCTTCGCGAGGCTCGAAATTTTCCAAGGCGTAAGCCAAAATTCCCGAAGCAGGCCCCATGTGCTGTTCGTGCGGGTTCCAAGCTCCTTGGGAATGCCACGATGAGCGGAAGCGTCCTTCGCCGAGGGATTCAAAATAGAAATCGCCGTCAGCCAGGACCTTTTCTAGCTCTTCATTGAGCTGGTGTGTCATCATTGCCCTCCTGGCATCACAAAGGTATTTACTCTGATCTCAGGTTATCCAATGAGTAATAGAAATCACTAAACTACTTGGCTGTGTCGTGTTCATGTGCCCGCTGACCAGCGTTATCCATAATTCCCAGCACCTCAGCTATGCCGCCAACGGCCCACAACGCATGCGGTGTCATCGTGTCGAACTGTGCCGACTGCCCTGCCTTCACGTGATAGATCCGCTCACCGAGCTTCAGCTGGATTTCACCAAGCAGCACGGTGAACCATTCCTTGCCAGGATGGATCCGCAGCTCGGTGGGCGCAGGAGCCTTTGACGGATCGAAACGCATTTTCGAAACATTGACGCCGTTAACCGCGTCTTCCGTAGAGAGCTTCCACATGGTGATTCCGGGCATCGAAATTGGCTCAGGACGAATGATGATCTGCGCTTCAGAGGTCGATACCAGCTCATCAAGACTGGTGTTCAAGGCCTTCGCAATCGGAATCAGCTGGTCCAGTGCGATACGGCGGCTGCCAGTTTCAATCCTGCTGAGCGTAGAAACGCTCATTGAGGCCTTGGAAGCCAGCGACTCCAGCGACCATCCCAGATTTTGCCGCAGGTTTCTTATGCGTTGGCGAATGACTTGATCTACTTCGAATTCTTGCGTCATACGCAAATCATAGTTACTGACGCGCAAAACATCGATAGTTTTGAGCCAACGCCACAATAAACACTGGAGGAGCAATGGAACATTTTGAAGCAATCGTCATTGGCGGCGGAAGTGCCGGGCTGGCCGCAGCAGTCGCCTTAGGCAGATCGAGACGCACCGTGCTAGTCATCGATGAAGGAAATCCACGCAACGCGAAGGCCTCGCATGCCCATAACATCTTGGGGCAAGAAGGAACCAACCCAATGGACCTTTTGGAACGAGGACGAGACGAAGCCCGGCATTACGGCGCTCGGATCATCGAGGGAAAGGTGGACACCCTCACCGGATCACTGGATACAGGCTTCACCGTGACGATGACTGAGCGATCCTACAGCGCCGAACGGATCGTTCTAGCTACGGGCCTCATTGATAATTTGCCGGAAATACCTGGATTGGCTCAAGCCTGGGGCAAGAGCGCTATTCACTGCGCCTATTGCCACGGATGGGAAGTTCGGGATCAAGAGCTTTTAGTTCTCGGCATCGGAGCCATGAGCAGCCATCAAGCAATGATGTTCAGCCAGCTGAGCTCGAAAATCACTTTCATCAACCACAACTCCAGCGCACTAGCTGAAGAGAACCGGGCAACCCTGGAGGCCTTGGGCATTCCTGTCCTGGAACAGTCGGTGATAGCCGTCGAATTCGACGATCAAGGCACCCTCGCCTCGGTACTGCTGGCAAACAATCAGCGGCTCAACGCCGAAACGCTAGTGGTTGCAACCCACATGCAGGCACAAGCTGCCCTCTACGAATCACTCGGTGGAAGCCTCGCCGAAAACCTGTTGGGGACGTATATCAGCGTTAATGAAATGGGCGCTACGGAAGTCGCAGGCATTTATGCTGCAGGGAATGTCTGCAATCTGGGGGCCATGGTTATGGCAGCCGCCGCATCGGGAACGATCGGCGGAGCTGCCATTAACGCGGACCTGATTAGTTCCCAACTTGCCACCAGCTAAGCAATAAAACGTTGGCATCCGCTTGCCCCACCCGGGCCAATAATCGTTGGGTTCGGATGGGGCAAGTGGCAACACGTGGATGGTTTGGAAGGCGCGCATCAATTTCGAAAAAAATAATTTCTACATACCCCCATGTCAAAGGGATTTAACTGGCGCATCGCGGCATTCTCAATGCCCGCAAAACACCTACGTAGCACTCATCACTCCCCACAGGCCAGCGATCGATGGTACGCTTGATTTGTTACCTCAACGGTTACAGGTGTGAGTCCCCGCCAGTAACCGTTAGCAGTAGGATTTGTAGCACAGCCAACAAATCGTCTGTGCTTTACAAATCGGTTCACCGATCTTTAGATCGAATGAACTCCTATCGAAACGAATTCTTCATCTTCTCTTCTTCACTGCAGATACAACATCTCGACGACTCTGTACGTCACAATTCTGTGGATTCCTTGTTCTACTCCGCTAGCGTGGGGTCATTACCCGTTAGCAGCCTGGATTCCGACGATGTTTAAGCAAGTGCAGCGACACCCGTTTTGGCCGATACCGGCAAAATCAGTATTCGATTCTCCGTATCGACGGCAGGCGAATCGTTCTCGGCAGCTCTGCACGAGGTAACCCCTAAATTTTCCGATTCGGAACTTCGGATCGGCAACCAGGCCACAACGTGGCCAATCAATAAATAAGGATATAACACTATGGCCACTGGCACCGTGAAATGGTTCAACGCTGAAAAGGGCTTCGGCTTCATCGCTCCTTCGGATGGATCGGCTGACGTCTTCGCACACTACAGCGCAATCCAGAGCTTCGGTTTCCGTAGCCTCGAAGAGGGCCAGACCGTTGAGTACACCCTGGAAGCTGGTCCAAAGGGCCCACAGGCTACCAACATTCAGGCTCGCTAAGAGACTTTCTTCAAAGGTGTAGTTCCCCGCAAGGTTGGAGCTGCACCTTTGTTGCTTTTAACCGGCTGCCAGTAACAGCCCATCTCGCAGTCGGTATCACCAGCGTGGCAATGTTGCCGGGGATCACTGCAATCTGCGTCAGCGCTTAGCCCGTATCCAGACGCTGAACACAAATCGCGCCAACGCGAAAACGCTGGTGGTCCTGCAAGACACCAAGCACGCATTTGAAAACTGCTGCCGGCCCATTTTCTACGCGCGAGCAGTTAACCGGCGGTCTCCCCCACTGATGCTGCATAGCGGTCAATCTTCCATAGGCCCGCTTTGCTAGCATAAATGTCCGCATCCATTTGAAGACAACTAGCTACCCGTGGAAAATATGAGAGCTGTTGGACTTCAAATTCACGACTATCATGACCATCGCGCAGATCAGCAACACCACTGCCAGTCCTTGGAATCCGACGGCACCCAGAATTGGACCGGCACAAAGACCGCCGATTACACCAGCTAAATTCATGCAGAGATCCGAAGTACCCTGCAGCTGCGGGCGCTCTGCGATTCCCACTGCCCCGGTAATCATCGTTGCACCAGCCACCGTTGCTGCCGACCATCCAAGTCCCAAACTCAACAGGGCCAACGTGGTTACGGTATGGCTCTGGCCGTTGCTCCACACCAAGACACTTGCGGTAATCAGCAATGCCTGCCCGGCGAAGATAATGGTGCGCGGACCGGCCTTATCCGTGAGCCAGCCGAATACCGGTGACAGCGCGTACATCCCAGCAACATGAATTGAAATCGTGATACCGATTAGCGTTAAGCTAGCGCCTTGGTGCTGCATATGGATCGGCGTCATTGACATCAAGGACACCATGTAGAGATGTGTTAATGCCACAGTGAGCACCGCACGTCTGGCTATGGGGGTGTTTTTTAGAATGCTCCAACCTCGCCGGCGAAGCTGGGTATTATCCGCTTTCACGGCTGCTTGGTGCTGTGCCACTTGCAAGGGATCCGGACGCAGTCCCAGCCAATAAACAAACACGCCAATCAGCTGCGCGCACATGGCGATGAGAAAGCCACCGGTAAACGGCGGAAGACTGATGAATCGCGCAAGCTCTTCGCCCGGTTCAAATAAGTTTGGACCTATCACAGCGCCCACCGTTGTTGACCACACCACAACTGACAGGTCACGCCCTCGCGTTGTTTTGGTGGATAGGTCCGTAGCTGCAAACCGCGATTGCAAGTTCATTGCCGAGCCAGTTCCCAGAACCAGCATGCCCAGCAAAAGCAAAGGCCAGTAGCGGAGAAATGCGGAAGAAATAATAATGACGACACCGCTGGCTGCAATTAATGCGCCTGTTGAGAGCGAAATACGCCGACCGAACTTCTGCGCGAGAACCGCCAGTGGCAGAGCCATGATGGCAGCACCTAGCGTATTCATGGTTGCAGCCATACCGGCCAACTCGTCAAGTCCCGAAATGTCTACGATCAGCAGCGATCCTAACGTTAGGGTTGCACCGCTACCTAATCCCCCGAGAATCTGGCCGGCAGCAAGAATCGAAATCGATTTGCGCCGAATACGAGTAATCTCCCGGTCACCCAGCGAATTACGTTCATTGGATGAGGCTTCGATCTGCACAGTTGCTCCCGCACTCGCCTAGTTTCACTTACCGTCTAAGTATCTACTAAATGCTGCTTGGGATTATCCTTTTCCGCCATGCATGACGTTGACCCCGTCCAAGCGGGGCCAACGCCAGCATGGCTTGGCAGGAATTCCTGATTCAATATCTAAGGTACCCGCCGTAGTTCCGGGACCTCATCATTCGAGTCTCAAATCAGGCCAGCATATCGCTCCGTCTGTTCAGCGCTCAGTCCTGTTTTAACCTGACAGCTCAGGTCATCGACGAGTATTTCTGTTACACCGGATTCAGGACCGTCCAGTGCCTGGGATACGACGTGGAAAGCTGATGTCTTTTCACTTTCCAGTGCAGCTGACTCACCGCAACGTCAATCATCAATTTAACTACTGAGATGGGAATCCGCGCGACCAGCTTTTACGCGGCTTTCGGGAACAACGAGAGCTCCTTAGAGTAAGCAAGCGCTGTACTATGCCGAAGTCTCTAAAATGTCACCACTGCGATCGCCCAACCAACAACCAGCGAATCTGTAGCCAAATTGCTTCGAATTAGTTCCGAACGCCTATGTCGATGAAGCGACCCCGCCCGGAAGCCTGCTCATCTCCGAGCCACGTCTATCAAGCAAGCGAGAACAGCTGGCCAGAACTATAAGTGAACGGCTGGGGCAAAGAGTTGAAGAAGACGAGCTCTTACCTGAGACAAACACCGGTAACTTGGCTTCTTCCATTCTTGCGGTAGCTCTAGGCATGTCTCGACGCGCTTGCGACGATAGAAAATGTGGGGATCTGATTTCCATTGCCAATACCGCCATGGCAGCAATTCCACTGGTCAAATAGCTGCTCTCTTCAACGGCCAGCACACTTCGTTCGCACAAGGCAATGCACGATGTCCCGGAACCTGCCGCTGCACGGTCTTTCGAAAGTGGTTTAAAGACAAGAAGACCACGGACTCAATATGGGTCCATGGCCTTCTATTCATCAGCAATCGAGATGAAGATTCTTTAGAATTAGAAATCCCAGTCTTCGTCTTCGGTGTTTACTGCCTTGCCGATTACGTACGACGAACCGGAACCAGAGAAGAAGTCGTGGTTTTCGTCAGCGTTCGGGCTCAATGCAGCCAAAATCGCAGGCGAAACGTCGGTTACGGTAGATGGGAACATCGCCTCGTAGCCCAGGTTCATCAAAGCCTTATTGGCGTTGTAGTGCAAGAACTTCTTGACGTCCTCGGACAGGCCTACCGGATCGTAAAGATCGTGGGTGTACTGAACTTCGTTTTCGTACAGTTCGTACATCAGCTCGAAGGTGTAGTCCTTCAGCTCCTGCTTGCGCTCTTCGGTCTCGTTTTCCAGACCCTTCTGGAACTTGTAGCCGATGTAGTAACCGTGAACGGCTTCGTCGCGGATGATCAGGCGGATCAAGTCTGCGGTATTGGTCAGCTTCGCATGCGAGGACCAGTGCATTGGCAGGTAGAAGCCCGAGTAGAACAAGAACGATTCGAGCAGAGTCGAGGCGATCTTGCGCTTCAGTGGATCTTCGCCGTGGTAGTAGCTCTCAATGATCTGGGCCTTCTTCTGCAGGTTCACATTTTCAGTGGACCAGCGGAAGGCTTCATCGATTTCCTTGGTGGAGGCCAAGGTCGAGAAGATCGAGGAGTAGCTCTTTGCGTGCACCGATTCCATGAAGGCGATGTTGGTGTATACGGCTTCTTCGTGCGGGGTGAGCGCATCTGGAATCAGCGAAACAGCTCCAACGGTACCCTGCAAGGTATCGAGCAAGGTCAGACCGGTGAAGACGCGCATAGTCAGCAGCTTCTCGTCTTCGGTCAGGGTACCCCACGACTGGATGTCGTTGGACAGCGGCACCTTCTCCGGAAGCCAGAAGTTATTGACGAGACGGTTCCAGACCTCTACGTCCTTGTCGTCCTGGATGCGGTTCCAGTTGATTGCCTCAACCTTGTTGGTGAGCTGAATCTTCTCGGTCATTGCCCCTCATCGAAAAGCTAAATCGTGTTAAGAACTTTGCCTACAACTCTACCGTTGTTTTCAACGGCACCTGCTCAGCAAGGCCCTAAGTTAATCTCGGATCGCTAACACGATCCGAGGTGGTTTTGATATGCAACAGCTGCCGCTGGACGGAACCCCACGGCAGCTGTTGCGTGAAGCCAAAGACCGGCAAGCCGGTCAATGACTCAAGGTCTTACAGTGCGCAGGAAACGCAGCCTTCAACTTCGGTGCCTTCCAGCGCGAGCTGGCGAAGGCGGATGTAGTACAGGCTCTTGATGCCCTTGCGCCATGCGTAGATCTGAGCCTTGTTGATGTCACGAGTGGTGACGGTGTCCTTGAAGAACAAGGTCAACGACAGGCCCTGGTCCACGTGCTGGGTTGCCGCAGCGTAGGTGTCAATGATCTTCTCGTAGCCGATTTCGTAAGCGTCTTCGTAGAAGTCGATGTTCTCGTTGTTCATGTAAGGAGCCGGGTAGTAAACGCGGCCGATCTTACCTTCCTTGCGGATTTCGATCTTCGCTGCGACCGGGTGGATCGAGGAAGTCGAATTGTTGATGTACGAGATCGAACCGGTAGGAGGTACTGCCTGCAGGTTCTGGTTGTAGATGCCGTGCTCCATAACCGAAGCCTTCAGCGCCTTCCAGTCTTCCTGGGTAGGAATATGCATGCCGTCGAACAGTTCGCGAACACGTTCGGTTGCTGGAACCCATTTCTGATCGGTGTACTTGTCGAAGAACTCACCCGACGCGTACTTCGAGTTCTCGAAGTTATCGAAGGTCTCACCACGCTCCATGGCGATCTTGTTCGATGCGGTCAGCGCATGGAACAGAATCGTGTAGAAGTAGATGTTGGTGAAGTCGATGCCTTCTTCGGAACCGTAGTAGATGTGCTCACGAGCGAGGAAGCCGTGCAGGTTCATCTGGCCCAGACCGATAGCGTGCGACTTGCGATTGCCATCAGCAATCGAAGGTACCGAAGCGATGTAGGACATGTCCGAAACTGCGCTCAACGCACGGATGGCGATATCTACCGAAGTAGCCAGATCCTTGCCGTCCATGGCCTTGGCGATATTCATCGAACCGAGGTTGCAGGAGATGTCCTTGCCGACGGTCTTGTAGCTCAAGTCATCGGAGAACTCGGAAGCCGAGGACACCTGGAGGATTTCCGAGCACAGGTTCGACATGGTGATGCGGCCAGCAATTGGGTTGGCCTTATTCACGGTGTCTTCGAACATGATGTACGGGTAACCGGACTCGAACTGGATCTCTGCCAAGGTCTGGAAGAATTCGCGTGCGCTGATCTTGGTCTTCTTGATCCGCGCGTCATCGACCATGTCATAGTACTTCTCGGTGACGGAGATTTCGCTGAACGGTACGCCGTAGACGCGTTCAACGTCGTACGGGCTGAACAGGTACATGTCTTCGTTCTTGCGAGCAAGTTCGAAGGTGACATCCGGAATGACAACACCCAGGGACAGGGTCTTGATACGGATCTTCTCGTCAGCGTTTTCACGCTTGGTATCCAAGAAGCGGTAAATGTCTGGGTGGTGTGCGTTCAGGTAAACGGCACCGGCACCCTGACGTGCACCGAGCTGGTTTGCGTAGGAGAAGGAATCTTCAAGAAGCTTCATCACTGGGATGACGCCGGAGGACTGGTTCTCGATCTGCTTGATCGGAGCACCGTGCTCGCGCAGGTTGGTCAACGACAGCGCAACGCCGCCGCCGCGCTTGGAAAGCTGCAGCGAGGAGTTTACGGCGCGGGCAATCGACTCCATGTTGTCTTCAATGCGAAGCAGGAAGCAGGAGACGAGCTCGCCGCGCTGAGCCTTGCCGGCGTTCAAGAACGTTGGAGTTGCAGGCTGGAAACGGCCTTCGATGATCTCATCGACCAGGTGCAGAGCCAGCTTTTCATCGCCACGTGCCAGGTGCAGGGCAACCATGCACACGCGGTCTTCGTAGCGTTCCAGGTAGCGCTTACCATCGAAGGTCTTCAAGGTGTACGAGGTGTAGAACTTGAAAGCGCCCAAGAAGGTTTCAAAACGGAACTTCTTGCCGAAGGCGTGCTTGAACAGATCACGGATGAAGTTCATCGAGTACTGGTCGAGGGTTTCACGCTCGTAGTACTCGTGCTTCACCAGGTATTCAAGTTTCTCATCGAGATCATGGAAGAACACGGTGTTGTTGTTCACGTGATCCAAGAAGTACTGGCGGGCAGCATAGCGGTCCACCTCAAACTGAATCTTTCCATCTGGACCGTAAAGGTTCAGCATGGCGTTCAGATCGTTGTAGCTCAAGCCCTGGAACTGGGGTGGAAGCTCCTTTGAGCTCTTCATCGTTGCTGCCGGTTCTGCGACGCTGGTGTCCAAAAGGTTTCAAGCCCTTCTTTGACTTTGAGAACATCTTCCGAGGTTCCCATGAGTTCGAATTTATAGAGGACGGGTACGTTGCATTTCTGCGCAATGCGTTTTGCCGCAATGCAGTAGTACGCGCCGAAGTTTGTATTCCCCGCACCGATCACTCCGCGAAGATTTTCTCGGTTCTGCTCGACCTGCAGGAACTTCATGATCTGCGGCAGGATCGAGCGCTTGCCATGCTCTCCTCCATACGTGGGTATGAGCAAGACATACGGTGCGGTTGAGATCAGTTGCGGCTCGGTCGCGAAGACCGGGATCCGAGCCACATCCATCTCAAGTTTGTCCACGAACCTCTTGGTGTTCTCCGAAACCGAAGAGAAATAAATCAGCTTCGAATCGGTGAACTGCACCGGGTTCTGGGCCTCAGCATTTGGCCTGTCGGCAAGCGCTGTAGGTGGCATTGCTTTTCGCCTCCACTGCAAGCGAGCGGATGGAGTTTTTACTAGTTGGCTGGAGCCAGCAGTTCGATCTTGTCTGGGCGGAAGCCCGACCAGTGATCGTCATCGGTGATTACGACAGGTGCCTGCATGTAGCCCAAGCCTCGAACGTGCTCCAGTGCTGCCGCATCCTGAGAGATGTCTACCTTGTTGTACTCGACACCCTTCTTATCCAGCGCGCGGTAAGTAGCGTTGCACTGAACGCAGGAAGGCTTCGTGTAAACCGTGATGGCCATGTCCCTGATCCCCTTTGGAAAGTCTTTGTTTCGGCTAGGTTCCCGGTTTTTCCGAAATCTCCTAGCCATCCTCTCGGATGCCTCAAAACCACTGTTCGAGGTGCTTCTGGTGCGAGCCGCACCAACGGGTTCAATACTACATCTTGTGTTTGGCCGGTCAAGCGGCCACAACATGATGTATTACAAGTATGTCATTCATCCACTGGGACGTCCACAGGATCTGTGGATATTAACCCCCGTTTAAACCGCGATTTCTCGCGGACTGGCGACCTTTGTCCACAGGTTGGCAGAAGTCGCTTGTGGGTTAAAAATTCTTCTTGTGAGATGTTCGTCGGCGTGTTCTGCACCCTTCATCTAGTTCCGGGTACACGGCGTGCACCACTACATGTAGTGTCCGCCCACGAACAGACAGTTTGGGAACGGCAGGACCGCTTGTGGAGAACGCAGACAGCGAGCAGCCGGTAAATCACCAGCTGCTCGTGGCTGCTAAGCCCAAGTGGCGCCCAGAGGCTCTTAGGCCGGGTAGCTACGGGCTCCGAAGATACCTTGGCCAACACGAACCACAGTGGCTCCCTCGGCGATGGCCAGCTCGTAATCGCCACTCATCCCCATGGACAGATGCTGGAAGCTCGCAGGAGCATCCTGCTGCAACCGGTCACGAGTTTCGCGCAGCAAGGAGAAGCTGGCACGAACAGCGGCCTGGTCCGTGGTGTTTGCAGCCATCGTCATCAGGCCCACCGGCGTCAAGCGATCCAACGGCGCCAGGGAACCGAGCAGGCTGGCAGCGTCGGCCGCTTCAATGCCGGACTTGCTTTCTTCCCCCGAGGTATTGACCTGGATGAAGACTTCCAGTGTCCTGTCTTCCAATTCCAAACGCCGCTGCAAGGTCTCGGCGAGTTTCAACGAGTCCAAAGCATGGAACTCGTCGGCGAACTTCGCCACGAACTTCGCCTTATTGGTCTGCAACGGTCCGATAATGGCATAGCGCAGGTGCGGGAACTGCTCGATAAAGTGCTCGTACTTGTCCTGGGCTTCCTGGACCTTGTTCTCCCCCAGCGTCTCTACGCCGGCAGCAATCGCCAACGCCAGGCGATCGGTGTCAATGGTCTTGGTGACCGGAAGAAGCCGAACCGAGTGCCGATCGCGGCCGGCCACCTCAGCAGCCGCAGCGATCTTCTGGTTGACCGCAGCCAGATTGCGGGTGAAATCTTCGGTGGTGGCCGCATGCGCTGCGGCAGGTTGCGAAGTCAAAGCGCCAACTTTCTTGATGTCACAAAATTGTTGCTGGTGCCGTTGGCACCAGCAACAAGCATAGGCATAAAGGAACTAGAACATTTGCCGCCAATTGGTTTTCGCCAGATCCAGCAGCTCATCGCCGCGTCCGGAAAGCACGGTACGAATGGCATACAGGGCAAAGCCCTTGGCCTGTTCCATCTTGATTTCAGGCGGCATGGACATCTCCTGCCGGTCAGTGACCACATCCAGCAGTGCCGGCCCGTCGTGCGCCAGGAATTCTTGGACGGTGGCTTCAAGCTGCGCCGAGTCATCCACGCGGTAGCCCTTGAGCCCCGAAGCCGTCGCTACCGCGCCGAAGTCCGGGTTGTGCAAATCGGTGGCATAGGTGACGAACCCGGCGGCCTTCATTTCCAGCTCGACGAAGTTCAGCGAGGAGTTGTTGAAGACCACGATCTTGATCGGCAGCTTGTTCTGCGTGGCGGTGAGCAGTTCACCGAGCATCATCGCCAATCCGCCGTCCCCGGCAAAGGCGATGACCTGCCGCTGCCGGTCGATCGCCTGGGCTCCCAGGGCATGGCATAGTGCGTTGGCCATCGAACCGTGGTTGAAGGAACCGAGCACCCGGCGCTTGCCTGTCATGGTCAGGTAGCGCGCCGCCCAAATCACCGGCGAGCCGACATCGGCAGTGAAAATCGCATCCTCGGCGGCGTACTGGTCGATCAGCCGGGCCAGGTACTGCGGGTGGATGGCTGCCCCGGGCTTGGAAGGCGTAGCCAGTTCATCGAGCTTGGTGCGCGTCTTGCGGTAGTGCTCCACTGCGGTCTCCAAGTGCTTGCGCCGGGTCTGCACCGGCAGCAAGGCGGTCAGCGCCGCGGCCGTGTCCTTTACGGTGCCCACCAGCGGAATATCCACCCGGGTGCGCTTGCCGATCTGCTCCCCGCGGATATCCACCTGGATGATGGTGGCGTCTTGCGGGTAGAACTGCTGGTACGGGAAGTCGGTGCCCAGCATCAGCAGCACATCGCACTCTGCGATCGCCTTGGCGCCGGAAGCGAAGCCCAGCAGCCCGGTCATGCCCACATCGAAGGGGTTGTCGTATTCGATGTGCTCCTTGCCGCGCATCGCGTGCACGATCGGTGCGCCGAGCTTGTCGGCCAGCGCAATCACCTCATCGTGGGCCCCGGCGACCCCGGCACCTGCCAGGATGGTGATCTTGCGCGATCCTTCCAGGATT
This sequence comes from Glutamicibacter sp. MCAF14, assembly GCF_052114325.1. Taxonomy (NCBI): domain Bacteria; kingdom Bacillati; phylum Actinomycetota; class Actinomycetes; order Micrococcales; family Micrococcaceae; genus Glutamicibacter; species Glutamicibacter sp. MCAF14. The sequence continues at coordinate 730,730 of NZ_JBFREO010000004.1, forward strand.
TCGGCGGTGCGCTCAAGCTCTTCTTCATTAGGCAGCACGCGCGGGTTGGTTTTGGTGATCTTCTGCGTCGGCGTGCGTTCCATCTCGGCCAGGGCCACATCCCCGGAAATCACCAGCACGGCCACCCCGCGCTTCTCGATGGCCTCGCGCATTGCAATGCGCAGCATCCGAGGCATCTGCTTGGGATCGGAGACCTGTTCGGCATAGACCGAGCAGCCACGGAAGACTTCCACCGGGTGGGTCTCCTGGAAGTAGTTGGAGCCGATCTCTTCGGTAGGGATATGCGCAGCGATGGCCAGCACCGGAACGCGCGAACGGTTCGCATCGTACAGGCCGTTGATCAGATGCAGGTTGCCCGGGCCACAGGAACCCACGCAGACGGTCAGCTCCCCGGTAATTTCAGCTTCGGCGGCCGCCGCAAACGCAGCGGCTTCCTCGTGGCGGTGGTGGACCCATTCGATCCGCCCGTTCTCCCGCAAGGAATCGGTCAAGCCGTTCAGCGAGTCCCCCGGGATGCCGTAGATTCGGCGCACTCCCTGGGTATCGAGCTGTTCAATCAGGTGGTCGGCTACGGTAGGCAAAACATTCCTCCTGCACACAATATTCCAGTGGGTCTACTGTTCACCCTACTGCGCCATTCCCCCATGTGTCATGCATTTTTGCCACTTCGCAGGGTTCTTCGGCCCACACCAGCACGTGGTGCGAAGAACACCGGCAAGCCGACGCCTAACCATCCCTGCCGGCTACGTGGCGAACCCCGGCCAGTAGTGCGAATCGGGCAGGGCCCGCGCCCCGAAAATCCCCTGGCCCACGCGCACCACGGTTGCCCCTTCGGCAATGGCCAGCTCGAAGTCACCGCTCATCCCCATGGACAGTTCTTCCACGCTGCCCAGGTCCAGTTCGCGCAGCTCTTGGCGCACGGCAACCAGCTTCCGGAAGCACGCGCGCACCAGTTCCTGCTCGGGAGAAAATACCGCCAGGGTCATCAGCCCTTTGACCTGCAGACGTTCGAAGACCTGCAGCTGCTTGAGGAATCCAGCCGCCTGCGCCGGTTGGATCCCGAACTTGGATTCTTCACCGGAGGTGTTGACCTGGATGAAGACCGGCAAGATCCGGTCCTCGACCTCCAGCCGGCGCTCCAAAGCCTGGGCCTGGCGCAGATTATCCAGCGCCTGGAACTCATCGGCGAAGCGGGCCACATACTTGGCCTTATTGGTCTGCAAGTGCCCGATCACCGAGTACTTCAGCTGCGGCACATCCGCCAGCTGCTGGGATTTCTCCCACGCTTCTTGCACCTTGTTCTCACCCAGCCAGCTGACCCCGGCCTCAATGGCCAGGCGCAACCGCTGCGCCGGAACAGTCTTGGTCACCGGCAGCAGCCGTACGCTGCCAGCCCGCCGGCCAGCAGCAGTTTCAGCCGCGGCGATCCGCGCCCGGATCGAGGCGAGGTTGGCCGCGAAATCGGCCCGGGTCCGCGCATGCGCTGCGGCTGGATTCTGGTTCATCAGCACTCCTTCATCGATCCCATCCTAGGCACGAACCTGCGCGCATTGGATAGGCTGGAAGCTGCAGCACCAAAGACCAAGGAGTAACAATGCCCGAACCGCGCCGCATGGCCAACACTACCGAACTGGCCGCCGGAGAAACCAGCGGCGCAATCTGGAAGCTGGAACCGGAGCAACGCGATCTGGATGCCAACGTCATTTCGCTGGCACCCGGAGAAGAAATCGGGGCGCACCAAGGGCCGGAACTCGATGTGCTGCTGCATGTCTTCGCCGGCTCAGGCACGCTGCATACCGCCAGCGGCAACATCGACCTGGTCATCGGCGACATCATCTACCTGCCAGCCAGGTCCCAGCGCCACTTCATCGCCGGCGCGGAAGGCCTGGGCTACTTCTCGGTGCACCAGCGCAAGAAGCGCACCGGGCTGATGCCCACCCTGCGCAGCAGCTAGTCCCAGAGCCCGGTCTGCAAGAAGCGCTCCAGCTGGGCGGCATACGGAGCCAAATCCAGGCCCTGCTCGGTGACCCACTGCTGGTTGTAATAGGTGTTCGCGTAGCGCTCGCCGGAGTCGCAGATCAGCGTTACCACCGAGCCCTGCTGCCCGCGTTCGAGCATCTGCGCGATGATCCCGAACGCTGCATACAGGTTGGTTCCGGTGGAGCCGCCGGCAAAGTAGCGGGTTTTGGCGCGCAGCAAATGCATGGCCGCCAGCGAGGCCGCATCCGGCACCTGCACCATGTGGTCGATCACCCCGGGCACGAAGCTGGGCTCCACGCTGGGCCTGCCGATCCCCTCGATGCGCGAACCCTTCCCCGTGGCGTACCCCATGTTCCCCGTGCGCCACCCCTCGTAGAAGGAGGATCCTTCCGGGTCGCCCACGCAGATCTTGGTCTCATGGCGCTTGTAGCGGGCGTAGCGCCCGAAGGTGGCGCTGGTGCCGCCGGTTCCTGCACCGACCACGATCCAGCTGGGGATCGGGTGGGCTTCGGCGGCCATCTGCGCGTACACCGACTCGGCAATGTTGTTATTCCCCCGCCAGTCCGTGGCCCGCTCGGCGTAGGTGAACTGGTCCAGGTAGTAGCCGCCGGTTTCTGCCGCCAGCGCGCGGGCCGCCTCATCGACCTGGCCGGCCGCATCCACCAGGTGGCAGCGCCCGGCGTAGAACTCGATCAGCTCGATCTTCTCAATGCTCGTGGTTTTGGGGACCACGGCGATGAAATCCAGCCCCAGCATCCGCGCAAAGTATGCCTCGGAGACGGCTGTCGACCCGCTGGAGGCCTCTACCAGCGTGGTGCCCTCGGTAATTTTTCCGTTCACCAGCCCGTAGAGAATCAACGAGCGCGCCAGCCGGTGCTTGAGCGAGCCGGTGGGGTGCACCGATTCGTCCTTCAGATACAGTTCGATCCCCCAGTGCTCGGGGAGTTCGAAACGATGCAGGTGTGTGTCGGCGCTGCGGTTCGCGTCAGCTTCGAGCAGGGAAATGGCACGGCGTATCCAAAGATCAGTCATGGCACCACTCTAACCGTGGCGGACCTATTTAGTCCCTGCGTCCGTGGTAACTTCAGAATCGTGAAACGTAGGCTGGTTACCGGCGCTTATGCCGCCTTCATCTTGCTCGGTTTGGGCTGGGCCGGATGGGCCGCGCTCTCGACTGCCGGGCTGGAAACGATTGCCGGCGGGTGGCTGGGCCCGGATGCCACCGTCACCTCGGTACCGCGCTTAGGGCAGCTGCCCTGGTTCGCGCTGATGATCGCAGTCGCGTTCTATGCGATCTGGCAGGCCGTCGCCGCGCAGCGCGGGATGCTGCACCGGTCGCTGCGCCCCTGGGTACTGGCCGCGGTGCTGTGCAATGCCCTGTGGGTGGCGTTCTTGGAGCGCGACCGCATCGGCGCCTCGCTGGCCTTCGGCATCATGCTGCTGGCGGTGCTGGTGCGCATCGTGGTGATGATCGCCAAAAGCCAGTTGCTGCAACAGGTGGACCGATGGATCACCCGTGCCAGCTTCGGGCTGTTCACCGGGTGGCTCTCGGTCATCGTGCTGACCGAAGCCGTGGCCTTCTGCGCGGTCTCCGGAGCCGATTCCAGCACGCTGATGTTCAAGGGCGCTTGCGCGCTGGCCGTGCTGCTGCTGGCCTTGTTCTTGTGCGCCATGAGCTTCAAGAACCCGCTGGGCATCTACCTCAACGCCGGAGCCCTGTGGGTGATCAGTGCAATCATCGTGGACCGCTACACCGGACACGCTAACTCCCCGGCATTTGCCACGGTGCTTTCGGTGGCCGCAGTGCTGATGTACGCGTGCCTGTTCAGCGCAGTGCGCACCCGGATCCGTGCGCTGCTGGCCCGCCGCGATTCCCAGCTTCCTCCCAGTTCGCAGTGAGCGCAATAGCAGGTTCTTGAGCGCCCACCTCGCTCTGGCTAGGCTGGGGGTTGAGACCTCAAGGTCCATCAGACTCAAGGTCCATCAGAGAGGAACAACATGTCGAAGACTGCCAAGAGCTTGAAGCAAGTTGAAAAGTCGCTGGCGAAACTCGCCAAGACTGCCAAGGAAGAGCTCCCCAAGGAAATCCGTGGCGGCTGGAATGAGGCCGTCTCGGGTGTGAATACCGATGCGATCAGCAAGGCCGGAGCCAACCTGATTGAAAACGTGGGAGGAAACTCCAAGGCCGCCAAGCGTGCCCGCGCCTCCGTGGAAAGCGCCGTGCAGGCCGCGCAGAAGAACCTGGCCTCCCAGGACAAGAAGTCCTGCAAGAGCGGGAAGTTCCTGCTCATCTCGCTGGTCCTGGCCGCAGTTGCCGCGGTCGTGATTTCGCAGAAGAAAAACTAGCTGACCGGCAAGGCGCGGCACCCAACTGGGTGCCGCGCCTTTGTTGCATTCCGGGTCCCGCCGGCTACTTCATCCGGGTTCGCGCGGACTTGATGGCCGCAGCTGCACCGAGCAGGGCGATCACCGCACCCACCGGAATCAGCCACAGGCTTCTGGCACCGGTCTCGGCCAGATCCTTATCTGGCTTCGCCTGCCGGTCGATATCCGAGATGGCCTGCGGGTCGATCGGCGCCGAGGGTCGGGGTGCGTGCGGCTGTCCGGATTTTTCGGCGTCCTTGCCGGATTCTGCTTCCGAGTTTTCGCTGGGCGCAGGTTCTGCACTCGGCTTATCCTCTGGTTCCTCTTCCGGCGCCGGGGTTGGTGCGGCAAGGTCGAAGAGCTCAGCTGCCGCGCCGAGGTTCGCGAACACGGTTTCGCCACTGGCCTCATCCACCGCATCGTTATCGGTCACCACGTGGACCCGACCGCCGGCCACAGCAAGCCCCTCCAGTTTTTCCTGGGTCCACCCGTTGGTTTCGCGCAGCACCGGCAGCACATCGACGGCCAGTTCCTTGCCAACCAGCGGCACTTCGCGCTCACTGCCTGCCGGAAGCGCGAACTGGTATACCGCCTTGCGCTTGGTTTCCGGGCCCGCCAGGTTATCGCGTTCGATCACCGCGTAGGTGCCATCGGGCAGCGCGGTAATTTCCGACAGCCCGTTCCATGCACCATCTTCGGCCGCTTCAAGCTGGTAGCCGTACCAGTTGAACTGGCTGGTGTGCGGCAGATACCGGCCCACGCGCACAAAGTCCTCGCCGGGCAGTTCACGCTGCAAGGCGAAGACTACTTCTTCCTGCGCTCCGCTTGCGCGCACGGCGACACCTTCCAGGCCGTGCTTGCCCAGCTGGTCGACTCCTGGCAGCGCGATTTCTTCTTGCACTGCACCGGCGGAGTCGATGCGCACCAGGAGGTTCTCTGCGCCGGTCTCCCCTTCATGGGCAGCCCAGAAACCGCCCTCGGCACGTGCGGCAATGCCTTCCAGATCCAGTTCGAGGCTGGCTCCGGTCACCGGCATCGAGGATTCCACCACGCCGCCCTCGGTGCGCAGCGTGTAGATCCGCGGCGCGTAGGCGTTGTCGCTGACGGCAAAGAGCCGCGAATCATCAGCGGGGTTTGCCGACAGGCCACTCAGCGCACCAAAGGGCACCGGATCCGCGTCGTCCGAGGACAGCTGCGGGAATTGCGCCTCGTTGGCGCCGAAGGAGTACAGGGCTACGGTGGAACGCACCTCGCCCTCATCGGTTTCCGAGGAGATGGCCAGCAGGTTGCGTTCGGGGATCGGCAAGATGCCTTCCGGGCCGTTGGTGGTCGGCAGCACCTGAACGAAGCGCGGGTCCGATGGGTCGCTCAAATCGTAGACGGCCACGAAGTTGCCGCGTTCGGAGGCCACGAAACCGTAGTCCACGCCGTCGAATTCGGCGATGGCCAGCCCTTCTGGCTCGACACCCTTCTTGCCGGAGCGATGCTCCGGGTACAACCCGTGGGACAGCGCGAGCTGCTCGAAGCTGTTCCCGGCATCCCACACCACCTTTCCGGTGGCCGCATCGAAGATGCTGAACCCGCGGCTGCCGCCCTTCCAGTCCCCTTCATTGGCGGTAGCCAGGTAGCCTTCGCCCAGCCAGCTGATGGCATCGGGCTCGCGGGGAATCTGCGACAGCGATCCGCTGGGGTCAAGCACTCCGTCTTTTTCGGTGTGGATCCCTTCCAGATCCACGGCCCCGGTGCCAAAGGCGCTGGTGATCTTCCCTTCAGCCAGGTCGATCAGCACCACGCCGTTGTTTTCCTGCAAGGTGACCGCCAGCTGGTTCGCGGCGTTGATGCTCACGTATTCGGGTTCGGGGTCTTGCGGGGTGTCCAGCCCTGCATCTTCCAGCATCGGCAGTGCAACAGGTGCGGTGCGGGTTCCGGCGCTCAGCGGTACCTCGCGCAGTGTCCAGCCTGCAGGCTCCGCGCCGTCCAGGTCCATGATGGCGATCGATCCGGCCGGGGCATGCGGCAATCCGCCGTCCCCAGCGTCCTCGTCGCGCTCATTTTCAATGGCGATGCCGGCGTAGGCGCCGTCAGCGGAGATCGCGATGGAATCGGGCTGGCCGGGCAAATCGAAACTGTGCACCAGCGTGCGATCGGCGATGCTCACTACGTCCACCCGACCGGAGGGATCGCTGTAGCTGGCCGAGGTGTTGACCACGACGAACACGTACTGCCCGTAGGCGGCCACGCTGGTTGGCTCATCCTCGGCGCTGCCCAGCTGGTGCAGCCCCAGCAGGCCCAGGCCCTGCGGCTGCGCTGGGTCGGAAATGTCCAGGAAGCCGATGCTGCGCGAGAGGGCGTCGGAGTAGATCAGCGTGTTGCCGTCGGCCGACACGGTGGAAATCTCGGCAGCGGTGGTGGAGGCCGCGCCGTCTGGATGGTTCTGGTAGACCGGGTAGGTGGCCACCCGTTCGAAGTATTCTCCCGAATCTGCGATGGCTGCGGCCGGCGTCAGGCTCGCGGCAATGGCTGCGGCCAGGAATGCCGCACCTTTGATGGATTTGCGATGCACGTTCTTCTCCCTGCTGGATGATGACTCCCCCACAGTTCCAGCATCATCTGGCCAAAAGGTTAACGCCGGGCAACGGCTTAGGGCGGCCGGACGTTACCCATCCCAGTCGGCCAGCGGCGGCAGGCTTCGGGCATCGACTTGAAGCGTGGCAATGATCCAGTCGTGGTCGAAGTCCGTGCCCGCCGGCACATGCACGGTGTCCTGCACGCGTACTTCGTCGGCAAGCCCTGAGCTTCCGGCCTGCCCAGCACGCACCCGGTCCCGATACTGGATGCGCGCAACAAGTGCGGGCACTGCGGCCACCGGCACCCCGGTGCCGTCAAAGGTGCCATGGTCATCGAGCTCGAAGGTAATCGCCCCTCGTGAATTGCGCACCTGGGCCAGCTGCCAGCGCACCTGATCGCCCACCGAAAATCCCTCGTGGCAGCAGGCATGCAGCCCTCCGTAGATTTCGACCCTGATCAGCATGTTCGACAATCTACCCGATAGGATGATCTGGTGGCCCATATTGACCTGACAGACATCCAGTACTTCCTCTCCGACGGTACCCAGCTGCTGGGCGGGGTGAGCTTCAAGGTCACCGCCGGTTCCAAGACCGCGCTGATCGGACCCAACGGCACCGGCAAGACAACGCTGTTCAAGATCATCTCCGGGGACCTGAAAGCCGATGAGGGGTCGATCAACCGCACCGGCAGCCTGGGAATCATGCGCCAGTTCGTCGGCCAGGTGCGCGATGATTCCACGGTGAAGGACCTGCTGCTGTCCACCGCGGCCCCGCAACTGGCCCAGGCCGCGGCGAAGGTCGCCAAGTATGAAGCGGCGATGGCCACCAGCGAGGACGAGAAAGTCCACATGCTCTACGCCGAAGCGATCATCGAATGGGGCGATGCCGGCGGCTACGAGTTGGAAACCACCTGGGACAAGGTCTGCATGGCCGCCCTGGGCATCGAATTCGACGCCGCCTCCGCCCGGCTGGCCCGCACCCTCTCCGGCGGCGAGCAGAAACGCCTGGTGCTCGAAGCCCTCTTCGAGGGCAATGACGAACTGCTGCTGCTGGATGAGCCGGATAACTACCTGGATGTCCCGGGCAAGCGCTGGCTCGAAGAGAAGATGCGCCTCTCGCCCAAGACCGTGCTGTTCATCAGCCACGACCGCGAGCTGCTGAACAATGCCGCCACCCGCATCGTCACCCTGGAGCCGGGGCACGGCGGGGCGACCGCGTGGATCCACGGCGGCGCGTTCGGCTCCTATGTGCAAGCCCGCCAAGAACGCAACGAGCGCTTCGAGGAGCTGCGCAAGCGCTGGGACGAAGAGCATGCCAAGCTCAAGGAACTGGTCAATATGTACAAGACCAAGGCCGCGTTCCGCTCCGATATGGCCAACCGCTACCACGCGGCGACCACCCGGCTGGAAAAGTTCCTTCAGGCCGGCCCTCCGCAGGCGATCCCGCTGGAGCAGAACGTGCAGATGCGGCTCAAGGGCGGGCGCACCGCCAAGCGCGCGGTCATCGCCGAGAAGCTGGAACTGGCCGGGCTGATGAAGCCCTTCAACGCCGAAATCTGGTTCGGCGACCGGGTGGGCGTGCTGGGCTCCAACGGGTCGGGCAAGTCGCACTTCCTGCGCCTGCTGGCCTCCGGCGGCACCGACCCCGAACGCGAGCACCTGCCGGTCTCCGACGTGGTGATCGCCCCGGTGGAACATGCCGGCACGGTGAAGCTCGGTGCGCGTATCCGCCCTGGCTACTTCGCCCAGACCCATACCCGGCCAGACCTCTTTGGCCGCACCCTGCTCGAAATCCTGCACCGCGGCGACGAGCACCGCTCCGGGATGCCGCGCGAGGCGGCGGCCGGTGCGCTGGATGGCTATGGCCTGGCCGCGCAGTCCGAGCAGAAGTTCGAATCGCTTTCCGGCGGCCAGCAGGCGCGCTTCCAGATCCTGCTGCTGCAGCTCTCCGGTGCCACCTTGCTGCTGCTCGATGAGCCCACCGATAACTTGGATCTGCATTCGGGCGAAGCGCTGGAACGGGCCATCGATGCCTTCGAAGGCACCGTGCTGGCGGTGACCCACGACCGCTGGTTCGCCCGCGGCTTCGACCGCTTCCTGGTCTTCGGCTCCGACGGCACCGTCTACGAATCCGATGAGCCGGTCTGGGACGAGGCCCGGGTGCAGCGCAAGCGCTAGGCTGCCTCCTGCATGGAGCGCCAGGTGCTGCGGGCTTTCCAGGAGCTGAATCCGGCGGCCGCGGCCAGCACGCAGAGGGCGGTCCAACCCGCAGCCGGCGACGTGGACCACCGCTCGTTCTGCGCGAACAGCGCCGGGATGGTGCTGCTCGGGATGCCGGCGCTGAGCATCAACCATGCGGTGGCCACGGGCACCTGGACCGGGCCGAGCCGGCGCAGCCCCAGCCCGTCGGAGAGGAACAGGCCCAGCCACATCAGCGCCCAGGCCAGCCAGATGACCGCGAACAGCGGGTCCGGGCCGATGGACAGCATGCTCTTGTAGAGCGCGATCGCGGCTACGAACGCGCTGAACCAGCCCAGCGCGGTCGGGTCGAAACCGAATAGGGTGTTGAACCCGACCAGCAGATAGGTCATCCCGAACAGGTAGCTGGGCCAGGTGGCATTGACCAGTGCGATGTCGCTGCCTGCCTGGCTGAGTATCAAGGTCGGCAACATGATCTGCAGCGCGCCGACCATCAGGTTGAGCACCGCCGCCGAACGGGCCGGAATCCGGCCCAGCCCCACCAGCGCATTCACACTCAGAATCAGTCCTACGAATACGAGCCCCACATGGGCCATCCCATCCTCCACTCGCGAAGGGCACCCACGCCTGGCCGGTCGCCCACTGAGCTCAGTTTCAGCGCAGCCGCCGGGCCTTGGCAAGTTCGCACCGGTTCATTACTCCACGAGCTTGCCTGCCTGCGATACCTCGGAGATCAGCGCGGCCACTTCTCCAGGCACCTCGGGGATCGGCTCACGGGTAATGCCCTCGGGCGACCAAATGAGGTTCACCTGCAGCTGCGGATCGGGGTGTGGATAGTCGCTGCGGTTATGGCAGCCGCGGGTTTCCCGCCGCTCCAACGCTGACTCCAAGGTGGCGCGCGCGGCCAGCGCCGAAGATTTCAGGTCGAAGGCGTGGCACAGATCCTGGTAGCCGGCGATGTCCGGGTGGATGCCCACCCGCGCCATCCGCGCTTCGACCTCTGCCAGCTTCTCCAGCCCCAGCTTCAGCCCCGCCTCCTCGCGCACGACTCCGGCGTGCTGGGTCATGATGTCGCGGATCGCCCGCTGCAGGGACCGGACATTTTCCTGCCCGTCGGCGGCCAGCAGCCGGTCCACTTCCCCGCGGGCCTTCTCGATGGCCGCCTGCGAACGGGGCTGGGAAGTGAGCGCACGCGAATACCGGGCAGCTCCCTGCCCGACGATCCGGCCGAAGACCAGCAGCTCGATCAGCGAGTTGCCGCCCAGCCGGTTGGCCCCGTGCAGGCCCGAGGAGGCTTCGCCGATCGCGTACAGGCCCGGTACTTCGGTTTCGTGGGTGAGCGGGTCCACCTGCACCCCGCCCATGGAATAGTGCGCCGTCGGGGCGATCTCGATCTTCTGCTCGGTGATGTCCAGCATCTGCTCCTCGAGCAGCGTCTGGTAGACCCGGGGCAGCCGTTCCATGATGGTGGCCCGGGGCAGGTGCGAGACATCCAGCCAAACCCCGCCCTTGGCGGTGCCGCGCCCGGCGGCAATCTCGGTGTAGGCGGCCAGGGCGACCCGGTCGCGGGTGGACAATTCCATGCGCTGGGGATCGTAGCGCTCCATGAAGCGTTCGCCCAGGGCGTTGGTCAGGATCCCGCCTTCGCCGCGGGCCGCCTCGGAGACCAGGGTCCCGGCCACCGATTCGGGTTCGATGATGCCCGAGGGGTGGAATTGGACGAGCTCGACATCGCGCAGCCGGGCACCGGCCTCCACGGCCAGGCGGAAGGCGTCGCCGGTGTTCTCGTCGCGCCGCGAGCTGCTGCGCCGCCAGATGCGGGTGTGGCCGCCGGCGGCCAGGATGACCGCGTCGGCATGGACCAGGTACCCGGTGCCATCGTTGACGTCGAAGCCGTAGGCGCCGAAGACCCGCCCCTCGGCCACCAGCAGCTTCGTGATGTAGACCGAGTCCAGGATGGGGACCTGCAGTTGCTGCGCCCGGCGGATCAGGGTGCGCTGGATTTCCAGCCCGGTGTAGTCCCCGGCGAAAGCTGTGCGGCGGAATTTGTGGGCGCCGAAGAAACGTTGGGAGATCCGGCCATCGGCTTCGCGGGCGAAGTTCATGCCGTATCGCTCCAAGTCCTCGATGCCGCGGGCAGCACCTTGGGCGACCACCTGGACAGTGCGCGGGTCGGCCAGGAAGTAGCTTTCCTTGATCGTGTCAGCGGCATGCTGCTGCCAGCTGTCCTCGGCATCCATCGTTCCCAGTGCTGCGTTGATGCCGCCGGCGGCCAGCGAGGTGTGTGCGTCGTGGCGCGGGCGCTTGCCTACGGCCAGCACGTCTGTTCCCGATTCTGCCAGTTCGATCGCCGCGCGCAAGCCGGAACCGCCGGTGCCGATGACCAGAACAGAGGTGGATATTTGCTGTTCATTTCTCATGTTTTCCAGCATCGACCCGTGCCTGGAATACGTCCAATGAATTATTAGCATGATGTTGATAGCAGTAGGCTATCTATCATGAATCTAGAGCAATTGCGCGGCTTCACCACCGTCGCCGAGGTGGGGCACTTCACACGAGCTGCCGAGCAGCTGCATCTTGCCCAGCCATCGCTCAGCCGGCAGATCGCCACCCTGGAGCAGGAGCTGGGCTCCGAGCTGTTCCACCGGGCGCGCGGAAATATCACGCTCACCGCTGCCGGGCAGGCGTTGCTGCCCCGAGCCCGGCGGATGCTGGCCGACGAAGAATCAATCCGCACCGAAATGGCAGATTTGGCTGGACTGCGACGCGGGAGGGTTCGCCTGGGTGCACCGCCGACCCTCTGCGTGTCGCTGGTCGCCGAAGCGCTAACCATCTTCCGCGCCCGCTACCCCGGGGTGCAGCTGCAGATTATCGAAGCAGGCTCGCACAGGCTGCTCGAACAACTCAGCGGCGGCGAGCTGGACCTGGCGCTCATCGTGACCTCGGAGCACGCGGTGAACGACAAGCACCTGGAGAACCTGCCCCTGCTCGAAGAGGAATTGGTGGTCATCGATTCGCTGGAGCACCCGCACCTGGCTGGCTCGGAGCTGGATCTGCGCGCCCTGGCCTCGGTGCCGCAGCTGGCCTTCTCGCACAGCTACGATCTGCGCGCCAGCACCGCCCTTGCCTACAAGAACGCCGGCCTGGCCCCGAATATCGTCGTGGAAGGCGGGGAAATGGATGCGGTGCTGCGCTTCGTGCAACGCGGGCTCGGCGTTGCCGTGGTTCCGGCGACGGTGGCCCTGGATGCACCGGGAGTGTGCTCCATTGCCTTGCCCGAACCACTGACCCGCACTATCGGACTGGCGCATCGGCGCGATGTCTCACTGACCCGCGCCGCGACTGCCATGGCGGGGCTGCTGGCAGACACTGCCGGGCAGCTGGCCTCCGGGAACGGGCAAATCAGTTCGCTAGCTTGATCCCCAGATATCCGGCCATCTCTTCGGCCAGTACCCCCAGCTGCAGGGCGCTGATCTGCGCTCCACGCAGGAATTCAATGCCCTGCACTTGCGCAAAATCCAGCCCTTCGACGTTCACTTCGCGCAGTTGCGCCCCGGTGCAGGTCAGCAGGCCGGTACGCGAATCCTCAAAGGCCACCCGCTGGATCCTGCCGCCCAAGTCGATCTCCTCGAACTGGCAGTTGCGGAAAACCACGTCGCGCACTATCGCGCCGGCAAGGTTCAACCAGCCGAATTTGCAGTTCTCGAACACCACGCCATCCAATTCGGCCTCAGCGAAGTCGGCTGACCCGAAGCGGCTGTGTTCCACCCTCACGTCGTTGAGGAACGCCCCGGCGCCGGCCAAGGCCGGCGCCCCTGATTGTTCCAGTTCGCACTGGATCAGCCGGGCATTGCGCAACGACTGGATCTGCACGGAGCTGAACCTGCATTCTTCCAGCCGCGCGCCATCGGCCGCCAGCGGTTCGGCGAAATCCTTGAAGTGCAGCAACTCGATGTAGTCATCGCCAAAGTCGCCCGGGTAGCCAGTGGCCAGATCGGACAGGGTGAAGCGGCGGATTTTGGGTTTCATGGTTCCTAGCGTCGGGTTGGTGAAAGGGTGGCGGCCACGTCGTCCAGGGCCGGATCCAGATCCGGGTAGCGGAAGGTGTAGCCGGTGCGTTCCAGCACCGCTGGCAGCGCCCAGCGGGATTTGAGCAACATTTCCGGTTCCACGCGGAGCACGAACATGGCTGGTTCCAGCATCCACCGGTAGGAAGGCAGCCCGAATTTGGCGCCGGCCACGCGGCGAAGCGATGCCATGAGGGCGCGGTTGGCCACCGGATTCGGTGCGGCCAGATTCACCGGTCCGGAAATTTGCGGGTGCTCGATAATGTGCCAGATCGCTCCGAGCACATCCTCGACATGGATCCAGCTGAAAAGCTGGTTGCCGCCGCTGCGGTACCAGGTGCTGCGCTCCGGTCCGCTCGGGTTCGTGCCGATGCCGCGGTAGCGGCGGTGGGCCGGCCACCAGCTGTCGTGTTGCGCCCCGCCCAGGCCCCAGCGTGCGACGTTGAGCAATTTGGTGGTGGCAGGGCCATCGCCCAGCACGATCGCCATGCGCAGGGCGACCCGGCGCGTAGGAAGATCGCCGTTGAAGAATTCGCGCTCCCAGCTGCGTGCCACATCCACCGAGAAGCCTTCGCCGATCCGCCCATCTTCCTCGGTGTTCGGCGCATCCATGCTGTGCCGGTAGATGGTCGCGGTGGACGCGTTCAGCCACAGCTGCGGCGGGTTGGCCGCCCGGGACACCGCTTGATGCAGCACCCGGGTCGTTTCCACCCGCGAGGACAGGATTTCGTTGCGGGCCGCCTCGTGATAGCGGCAGCCGACATTCTTCCCGGCGAGATTCACCAGCAGCGCCGCACCATCAACCAGCGGACCCAGGTCCTCATCCCAGCTGGCATCGGCCTGCGAGGTTCGGCCGATGGTGGCCACCTGGTATCCGGCTTCGCGCAACCGCGCAACCAGCAGCCTGCCGATAAATCCGTTGGCCCCTGCAACCACTGCCCGGCGTTCGCTCGCCATGGATCCCCCGCTAAAATTCGTCGATCACCAGTTTCTTCATGCTCAGCATATGCTCGAAAGCATCTGGACGTTCCATCAGCTCGCCCATGTTCTCTGGCACGATTTGCCAACTCACCCCGAATTTATCGGTTAGCCAGCCACAGGCTTCGGCTTCGGGCACGGCAGACAGGGCCTGCCAGATGCGGTCGATCTCCGCCTGGTCGGCACAGGGCCATTCCAAGGAGACTCCGGTGGTGAAACTGAAGTCCTGCGGCACGGCCGAGTCCATGGCCGCCACACAATCATCGCCGAGGGTGAATTGCGCGAACATCAGTGCTTCAGCAGTGGCGGACTCGGTGGCCTGGCCATAGGGGAAGGCGCTATCGAGCTGCGCGCCCAGGACCTGCCCGTAGAATTCGATGGCTTCGGCGGCACGGTTCTGCGCTTCTCCGCCGAACATCAGCGAAGGGATCACCGATTCGGCCACAGCCACCGGCTCATCGGATTCCATCAGCTGCCAGGAAACCCCGTACTTGTCGGTAACCCAGCCATAGCGGGCGCTGAACGGGTAGGAATCCAGCGGCATCAGCGCGCTGCCGCCTTCCATCAGGGCCGTCCAGGTGCTCTCCAGCGAGGCCCGGTCATCGGCGTTGAAGCACAAGATGATCGAGATCGAGGGATTCGGACTGAATTCACCGCCGGCGTTGATCATGGTGATTTTGGTTTCGCGCACCCACAGCGAGACGGTCAGCGCCTTGCCGGCGAAAGGCTGCTGGAAGTCCAACAGTCCTTCGGTGGGATAACGTGATTCAATTTCGGTGCGGGCCTGCGGCAGGGCGCCGGCATAGAACTGCCCGGCCTCCTCGGCGTTGCCCTGCATCCATAGGTTGACGGTGAGCTTTTGCATGAGTCCTCCTTGGCGGGATGATGCTCATATGCTACCGCCGCGGCTTCGCGGCCAACAGGTGCGTCAGCGAACTTCCAGCCGCTCTTCACCGGTTGTTTCCCCTGTCCGCCCGGTGAACTCGTCCATCGAATGGTAGACGCCGATGACCTTGTCCGCGACGAAGTCCCAGGCCGGCCGCGGCAGCGCCCCACGCAGGAATTGGCCAAGCTTGCTGGTCCACGGCATGAGCACCAGCGGGGTACCGGCCAGCATCGCCCGCCAAGCGCGATCGACCACGACTTCAGGCTGCATCATCGGGATGAGCAGCATTGACTTGGCCCCGGCGAACATGCCGGTGTTGATGTAGGTCGGGCAGATGGTGCTGATGCCGATATTCGGATTGGCTTCCAGCTCCAGGCGCAGCGAGTCGCTCCACGACATGGCCGCGGCCTTGGAGGCGGCATACACGCTCATATTCGGATTCGATACCAGAGCGGCGGCCGAGGCCATGGTCAGCACCCGACCCCTTCCGCTGCGGCCCAGCTGTGGCAGCAAGGCATGGGTCAGATACATCGGTGCAAGTGCGTTGACCGCCATGGTGGCGGTAATCTGTGCGCTGCGGTGCTCGGCGAAGGAAGATCCGGTGACCACTCCTGCGTTGTTCACCAGCACGTCGACTCCCCCGGACTCGATCACCTGGGCAGCCTGTTCTTCGATCTGCTGCTGCTGGGCCAGATCCACGCGGTGGGCTTGGACGTTTCCGCCCAGCTGGCGCAGTTCTTCGGCAGCGGCCGCAAGCTTCGCTTCGTCGATATCCCAGATCACCACGCGGGCCGCACCCTCTCGGCAAGCCTGCTTGGCGAAGAGCAAGCCCATCCCCTGTGCTGCTCCGGTGATTAAAACATGCAGACCAGCAACCGATTCCATCTTTTCCACTGCCATGCCGAACTCCCTCATCACGTGCCATCGCCTTGGTGCCCTCCAGCTTATCCCGTGGCACAGCTAACACTTGGAACATTTTCGCAGGGGCCTTCCAAGGAACCGGGCTAGCCTAGGAACAGGACAGCTTTACCCATGAACTGAAGGGATGACCGTGCGCATTGACCGGCTCGACGCGGATTTGATCGAACTACTTACCGATTCGCCGATGCTCCCGGTTATGGAGTGTGCCCGACGGCTGGGCGTGGCCCGTGGCACCGTCAGCGCGCGCCTGGCCCGCCTGCATGAAGCCGGCGTCATCCAGGGCATCATCCCGCGAATCAAGCCGGCCGGGTTCGGCTACTCGCTGGTGGCCTTCTGCCAGGTGGAGATCATCCAGCGCTACGGGCACGACCCGGTAGCCAACGCATTGGAACAAACCATCCCGGAGATCGTGGACATGTACACCGTGACCGGCAGTTCGGATTTGCAGCTGCGCGTGGTCGCCCGGACCCCGGAAGACCTGCAGGCCATCTTCAACCGCATCAACAAGGTACCCGGTGTGGCCCGGACCTCATCATCCTTCGCACTGCATGAGCACTTCCAAGGAAGAACCCTGCCGCTAGTGGCAGCCTGCGCTAGAGAAGAACGCGATATGGAAAAGACTGCGCACAATGACTAGTAAAATGGGCTAGTTGGCGGCAATCGCTATACAACCTGCATAGAGACGGGTGCTGCGATTGCGCCGGAAGAACTAACCAACCTACAGTCGATGCTTGTGAATCGCGACACGCGAGGATGTAAGCAAGGCCACCGCTGCTCTTGACGGCTTGGTCAAACAATCAACTGCCACCCTCGATCAGTTATGGCAGCCGGAGAGGAAACTCATGACCCTTCACCAGCGTCCTTCGTTGCAGGAGGTCCCCGCTTACAAGCAGGGCAAGCCCGCAGCCGCTGGAGCTTCCAAGCTCTCATCCAATGAATCCCCGCACACCCCGTTGCCCTCGGTACTGGCCAGCATCCAGGAGGGCCTGGCCACCATCCACCGGTACCCGAGCATCGCAGCACCGGAATTAACCGGCGCGTTGAGCCAGCAGTTCGACATCCCGGCCGAGCACATCACCTTGGGTGCCGGTTCGGTCGAGGTCGCTGCCCAGCTCATCCATGCACTGGCCGCCGAAGGCGACGAGGTCATGTACGCATGGCGCTCCTTCGAGGCCTATCCTTCGCTGGTGCGCATCGCCGGAGCAACCCCGGTAGAAGTACCGCTGAACGCCGAGCACTGCCACGATCTGCCCGCAATGCTTGCCGCAATCACCAAGAAGACCCGGCTGATCTTCATCTGCAACCCGAACAACCCGACCGGTACCGTGGTGCAGGCAGAAGGGCTGGATGAGTTCATCAACGCCGTGCCGCGCAACGTGCTGGTCGTCGTCGACGAAGCCTATGTGCACTTTGACCGTTCGGAGCGCGCCGATGGTGTGGCTCTGTTCCGCAAGTACCCGCACGTGGCCGTGCTGCACACCTTCTCCAAGGCCTATGGCCTGGCCGGACTGCGCGTCGGCTACGCCATCAGCCCGCTGGAAGTAGCCGCCAACCTGCGCAAGGTAGCGGTGCCATTCGGCGTCTCGGACCTGGCCCAGCGCGCCGCGGTAGCCTCGCTGGCCGCCATCGAAGAACTCTCGGTACGCATCGAGGAAGTCGTTACCCAGCGCGAACGCATGTACGAGGGACTGGCCGCTGCCGGGTACCCGGTAGTGAAGTCCCAAGCGAACTTCGTCTGGGTCGATGCCGGTGAAGCCACCGAGCTGCTGGAAGCCAAACTCTCTGCAGGCGGTGTAGTGGTGCGCGCCTTCCCAGGCGAGGGCCTGCGCATCTCCTCGGGCACCGCAGAAGATGTTGACCGTGTGCTCGCCGCCCTGCCGGTAAAGGAGGCCACCGCGTGAGCGCAGTTAAAGCTCCCGAGCAGCTGCACACCGGGCTGACTCCGCGCCAGATCTCCATGATGGGACTGGGCGGGGCGATCGGCGCAGGCCTGTTCGTCGGTTCCGGCCAGGCGATCTCCATCGCCGGCCCGGCAGTGCTGGTCTCCTACCTGATCGCCGGCACCGTGATCATCGTGATCATGGCGATGCTCGCCGAAATGGTCGCGGCCAACCCATCCTCCGGCGCATTCTCCACCTTCGCCGGCAAGGCAATGGGCCGCAGTGCCGGTTCCACCCTTGGCTGGCTGTACTGGATCCAGCTGGTCGTGGTGATCGCCGCCGAAGCTACCGGTGCAGCGGCGATTACCGCCGGCTGGATCCCGTCCTTCCCGCAGTGGGCCTGGGTGCTCAGCTTCGTGGTGATCCTCACCGGAGCGAACCTGCTCGGCGTGCGCAACTACGGACGCTTCGAATACTGGTTCGCGGTGATCAAGGTGGCCGCCATCTTGGCCTTCCTGGCCTTCGGCGTCTTGGTGCTGACCCACGTGATTCCGACTCCGGAAGCGATCGGGTTCGCCAACCTGGCCGCGCATGGCGGATTCGCTCCCGGCGGCATGGCCGGCATTGCTGCCGCCGTGCTGATCGTCATCTTCTCCTTCGGCGGTACCGAAGTGGTCTCGATCGCCGCCGCTGAGTCCAAAGACCCGGCTGGCAATATCAAGCGCGTGGTCAAGTCCGTGATGTTACGCATCCTGTTCTTCTACCTCGGCTCGATCCTGGTGATCGTGGCCCTGGTGCCGTGGAATGACCCAGCAGTAGTTGACGGTCCGTTTGCCGCTGCGTTGAACGTCATCCACCTGCCGGGTGTGGGCTTCTTGATGAACGCCGTAGTCGTAGTTGCATTGCTCTCTGCGATGAATGCGAACATCTACGGTTCTTCGCGCATGCTCTACTCGCTGGGTCAGCGCAAGCTTGCCCCGAGCGCCGTCACTCATGTGACCGGCAAGGGCGTGCCTTCCAAGTCCGTCATCAGCTCGGTGGCTTTCTCGTTCCTGGCCGTGGGCCTGAACTGGATCTGGCCTGATGCGGTAATGCCGATCCTGCTGAACGTGGTGGGCTCGACCATCATCGTGATCTGGTCGTTCATCGCAGTAACCCAGCTGATTCTGCGTCGCCGCGCGGACCGCAATGGCGAGCACCTGCCGCTGCGCCTGTGGGGCTTCCCAGGGCTGTCAATCGCAACCATCGTAGTCTTGGCAGCAATCGTTGCCATTGCGATGACCGATCCAGCAGCACGCACCCAGCTCCTGCTCACCGGCGGGTTGACCGCCTTGATCTGGGTAGTCTCCAAGCTTGTGCTGCGTGATGATAATTCCGAAGCAGTCGATTCCTAATCAATTGCCCAAGCCTAGGTTCAGCATTCGCTGGACCTAGGCTTTTCTTTTTACCATCTCGGTGATCCAGATGGGTGCGAACGGAGAAACGCACCCGGCTGAGGTCGGGTAATCCGCAAGCACCTGCAAGGATTCTCCGATGGCCAGGGCTCGTGGGCGCAACGCCTCGTTTTCGATGCCGATCTGCGCTAGCGTCGTATTCATGGCCCACTGCAAGCGATCTGGGGCCGTGAGCATCTGGGCTTCGATCGTGTCCAGCAGCTGCTCCAGGTCCAGCAGTTCGGGTGCTTTCACCACCTGGTGGGCAGTTAGCTCCCAACCAGCCGCCAGCTGCACAGGATCTCCTTGTTCCAAGAGCACCAGACGCAGCTCTTCAAGCAGCTTGGTCTTTTTCACGATGTAGTTCAGGAACCAGGCTTGGACTTTGGGAGTTGTTGCGTCCTTGCTCCAAGCTTGCAGCTTTTCCACGCTGAAGGTGCGTGGTTTGGCAATGAGCAGTGCCACCAGCCGGCAGCCGGTGTCAGAGGTGGCCCAGAGGGCATCTGCAAGCTCCTGGTTGCTCTTCAGCGCTTTGGCCAAGGCACGGAGCTTGCTCAGGTTCACCCCAAAATCATCACCGTGTTTCTCATTGATCGTACGATGCTTGGGGTCCTCAAGTTCTTCTAGTGCTAACTGCACGTCTCGAACGCTGCTTTGTGGTGTCAGTTCCATTTCTCCCCTAATCACAATTATTCTACGGGTTGGCGCAGAATCGTACGAAGCTTTTCCGGCGCAGTCCTGCGCGGATCGCCGAAGTAGATTTCATGATGTTTTCCGGTCATGCGAAACCCATGGCCGGGGATGACCTCGTCATGCATCGCGGACAACGTTTCAGCCTCTGCGTCGTAGGGTCCGATGTGCAATGTCTGCACGCATTGACCTTCGGCGAGGGTTTCGAACCGGAGCTTCTCTGCACAAGGTAGTGGCTTTTGGGTATGGGCCGCTTCGAGAGACTTCATATAGTCATCTTCGCCGATCCAGGCAGGAACCATCAGCATCATGGTCCAGCACCATTTATTCTTGTCCCGCCGTTCGGTAAAGACGGCCATGTCTTCGGCCCACCATAAGCCTTCTAAAGGCGGGACGACGTAGTCGCGTCCGTGGGACTTACTCGCGAATTTGAGCTTGTAGGCCACCGGATACAGGGTTTGCAAGGCGTGTTGGTACGAGTCGCTGGTGTTCGGATCCCCAGCACCGTCAAGCATCAAGAACTGCATCACCGGAAGCTGCAGGACGCGGAATTGCCCTGCCTTTGCATGGTAGCCATCCAGCGTCTTCTTGAAGTCGATTTTCTCGGTCAATGTCCCACCTGAAGTTCTTCGGCTTAGAACCACTTACGCCATTTGAATACACCATACAACGCAGCGGCAAAGCCGAACATTACAAGGACAGCAACGGGATACCCGAAGGACCAGTCCAGTTCAGGCATGTTCTTAAAGTTCATCCCGTAGATCGCCGCGATCAGTGTCGGGGCAAAAAGGATCGCAGCCCAACCGGATATCTTCTTCATATCTTCGTTTTGGCGTTGGGCGACGAGGGTGGAGTTCACGCTCAAGATCTGCGAGAGCGCATCGCGGTATTCTACGGCCTGGGTATGAGCTCGGGTGAGGTGGTCGGTGACATCTTGCAGATAGGTTTCCAGCTCGTCGGGCACCGGATATTTTTTGAATCCGTCATCAAGCGACTGCACAACCTCTAGCAAGGATGCGGTCGCGTGCTGCATGTCGATAACTTCTTGGCTCAAGCGGTAGATGCGTTCGGTAACTGCGGCATCGCCGCTAAAGACTTGGCGTTCGATTTGCTCCTTGTCGATTCCCAATCCGTGGAGCACCGGGGCATATCCATCGACAATCTCGTCCAAGATCCGGTACAGCACGGACTCTGCCCCCAGACGGAGCAATTCAGGGTCTTTAAGCAGCACCTGGTCCTTGCGAAGATTGCCGCTCCTGATGGACTGGACAAACCCCTCACCGTCAGTACCGTCGATCCATCGGTGGTCCTGGCAGAGCACCGCTACAGCACCCTTGCGCATCAGAATGTGGAACTCGGACAGCTCGACTTCTTCTGTTTCATCCAGGTACAGGGCCGAACGGACTACCAGGAGCATGACTTCACCGTAGCGTTCGAGTTTTGGCCGCTGGCGCGCATGGACGAGGTCTTCGACGAGTACCGGGTGCAGTTGCCACGCTTCGGTGAGTTCTCGAATGTCAGCTTCATCCGGCGTCGGATAGAGGGACAAGGCAATGCGCTGATCGCCGGACTGGCCAAACGCCAGCGCATCGGCGGCGCTGGTTCCTTCCGGAGCAGTCGCTACGGTGCCATCGTCAATATAGCGGACGGTCATTGACGTATGAGACGAATTCTGGGTACCGAAGAATGGTCGGGCATCCGCGGCCCGGCGTTGAACACGTGACATTTTTGCTCCTGAATGATCCTCGTTCATTCAAGTATCGCAAGTCCGGGGAGAATTTCGTCGCTGATTCTTGCCAGTCGGGAGCCTAGGGATCGACTATTTCGACCTCTAGCTGCCCGGCACGCCACTTCGCAGTGGTTTCATCGGCTAGCGCTTGGGCTTCCAGTGCCTCTGCCGGGGTCATGAAATAGGTATTGATCCGCAGCTTCTGTTCGGGATCCAATTCCGGTGAAAGCAGCACCATCGGCCTGCTTCCTGGAATCTTTACTGCATGGAATAGCCCGCAATGCCGGCCAGTATGATGTATCAGGCAACTGAGTCCTGCAGATTTGATATCTGTTCGTCCGCCCTTTTCCCAGGCATCCAGATGATCAATTTCGCACCGTTCTGCGGGCATGCTGCACCCAGGGTAGGAACAGCCTCGGTAGGCTGCCCGAATTGCACGACGCTGGGCCCTGGAATACAGGCGTTGGGTCCGCCCTAGATCGAGAGGCAGGCTCTTGCCGTTGAGCACCACCGGATAGATTCCGGAATTGCATAGTGCGGCTCTTGCTTCGCCTGGTGAAAGTTGAATTCCTGAGGAAGTAACCGCAAAATCCTTAGCCTGGGCGAGCATTTTCTCGTAGTTCAAGATGATGCTCACCTGCGGGGTGGCCAGTGCCAACTTTCGATGTGGCCGACTACCGGTGCGATCGCTCATCAGCAGCGTCATCAGCCCAACCAGCCGCCTGCGTTCGGGCTTCAGATCCTCCCAGGAAGCTGATGCGGTGCGGTGCTCCGGCTGCTCGCCGGTTTCGGCTTCGGAGCTGTCTTCCGCCGTGGTTTCTTGGCTAGAGGACTGAGTGGCTTCGGCATCGCTAGTATCCGGGTGCTGGCTATCGTCAGCTGACTCTTCGTGTCCTGCCTCAGGCTGGGCCCAGTCGGGCATGGACGCCTCATCATCCCACTCGTTGACCTGTTCCCCCGTGAACTGTGCTTCGGCATCTTTGAGTCCCTCGCGATTGCCTGCCACTGTGGCCGGGTTATCGATCGAAGCGAAGAACGCTTCAATATAGGCTGCTTGGGACGGAAGCACACGCAGCACGTACTCGATCAGCCCTTGGCGTAGGCCCTTTTTGAAAATGCCGATGCTCTCAAGCAGAGCCTTGAGCGGACGTTGTCCAGCCTTCACTTCAGCGACCATGGCGCTGATGTGCTTGCGGGCGCTCTTCGGCTCAGCGTGCATGAAGGCCACGGATTCTCGTTCAAGTTTCGCCTTTTTGGCATTTGCCGCGGCACCTTCACCCAGGTCCTTGCGGGCCGAATGGAGTTTCGTGCTTGCTGCCATGACTAGCCGGGGGTCTATCGTCGGATCATTGTATTCTGCCGCCAGTTCAGGAAGCCACGGAGCCGTGGGTTGCCCGGAGTCGTCGACTCCGCCTAGTAGGCAGTCAGCAAGGATCAGCCGGTCACTGGCGGTGCCACGCGGGATGTCGAGCCAGTCGTGCATCATGCTGCGCGTGTTCCTGAAATGAGTGCGGCCGGTAATGGTACGTCCGGCAGCATCTTGCATGCTCTGCAGTGTTGGCTGTTCGAATGCTTTGCCAAGGTGCTGGAATGAAGCTTGATCAAGCTTGTGGGCACCGGTACGACGCAGCGCATGTGCTGCCCGGATTTTGGCACGGGACAGGCTCTGGTCGATTTCTTCGGTGTACTTGGCGTAGCCGGCGGCATGGCCGGGTGGAAGAGCAGCGGCGCCGAGCACAGCGTTGGCAGCGTCAATGAGCTCGCGTGCTTTAGCGAGCTGCAACGGGGCGTACGCTGTGTCGGTGGTCATGGGTACAGGATGTACCGATGGAGCCGGTCGTGGCCGTGGGTGTCGCCGAGCTGTGGAAAACAAAAAATCCCAAGATTCCGGCGAACCGAAATCTTAGGATTTAATTTGGTGGAGGTAAGGGGATTCGAACCCCTGACCTTCTGCATGCCATGCAGACGCGCTACCAACTGCGCCATACCCCCAAAAGGATTGCCGCCCTGATCAGGCAACTCCATAATCATAGATGACTACCTGATCAGGATGCAAATTGAGGATTACTTCTGGTCTGCAGAAAGTTCCTCAGGCAGCTCGATTACTGGGCAGTCGGCCCAGAGTCGTTCAAGGGCGTAGAAGATGCGGTCTTCCTGGTGCTGAACGTGAACGACGACGTCGCCGTAATCCAGCAAGACCCAGCGGCCCTGGCCGAAGCCTTCGCGGCGGATCGGACGCATGCTGTACTCTTCGAGTACTTCAGCGACGATTTCGTCGACAATGGCGTTGACCTGAGGTTCTGACCCACCAGAGACAATCAAGAAAGCGTCGGTAACGCCCAAGCGGTCGGCAACATCGAGTGCGACCATATTTTCTGCCATCTTTTCGGATGCTGCGTGTGCAGCAACCTTCACGAGGGCAATTGAATCTGCGTGTGCTCCCATAGAGTGGGGTGTCTCCTTATAGAGGTGTAGATCGAGAACTTAATTGTCCTACGAAAACTAGTTGCCTAGCAACATGATCAAGCCCGCAATCAATGCGGCGCCGCCCAAGCTGAGTGCGACGATCATCGCGATTAGCATGTTGTTGGCTCGGCGAAGGCCATGGGCCTGCACGTCAAGTGGCTGCAAGCCCTGTGCGTTGACCGCGTCGATGCGTGGCATTTCCACTCCGGCGGCGGGCTCGGAGGCCTGCGTCTTCGGCTTGGATCTTGCTGGCTCTTCGGCCACTGGCTTCGCTAGTGGTTTGGCAACCGGCTTTGCTGCTGGTTTCGCCGCAGGCTTGGCCGGAGCCTTCGCTGCTGGCTTTACCGGGGTCTTGGCTGCTGGTTTGGCCGGCTTGGCCATTGGCTTCTTGGCTGCAGGTGCGGCCTCATCCTTCTTGGAGCTGAGCTTGCCATCCGCATTCAGGTCCAGCGCAACGCTTTGGGTCTTGGGACCCTGCACGCCGATCTTGGCAATGCGGTCTTCAACCTCGCGAATGTTCCCCATGGCGCCAGTGAAAGGATCGGAAGCCTTATCGTCCTTGCCCTGGTTAGCGTTCTGGATGCGAAGGCGTTCACGTTCGGCGGCACGACGGGAAATGATAGCCGCGCGGGCAGCCATTTCGCGCTGGTGGGCGAGAACTTCCAAATCGATCTCGGAGTCGTCTTCCCCCAGCAGGTTAGGGTCGACCGGAGCATTAGGTGCGTGGGCGCGGCGGGCGGCCAGCGCCTGCTCGACACTCATAACCGTGGTTTCTGGGGTGTCTTCCTTGCCGGCAGGCTTGGCGGGGGCCTTAGGCTGCGGTTCGACCTTGCCCTGATCGGCCAGCGCCTGCAGGCGCAGCTGACGGCGGGTCAGCGGCTTGGGATCCTCGGCCGGGGAGACGGTTGGGATGTTGGTGGTCAGTGCGCCGACTTCTTCTTCCAGACGGCGGCGTTCGCGCAGGGCCTCGCGGTCACGGGCACGGCGCAATGAGGCGCGCTCCCCCAGTGGCTCTTCGGCCCCAGGTGCGGAAGCTGGCTTTGCCGCAGGCTTGGCGTTTTCAGCCTTAGCTGGGGCCTGCGCAGGCTTCGCTGCTGGTTTAACGGCTTGCTGCTTGGCGCCTGCTGGCTTGGGGTTTTCAGCCTTGGCGGCTGGTGCTTCCGAAACAGCTGGCTTGGGTGCTGGCTTAGCTGCAGGCTTGGCCTCGGATTTAGCCGCTGGCTTGGCCGCGGCGGATTTTGCAGGCTCTGCCTTGGGTGCTGGCTTGGCCTGTGGGGCCTGTCCAGATTTAGCTGGCTTAGCCGGCGCTTCAGCCTCGGCTGCGTTCTTTGACGCGAGCTCCTTGGCTGCTTGTTCGGCCTTGCTGTTTGCCAGCATTGCTTCCATCTCAGCACGTCGTTTTTCGCGCAGAGCTCGCCTGCTTGAAACCGGCTGCGAGTTATCGCTCATCCTGATACTTCTCCCGACCGCATAGACAAATACCGTCACCCTTACCTAGAGATTATGCCGTGTTACCCCACCCTATGTGAGGTTACGACTCGGTATACAGCCCATATTTTGCAATGTACTGCACCACACCGTCCGGCACAAGATACCAAACTGGCTTATCGGCTGCGACTCGTGCACGGCAATCCGTGGAGGAAATTGACAGTGCTGGAATTTCCAATTGCGAGACGTTGTCGCGACCCAAATCCGCGATGACATAACCTGGCCGGCTCACGCCAACGAAGTGCGCGAGATCGAAGACCTGGTCGATATCGCGCCAGCTCATAATCTGGCTCATCGCGTCCGCGCCGGTGATGAAGAATAGCTCCGCATCGGGGCGCAGTGCGCGTAGGTCGAGCAAGGTATCGCGAGTGTAGGTGGCGCCTTCACGGTCGATATCCACGCGGCTTACGGTGAAGCGCGGGTTCGACGCGGTGGCGATCACGGTCATCAGATAGCGGTGCTCGGCGCTGGTGACCTGTCGGTCTGCCTTCTGCCAGGGCTGTCCGGTGGGAACGAAAACAACCTCATCCAGGTCATATTCGGCCGCCACCTCGCTGGCAGCGACCAAGTGGCCATTGTGGATGGGGTCAAAAGTACCGCCCATTACGCCGAGGCGCAATGGGCGGTCTTGAGGCTTATGCTCTGCCAAGACTAGTGGCTGTGTGGCGTGTGAGTCTTGAACTGGCGGTGGGTATCCTCTGGTTCAGGCTTTGCATCGTGGCGGTTACCTACGTTGGTGTAGGAAACGGTGATCAGCAGCAGAACCATAAGTGCTGCGAAAATGCCGCCACCGACGAGCACAGCAAAAGTGTGTGGGTCCATGCCGTTGGAAGCGGCTTCCGAAGCCAAAATCAGCGCGTTCAAGATAATTCTCCAGTCGTTTTTACGAGTTCGCCGAGCCAGGCGCGAAGGCACCTGGATCAGCGGCTCGAAAAGTAACGTTACGTTTCTTCTACATCGTACCGAAAACGGCGGTCAGAAACTATTTGCGAATGTGCCCGTCGCCTTGGACGATCCACTTGGTCGTAGTCAGTTCGGCCAGGCCCATCGGACCACGAGCGTGCATCTTCTGGGTGGAGATGCCCACCTCTGCGCCCAGACCCAGCTGTCCACCATCGGTGAAGCGGGTCGAAGCGTTGACGATGACTGCCGCCGAGTCGATTTCCGCGACAAACCGCTCCGAAGCTGCCAACGACGAGGTGATGATTGCCTCGGTATGGCCGGTGGAGTAGGTGCGGATGTGCTCCAGCGCCTGGTCCATGTCGTCAACGACCTTCACTGCAATATCCAGATCCAGGTACTCATTGCGCCAGTCGTCCTCCCCTGCCGGGGTGGTTTTCAGCTGCGGAACCAGCGCCGCGGCACGATCGTCGGTGTGCAAGCTCACGCCGGCTTCGGACAGGGCTTTGAGCACTGCCGGAGCTACTGCTGCGTCCTTGTGGATCAACAGGCTCTCCACGGTGTTGCACACGCTTGGACGGTGGGTCTTGGCGTTGAGCAGGATATCGACGGCCATTTCCTCATCGGCGCTCGCGTCGAGGAAGATGTGCACGTTGCCTTCGCCGGTTTCAATGACCGGAACCTTGGCGGTGGTGACCACGCGCTGGATCAGCTCGCGGCCGCCGCGTGGGATCAGCACGTCGATCTTGCCGCGTGCGCCCATCATCGCGTCGGCGCCGGGGCGGCCGAATTCATCGATGGAGATCACGATGTCGCGAGGCAGGGAGACTGACTCCAGCGCGTCGCGGATTACCGCAACCAGCGCCTGGTTGGAGTTCAACGCCGCCGAACCGCCGCGCAGCAGTACTGCGTTGCCGCTCTTCAGCGCCAGGCCGGCGATATCGACGGTGACGTTGGGGCGTGCCTCGTAGATGGTGCCAATGACACCCATGGGCACGTTGACCTGGCGCATGCGCAGGCCATTAGGCAGGGTTTCGCCGCGTACGACGCGGCCCACTGGGTCCGGCAGGCCAGCGAGTTCGTGCAGGGCGCCGATCAGGCCGTCGATGCGCTGATCGTCGAGCTTCAGGCGGTCCAAAAGCGCTTCGGAGGTGCCGTTGGCCCGGCCGTTTTCCAGATCCTTTTCATTGGCGCGCAGGATCATCGCGCGGTTCTCATCGATGCGCGAAGCCATGGCTTGAAGCGCACGGTCTTTCCAGTCGCGGTTGGCGCGCTTGAGGATTCGTGATGCGCGGCGTGCGCGGTCGGCCAGCTGATGGACCGAGTTGGTGATGTCGGTATTCGTTTCTTCGGTGTTTACGGCATCCATACTCATGCTCCTCATTCTAGAAAATGGGTTCGATCAAAGCTAGGTCGTCGACATGCACGACGGATTTGTCGTATCCTTCGCCCAGTTCCTCGACCAGATCCGTGGTGTTGTGCCCGAGCATATCCGGCAGTTCTTCGGAGCCGAAGTTCACCAGGCCGCGGGCGAATGGCTTGCCCTTGGAATCGCAGATCTCTACTGCGTCTCCGGCCTCGAACTCGCCGCGAACCTCGATAATGCCGGCGGCCAGCAGCGAGTTGGTGCCGCGGGAGATGGCCTTGACGGCACCGGCATCCAGGATCAACTTGCCTTCGATCGAGGCCAGGTAAGCCAGCCAGACATCGCGGGCGGAGCGGCGGGAGTTGCGGGCGGCGAACCAGGTGCCGACATCTTGGCCGCGCAAGGCCTTGGCCGCGTTATCGGTGCTGGTCACCAGGGTCGGAATGCCCGCCGAGGAACTCATGGTCGCGGCGTCGACCTTGGTGATCATGCCGCCGGTGCCTACCCCGGCCGCACCTGGAGTGCCCAGGTCCACGGCTTCGAGTTCGTCGGGGTGCTCGATGGTGGTGATGCGGCTGCCGCCCTCATCCGGGTGCGCGTCGTAGACCGAGTCGACATCGGAGAAGAGCAGCAGCGCGTCGGCCTTGACCAGGTGGGCCACCAGGGCGGCCAGGCGGTCGTTGTCGCCGAAGCGGATTTCGCGGGTGGCTACCGCGTCATTTTCGTTCACAATCGGCAGTACGCCCAGGTTCAGCAAGCGGACCAGCGAACGCAGGGCGTTGGTGTAGGTTGAGCGGCGCATCAGGTCATCTGCGGTCAGCAGCACCTGGGCGACGCGAAGATCGTGCTCATCGAATAACTGGGTGTACTGCGCCAGCAGCAACCCCTGGCCCACTGCGGCGGCCGCCTGCTGGGTGGCCAGGTCCTTGGGACGCTTGGCCAACCCCAGCGGGGCGATGCCGGCTGCAATTGCACCGGAAGAAACGAGGATGACCTCGGTTCCGTTATTCACAGTTTCGGCGAGTGTGTCCACCAGAAACTTCAGTCTCTCATGCGATATTCCCCCGCTGACCGTGGTCAGCGAGCTGGATCCAACTTTCACTACAAGCCGCTTGGCCTGAGGTAGTTCGTGAGGTGAGGTAATAGCTGAAATTGTCTTAGTGGCGCTTTCACTCATACTTTAATTTTCCTCCTGGGTTGCCTTTGGTTCAGCGGTCTTTCGTCCGTACTTGGAGTCAACGGATTCAGTCCAGATACCGGCCTTGCGTTCGGCTTCCAGCTCTTGGCGAGCGGCAGCCTTGGCAGCTCTGCGCTCATCATGCTCGGCGCGCTTCTCTTCGCGGGTCTTGCGATCCCCGCGGTCCTCAAGGCGGATGTCTTCACCGCGTCGGCTTCCGCCGAGCAGTTCTGCACCGGCAGCCATGGTTGGCTCCCAGTCGAAGACCACTGCGTTGTCTTCTGCACCGATGATTACGGCGTCGCCTGGCTTGGCTCCGGCCTTGAACAGCTGGTTTTCAACACCCAGCTTGGCCAGGCGGTCAGCCAGGTAGC
The DNA here is from genome assembly GCF_052114325.1 of Glutamicibacter sp. MCAF14. Lineage (NCBI taxonomy): Bacteria > Bacillati > Actinomycetota > Actinomycetes > Micrococcales > Micrococcaceae > Glutamicibacter > Glutamicibacter sp. MCAF14. The sequence goes on from NZ_JBFREO010000004.1 coordinate 760,194, forward strand.
CCACTGCTTCGTCGTTGCGGAAGTCAGTCTGCATGATCCAGCGTTCGGGCTTCTCACCGATAACACGCCACATTGGTTCAAAGTTCTGTTCCTCGCGGCGGATGGTGAACTCAGCACGCTTGCTGGTATGCGGACGGATCACAGGTACCTCGACTACTGGGGCTTCAACCACCTGTTCGGCGCGGGCCTGTTCTACCAATTCAGCCATAGCGAAGGACAGATCGCGCAATCCGTTACGCGAGAGGGCCGAAATCTCGAAGACGCGGTAGCCGCGCTTTTCCAATTCCGGGCGCACGAATTCAGCCATGTCAGCGCCGTCCGGCATATCAACCTTGTTAAGGGCGATCAGCTTCGGGCGTTCGATCAACGGCACGATGGTGCCGTCGGTTCCAGCGAAGGTGGAGTCGGCCTCGTAATTGGCCAGCTCGGCTTCGATGATGTCCAGGTCGCTGATTGGATCGCGGTCCGCTTCCAGCGAAGCGCAGTCCAGCACGTGCACAATGGCAGCGCAGCGTTCGACGTGGCGCAGGAACTCGTGGCCCAGTCCCTTGCCTTCGGAGGCTCCTGGGATCAGACCTGGAACGTCGGCGACGGTGAAGCGGGTTTCGCCGGCTTCCACGACACCCAGGTTAGGCACCAGGGTGGTGAATGGGTAGTCGGCGATCTTCGGGCGCGCTGCCGAGACGGCGGCGATCAGCGAGGACTTGCCGGCCGATGGGTAGCCAACCAGCGCGATATCGGCCATGGACTTCAGCTCCAGGACGACGTCCTGGCTGGTGCCGGGAATGCCCAGCAGTGCGAAGCCCGGGGCCTTGCGCTTATCCGAGGCGATGGACGCATTGCCCAGGCCTCCCATGCCGCCAATGGCAGCAATGAATTCGTCGCCCTGCTTGACCAGGTCGCCGAGGATGTCGCCGTCCTTGGTCTTGATGACGGTGCCAGCTGGCACGCCGAGGATCAGGTCCTCGCCGTGCTTGCCCGGGTGCAAACCACCCTTGCCTGGTTCACCGTTGCCGGCCTTGCGGTGCGGCAGGTGGTGGAAGTCCAGCAGCGTGGTGACCTGCGGGTCAACGCGAAGAATGATGTCTCCGCCTTTGCCGCCGTTGCCGCCATCTGGACCGCCAAGCGGTTTGAACTTCTCACGCTTGATGGACACACAACCGTGGCCACCATTACCTGCGGTGACATGAAGGGTTACGCGATCAACGAATGCAGCCACGGGGCCATCTTCTCCTAGTACGGGGTTGCGAGGGATACTCGCTTAAAGTCTAACTATGCACGCAAGGGGCGGACCGAAATCGGCCCACCCCTTGTGTACTAAAAAATTTGCCTGTTGCCTGAAATTAGGCAGCAGCCACGATGTTCACCACGCGGCGACCACGACGGGTGCCGAACTCGACTGCGCCAGCAGCCAATGCGAACAGGGTGTCATCCTTGCCACGGCCTACGCCGGCGCCTGGGTGGAAGTGGGTGCCACGCTGGCGAACGATGATTTCGCCTGCCTTGACTTCCTGACCACCGTAGCGCTTTACGCCTAGGTACTGTGCGTTGGAATCGCGACCGTTGCGAGTGGAACTCGCACCTTTCTTATGTGCCATGCCTTTTAGCCTCTTTCGCTACAAAAATGGATTCTACGATTGCCTGAATTAGGCGATCGAGGTGACCTTGACCTTGGTCAGAGCGGCACGGAAGCCCTGGCGCTTCTTGTAACCGGTCTTGTTCTTGTACTTCTGGATTACGATCTTCTCGCCGCGAAGGTTTTCTACAACCTCAGCGGTGACCGTGACCTTAGCCAGATCGGCAGCTGCGGAAGTTACCTTCTCGCCATCTACCAACAGCAAAGCTGGAAGCTCGATGGAGCTGCCTGGGGCAGCCTGAAGACGGTCAACGGTGATGAGGTCTCCAACGGAAACCTTCTCCTGGTGGCCGCCTGCGCGGACAATTGCGTACACCACGTGGGTACTCACTTCTACTCGACGTTTATTGTCTTACCGGCGCAGATATCGACCCGTAAACACCCACAAAGTGGACGCGAGCACGGGGATCTCATGCGCTTGTGCCTTGACGCCGAGCGGACCAAAAGTCCGTGATCTTGGCGTTTAGCACCGATCAACTAGATTACGCTAGTCCACACCGCTGGAGCAAATAGAAACTGCCCCAGCGGGTGAAGCGTGATCAAGTTCATCTATTTCAGTTCGCGTACTGGAACACCCACACCGAACATTACCGGTTGCCCGGCAGGCTCAGCTGGCTTATCTTTCTTCGAACCGGAGGCGTCCATTTGAACTACCGAACCGGTAGCAGCGGATACCTCTGCCACGAGAACCTCTGCGGTCGCATCGCCCTGGGCCGAGGTGGCCCGACGACTACGGCGCTTTGGCTTCGTAGAATTCTGTGTGGTTGCCGCAGGTGCGGCAACGGGAGCGGAAACAGCGGTGCTGGTCTCAGCGGCTGCAGGTGCGCTGGCAGCAGGCATGGCCAGGCCGGTGATGACCGGCTGGTCCTGCTGTGCTGCGGCCTGCGGACGCGAAGCCCGGCGCGAACGCTTGCGGGGCTGCTCTTCGGACTTCGATGCCTGCTCCGGTGCAGGAGCAGCTGGCTGCTCCTGGGTAGCCGAAGCCTCATCGTTACCTGAAGTGCTTTCCTCAATCTGGTTCCGGTTGCGTCCACGGGAGCGTGAACGGCGGCGCGGCTTGCGACTGCCGTCCTGTTCCTCGCTGGACTCGCCCTTGCCCGGTAGCGCTGCTTCCAGCGCTTCCAGGGTCACCGCAGCAGCTTCGGAATCCGATGCTTGCGCCTTGGTGACAGGAATCTGCTCGCCATCGATGCTCACTGCGTTATCTGCAGCGGCATCCAGGTGCGAGGCTGCGGCAATGTTGGCCAGGGCGTGGCGCGTGGCCTCGTCCTTCTCCTCCGATACCGGCTCCTTCTTCTCAACTGGCTTAGCCTCGTCCTTCTCGCCACCGCGGCGGCGGCGGGAGTTGCGGCTTGGCTTGTCGTTGAACTTCTTGGTGTGCTGCTCGCCGGCCGAGTTGAAGGTCTTGCGGGTTTCAACTGGCTCGTCGTGGGTGATGACACCAGCACCGGCACAGTGCTCGCACTCTTCACCGAAGACTTCAAGCAAACCGGTGCCCATGCGCTTGCGGGTCATCTGGATCAGACCCAGCGAGGTCACCTCGGCCACCTGGTGCTTGGTCCGGTCCCGGCCCAGGCACTCCACCAGTCGGCGCAGCACCAGATCGCGGTTGGATTCAAGGACCATGTCGATGAAGTCGATGACGATGATGCCGCCGATGTCGCGCAGGCGCAGCTGGCGGACAACTTCCTCGGCCGCTTCCAAGTTGTTCTTGGTTACGGTTTCTTCGAGGTTGCCGCCCGAGCCGGTGAATTTGCCGGTGTTCACGTCGATGACGGTCATGGCTTCGGTGCGGTCGATGACCAGCGAACCGCCCGATGGCAGGAAGACCTTGCGGTCCAGTGCCTTGGCGATCTGCTCGTCGACGCGGAGGTTGGTGAAGATGTCCTCTTCGGCTTCCCACTTCTCCAAGCGGCCCATCAGATCCGGGGCTACGTACATGACGTAGGCCTCGATGGTGTCCCATGCGTGCTCGCCGGAGACGATCAGCTTGGTGAAGTCCTCGTTGAAGACGTCGCGCACTACCTTGATGGTCAGATCAGGCTCGGAGTACAGCAGTTCCGGAGCCAGGGTCTTGGTGGAGTTGGCCTGCTCTTCGATGCCTTCCCACTGCGCGCGCAGTCGGTTGATATCGTTGGTCAGCTCTTCCTCGGACGCGCCTTCGGCAGCGGTGCGCACGATGACGCCCGCGTTCTCCGGCAGGTGGTCCTTCAGGATCTTCTTCAGGCGCTGGCGCTCAACGTCAGGCAGCTTGCGGGAGATGCCGGTCATCGAACCGCCTGGCACGTAGACCAGGTAGCGGCCGGGCAGCGAGATCTGGCTGGTCAGGCGGGCACCCTTGTGACCCACTGGGTCCTTGGTGACCTGGACCAGTACCGAGTCGCCAGCCTTCAGCGCGTTCTCGATGCGGCGTGGTGCGCCTTCCAGCGCAGCAACATCCCAGTTGACTTCGCCGGCGTACAGCACGGCGTTGCGGCCGCGTCCGATATCCACGAAAGCAGCTTCCATCGATGGCAGCACGTTCTGGACCTTGCCGACGTACACGTTGCCGATCAGCGAATCCTGCTGGGTCTTGGAAACGAAGTGCTCAGCGAGCACCCCATCTTCCAGCACACCGATCTGGATGCGATCTTCGCGCTGGCGCACAATCATCTTGCGCTCAACGGACTCGCGGCGGGCCAAGAACTCGGCCTCGGTGATCACCTGGCGGCGACGACCGGTTTCGCGCGATTCGCGGCGACGCTGGCGCTTGGCTTCCAAACGGGTGGAGCCGCGCACCGAAGCAACCTTGTTGTTGACCGAGGCATGGCTCTCGATGGTGCCACGCGGTGCGCGCACACGGGTGACGGTGTTCGGCGGATCATCTTGCGAACCGCCTTCAAGTTCCAGGTCCACATCGCCACGGCGACGACGGCGGCGACGGCGCGAAGTGACATCGTCCTCGTCGGCCTCCGAAGCGGCGGCGGCACGGCGAGCAGGTTCCTGCTTCTTGGCCACGGCCTGTGCCAGCACTGCCTGTGCAGTTTCCGGCACGGCGAAAGGATTCAAGATCATGGTGCTGCCGTGTTCAGCCAGCAGCTTGCCGGTCTGATCGACGACTGGTGCTTCTTCAACCTTGGCGGTTTCCGGCTCGACTGGAGCAGCGGTTGGTGCTTCGGCTGCAGCTTCAGTTTCTTCCACAGCCTTCTGCTCTGAAGCTTCCTGCTTGGCTGCGGCTGCCTCGACTGCTTCGTCATTAGCGGCATTGCGTGCCGCCTGTGCACGGCGTTCAGCCTGGCGGCTTGCGCGCTTGGTGGAGTCAGGGGTCGATATCTGCGTGCGGCGAGTTGCCCGCCAGCGGTATGGGCTTTCTTCAACGCCGGCAGCGGCATTGAGTTCGGCCAGGGTCATGGCGCGACGCAGTGGTCGCGCAGGTGTGGTTGAAACGCTGGTACGGCGGGCTCGCGTTGAACGGTTGCCCCGCTTATTACCTTGCGCCCCACCCTTTCGTTGATTTGCTGCGCTCATTTAAATTCGCATACTCCTACTATGTCCCGCTCCGGCATCCTCCACAGACGGCGCCGCAACTGAAACTACAATCATCGCGTGTCCCCTTGGCCTACCTATTTTCCAGTGGGCCGGACACAAAAGCTCGCTATTTTCCGCGGGGTCGGCACTTGTCCAAGTTTCTGAACCATGCGCAAATCCTGCGGATCAACGTGGCCTAGGAAACCGGCTGCTTTCCTTTGCAGCCCTACGATCCGCGGTATTCCCTCGGGAGGCGCACATATTGGGCACTCAACCGAAGCGATGCATCGCCTGGCGATCTGTTGTTTCAAAAGTCTGTCGTCGGGTTGAAAGCAGACTGTGGATCCGCGAACAACCATTCCCATTCTCTCATATTTCGTTCACGCCTTGTTCATTGGTTCTCACCAGACACACAGAAATGCTCCTTAAGATGAAAAAGCCCTCGGCGGAATTCCCCGCTTTCCTATGAACTTATGGAATAGTCAAAACATGGTTTCATCACTAGAAAATAGCCATAGCTCGGGCGTGTTGCCCTGGTGGGCTAAGGAACGCGGCTTCGGGCTGTTCATCATCGTCACCGGGTTCATCTCCTGGCTCGCCGCCGGCATTTTGGTTTTGGAACGCCTTGAGCTCTATAAGAACCCCGATTACATCACCAGCTGCGATATCAATCCTTGGGTTTCCTGCGGCACCGTGATGAAATCAGAGCAGGCCGGGATCTTCGGCTTCCCCAATCCCTTCTTCGGGATCGTTTGCTTCGCCGTTGTCATCACCGTGGGCTTCGCCTTGCTGGCTGGGGCATCCAACCTCAAGCGCTGGTTCTGGCTGTGCTTCCAAGTCGGCGTCACCGCAGCGATGGGTTTGGTCATCTGGTTCTGGTCCCAGGCACTGTATGAGATCAACGCGCTGTGCCCTTACTGCATGGTGGTGTGGGCGATGACGATCCCGCTGTTCGTCTTTACGACCGCTCGCAATGTGTTGACCGGGGTAATTCCTGCCGGCGCTGGGGTGAAGAAGTTCTTCGCCGAGTGGAGCTGGATCATTACCGCCATCCTCTGGGTGCTCATAGCCGCTTCGATCGTTCTGCGTTTCCCCCTGGCTTTCTTCGGCTAGGGACCTGCTACTTAGCCCCTGACTTCCACGGGACCGCTGCCTCGGCAGCGGTCCCGTGGTGCTTTAATCTGTTCATCCAGCGCAGGGGCAATGAGGCTGAGCAGCCATGGATGTGTCACTGTTTGTTGCGCCTCGGCGCGTCGACCTGCAAATTTATGCCTGAATTCCACCTTCGATCTGCGCCATTGCCGAATTCCAGGTTGATCGAAAGGTTTCGCCATCAACGATTTCACACGTGCCATCAAGCTGAACCCGGTAGGTTAGAAGCATGGCAAGTGACATATGGAACACAGAAAATGCCCAAGACTACGGAATCAACCTGCTGATTTCCGAGCACCTGCGGCTGCGGGAATTGCAAGAAGAAGATCTTGCATTCCTCACCCAGTGGTGGAACAGCCCAGAATTCATGGCTTTGCAGGGCAACTTGGTCCTCCCCCACCCAATCACCGAAGCCGCAGAGCTATTCAAATCGCGCAGCCTGAACCGCGGGACCACCGACGGTGTTGGCCTTTCGATCACGCTGCCCGATGACACGCTGATCGGGCATACGGCTTTGTACAACTACAACGCACCGGCGCGTTCGGCAGAGCTGATGATCATGATCGGCGGTTCGAACGTGGGCCAGGGCTACGGCACCATGGCAACCAAGATGATCATCGATTACGGTTTCCGCGAGATGGGCCTGAACCGCATCGGCTTGACCGCGTGGGCCTACAACGAGCGCGCACTGCGCACGTTCAACCGTGCAGGGTTCCGTGAAGAAGGCCGAGTGCGACAGGCCGGGTTCCACGACGGGTCATTCCACGACAAGATCATCATGGGCTTGCTGGCCAAGGAATATTTCAAGGGTTGATTCGATCCTCCGGCTGAATCCGGCTTCATTCAACGCGGCGGTCCTGCAATTGCAGGGCTGCCGATTTGTCTACCATCGTGTCCCACCTGCGCTTCTTGAACCTTTCGGTAAGCCTCAAGGCCGATGCCCGGGGCCAAAATCAACCTTTCGGTGTTGCCTCGAAGGCAACTCAAGTCGCTAGCCTATTGTTAGAGCTATCAGTATTAGATAACAAGGAGCGACTATGGCTTTTTTCCGTAAGGTCAGGCCTGCCCAGTTGTTGAAGAAGCAACAGCAACCCGACAAGCCGACGCCTGCTGAGTACCATCGTGTTCCAGCCAAGGACGCCAAACCAGATTTCACGGTCACCAGTTTGTGGACGGACTTGCTAGGACGCTTGGGCATTCGAAGCGCACAGCTTTTGATCGTCGGCGCGCTGGCAACCTTCCTGATCATCGGCATGCTGCGGCTGACGATGATCGTGATCCCGACGTTGCTGGCCGTCATCATTTCCTGTGCGTTGTGGCCCCTGGTGATCAAGCTGCGCAGGGTCGTTTCCCCGATGCTTGCGGCGTGGATCGTGTTCCTGGGTTCGTTGCTGATCCTCGGCGGCATTGGCACCGGCTTGGTTTTCTCGGTCATCAAGGAATGGCCGAAGCTCGTTGATCAAGCTGTCCAGGGCTTCAACCAGCTCAATGAAATGGTCCAGGGATTCATCGGCACCATGCCATTCAACGTCGATCAGAGCCAAATCGATAATGTCGTTGAAACCGTGACCGGCTTCTTGACCAGTTCCCAGTTCGGCACCGGCGCGTTGAATACCCTCAGCGCCGCCGGCAGCTTCGTGACAGGGATGATTTTGCTTCTGGTCATCTTGTTCTTCTTCCTGAAGGACGGCGACAAGATCTGGGCCTTCGCCGTGTCCTGGACCCCGCGCCACTACCGCAATAAGTGGATCCTCTCCGGAGACCGCGCACTGCGCACCTTCGGCGGCTACATCCGCGGCACGGCCACTGTCGCAGCGGTGGATGCCTTGGGCATCACCGCTACGCTGCTGATCGTGCAGGTGCCACTGGCTATCCCGCTGGGCGTTATCGTCTTCCTGGGTTCGTTCGTTCCGATGGTCGGCGCGACCGTGGCCGGTATCCTGGCCACGCTGATCGCTCTGGTTACCAATGGCCCGGTGGTGGCACTGATCGTGCTTGCCGCGGTGATCCTGGTCAACCAGCTGGAAGGCAACTTCCTTCAGCCGGTCGTCATGGCCAACGCCCTGAGCCTGCATGCATTGGTCGTCTTGATGGCCCTGACCGCCGGCACCGTCTTGGCTGGCATCGTCGGAGCGGTCCTGTCGGTGCCGCTGGTTGCAGCTTCGTGGGCTGTGATCAAGGTGTGGACCGGACGAGATAAGTCCGATGCCGTGGCTGAAGCCAGCGAGGACATCAAGTCCGAAGTTGAAATCCACGAAGAGGAAGATGCTTTCGAAAAGCTCGAAGCCAAGGTAGCTCATAAGGAATCGACTAAGGGTTCCGAGTAGAAGCCGATGCTGGGGGGGGTGCTCTTGCATAGCAGGGGCACCCTTTCTCGTGCCCATAAATACTCTGGATCGAATTATTACCAACTAATTCAAAACTAGTTTGCCACGCCGCCAGCCCCGGTTTCTCGGGGTTTTTTGCTCGGCGCATGCCATTCGGAAGCTAAACTTACGTTGCCGTGGATGTGGTTTGTGTGTTTAATGTGACTGGAGTGATGAAAGTGGAGCGACGTGGGATGCGCAAGCACCTTGAGAAGTTTTGCTGCATGTCTTCGTTTTCCCCCACAGGGAAAATCCCGCGCCAGGCTTCGCCCGCAATCAATGCGCTAACGCGCACTGAAGACTGGGAGGTATCCACGTGCTGGAATACAGCAACGACGGAGCAGATAAGTATTTTTCGCACATAGTCGGGCCAATCACCGACCATCACCAGGTGGTCAGGATCGGCTCCGCAGAGCAACAGCCGCTGGAAGCGTCCGCGCCGTCCATCGCAGGCCCTGCGCAGAATGCGGCCTCTGGGCAGAGCGCTATGCTCGCCCAGGACAACTTGGATGACTGGTTCTAGAAACCGATTCCGGGCATGAAAAATCCCGGCAGTTCAAAACTGCCGGGATTTTTCTATTTCAGCTTACTTGCCGAACCATATGCCGATTTCGCGCTCTGCGGACTCAACCGAGTCCGAGCCGTGGACCAGGTTCTGCTGGACCTTCAGGCCCCAGTCGCGGCCGAAGTCGCCACGGATGGTGCCCGGAGCAGCAGTGGTCGGATCGGTGGTGCCTGCCAGCGAGCGGAAGCCCGGGATAACGCCCTGGCCTTCAGCTACGATCGCTACCACTGGGCCGGAGAGCATGAACTCAACCAGCGGCTCGTAGAACGGCTTGCCTTCGTGCTCTGCGTAGTGCTCGGCGAGCAGTTCGCGAGTCGCTTCCAGCTGCTGCAGCTTGGCGATGGCGTAGCCTTTGGCTTCAATGCGGGCAAGGATCTGTCCGGTCAAACCGCGCTTGACGCCGTCTGGCTTGACCAGGATCAGGGTACGTTCAGTCATGTGACTACCTCTTCGTATCGTTGATGTACTTCTTAGGTTCTTAGGCTTGCTCGGGGTTGGCTTGTTCCCAGGCTTCTTGGGCGGCGGCGCGGCGCTTATTCTCCACGTCGATTTCCTCGCCCTTGTACAGCGCGTACCACCAGCACAGGGCGAAGGCCGCTGCCAGATAGAACATGTCCACCAGCAGGAAGCCGGACAGGAAGAACACTACCTGCAGGGCCCAGCCGATGATGTAGCCGATCTTCTTGCCCAGCAGAGCGCAGTTGAAGATGCACAGCAGAGCAAGCACGGCGCCGAGGCTGAGCACGACTACCGGTTCCCCGCCGCGCTTGAGCCCGAAGGCCGCCAGGGTCACGAACACCGCGAGCAGCGCTTCGCAGACCAGCACGGTAGATGCGAACATCATCTTCGTGGAGCGCTGCTTCTTCTTCATGCCAGGACGCCACTCGCGCTGGGCGCGGGTGAGTTTTGCCATTAGGATTCGCCTCCCTTGAGCAATAGTGAAATCTCGCCCACCAGTGTAATCGAACCGGTGACCAGCACGCCGCCGGAGAGATCATTGCCGGCCTCGGCACGGCCTACCGACCACTCGATGGCGTCTTCCAGGTTCTCGGTCACGTGGATGTCCTCTTCAGGCCAGCCAGCTTCGATCGCCATGGTGGACAGCTCGCCGGCCGGGATGGCGCGCGGCGAGGACGACTGGGTAATGCAGATGTCTTCTACCATGTCGCCATACTCTTCACGCATGGTGTAGAGCATCGCTTCGGCGTCCTTCTCCGCCAGGATGCCAACCATCAGCACCAGGCGGGTGAAGCCGAAGGATTCCTTGATGGCCTCCGCGGTGACACGGATGCCATCAGGATTATGCCCGGCATCGACCAGGATGCTCGGTGCGCCGCGGACCAGTTCCAACCGGCCCGGGCTGGTCACCGCGGCAAAGCCGTCGCGGACCAGATCGGCGTTCAGCTCGCGCTGGCCGCCGCCGAGGAACGCTTCCACCGCGGCCAAGGCCACGGTGGCGTTCTGCGCCTGGTGGGCACCGAACAGCGGCAGGAAGATCTCGTCGTAGCGCGCGGCCTGGCCCTGGATGGACAGCAGCTGCCCGCCCACGCCGTGCTGGCGATCCAGCAGCTTGAAGTCCAGGGTGTCGAAGACGGCCGGCACTTCCAGCTCGCGGGCGCGGGCCAGCAGCACATCGGCGGCGTCCACCGGCTGCACCGAGGAGACCAGGTAGCCGCCGGGCTTGAGGATCCCGACCTTTTCCTGGGCGATCTCCCCTGGGGTGTCCCCCAGCAGGTCGGTGTGGTCCAGCGAAATCGGGGTGATCACCGAAACGTCGCCATCGGCCACGTTGGTGGCATCGGTGATGCCGCCCAAGCCGACTTCGAGCACCACGACATCCACGGGCGCCTCGGCGAAGATCGCGAAAGCCAGGACAGTGATCGCTTCGAAGTAGGTGAGCTTGTTCTCGCCGCGTTCCCCCAGTTCGGCGTCCACGATCTCGATGAACGGGCTGATCTCATCCCAGACGCGCACGAAGGTTTCCTCGTCCACCGGTGCACCGTCAATGGCGATGCGCTCGGTGACCGACACCAGATGCGGGGAGGAGTAGCGGCCGGTACGCAGATCGTGCGCTTCAAGCAGCGACTCGATCATGCGGGCGGTCGAGGTCTTGCCGTTGGTGCCGGTGATGTGGATGACCGGGCAGGCCTTATTCGGCTCGCCCAGGACCTCCATGGCACGGAACATCGGTTCCATGCGCGGTTCCATCTTGTTTTCCGGCGCACGGGCCAATAGCTGCGCGTAGACGCGGTCCAGATCGCTCACTAGTTGGCCTCCGCTTTGTCAGTTTCCAGCTTGGCCACGGTGACCTGTTCGCCTGCAACCGAATCATCGGCAACCAGTTGAAGCTGCGCGGTCAGGGTTTCCCCGGCGACCAGTTCGCGGTTGGCTTCCAGTGCGGTGATGGTTGCCGCGTTAGCGGTGATCACGGTGCGGATGCGGTCCGAGACCTGCAGGTCCGCGTCCTTGCGGGCGGACTGGATGGATCGGACCATGTCGCGGGCGGTGCCTTCGGCGGCCAGCGCTTCGGTAACCTCGGTGTCCAGCACCAGGAAGCCGCCGTCGATGACTGCTGCGGCGATTTCGCCGGCTGCATCCACCACGGTGTCCAGGGTGTACTCGCCCTCGGCCAGTTCCAGGCCGCCTGCGGTGACCACCCCGTCGGTGACCGACCAGTCCCCGGACTTGGCCCCCTTGATGGCCTGCTGAACGTTCTTGCCCAGGCGTGGGCCGGCGGCGCGGGCGTTGACGACCAGCTGCTGGCTGATGCCGTAGCTGGCCGCGTCCACTCCTTCGGCGTCGATCAGGGTGACGGCCTTGAGGTTCAGCTCGTCCTTGATGATCGAGGCGTAGGTGCCTTCCAGGCGTGCTGCGTCGGTGAGCACGACCTTCAGCTCAGCCAGTGGCAGGCGCACGCGCAGGTTCTTGGCCTTGCGCAGCGAGGAGCCCACCGAGCAGATCTTGCGGGTGGTTTGCATGGTTTCCAGCAGCGCGGTGTCGGTTGGGAATTCGCTGGCTTCTGGCCAGTCTTCCAGGTGCACCGAGCGCTTGCCGGTCAGCCCGCGGAAGATCTCTTCGCTGGCCAATGGCAGCAGCGAAGCGGTGACCTTCACCAGGGTTTCCAGTGCGGTGTACAGGGTGTCGAAGGCCTGGGTGTCTTCATCGAAGAAGCGCTGGCGGCTACGGCGCACGTACCAGTTGGTCAGCGTGTCCATGTAGTGGCGCACGGCCTCGGTGGCATCGGAGACCTCATAGGAATCCAGCGCCTCGGTGACTTCGCGCACCAGCTGGCCGGTGGCGGCCAGCATGTACTGGTCCAGCGGGTCGGTGGAGTCCATCGAGCGCTTGGCCTCGTAGCCGGCTCCGTTGTTCGCGGAGTTGGTGTAGAGGTTGAAGAAGTGCCAGACGTTCCACAGAGGCAGCAGTACCTGGCGCACGCCGTCGCGGATGCCCTGTTCGGTTACGACCAGGTTGCCGCCGCGCAGGATCGGGCTAGCCATCAGGAACCAGCGCATGGCATCGGAACCGTCGCGGTCCAGGACCTCGGTGACATCCGGGTAGTTGCGCAGGGACTTGGACATCTTCTGTCCGTCCGAGCCCAGCACGATGCCATGGGAGATCACGTTGGTATAGGCCGGGCGGTCGAAAAGCGCGGTGGAGAGCACGTGCATGGTGTAGAACCAGCCACGGGTCTGGCCGATGTACTCCACGATGAAGTCAGCCGGGTGGTGGCCGGAATCGAACCATTCCTGGTTGTTGAATGGGTAGTGCACCTGGGCGTACGGCATCGAACCGGAGTCGAACCAGACATCGAGCACGTCTTCCACGCGCTTGAGGGTCCCGCCTTCGGCACAGCCCTCGTGGGCCTTGGTCAGCTCGTCGATGAATGGGCGGTGCAGGTCAGGCTGGCCTTCGTGGTTCACCGGCAGGCGGCCGAAGAAGTCCTGCATCTCCTGCAGCGAGCCGAAGACTTCGCGGTGCTCGCATTCGGCGCCGGTGCATTCCCACACTGGGATCGGCGAACCCCAGTAGCGGTTGCGCGAGATGGACCAGTCGCGGGCGTTTTCCAGCCACTTGCCGAACTGGCCGTGCTTGACGTTGCCCGGGATCCAGTTGATCTGCTCGTTCAGCTCGACCATGCGGTCCTTGAACTTGGAGACCTCGACGTACCACGAGGAGATCGCGCGGTAGATCAGCGGGGTGCGGCAGCGCCAGCAATGCGGGTAGGAGTGCTCGTAGGAAGCCTGCTTGATGAGCTTGGCCTCGTCCTTGAGCACGTTGGTGATGGTCTTGTTCGCGTCGAAGACCTGCACGCCGACAATCTCGGCCAGCGGGCCATTGCCGAAGACCGGCAGGAACTTGGCGCCCTCGTCGACCGAGAGGATCACCGGGATGCCGTGCTCTTCGCAGACCTTCTGGTCATCTTCGCCGTAGGCCGGAGCCTGGTGGACGATGCCGGTACCGTCGGCCACGGTGACGTAGTCGGCGGTGAGAATCTGCCAGGCGTTTTCGGTGCCGTACTTCTCCGTGTCGGTGTAGGTGTCCCACAGCGGCTGGTAGCGCACGCCGGCAAGCTGCTCGCCGGTGTAGCTGGCGGTGATGGCCGCGGCGGCTTCCTTGGCGTCCTTGTAGCCCAGGTCCTTGGCGTAGGAGCCGAGCAGGTCGCGGGCCAGCAGGAATGGACCGGCGGCAGCCGAAGCCTTCACGCCGGCTTCGCCTGCAGGAACCACGACGTAGTCGATCGATGGGTGCACGGCCAGTGCGGCGTTGGTTGGCAGGGTCCATGGGGTGGTGGTCCAGGCCAGGGCCTGCACGCCGGCAAGTTCCTTGGAAGCTTCGGTTTCACCGGCAAGGATGGTGAAGCCAACGGTGACGGTCTGGTCCTGGCGGTTCTTGTAGACGTCGTCGTCCATGCGCAGCTCGTGGTTGGACAGCGGGGTCTCGTCCTTCCAGCAGTATGGAAGCACGCGGAAGCCCTTGTAGGTCAGGTCCTTGTCCGAGAGCTGCTTGAAGGCCCAGATGACCGATTCCATGAACTCGACGTTCAGGGTCTTGTAGTCGTTTTCGAAGTCGACCCAGCGAGCCTGGCGGTTCACGTACTGCTTCCACTCATCGGCGTACTTCATCACCGAGGTGCGGCAGGCGTCGTTGAACTTGTCGATGCCCATGGCTTCGATCTGCTTCTTGTCGGTCATGCCCAGCTGCTTCATGGCTTCCAGCTCGGCAGGCAGGCCGTGGGTGTCCCAGCCGAAGCGGCGCTCCACGCGCTTGCCGCGCTGGGTCTGGTAGCGGGCTACCAAGTCCTTGACGTAGCCGGTGAGCAGGTGGCCGTAGTGCGGCAGGCCGTTAGCGAAAGGAGGGCCATCGTAGAAGACGAATTCTTCGCCCTCACGCTGGTCGATGGAGGCCTGGAAAGTGTCGTCGTTCTTCCAGTATTCGAGGACGCGCTTCTCAAGATCTGGGAATCGCGGTGAAGCCGGGGTCGAACCGGTTGGGTCAGTAGTGACCTTCGGGTAGAAGCTCATCGAATGGGCCGTCCTTCAAGCGTAGGGTCGATAAATCCTTGCCTACGAGGACGGCGAAATTGCCGCGGTACCACCCCGCTTATCCCCCACCAAGATGATGGGGAATCGCTTATCTTCAGCTGTGACGGGCTGGTCCCGTTCGGTTCTACTTGGCGAACATGAGGTTCGCGGTTCTTCCGAAGACTCACCGGTGATAGCCGGATCAAAGTCGCAGTCCTTATATCCTACCGCGTGATGCGCCAGCAGAAAATTCCCGGCAGCCTTCCAAATGCAAGTGAGCGCAGGCTCACAGCTCGGCGAGCGCAGAACACCCGCTCCACCCGAAACACCATTCGAACATAGTTTCGAACCGGTTTCGTCTGACCTGCAGCAGAGTACAGTGACCCATGGCTTCGCGACCCGCGCTACGGGCAGGAACAAGCTAATGAACACGATAGAAAGGCGCGACAATGTGGGCTGAATACGGAATGGATGGAGCCGATGCACTGCGCATCGTGCTTTCCGCGGCAGGCTTGTATCTACTGGTTCTGGTTTTGATTCGCACTCTGGGTCAACGCACCATGGCAAACCTGTCCAGTTTCGACTTCGCGGCGGTTGTAGCCATCGGCGCAGTCGTGGGACGCGCGATCCTCGGCTATTCCCCAACCTTGGCCGCCGGCGCTCTGGCACTGGTGACCTTGCTAGTCTTGCAGGCGCTCACCGGGCAACTACGCAAATTCCCCATGGGGCGGGCCACCGTGAACAACAAGGCATACTTGCTCATGGCCGGACGCGACATGCTCCAACGCAATCTGCGGCGTACTCATGTCTCTGAGAACGAAATCATCGAGAAGCTGCGACTCAGCGGTGTGCGCAGCCGCGACGAGGTCGCGTGCGTGATCTTGGAGGGTACCGGACAGATCAGCGTGCTGCGCGCGGGGGTCGCTATCGAACGCGATCTATTGGAAAATGTGCGCGGCTCCGAGCTGATCCCCGATCATCTGCTGGCTGAGCCACGCGCTTAGCTCCTGAGGGCGCCCGGAGAGCCTGCGCCGGCTTTAGTAGGCTGATTCCCATGAGTACCACCGCGCAGCCTTGGGCTGACCCGCAGCAACAACACCGTTATTTCGGCTCCCCCGCACTTTTGCGCTGGGGCCAGCACCTGGTCACCTTCATCTTGGTGCTCATCGTGCTGCTGCGGGTCTTCGCCAGCGGGCAGCACCCTTGGCTCTCTCTTGGCCTCTCGATCCTTTTCGTCGCCTGGTATTCGGCCGGATTCATCCGCATGGCACGCAGCCAGGCGAAGCACCTGCCTGCCTGGTGGTTGGCGGTACTGCTAGTTATCTGGGTGGCCAGCTTGGCGTCCTCTCCCGAGTTCATGTGGCTGGCGTTCAGCCTCTGGCTGCTACTTGGCCACCAGCTCCCCCTGTTGCCCTCGATTCTCTGGTCAGTAGTGGTCTATGCCTTCACTCTCCTGGCGCCGTACCTGCACAACCTGGAAGTGACTCTGGCAGCCGCAGCCGGCCCCCTGGTCGGCGGACTCTTCGCTTGGGGCATCTCCCGCGGCTACCTGCAGATGGAGCGCGATGCTGAGGTGCGCACATCCTTGGTGGATTCACTGGTGCGCGCCCAACAGGAAATGGCGGACCTGCAAGGAGAGTTGGCCCGCTCCCAGCATGAAGCCGGCATCGCCACCGAACGCACCCGACTGGCCCGGGAAATCCATGACACCGTCGCCCAGCAGCTCTCCTCCATCGGATTGCATGCCAAAGCGGCGGAAGCTTCCAAGGATCCAGCAGCCGCCACCGCTGCACTGAGCCGGATCGATGAGCTTTCCGGGCAGGCGCTGACTGACTTGCGTCGCATCATCGCCGCCTTGGCCCCTGCAGAACTTGATTCCCAGGCGCTCGCCGGTGCCTTGGGTCGTATCTTGGAGAACTTCAAGACAGATTCGAAGCTGCAGACCCGTTTGGATATCGAGCCGGGGCTACCCGCGTTGCATCCCAATGTGCAGATCGCGCTGCTGCGCACTGCCCAGTCCGCCCTGTCCAATGTGCTGCGCCACGCCCAGGCTTCTACGGTGGCGCTCAGCCTGGGCTCCAGCGGCGACGAGGTACGTTTGGATATTGTCGATGACGGTATCGGCTTCATTCCGAACACTGGCCGCACGCAGACCAGTACGCACACCGGCGGGTTCGGCCTGACCGCAATGAATCAGCGTCTGCGCGAACTCGGCGGTGGTTTGGACGTTGAAAGTTCACCCGGTGAAGGCACCGCACTGTGCGCCCACCTTCCGCTTCGCTTAGCAAAGGACAACTCATGATCCGGATCCTGTTGGTTGATGACCATCCCATCGTGCGTACCGGGCTGCGCGCGCTATTCGAGAACTATGAGGACATCTCGGTCATTGGCGAAGCTTCCAGCGGCGAGGAAGCGGTGCAGTTCGTCAAGGCCAACCCCGTCGATGTGGTGCTCTGCGACTTGCGCCTAGGTGCTGGCATGAACGGTGCGCAAACCACCGCCGCGATCCGCCAACTTTCCAAGCCGCCCTTTGTGCTGATCCTGACCACCTTCGACAAGGACTCCGAGGTGCTCGCCTGCATCGAGGCTGGGGCCGCCGGCTACCTGCTCAAGGATGTCAGCGCCCAGACGATCGTGGATTCAATCCGCCAAGCCGCTCTCGGCAATGTGGTTCTGGCTCCGGAGATGACCCAGCGCGTTGTCGAAGGCATGCGACGACCCAAGGTGGAGCTGACCAAGCGCGAAAAGGATGTACTGGTCCAGCTTGCCACCGGAGCAGCTAATAAGCAGATCGCCAAGGCCCTGTTCGTCTCGGAGGCAACGGTCAAAACCCACCTGGTCCACATTTTCGACAAGCTTCAGGCAACCACGCGAACCGACGCGATCAACAAGGCTCAAGACCTCGGATTGCTGTAGTTGATCAATAGAATTAAAGTGACACGCCGACGGCCATCTCAACCTTTCGGTTGAACTTTTATTCACCCCATTCCACGATGGCCTAAGCTGCGAAATCTCATTAACTGGAACTATGAAAGTTCCAGTTATCTCCCGGGTCGGCGATTCGCTGACCAGCCGCCGCTCAGCTCGTATTTGGGCCGCCGCAGTTTTTGCAGTGATCCTCGTGCTCTTCGGCGCACTGAGCAGCATCCAAGCACCAACCCGTTCGGCCAGCTCCTTGGTCGAAGGCTCCGACTCGGCGCAGGTCGCCGAACTCCTGGCAGCCAACACCAGCGACTCGAAGAGCTCGGCCCTGCTGGTGGCCAGCCGCACCGATGGCCACGCACTGAGCGAAGCCGACAACACTGCCATCGATAAGCAAGCCGTTGCGCTAAGCCAAGACGCGGAGGTTGCAGCGGGCCGCACCATGGCCAGCGAAGACCAGCAGGCAGCGATGGTTCCACTGACCTGGGACACGGTCTCCGATACTGCTGACCGCCAGAAGCTAAATGAGATCCGCAACTGGATCCAAGAACATCCCATTCAGGAGCTGTCCGTGCAGGTCACTGGTGCTACCGCCTTCGCAGTTGATATCACCAATGCGTTCGCCGGGGCGGACTTCACCTTGCTGGCCGTGACGGTGGGCATCGTGGCAGTTTTGCTGATCCTCACCTACCGTTCGCCGGTACTCTGGCTGATCCCGCTTCTCGTCGTGGCCATCGCCGATCGCAGCGCCTCGCTAGTGGCGAATTTGCTCGGCAACGCCTTCAACTTGACCTTCGACTCCGGCGTGCTCAGCGTGCTGGTCTTCGGCGCCGGCACCAACTACGCATTGCTGCTGATCTCCCGCTACCGCGATGAACTGCAGAAGAACGATGACCACCGCCAGGCACTTTCCAAGGCCTGGGCAGCCAGCTTCGAAGCGATCCTGACCTCGAACCTCACCGTAGTGCTGGCCCTGCTGACTTTGGGACTGGCCGTCATGGAAGATACCCGCGGTCTGGGCATCGTCTGCGCCGCCGGCTTGCTGATCGCCGCAATCTTCGTGCTGTTCCTCCTTCCACCGGTCTTGGCCATGTGCGGGCGAAAGGCCTTCTGGCCGTTGATCCCCCGGCCAGGACAGGAAAGCAAGAAGGAAAACTTCTTCGGACGTGCTGCTCGTGCTGTCATGACCCGTCCGGGCCTGAACCTGGCAGCGTTGGCGGTATTGCTCATGGTTCTGGCTGGAGCGTTGACCGGTACCCGCATCGGCTTGGACCAGACCCAGCAGTTCCGCACCGCCACCGAGTCCTCCAGCGCGATGCAGACTCTGGCCGAGCACTTCCCAGCTGGCGAAACCCAGCCGATCACGATATTGGCACAGGGAACCGCCATCCAGGCACTGCGCGATGAATTCTCCGGGGTCGAAAACGTCAAGCGCGTTGGCGAATCCACTCAGCTGGGCACCACGCAATGGCAGCAGGTCTCTGTCATCTCGGCTGTCGATCCCAGCTCGGCGATGGCACAGGATCTGGTAGCCGACCTGCGTGATGCAGCGGCAACCGAGAGCGCAGGGCAGGTGCTGATCGGCGGGCAGAGCGCTGAACAGCTTGATTCGCACCAGATGCACCTGCGCGATCTGTTCGTGATCGCGCCACTGATCATGGTCATCTGCTTCGTGATGCTCGGCTGGCTGACCCGATCCTGGCGAACCGCACTGGCCTTAGGCCTGGTCAATCTGCTCAGCGCGGCCGCGGCCGTCGGTTTGGGTTCTCTGGTGTCCTCGGCAGTCTTCGAAGCCGACGCACTCGATGTCCAAGTGCCGCTGCTGGCCTTCGTCTTCTTGGTCGCCTTGGGCGTGGATTACACCATCTTCCTGACCCAGCGCGTGCGCCAAGACGCGCAGTCACTAACGCTGCGTGAAGCGGTGGTACTGGCTGCAAGCCGCACCGGTTCGGTGATCACCAGCGCTGGACTTGTGCTGGCCGGTGTCTTCGCGGCTCTGGCCACCTTGCCGCTGACCGTATTGGGCCAGCTGGGCCTGATCGTCGGACTCGGCGTCCTGCTGGACACCTTCGTCGTTCGCACCTTGCTGCTACCGGCGCTGTTCGCAGTCCTGGGTTCAAGCAAGCATCCACTCTTCGGCACAACTTCCTCCCCCGCAAAAGCAACCGCAGAACCAACCGTTCAGAAAGAAAACAAAATCAATGCGTAAGCTCGTGAATTTCTCCTTCGCCTACATGGTGCTCGGTGTAGCTTCCGGTCTCTTCTACCGTGAATTCACCAAGATGAACGACTTCCCTGAAGGCCAATGGACCCAGCTCTCCGTAGTCCACACCCACCTGTTGGTGCTGGGCTTCATCATCTTGCTGCTGGTGCTCCTTTTGGAAAAGGCTTTTGGACTCAGCCAGCACCGCAAGCTCTTCGCCTGGTTCATGGGAACCTACAACGCCGGGGTCATCTTGACCGGAGGCATGCAGCTGACCCACGGAATCATGACCGTGCTGGGCGTGGAATCCTCAAAGATGATTTCCGGTATCGCCGGGCTGGGACACATGTCTATCACCGCAGGCATGATCTTGCTGTTCATCATGCTGCGCCGCAGTGTTAGCGCTCAGAAGCCAGTCCAAAAGGTTGAGCTGGCCGGCTAACTCAACGACAAACCACAGCGGAACTGAAACTCGGCCCAGACGAAGATCGTCTGGGCCGAGTTCGCACGCGCTTCTGGCGTCCACTGCCAAGGCCCCGAAGAATGGCCACTTGGCTAAGGATAAAACGATCCGGAGCTGCTATAGATTGAACTAACAATCTTTCTCCCAGGAGCGGTCATGAGCGGCGAATTCTTTTCCATCGTGGATACCGAAACCACCGGGCTATTCCCCGGAGGGAACGACCGCATCGCCGAAATTGCGATAGTCACCATGAATCGGCAGGGCACGATAGTCGACTCTTGGGAAACATTAATCAACCCGCAACGCGATCTTGGCAAGCAATCAATCCATCGCATCCAGAGCCGCGATGTGCTCGATGCACCCAGCTTCAAGGACCTGGCAGAAGAACTGCATTGGAGGCTTTCGGGCACAGTGCTCGTGGCGCATAATCTGTCCTTCGATTCCAGATTCCTTGAGGCTGAATTCCGCAAGTGCGGCCTGCCGGTGCCCGAGACATTCCTGGCGCAAGGTATGTGCACCATGCGAATGTCCCACCGCTACCTTCAAGGCGCAGGCCGTTCGCTTCAAGACTGCTGCGATTCCTTTGGCATCGACTTGCAACAGGCCCACAGTGCAGTGGGAGATGCGACGGCCACAGCGACATTGCTTTCGCGCTACATGGAACTGGATCCCGATGAACCAGAATGGGACGGGCGGCTACGCCTCGCCGCGGCCGGGCGGTGGTTTGATTCCATGCCTCGTTCGCGAGTCGCGCCAGTTAAGCGCTCCCAGTACAGAACGGAATCCGCCGGGCATTTCCTTGAAAAGCTTGCAGCCCGGCTCCCGGAATTTTCGGGCACGGCTACGGAGGAGAACTACTTTGCCGTACTGGATTTAGCATTGATGGACCGCTATGTATCAGCCCATGAAGAAGCCCAGCTGCTCCAGACCGCCGCTGACATTGGCTTGGATAAGCACCAGGCCCTGAGACTGCACGAACTGTACTTCCAACAGCTTGTCGCAACAGCTTGGTCCGATGGCGTGCTGACCGAAGACGAAATAGCCGATCTGGTCAAAGTCATCGGATTACTAGGACTTCCATCGCAACTAATCGAGGTAGCCAAGGTGCCACCTGTGGCTTCCGAGGATAAAGAGCCCATCCGCAAACCGCAGGGCAATCATCAGCTCGATCCCGGCGCCATGGTGGTACTCACCGGAGATATGACACGCCCGCGTTCGGAGATTGAAGCTCAGCTAGCGTCCGCAGGGTTCACTCCTCATCGCGCGATCACCAAGAAAGTAGCCTTGTTGGTGGCCGCTGATCCTGATTCGCTCTCCGGCAAGGCCAAGAAAGCACGCGACTACGGCATCCCTGTTGTTGGCGAAGATTATCTCTGGAACACGTTGCTCAGCTGATACCTGCACCAGGTGCCGCAATGGGCGGTGTCCCTCGGCTAWTTTGCCGAGGGACACCGCCCATAGTTGCTAGAGCCCGGGGTGAAACTTACAGGCTCTCAACCAATTTTTTTGCCGAAGAGAATTCCATCATCTCTTCGCGCTCTACGACCTTGACGCGGTCACGAGTGATCTCGCCGAAACGAGTCGAAACGGTGCCGGCTGCAGCGCCCAGTTCCTTCTCGTGTGCATCCAGGTTCTTCCAGCCATCCCAGTTGGAGAAGTTCACGCCACGGCTTTCGAGCAGATCCGCGATCTTCTGGGAAGAATCAGGCTCAGCCAGCTTGGTGAGGTCTTCCAGCAGGTGGGTGATGGTTTCCAAGGCGTCGCCCTTGGTGTGGCCGATCAGGCCGATTGGACCGCGCTTGATCCAGCCGGTGGCATACAGGCCAGGAACGTGAGTGCCAGAAGCATCAAGTACGCGGCCTTCCACGTTTGGAAGCACGCCCTTGGCACCGTCGTATTCGATGTCATTGACAGCCGAACCGAAGTAGCCCACGGCGCGGTAGATTGCCTGCAGCGGGTATTCGATGAATTCGCCGGTGCCACGCGCGCCGCCGTTGCCATCGAGCTCGTTGCGCTCTACCTTGAGGCCGGTGACCTTCCCGTCTTCGCCCAGTACCTCGACTGGCGACTGCAGGAAGTGCAGGTGCAAGCGGCGCGAGGCGCTTGGAGCTTCTTCGCGCTCTTCCTGCTCGATCAGCCAGTTGGTCAGGGTGGAGACCATGGTCTTGGTCTGGTTATTGGTCTTCATGGCTTCATCCGAAGCCTTGTCGAACTCGAAGTCCTCTGGGTACAGGACGATGTCAACGTCCTTGGAGTGCGAGAGTTCGCGCAGTTCCAGCGGGGTGAACTTCACCTGGGCCGGGCCACGGCGGCCGAAGACATGCACGTCGGTGACGGCCGAGTCATTGAGCTGCTCGTAGATGTGCTCAGGGATTTCGGTCTCCAGCAGCTGGTCAGCGTGCTTGGAAAGGATGCGAGCTACGTCCAGGGCAACGTTGCCATTGCCGATGACAGCAACTTCCTTGGCCGACAGGTCCCAGTTCTTGTCAACATCTGGGTGTGCGTCATACCAGGACACGAAGTCGGCGCCGCCGAAGGAACCTTCAAGGTCGACACCTGGGATGTTCAGGTCTGCGTCCTTCTGGGCACCGGTGGAGATGATCACTGCGTCGTAACGGGTATTCAGGTCTTCCAGCGAGATGTCGCGGCCCAAGCCGACGTTGCCGTAGAAGTCGATCCAGTCGTTGTCCAGCACCTTGTGCAGGGCGTTGATGATGCCCTTGATACGCGGGTGATCCGGGGAAACGCCGTAGCGGATCAGGCCGAAAGGCGTAGGAAGCTCGTCGAAGAGGTCAACGTGCAGCTTCAGTTCACCCGATGCGACCGGCTGGCTCTTGTTGAGCAGGTCAGCGGCGTAGATGCCGGCCGGACCGGCACCAACGATGGCAACACGCAGCGCCCGGGAAGTGAGGTGCTCAGGGACGATAATTTCACTCATCAAACAACTTCTCTTTCTTAGTCAACGAATGAGGCCGGCGCGGTGGCATCGGCATTCTCTAGCGGCAGGAGGTCTACCAGTTGGTCGGAGGCTTCCGGGGCTAGCCGAACGACGTCACCAATAACGATAACGGCCGGATTCGCCACTGCGGCCTTGCGGGCGCGCTTTACTATCCCTTCTAGCGTACCGATAGTTGTGCGCTGCGTCTGTGAGTAACCTCGCTCAACTATCGCAATTGGTGTACTTGACGGTAAACCACGGGTAAGCAAAGTCTCAACAATTTGTGGCAAATTCGATACTCCCATCAGCACAGCGAGGGTGTGATCGGCGCGAATCGGCACGTCCGCGAGTTCACTGTGCCCGCTGACCACGGTAAAGCCGGCCGCAATTCCCCGGTGGGTGACAGGAATGCCAGCGGCCATGGGCACGGAGACAGCACTGGTAATGCCGGGAATCACTCGCGTAGGGATCCCGTATTTCGCGGCGTAGAGCATTTCCTCGCCGCCGCGGCCAAGTACAAACGGGTCGCCACCTTTAAGGCGAACTACCCGCTTCCCCTCTAAAGCGTACTTGACTAGTAATTCATTGGTTTCATCCTGGGTTTTGACGTGGCAGCCTGGTGACTTGCCCACATCGATGACCACCACATCATCGGAAAGTTCTGCCAGCAAGGCGGTAGGTCCGAGCTTGTCGGCTAAGACTACTTCCGCGGCGAGCAGGGCCTTATAGCCGGCGACGGTAATCAGCTCGGGATCCCCAGGTCCACCGCCAATCAGGGTGATATGCCCTTTAGCCATTGTTTTCTCCCGTTCGGGTCATTCCGCGATCGGCCATGAGTTTGCGTTCGATCGGGGCGAAGAATAAAAGTTCGATAAGTACGCCAACAAGCAAAATGGTCAATATGACCAACATCACCAACGGCAGGTCTGCAAGGTCTCGGCCGCGTTGCAGCAAGGAGCCAACGCCCAGGGCCAGTGATCCGCCGACCGCAATCAGTTCTGCTGCCATCAAGGATCTCCACGCGAAGGCCCAGCCTTGCCGCAGCCCTGCCACATAGCCAGGCAGAGCGGCAGGCAACTCGATATGCAGGATGTGTTCGCGCTTGGAGGCACCGAGCACCTTGGATAGCGCCTTGTACTGCGTGGGGATCATGTCGATGCCAGAGAGCAACCCGTTGATAATCGACGGGATCGCACCCAGCAGCAGCACCGTGTAGATGGTCGCGTCGGACAAGCCGAAAAGAATAATTGCCGCTGGCACCCACGCGATGGACGGCAAAACCTGCATGGCCGAAACCAGCGGTCCCACGCCTTGGCGCAAGAGCGGCTGGTGCGCCAATAACAGCGCGATAGGAGTTGCGATCAGCACGGCAATCACGAATCCGCTCAGCGCACGGAACAGCGAGGTGCCCACGGCAGAGACCAGCGAACCGTCAGCCAGCAGTTCTGGCAGCTTGCCTGCCACGGCGACCGGTCCAGGGAACAGGTCTTCACGCAAGGGGCTCGCCCAGGAGGCGATTTGCCATAGGCTCAGCAGCACCAGGACGGTCAAGATCGGGGCAACGAAAGCATCAACCTTGCGGCTTGGACGGAGCCGAGTCCGTCCAGGTGCCGCAGTTCTATCCGGCGTTTCGATCAGTGAGCTCATGCTTTCGTTGCTCCTTTCGCAAAATCGTTGTCAGTTCGTTGGCCAGCACAGCTGATTGCGCCGGATCGTTCCGCAGGTCATCGGTGATACAACGCGTTTCCAGGATTCTTCCCGGATGCGAGGAGAGCACCAGAATCCGTCCGGCCAGACGAATGGCTTCGCGGACGTTGTGGGTGACGAAGATGATCGTCTTGCCCGTCTGCGCCCACAGGGCCCGCAGCTGCTCATGGAGCATGTCCCTTGTAATGGCATCCAGGGCGGCGAACGGCTCATCCATCAACAAGACCTGGCGGTCCTGGGCCAAGGCCCTGGCCAGGGCAACTCGCTGGCGCATGCCGCCGGAAAGCTCATGGGGTTTCTTTTCCATGGCATGCCCAAGCTGCACCAGTTGAAGCAGCTCGGTCACGCGCCCGGCGCGCTGTGCTACCGGATAGTCCGCAAGTTTCAGCGCCAGTTCCACGTTCTTCCCGGCGGTAAGCCATGGAAGCAGATTGGAATCCTGGAACATGAAGGCCGCCCCGTCTTGAGGGACCTCCAACCAACCTGAGCTAGGTGCCAGCAAACCTGCAATCATATTCAGCAAGGAAGACTTGCCGCATCCGGAGGCACCGAGGACCGCAATGAATTCGCCATCTTCGATCTCTGCGCTCAGCTGCTCGATCACCAATCCGGTGCCGGGGTAAGTCAGTGAGACTTCATTGATTAGAACGCCCATCAGTGCTCCTGCGATGCAATAAAACGAGAGTCAACCAATCCATCGGCCGAGCCAGGCTCACCGATGCCGACCTGGGCCGCGTGGTCAATCAGCGTCTGATAGGTATCGGCCAGCGGATCTTCAGCGAAGGTCACTTCCTCCAAGGCTGCAGAAATCACTGGCTGGGCAAAGCTGCTGCCGTTGGCTGCGTTCAAGGCCTCTTGGACCGCCACGATCTTCTCTTCCTGTTCAGCTGAGTTCAGCCAATCGATTGCTTCCGAGTTCGCCTCAACAAGCTTTTCCACCGTTTCGGGGTGCTCGATCAGGAAGTCCTTGGCAACTACCAGCACGGTGGTCGGGAACTTGCCCTCAGGCCACAGGGAAGACTCATCGACTAATCGATGTCCCTCGTAATTCTCGACAAGCAGAGAGGCGTACGGCTCAGGCACCCATGCTCCGTCAATCGCGCCGCGCCCGAAGAGCTGGGTGAGCGTGCCATTGGAGCTGGGAGTCACCGTCGCATCATCAAGCAACTCGTTCTCGGCCAGATAATGGCGCAAGGCCACGTCCTGGGTTCCACCGAATTGCGGGGTGGCCAGTTCGGTACCAGCCAAGTCGCTCGGCTCGGCAATATCCTTCTTCACAACCAGGCTGGCGCCACCTGACGCGGCACCGGCAACGATCCGCAGCGAATTGCCTTTACTGGAGATATAGCTGTTCAGTGCAGGGCTGGGACCCAGATAGGCCGCATCGATCGCCCCGGAATTCAGGGCTTCGATGGCTGCCGGACCGGCATTGAAAAGCTGGGGTTCCAAGCCGGTTCCGTCCTGCTCCAATTTGCCTTCAAGCAAGCCTTTGCTATCGGAAATCAGTGCCGGCGCGTGGGTCAGGTTGGCGAAATAGCCCAGCTTGAGCTCAGTTGCCGGACCGCGGTCCGCTGCATGGGCCTGGACCTGGCTCGGACCTGGCACCAGGGTGGTGAGTACCGCTAGCGCGGTCAGCGCCCCCACCCCGGCCAATCCCAGCAGCCTGCCCCGAAACCCGCTTTTGGTTCCTGCTGCTCCTAGGCGGATTCGTGCCCCGTGGTCGATTCGATCGGCAGGATCAGGCCGCTGCATGTTCTGCCTCGATGATCCCGGCCGCCAGAGTACGGCCGGATGCGGGGTCGATGAGCAAGAAGCTGCCACCGGTACGCGACACGCTGTATTCATCGATCGCTACAGCAGCCGAGCTGCGCACGGTAATTCGTCCCAGGTCATTGAGCCCCAGGTTCTGCGCCTGCTGGTGGGAGTAGTCCGCCACGTCAATGACGTAGTTGATATCAGCGAGCTTGGCAGCGGCAACCTTGGTGCCGTGCTTGATCAGCACGCGCTGGCCCTTGCTCAACTGCACCGGATCCAGAACGCAGATATTCGCTTGGAATTCCCGCTGAATGCCCGGAAGCTCTCCTGCTACCAAGGTGTCTCCGCGGGCGATATCCAGGTCATTTTCCAGTTCAACCACAATCGCTTCCCCGGCCTGCGCCTGGGGTGCCGCGCCTGCTGGAGTGCTGATGGCCTTGATCCGGGTGCTCACCGGGTGCCCGTTGGAAAGCACCTGCACGGTATCCCCCACGTCCAAGGTTCCATCCACCAAGGTTCCTGCGTAGCCGCGGTAGTCGCGGTACTCTTCTGGGTCCAGACCCGGAGCCAGAGCACCTTGCGGACGCAGCACATACTGGACATCCAATCGGGCGGTGCCCTGCGGCTGTACAGGAGCAAGGTCTTCAAGCAGTCCCAGCAGGGTCGGGCCGGCGTACCAGTTGGCGGTAGCCGATGGCTCGACGATGTTATCTCCCTGAAGCGCGGAGACCGGGATGACAGTCGTTGACTGCAAGCCGAGTTCTTCGGCGAGCGCGAGCACTTCGGACTCGATCTGGCTGAAGGCCGCTTCGTCCCAATCGATCAGGTCCATCTTATTCACGGCGATGACCAGCTGCGGTACCCGGAGCAGGGCAAGTACGCCCAGGTGCCGGCGGGTTTGCTCCAATACGCCGTTGCGTGCATCAACCAGCACGATCGCTGCGTCAGCGGTGGATGCTCCGGTGACGGTATTGCGGGTGTACTGCACGTGTCCTGGGCAATCGGCCAGGATGAACGAGCGCTTGTCCGTGGAGAAGTAGCGGTAGGCCACGTCGATGGTGATGCCCTGTTCGCGTTCTGCACGCAGGCCATCGGTAACCAGGGCCAGGTCCAGGGATCCGTCACTGCCGCCAAAGCCGCGTTCGGCGCTGGTGCGGGCAATGTCATCCAGGGAGTCGGCAAGGATTGCCTTGGCGTCGTGCAGCAGGCGGCCAACGAGCGTGGACTTGCCGTCGTCGACCGAGCCGGCGGTGGCGATGCGCAAAAGTGTGGTGGTCATTTTAGAAGTACCCTTCGGTTTTGCGGTCTTCCATTCCCGCGGCGGAAATACGGTCATCGGCTCGGGTGGCCCCGCGTTCGGTGATGGTGGCGATGGCCAATTCATCGAGCACCTTTTCCACGGTGTCCGCGGCGGAGAGCACCGCTCCGGTGCAACTGGCATCGCCCACAGTGCGGTAGCGCACCTGCTTTACGACGACCGGCTCATCGGCGTTGGGCTGGCTGACCGGAGTCAGGGCCCGCCACATGCCGTCGCGTTCGAAGACCTGGCGGCAGTGCGCGAAATAGATCGGCGGCAGTTCGATGTTCTCGCGCTGGATGTAGGCCCAGATATCGCGTTCGGTCCAGTTGGAGATCGGGAAGGCGCGCACATGCCAGTCCGGTTCATGCCGTCCGTTGTACAGGCTCCAGATTTCCGGGCGCTGGTTGCGCGGATCCCACACGCCGAACTCATCGCGCAGGGACAGGATGCGTTCCTTGGCGCGGGCCTTGTCCTCGTCGCGGCGAGCCCCGCCGAAGACCACATCGAAGCCGTTGGATTCGATGGTGTCCAGCAGCACTCGGGTCTGCAGCCGGTTGCGGGTGCCATCGGGCAGCTCGGTGAGCTCGCCACGGTCGATGTACTCCTGCACGGAACCGACCACGAGGTTCAGCCCGTACTTCTGGACGACCGAATCGCGGAAGTTCAGTACTTCGGCGAAGTTGTGGCCGGTGTCGATGTGCACTACCGGGATGGGCACGCGTCCTGGGAAGACTGCCTTGGCCAGCAAATGCAGTACGACCACGGAGTCCTTGCCGCCGGAAAAGAGCAATCCCGGCTTTTCGAACTCTGCGAGGACTTCGCGGATGATGTGAATTGATTCGGCTTCCAGGGCGTCCAGGACGCTGCGCTGGGTGCCGGTGGCGGCGTTAGCGGTAATGGTCATGATTCGCTCCTTTAGACGTGGATTCCGCATTCGGTTTTGTTCAGTCCAGCCCAGCGTCCGGCACGCGGGTCTTCACCCTCGGAGACCGGGCGGGTGCATGGCTGGCAGCCAATGGATGGGTAGCCGTTGGAGAGCAGCAGGTTCACCGGCACTTGATGCTCGGTGGCGTAGTCGATGAGCTGATCGAAGTTCCAGTCGGCCACCGGATTGAATTTGACCAGTCCGTGCTTCTCATCGAAGGTGACCAGCGGGGTGTTGCTGCGGGTCGGTGCCTCGTCGCGGCGCACTCCGGTAAACCAGGCGCTGTATCCGGCCAGCGAGCCGGCCAGCGGATCCATCTTGCGCATCTGGCAGCAGGCCGCCGGATCCCGGGCGAACAGGTCCTTGCCGTATTTCTCATCTTGTTCGGCCACTGTCAGTTCCGGGAGCACATCGACGATATTCACGTCCAAGGTCTGTGCGACCTCTTGGCGAGTCCCATGGGTCTCGGCAAAGTGGTATCCGGTTTCCAAGAACAGCACGTCGACCTTGGGCAGTTGCACGCTGACCAGATGCGGCAGTACCGCATCGGCCATGGAACAAGCTACAGCTACCTCGTTGGCGCCAAGGTGCTTGGCGGCGAAGGCAACCACTTGCTGCGCGGTCGCATCCCAACCCAATTCGGCGGCACCGAGCTCGGCGATTTCGCGCAATTCAGCTTCGCTGCGGGTACGTACAGGGCTCTGCTGGCTCATTTCAGTTCATCCTCTTCAGCTCGGTGGGCCCACGCTGCGAAGGATTCGCCTTCGGAAGCTGAGGCCGAGTAGTTCTTCACAACCCGCTCGACGTAGTCAGGCAAGTCATCGGCAGCCACTTTCAAGCCGCGCACGGTGCGGCCCATGGCCGCTTCGCCGTTCTCGCGTCCGGCCAAGGTGCCGCCCAGATGCACCTGGAATCCGGAAACCTGTTCGCCGGCTTCATTGGTGATCAGCTGTCCCTTGAATCCAAGATCTGCAGTCTGGATGCGGGCACAGGAGTTCGGGCAGCCATTGACATGCAGGGACAAGGCACGAGGCAGCTTGCCGTCGTGGTCCGACAGGCGTTCCTCGATCTTTGCAACCGCATCGATCATCGTGTCCTTGGTGTCCACGATGGCCAGTTTGCAGAACTCGATTCCGGTGCAGGCAATCGCCGAACGCTTCAGCAGGCCCGGGTAGGCTTCCAGGCCGAGGGAACGCGCTTCGCCCACGAAGTCCTTGATCTGGTCCTGGGCAATATCCAAGGCAAGGATCTTCTGATGCGGGGTAGTCCGCAAGCGCGTGGAGCCCTTGGCTTCCACCAGATCTGCCAGAGCCAGAAGCTTGGATCCCGAGACGCGACCGGCAGGGACAGTCAGTCCGATGTAGAATCGGCCGTCTTTTTGCTCATGGACTCCGCTGTGGTCCCCGGCCTCGGTGGGCTGCGGCGGCAGATCGCAGTCAGGCAGGGCGTAGCCTAGGTATTCATCTTGCAGGACCTGGCGGAACTTCTCGGTTCCCCAGTCAGCCAGCAGGAACTTCAAGCGAGCACGATTGCGCAACCGGCGGTATCCGTAGTCGCGGAAGATCGAGGTGACTGCTTCCCACACGTCCGGCGCCTGCTCTTCAGTCACGAAGGCGCCGAGGCGCTCTCCAAGGCGCGGGTTGGCTGAAAGTCCCCCGCCAACCCACAGGTCATAGCCCGGGCCAAGTTCCGGGTGCTGTGCTGCGATCAGTGCGAAGTCGTTGATCTCGTGCACCACGTCTTGGCTTGGGTGGCCGGTGATGGCGGTCTTGTACTTGCGCGGAAGGTTGGAGAATTCCGGGTTGCCGATATAGCGGCGGGAAATTTCGGCAATGACCGGGGTGGGATCGATGATCTCGTCCTTGGCGATGCCGGCTACCGGGGAACCGAGGATGACGCGCGGCACATCGCCGCAGGCCTCGGTGGTGTGCAGTCCAACGCTTTCAAGCCGGCGCCAGATTTCGGGAACGTCGATGATATCGACCCAGTGCAGCTGGACGTTCTGCCGGTCGGTGAGGTCCGCAGTATCGCGGGCGAAATCCTTGGAGATCTGTCCGATCACGCGCAGCTGCTCGGTGCTCAGTGCCCCGCCATCGATGCGTACACGCATCATGAAGTAGCGGTCTTCGAGTTCTTCAGGGCTCAGCGTGGCGGTTTTGCCGCCGGGGATTCCCTGGGCGCGCTGGGTGTACAAACCCCACCAGCGAAAACGTCCGTGCAGGTCTTCCGGGTCAATCGAGTCGAAGCCCTGCACGGAATAGATCTCTTCAATCCGCTGGCGTACGTTCAAGCCATTGTCGGCGGCCTTCATCTCTTCGCTGGGGTTCAGCGGAGCTTTGCCATCGACTTTCCATTGGCCGTTTGGCTTGGCCGCTCTTTTGGGGCGAACTGGTGTGGTTGTCTGCGTCATGTCCATCAGCCTAGAAACTGACCCCAGGGGGTCGGCAACCTGCTGATGTCACATGGCTACAGGTTGACTAACGGGTTAGAAGTTCGTCATCTGGAGACATGAAAACCCGCTGTTGAAGAACCTTTTGCAGACGCACAAGGAAACATTGAGCGATCATTACGTCAGGAAGCAACGGGCTTGTCACCACGTCGGCTGCCGTGCTAGCCAGCTTGTGTTGGAAATACCCGTCGGAGAGCAAAGAGCTGAGCACCAGCACTGGACGGTCACTAGCGCTTGCTACGACCTGGGCAATGCGCGGTTCAGCTCCCGCGCAATACCCCACCAGCACTTCTCGCCCGAGAAGGTCGGTAAGTTGAGCTGCCAGGTGCTTGACCTGGTCCTGCCCGACTTCCAGCCTGGTTCCCGCGGCCGCCAAGATGACCAGCGGGTCGTTTTCAAGATGCTCAGCGGCGCGCTGGGCCAAGACCGCTGCCAGTTCCGGAAGCGGGCCCAGCGGCTGGGCGGCGAAGGTATTAGGGCGCGAGGAGACTGCCTGGGCAATATCGTGCGTCGTGTGCACGCCGTCGGAAACCAGCAGTGGCAGGACCACTGCTGGTTCGTCGTGCGGCAGCCCGGAGATGACCGATTCAAGCCGAGGTTGCTGAACGTCCACGTAGGCTTCATGCCACTGCAGCAGGCCCGGGTATAGTTTCGCGCTCTGTGCTTCGAGTTCTGCGCGCAGATCATGGATCAGTTGTTGCCCGTTGGCGTTATCCGTGCCATGGGATGTTGCTACGACATTGATTTTTTGCTGTTTTACTTGGCTCATGAATCGGTCCTCAGCGATGATGTTGGGCGACTATTTGGCGTTGCGAATAAGCTTGTGGTTTGCCGCCTGCACCTGCGGACGGATCACGATCTCATCCAAATTCACATGGGCCGGAGCACTGACCGCGTAGCGAATCACCTCTGCAACGTCTTCACCGGTCAGTGGATTATCCACTCCGGCATAGACATCGTCTGCAGCGCTCTGGCTGCCTAGCCGCCGTAGCGAGAACTCTTCCGTCTGAACCAGTCCGGGCAAGATCTCGATAACGCGCAACCCATTTTCGACTTCTTCGAGTCGCAGCGCCTGTGTCATTGCACGTTCGGCAGCCTTAGCTGCGTTGTACCCGCTACCGCCTTCGTAGCTGGCAAGTGCTGCGGTGGAGGTGACGTTCAAGACGGTGCCGCGTGCTGCACGCAGCTGGGGCAGCAACGCACGGGTTAAACGCATAGTTCCCATGACGTTGGACTGCCACATGAATTCCCAGTTTTCATCGATTGCGTCGCCCCAGGTTTCGGTGCCGCGGGCGCCACCAGCACAGTTGATCAGCGTATCTGCGCCACCACGTTCACTCACGGCAGCTACCAGTGCGTCGACATCTGCCTGCACGCTTACGTCAGCCGGTACCGCAATCGCGCCGCTTTCGGCGGCCAGGGACTCCAAGCGTTCTGCGCGGCGCGCCACAGCGAACACGGTCCAGCCTTGGGCACGCAAGGCACGGACAGTAGCCTGCCCGATTCCGCTAGAAGCTCCGGTGACTACGGCTGAACGGGAGGAAGAATTATCTGTAGTTGTCATGCATCAACTCTATGACCAGATGATTTCCAGTTGGTAAGCCGTGAATTTCTCTTACGTTTCAGTTTGCATGCACCCTGGACCGGTACCACCGCCGATGCTCGGAAGCCGAATCGGCTCCCCGGGGCGCTTTGGATGCGATCTGGCGTGGTGCAAGCCATGGGCAACAATGTCTTGGCGCCCGGCAAAACATGGAAGAATGGAGCTATGGCAGAAGAAAACTTGGGCACAGACACGCCCGCAACGGTTTCCGTTCCTGACAAGCCCGCTTTGGAAGGCTTGGAAGAACGTCTTTCGTCCCGGTGGCGCACCGAGGGCACTTATCACTTCAATGAGGACACGACTCGCGAAGCCGTGTACTCCATCGACACTCCCCCGCCTACGGCGTCCGGTTCCCTGCACGTAGGACACATGTTCTCCTACACGCAGACTGACGTGTTGGCCCGCTACCAGCGCATGATCGGCAAGAACGTTTTCTACCCATTGGGTTGGGATGACAACGGACTGCCAACTGAGCGCCGCGTGCAGAATTACTTCGGCGTCCGCTGCGACCCGACCAAGCCTTACATCGAGGGCTACCGTCCACCGGCGAAGCCAGCGAAGAACCAGCGCGACTGGGATGTCATCAGCCGCAAGAACTTCATCGAGGTCTGTGAAGAGCTGGCGGTTGAAGACGAAAAGGTCTTCGAACAGCTGTTCACCACCTTGGGCCTGTCTGTTGACTGGCGCATGACCTACCGCACCATCGATGACAACTCACGCGCCGCTTCCCAGCGTGCTTTCTTGGACAACCTGGAAAAGGGCGACGCCTACATGGCCGAAGCCCCGACACTGTGGGATGTAACTTTCCGTACCGCAGTTGCCCAGGCTGAACTCGAAGACCGAGAAATGCCTGGCGCCTACTACCGCTACGCATTCAACGCAGAAGACGGCGAACAGGTCTTCATTGAGACCACCCGTCCGGAACTGCTAGCTGCATGTGCTGCCTTGGTGGCTCACCCGGATGACGAGCGTTACCAGCACCTGTTCGGCAAGACCGTCACCTCGCCAATCTTCGGCGTTCCAGTAACTGTGCACCCGCACCCATTGGCCCAGGCCGACAAGGGCTCGGGTATCGCCATGGTGTGTACCTTCGGCGACCTGACCGACGTTACCTGGTGGCGTGAGCTGCAGTT
The DNA here is from genome assembly GCF_052114325.1 of Glutamicibacter sp. MCAF14. Taxonomy (NCBI): domain Bacteria; kingdom Bacillati; phylum Actinomycetota; class Actinomycetes; order Micrococcales; family Micrococcaceae; genus Glutamicibacter; species Glutamicibacter sp. MCAF14. Next base: position 794,343 of record NZ_JBFREO010000004.1, read on the forward strand.
GCCTACCCGTCCGATCATCGGACGCGACGGCCGTATCCTTGCTGACACCCCTGAGTGGATTACCACCGAAGCCGGCAAGGAAGCTTACGCGCAGATCTCGGCAAAGACCGTGTTCTCCGCGAAGGAAACCGTCGTTGAGATGCTCTCCGAAGCTGGCCTGCTAGACGGCGAACCGAAGAAGATTTCCCGTCCGGTGAACTTCTTCGAAAAGGGCGACAAGCCTCTGGAAATCGTCACCTCCCGCCAGTGGTACATCCGCAATGGCGGCCGTGACGAAGAGCGTCGCCACCAGATGATCGCTCGCGGCAAGGAAATTGATTTCCACCCATCGTTCATGCGTTCGCGCTACGAAAACTGGGTTTCGGGCCTGAATGGCGACTGGCTCGTTTCGCGCCAGCGCTTCTTCGGCGTACCTGTACCAGTGTGGTACCAGGTCAATGAGCATGGCGAGCCAAACTACGATGCACCGATCCTGCCGACCATCGAGCAGCTTCCGGTTGACCCGGCAGCCGATGCGCCAACCGGTTACACCGAAGACCAGCGTGGAGCCGCTAATGGCTTCATCGGTGATGCTGATGTTCTCGATACCTGGGCAACCAGCTCGCTGACCCCGCAGATCGCAGGCCGCTGGGGCCGCGACGACGAGTTCTTCTCGAAGGTCTACCCATTTGACCTGCGCCCACAGGGCCACGACATCATCCGTACTTGGCTGTTCTCGACCGCGGTTCGTGCAGATTCCCTGCACGATAACGCTCCATGGAAGCACGCGGCCATCTCAGGCTGGATCCTGGATCCGGACCGTAAGAAGATGTCCAAGTCCAAGGGCAACGTCGTTGTTCCTAATGAAGTTCTGGATAAGTTCGGTGCAGATGCCGTGCGCTACTGGGCTGCCAGCGCCAAGCTGGGTGCCGATACCGCGTACGAAATCAATCAGATGAAGATCGGCCGTCGTTTGGCCATCAAGATCCTGAACGCTTCGAAGTTCGTACTGAACTTGGGTGCTACCGATGCCAACATCCTGACCGATGATGCTTCGGTAGTCACCAACGGCCTTGATCGTTCATTGCTCGCTCGCCTGTCGACGGTGATCGAAGATGCCAAACGCGCCTTCGATAACTACGACTACGCCCGTGCGCTGGATATCACCGAGTCGTTCTTCTGGTCGTTCACCGATGACTACGTAGAGCTGGTCAAGGACCGCGCCTACGGTGGCCATGGCGAAGCCGAACAGGCTTCGGTACTGGCAACCTTGGCAACGACCTTGGATTCGGTACTGCGCCTCTTCGCACCGTTCCTGCCTTTCGCAACCGAAGAGGTATGGGGCTGGTGGCGCACCGGATCGGTACACCTGACCCAGTGGCCAAGCACCGAACACCTGGCTTCCGCTGTAGAGGGTGCCGATCCAGCAGTACTGCCGCTGGTTGGCGTAGCGCTTTCGGGTATCCGCAAGGCCAAGTCTGATGCCAAGGTCAAGCAGCGTACCGAGGTGCTCTCTGGCGAGATCCACGCTCCGGCTGCACAGGTAGCCCAGCTTAAGGCTGGTTTCGAGGACCTCAAGTCTGCTGCCAACGCTCGTGAGCTCTCCCTGGTTGAAGCCGAAGGCGAGTTGACCGTCGAAAACGTTGAGTTGGCTCCAACCGACGAAGCGTAATAGCGATTAACCCAAAACCGGTTGCCATCCATAACCTGGATGACAACCGGTTTTGTCGTCTCTACTCTTGCTTCTCCCCCGTTTCGGAATGATCGGTCTGCGGAGGAAAATCAATATTCTTTTGCATGGGAACAGCTGCGCGTCGACGCTGTTCGGTGAAATACTTCAGTTGGTCTTCCGCGCTGAGCTCAAGATGATGCTTCTGGGCTGGGCCTTTCGCCCCATCAGCTGGCGAGTGTCCATCGGTCATCTTCTCTTCCCTTCGTTCAATGTCAACGGCTAAATCCCCATCGATGTCCAACCGTTAACATTTCGACGCCTAGTTCTGTGCGGTCTGGTATGCCTGCTGGATCACTGAGCCCCAGTATGGACCGAACATGGTATCGCGAACTGAGCTGTAGCCGAAGCTATTGACGGAGTTCTGGTATCCATCCGAGCCGCTGCCCAAGAACCATGGGCCGCCCGAGGAACCGCCGGTCATGTTGCATGGAATGCCCTGGGACTGGGTCTGGCCGAATGGATCATCGCTGGCATAGCCCTTGCATGACTGCAGCGTCTGTCCATTGAACGGGGAAGCTGCTGGATAGCCATATGCGGTGTAGTACTGGCCGCGTGCCTGGTTGAAGGCAACACCCGAAGCGCCGACAGCGTCACTCAGAGCCGAACCGCCGCTGGTGCCAACGACTGCGAATCCGGTGTCGTAAGTGATGTCACCGCCGTTTGACCACTCGGTGGGTGCTACCAGCTCGGTGGCTGCGAAGGTACCGTATGGAGCGTTGCCGTTCTCATAAGCTGGGGCGAATACCCAACGGGTAGCGAATGATCCTGGACCTTCATTCAAGCAGTGTCCTGCGGTCGAGACCGTTGATTCATTTGCTGAGACCACTGAGTTGCCGGAGCAAACGTAGTCAGAGCCACCGAGGGTGAAGAAGACCTTTCCGATATGAGAAACCGGAGATTCCTGGGTTGCGCGGGTCTTGCCGCCCTTCGTCTGAGCTTTCTTGGCTGCGGCAGCGTCTGCTTTGTGCCCGGCAACCTTTGCTGGCTTTCCAGCTTCTACCTTGGCGGCAGAGCCTGACTTTCCAGCCACTAGTGAATCTGCGTTCTTTGCGGCCTTCATCCGTTCCGGAGTCCAGTATTCGACTGCTGATTCAGCCTTCTGTTCCGAGATGGTGATTGACTCGATGTCGCCACCACTGGTCGTCGGCGCTGCCGAGGCCATTGGTGCCACGCTGAGCATCAGTGCGCCGGCAAGAACCGCTGCGCTTGCCAGCTTGCGACGTCCCTTGCCTTTGGACGAATCCGTAATTAGAGAACGAATTTGCACGATTTAACTCCTTGTCCAGTGGCTTCTTTGCCACTATCGATGGGGGTGTTGTTGCACTCGTGGAAAATAGTCAAACACACACTTCAAGCATTTTCCATAGGAATATTTCCCTCCGTAAATGCCAACCACCACTACCAACGTTCTGTATTTTCTGAAATAAAACGACTCTGTTTCAGATACTTCATCGAGTTCGACTCCATGGTTGACCCCACCTGGAAATCACGCATAGCTCTTGGTGAATTTAATTCGACCCCGGAATCTCTTGTGATTGTGCTCACTAGGTACTCTTGAAGAACCGGATTGAGCGGTGGGATCCGCTACGGCAAAATTATGAAACAGAACCTTCGGTAACACACACTTTTTCGGTGGCAGAGGATGCACAGAACAAGGAGAAAATCGGTGGGAATTAGGCTTTAAAATCGAGCTTATTCACCACCGAGCTTTGGGAGAGCTTTCCAGAGACATTGTGCTCCACTGTTTTTTTGCCTGGCTAAGAACTGATGTCCGACAAGATTATGAGGATTCGATTGAACCCGTGGAGTATTCGACAACTGTGCCGAGGCTGTTAGAGCTGTCTGAGCGTCTGGCCGGGAGTCTCAATACAGACAAGGCAATCCCGAAGCTTTAAGTACAACAACGTGCGAACACCATTACTGCGCCAGTTTGCAAAGTATGTTCGTCGGTCAGTCGAAGTGGCGTCCAGAAACAGTAGACGCATAATACGCTGGCATAGCCGATCAAAAAAGGACTAAGCGGAAACCTAGAAGCTGCTCCCCCGGTAAACTTCGGTCGGCTGCTTAAAGTACAAGGACGCCACCTCATATTGAGCTGACGTCCTTGAAAGTTTGAAATTCCGCTTAGTCGAAAACAGGGCTCTCGGAGCGAGTGCGCTTCATCTCGAAGAAGTATGGGAAAGAGGCGAGCTGAGCTGCAGCGTCAAACATCTTTCCAGCGTCTTCGCCAGTTGGAACGCGAGTGATAACCGGACCGAAGAAAGCAACCCCGTCGACAGCAACGATCGGCGTACCGACATCCTGTCCAACCTTGTTGATCCCCACTTCGTGGCTAGCACGCAGAGCTTCATCGTTGGCATCGGTATGGGCGGCTTCAGCAAGTTCAGCCGGCAGGCCTACCTTTTCCAAGGCCTTAGCGACAACTTCGTCGCGGTCTTCAATCTTCTCGTAGTGGAAGAGTTCACCCATAGCGGTGTAAAGACTGTCCTTGACTTCATCACCATGCTCTTGGGCGGCCTTGATGATCACTCGAACCGGACCCCAGGAAGAATCCATCGAGGCACGGTAGTCCTCCGGCAAATCCCGACCCTCGTTGAGCATCGACAAGCTCATGACATTCCAGGTCACGTCAATGTCGCGAACCTTTTCTACTTCCTTGATCCAACGGCTCGTCGCCCAGGCGAATGGGCAGATCGGATCAAACCAAAAGTCGACGTGCTGACGCTCAGCCATGAAATACCAGCTTTCTTTCGAACAGTTATTAATGTCTTGGGGGTGCTATGCGGACTTCTTGTCGCGTTTAGCCACCATCGCGTGCGAGAGCAGGGTGGGTACCTCACGATCGATCACGGTTGCTCGGGTAATGACTACCTCAGCAACATCGTCACGACTTGGCAGGTCGAACATGACTCCGCCTAGCGTTTCTTCGAGAATCGAGCGCAGACCACGGGCACCAGTCTCACGTGCAATGGCAAGTTCTGCAATTGCTTCCAGCGCAGATTGGTCGAAGCTCAATGCCACGCCATCCATCTGGAACATCTTCTGGTACTGCTTGAGCAGAGCATTCTTTGGTTCGGTCAGAACGCGAACCAACGCATCCTTGTCCAAGTGCTCTACCGTGGTGATAACCGGCAAGCGACCAATAAATTCTGGGATTAGGCCGAACTTAAGCAAATCTTCAGGACGCACATCCGAATAGGAAGCGGTCGCAGACTTCAGTGCGGTCAAAGGAGCGCCGAAGCCGATGCCTTTTTGTCCTGCACGGGAAGAGATGATTTCTTCCAACCCAGCAAAGGCGCCAGCAACAATGAACAGGATGTTAGTGGTGTCGAGCTGAATGAAATCCTGATGAGGATGCTTGCGTCCACCCTGAGGTGGTACTGCGGCGACGGTACCTTCGAGAATCTTCAGCAGAGCCTGCTGAACGCCTTCACCGGAAACGTCTCGGGTGATCGACGGGTTCTCGCTCTTGCGCGAAATCTTGTCGATCTCGTCAATGTAAATAATGCCAGTTTCGGCCTTCTTGACATCATAGTCAGCAGCCTGGAGCAGCTTGAGGAGGATATTTTCAACGTCCTCACCCACGTACCCGGCTTCTGTCAGGCTCGTAGCATCGGCGACTGCGAACGGAACGTTCAGCTTCTTCGCCAGCGACTGCGCCAGGTATGTCTTACCGCAACCGGTAGGCCCGATGAGCATGATGTTGGACTTCGAGACTTCCACATCATCTAGTGGATCTTCGTTAGTCAGTGCCGCAACAGGACCATGGTCCTGGTTCCCGTGGATACGCTTGTAATGGTTATAGACAGCGACAGAGAGCGCACGCTTGGCGTTCTCCTGACCGATGACGTATTCCTGCAGCGAATCAAAGATTTCTCGTGGCTTGGCCAGGGAGAACTCTTCATGAACCTGCTCTTCAGCAAACTCTTCGGCAATGATTTCATTGCAAAGTTCGATGCATTCAGTACAAATGTAGACACCATGGCCTGCAATTAGCTTCTTAACCTGCTTTTGGCTCTTCCCGCAGAAAGAGCATTTCAACAGATCCGAGCCTTCACCCATGCGTCCCATCGCACCATTCTCCCGTTTACTTGAGTAGCTGTGGACTTACTCAATTCTAGGCTAGTAGTCCCCCAAATTAGATGAATATGGCGGTTTACCTGTGTTGCGCCCTTTGTCCATCGACAGAGCGTCACTTAGGCAAACCGCCATTCATCATGGATTATTCCAAGTATGCGCTAGCTTCCCAGCTGAGCTCGGTTCAGCTTGCGAGGAGTCAATACCTCGTCAACGATGCCGTACACCTTGGCTTCGCTAGCAGTCATGAACAAGTCACGCTCAACGTCGTCACGAACCTTCTCAACGTCCTGGCCGGAGTGGGACGCAATGGTCTCTTCCAACCAGCTACGCATGCGCATAACTTCTTCAGCCTGGATCTGCAGGTCAGTCGCGGTACCGCGTTCGCCGCCACCCATCGCTGGCTGGTGGATCAGTACACGCGCGTTCGGCAGAGCCAAGCGCTTGCCAGGGGTACCGGCTGCGAGCAATACTGCTGCGGCCGAGGCGGCCTGGCCGAGGCAAACGGTCTGGACCTCTGGACGGATGAACTGAATTGTGTCGTAGATTGCAGTCATCGCGGTGAAGGAACCACCCGGCGAGTTGATGTACAAGGTGACATCGCGCTCTGGATCCATCGATTCCAAGACCAGCAGCTGGGCCATTACGTCATCAGCCGATGCGTCATCAACCTGAGCGCCGAGGAAGATAATGCGATCCTCGAACAGCTTTGCGTAAGGGTCCTGGCGCTTGAAACCGTATGGTGTGCGCTCTTCGAACTGTGGCAGGATGTAGCGAGCCGACGGCATCTGGCCGCTAACGGCTTCCGGATTGAAGTTCATGGTTTTCTCCTAGGACAAATCTTTGGGTAACAAGCGGTGCGGTGCGACTACTTGTCGTCGCCTACAACACCGGTGACCGAACCTGCGTGGGTTGCGATCTGATCGAAGAAGCCGTATTCCAGGGCGTCTTGAGCGGTGAACCACTTATCACGCTGGTTGTCGATGAGGATCTGCTCGACGGTCTGACCGGTCTGTTCTGCAGTCAGCTCACTCATGACCTTCTTCATGTGCATGATCAGTTCAGCCTGGATCTTGATATCCGAGGCAGTACCGCCGATGCCGCCGGAAGGCTGGTGCATCAGGATACGGGCATTCGGCGTAGCGAAGCGCTTGCCTGGAGTACCCGAGGACAGCAGGAACTGGCCCATCGAAGCTGCCAGACCGGTTGCTACGGTCACGACATCGTTCGGGATGAAGTTCATGGTGTCATAGATGGCCATGCCTGCAGTGATCGAACCACCTGGCGAGTTGATGTACAGGTAGATGTCCTTTTCAGGATCCTCTGCCGAGAGCAGCAGCAACTGCGAGCAGATGGCATTCGCGTTGTCATCGCGGACATCGGAGCCCAGCCAGATGATGCGCTCCTTGAGCAGGCGGTTGTAGATGTAGTCATCACGGCCGGCCGGCTCTGAGGCTGCCATCGTGGGAGTGCGCGAATCATTGGACATGTTCTCTACCTCTTCCAAACGTGTAGATCAGTTTCTGGAATCTCTATTTCTAATCCCATAGCTGCAACTGGTTACTTTGAGATTACTTACTTCAAGTCATTCATGGGACGTTTCATGCCCCTGTTTCGCTCACGGCGCATGATGCACGCCCGGAGCGAACAAAAATAGCCATCGGCAGCTTGTTTTACACAAGCGGCCGATGGCCATCAGAGTTTAGTGAAGACTACTTAGCTTCTTCGGCCTCAACCTCAGCAGCTTCTTCTTCACCGGCTGGCTTGACGAAGGAAGTCAGGTCAACTGCGGAACCGTTGGAATCGGTAACCTTAGCGAACTCCAGAACCTTCGCCAGTGCCTTGCGGCGGCGAACTTCGCCCATCAGCATTGGGACCTGGCCTGCGCCGTCCAGCATCTGTGCGAACTGGTTTGGCTCCATGCCGTACTGGCCTGCAGTCTGAACGATGTAGTCGATCAGCTCGGACTGCTCAACGCCAACTTCCTCAGCGTCTGCAACAGCGTCGAGGATGATTTCGTTCTTGAAGGCACGCTCGGTGTTCTCGCGAACCTCTGCACGGTGCTCTTCGGTGTCGTGGTCAGCTTCAGCGTCTGGTGCGTTGAAGTGCTGTTCGATCTGCTCGTCGATTACCGAAGCAGGAACAGGAACCTCAACCAGCTCAACCAGCTTGTCCAGGACCAGCTCGCGAGCCTCTACGCCCTGCTCAACAACCTTGCCCTCTGCAGCGTCCTTCGACAGGTTCTCGCGCAGTTCGGCGATGGTGTCGAATTCCGATGCCAGCTGAGCGAAGTCATCGTTAGCTTCTGGCAGTTCGCGCTGCTTCACAGCGTTGACAACAACCTTGACGGTCGCGGTCTTGCCGGCGTGCTCGCCGCCAGCCAAGGTGGTCTCGAAGGTTGCGTCTTCGCCAGCGGACAGGCCGGTAACAGCCTCGTCCATGCCCTCAAGCATGTTGCCCGAACCGATCTGGTAGGACAGGCCCTGTGCCGAGTCGACTTCTTCGCCTTCTACGGAAGCGGTCAGGTCGATGGTCACGAAGGAGTCTGCAGCTGCTGGAGCTTCAACTTCCTTCAGGGTGCCGAAGCGACCGCGCAGGTCATCAAGAGCCTTCTCGATGTCTTCGTCAGCAACTTCCTTGGCTTCAACAGAAACCTCGATGCCCTTGTAGTCCGGCAGTTCAACCTTCGGACGTACATCAACCTCGAGGGTGAAGACCAGCTGGCCTTCACCTTCCTTTTCGAGGGATGGCAATTCGGTGATGTCTACCTCTGGGCGCGACAGTGGGGTGAGTTCGTTCTCAACCATTGCCTTCTGGTAGTACTCGTTCAGACCTTCGTTGACGGCAGTCTCGATGACATGGCCGCGACCGACGCGCTGGTCGATCATCTTTGCAGGAACTTTGCCCTTGCGGAAGCCTGGGATCTGGATCTGCTGAGCGATGGTCTTGTACGCCTCATCGACGCGGGGCTTCAGTTCCTCGTAAGGAACTTCAACGGTCAGCTTAACCCGGGTCGGGTTGACGTTTTCGACGGCGCTCTTCACAGCGTTGTACTCCTGAGTTGTCTAATATTAGGTCTAATCTGCAAAAACCCCGCAACATGGTGGCGTTGCGGGGTTGTTCGACAGAGTCGGGGTGACAGGATTCGAACCTGCGACCTCACGCTCCCAAAGCGCGCGCTCTAGCCAAGCTGAGCTACACCCCGATTAGCAGTGAACAGTCTAACCCGAGTCATCCTGTATCCACTAATCGTTTGTGATGCTTACTAGTTACTTTTTACAGTTCTTAGTGATCACAAGATCTAAATTATATTTAGCTCTCAATTTTCACTAGCTAAATCCGAGGATTTTCGCCGGTAAAGTCGGGGTGACAGGATTCGAACCTGCGACTTCACGCTCCCAAAGCGCGCGCTCTAGCCAAGCTGAGCTACACCCCGATTAGCAGGGCAACCACGTCATAAAATAACTGGCTACCACTAACCGTGTTTTTTGAATACTTAAGATTTTTCAATCTTCACTACTCACGAGAATCAATTTCTTGGTTCTCAATTCTACGGCTGAATTGCTTCAACCATAAAGTCGGGGTGACAGGATTCGAACCTGCGACCTCACGCTCCCAAAGCGCGCGCTCTAGCCAAGCTGAGCTACACCCCGGTGAAGTTCAGAAGAAAGCTTGTTTCATCTGGACTAACCGTTCTGCAATCGGTCCGGGAATGTTTTGTTTCCCGTGCTGATCACAAGAAACTAAGTTACACGGGTTCGAACCAAAAGCAAAATCGAGGGATTCGCGTGTCACAGAAAGACATCCGCATGATCTCGCGGTTTTTCAGGTTTCACCTGCCTGAATCTGGGCAAAGATCGAATTTTCGTGAGTTGAATTACAGGTAGATTTTCCATCCTGCTTCATTGGGATCGCGAGTCAGGCCAGGCCCCTTGGGTTGCCGGCGTCTTCAGCATCCGCCGCAAGCAGCAAGACAGGATCCATGCGTTTCAGCCAGCGGCCCGGGGTCAGTTGTTTCTAGCGAAGCTTCGAAAGGTAGGCGGGTTGCGGCTCGATTCGAAGGAACCCAAACCCCCTGTCACCGCAAACTGTTATTCCCGTAGGCCTGGGACCCGCCTGCTGATTGCTGTCTTGGCCGTGGCTTTGGATTCATGAAGTAATCCCAGAAAAGCAAACCCTTGGTACGAGGCAAGGCACTTGGGCCGGTTTGCTCATCCAGTAGTCAGGAAGAAGGCGTGCGAGCCTTCGTTATTAGCCGCCGGTCCCTTTAGGGGACTATTCGGGCTTCGAGAGGCGTGTGGAAATTCGCTGGCCATGAGGCATTGCGACGGGTCAGGCGTTTTTCGAACCAAACCCATTCAGATCGGATTTTGGTTGCAAAAGCAAAATGACCCCACCGAAGTGAGGTCATTTATTTGGAGGGGATGACGGGAATCGAACCCGCATCATTAGTTTGGAAGACTAAGGCTTTACCACTAAGCTACATCCCCATTTCGAAGCAACTGCGCTTCGAACAAGATTCAGTCTAGACCATGAAAGTCATGCATTGCAAATCGAGGATTCCGCGTCTCACTTGGCTCCTCTTCCTTATCACCGTGACCTGCCACTGGTTGGCAAAACACGCCGGTGAGTCTGAAGGAAAAGGATTCCGTTAGTCTCACCGACGTGTTCGCAACTCACACAGCAGACTTCTTGCGCGGAAGCTTCTGGCAACGCGGACACCAGTACAGTTTGCGAGCTGCCACTTCGGCTAGCGAGATCTGTGCTGAGCATTTACGGCAGCCCATCCCCTGCCTTTGATAAACGTAGTATGCGTTATCCGGCCAAACCACACCCAATGGATCCCGGTCTTCAGGCAATGTTGTAATGATCTTGCCATCGCGAACACCGTCTTCCATGACCGAGACGATATCCCACCAGAGTTTTTTGGCCTTTTGAGTGCTGAGCTCGTTGGCCGGCAGCTGCGGAGAGATTCGGTTGCGGAACAGAGCTTCAGCTCGGTAGATATTGCCGACACCGGAGATCAACGCCTGATTCATGAGCACAATTCCAATAGCTGTCTTGGTCTTCAGCAAGTTTGCCCGAAATTCGTTGAATCCAGCTTCAAGTTCTGTAGCTGCCAGCGACGGGTCGACTTGGCCCTTGGCCGCTCTAATGCGCAGTGCGGATCCAATCAACGGATCTGGACCAAGTTTGCCTAGCTGGATTTGGACCTGGTCGTGGTCCAATACCTCGCAAGCGGTTGGGCCACGTAAGTCTGCCCATCCATGCTCAGAGACAATTCGGGCGCGAACGGCACCTACCGGCTCAGGCGGGCCAGTGTATTGCTCTGACTCTGGGCTGGGGCCTGATTCCCGTTCTCCAATTTTCCGAGGAGCACCAATGGATGATGCACCCGTAAAGTAGTGGTCTCCCCCAAAGCTGAAGGCGCCGTAAAGCCCCAGATGCACCCGCAGGTACAAATCATTGGAAAAGCGGCAGAAGAGCTGCTTCCCCTTGGCGAAGGCATGCTCAAGGTGGTGCCCATCGATCCGCTCGGCGTCCGAAGCGAACCGGCCCTGCGGAGAAGTAACGGCAACCACTTGCCCGCCAAAGACATCGTCAAATTGGCGGGCAAGTCGGTGGAGGGAATGTCCTTCTGGCACGACTAGTCGATAACCTCGCCAGTCGTCTCGTAAGTTGCGATCTTGCCGATCCGGCGTACGTGGCGTTCTGCTTCGCTGAATGGTTCGGCGAGGAAAGCTTCAATCAGCTCTGCAGCCTCTTCTACGGTGTGCTGGCGCCCGCCAACAGCAATCACGTTCGCGTTGTTGTGCTCGCGAGCCAACTTGGCAGTGTCCAAGTTCCATGCCAGTGCGGCGCGGATACCTTCGACCTTGTTAGCGGCAATCTGCTCACCGTTGCCCGAGCCGCCCAGCACGATGCCCAATGCGTCCACGCCTGCGCGCTGGTCTTCTACAACTGCTTTGGCTGCGTTGATGCAGAACGCCGGGTAGTCATCCTCTGGGTCGTAAGACTTCGGGCCATGGTTAACCATTTCGTAGCCCTTGGCGGTCAGGTGCTTGACCAGGTGGTCACTGAGCTCTAGTCCTGCATGGTCAGTAGCGATATGCACGCGCATGGTCGATTGCCTCATTTACTTGGGAGGGTACATTTACTGTCCTATCTAGGATAGCGACCGCAAGACGTACTCTGGCTACCCACCAGTTGCACGCTCCGGACTATTAACTAAAAAAGTCTCATAGCCCTCTCGAAACGCGGATGTCACGGCTCCTGTTGGAAAATTGGATAAATTGCTCGGCCAAATGACTTGCGCGATGCCCGGTCACAGGTGACACAATAGATAGATATTCAATATTCATTTCACAACTTCCGGTGATGGATGCCCATCATCAAGAATTGGAGACCCCATGCCAGGAATGAACCTCACTCGTGCCGAGGCCAGCGAGCGCGCGAACCTGCTCAACGTTGACAGCTATGAGGTAAGCCTGGATCTTACTCGCGGTGAGCGCATCTTCACTTCCAAAACGACCGTTCGGTTCACCGCGACTGCTGGCGCATCAACTTTCATCGATGCCGTCACCGATTCGGTGCGTTCCATCAATCTCAACGGCGTAGAGCTGGATCCCGCCGAGCATTCCGATGGCATCCGCATCCAGCTGCCGAACCTAGGCGCGCAGAACGTCTTGGTGATTGATGCAGATGCGCTGTACATGAACACCGGTGAAGGCTTGCACCGTTTCGTGGACCCAGTGGATCAGGAAGTCTACTTGTACTCGCAGTTCGAAGTCGCTGACTGCCGTCGCATGTTTGCTGTCTTCGAACAGCCGGATTTGAAGGCCACCTTCCAGTTCTCGGTTACGGCACCGAAATACTGGAATGTCGTATCGAATGCACCAACTCCTGAGCCAATCGAAAACGGCGATTCTGCAACTTGGGACTTCGCTGCCACGCAGCGAATTTCCTGCTACATCACGGCCTTAATAGCCGGCCCTTATCAGGTAGCTCGCGATTCGCTGGTCTCCTCCAGCGGACGCACCGTTGAGCTTGGGGTGTTCGCCCGCGCGTCGATGATGCAGTACCTGGACGTCGAGAACATCGTGACGATCACTCGTCAGGGTTTCGAGTTCTACGAAAAGAACTTCGGAGCGTCCTACCCGTTCGAGAAGTACGACCAGCTGTTCGTACCTGAGTTCAACGCCGGCGCCATGGAGAATGCTGGAGCGGTGACTTTCCTGGAAGAATACGTCTTCCGCTCTCGTCCCACCGGTGCCATGGTCGAACGCCGGGCAATCACCATTTTGCACGAGTTGGCACACATGTGGTTCGGCGACCTCGTCACCATGAAGTGGTGGAATGATCTGTGGCTCAATGAATCCTTCGCTGAATTCATGTCCACGCTAGCTGCAGCACAGAACACCGAGTTCACCAGCGCATGGACAACCTTCAACACATTGGAGAAGAACTGGGCCTACCGCCAGGACCAGCTGCCATCCACCCACCCAATTGTCGCTGAAATCAACGATCTTGAAGATGTTGAAGTCAACTTCGATGGCATCACCTACGCCAAGGGCGCCAGCGTGCTGCGCCAGCTGGTAGCTTTCGTCGGCCAGGAAGAATTCATGGCGGGAGTACGTGAATACTTCGCCAAGCATGCCTGGTCGAACACGGAGCTGCCAGATCTCCTCAGGGAATTGGAAGCAGCCAGCGGCCGCGATTTGAGTGGCTGGGGCGCTGCATGGTTGGAAACCGCTGGGGTAAATACGCTCAAGGCGGAGATGGCCACCGATGATGACGGTGTCATCACTTCGTTCGCGATTCGCCAGTCGGCTATCTCCGAATACCCTACGTTGCGTCAGCACCGCCTGGCCGTTGGCTTCTACTCGCTCGATGATGCCGGCGTCCTGAAGCGTGTGCACCGCGAAGAACTAGATATCGATGGTGAACTCACCGAGGTCCCCGCACTGACCGGCCAGGCGCGCCCGGATCTAGTTTTGCTCAACGATGACGACCTGACCTACGCGAAGATCCGTTTGGATGAAGTTTCCCTGGCTACTGCCACTGAGCATCTGAAAGACTTCGAAGATTCGCTGCCACGCACGCTGGTTTGGTCAGCTGCATGGGATTCGGTTCGTGACGCAGAAGCGCCAGCGAGCACCTATGTCCAGTTGCTCCTGAACAATATTGGGCACGAAGTGGACTCCACCGTAATCATGGTGCTGTTGCGTCAGCTGAACACCTCGCTGGATCTATATGTTGCAGCAGAGCACAGTGAAGAGCTTTCGGTGCAGGCCGCTGCCAGCCTGTGGAAGTTGGCTGTCGAAGCTGAGGCCGGCTCGGATGCACAGTTGCAATTCGTCAAGGCATTCGCGCACCGCTCGCGCACTGCCGAGCAGCTGGACCAGGTCCAGAGCCTGTTCGATGGCTCGGTGGCCCTGGATGGCCTCACCGTAGACACCGATTTGCGCTGGTCCTTCACGATTGCGTTGAGCGCAGGTGGCCGAATGAGCGAAGCCACGCTCGACTCGGTGCTGGCCAACGATGACACGGCCAAGGGCAAGGCCTCCTGGTACACCGCGCGTGCATCGCGCCCAACGGCAGAGGCTAAGGAAGAAGCGTTTGCCGCAGCTACCTCGGCTACCTTGTCCAATGACCAGCAGAGCGCTGTCATCTCGGGTTTCAATAACGTGCACCATAAAGAGCTGATCTCCGGTTACACCGAGAAGTACTTCGGCCTGCTGATCAACGCCTGGGAGTCGTTCTCCCATGAAATGGCCAAGCAGATCGTCTTGGGCTTCTACCCGAGCTCCAACGTCTCGCAGAAAACTCTGGAGCAGACCGACGCTTTCTTGGAATCATTGGGTTCCAAGCACGCAGCAATGCGTCGTCTGCTAGTCGAATCACGTGCAGACGTGGTCCGAGCTTTGGCCGCGCGCCAGGCTGATGCCTAAGCGCTAGCAATATCTGCTCATGCAGTTGGTGGTGCCTTCCGCTCAATGCGGAAGACACCACCAACTTCTGTTTGAAAGTGGGACAATAGACCCATGGACCTCTCGCAACATGAATATCGGGTGGACCTCGAATGGACCGGCAATCGTGGGACTGGAACCGAAAGCTACCGCAGCTACGGCAGGGACCATGTATTGCGAGCATCGGGGTTGCCAGACTTACCGGGCACCGCGGATCCAACCTTCCATGGGGACCGCGACCGGTGGAATCCGGAGCAGCTGCTCTTAGCAGCGTTGAGCCAGTGCCACATGCTCTCTTACTTGCATGTGGCAGTTACCCACGGCGTGAATATCACCGGTTACACAGATGAAGCCATGGGAACCCTGCGTTTGAACCGCGATAACAGCGGCGAGTTCACCCAGGTCATATTGCGACCCACGATCTATCTAGCTGATGAATCCCAACGTGAGCTGGCAGATTCTCTGCATGCGCAGGCCAACAGGGTTTGTTTCATCGCCCGCTCCGTCAATTTTCCGGTTCTCCATGAGCCGGTAACTCCTACCGTCTCTTGAGGAACTTCACGAATGACTGAAAGCCAGCCAACTGCGCACGACCCGAAGAAGGACCCTTTCAGCAACCCTTTGGTTTTAGGGCGCTCTAGCCAAGAGTTCTTAGATGCCGCTGAGGCACCAATAGATGCCGCAGACTACCCAGGCACCTTCTACGCTGAGGTGGGAGGGCGTAAGATCTTCGCTCAGCTCACCAAGAACTTCTATGCTTCGGTGGCTGAAGATGAAGACTTCCGCCGCATGTATCCAGAGCAGGAACTTCATGCTGCACAAGTTCGTCTCCAACTGTTCCTAGAACAGTACTGGGGCGGACCAACGACGTTCTCCGAGCACCGAGGCCACCCGCGCCTGCGCATGCGCCATGCCAACTACCCGGTAAACAGCCACTACAGAGATGTTTGGCTGGGCCACATGAATAAGGCCATCGAGCAGCTGGAGTTGCCGATGCTGCAGGCTGAAACCCTGCGCGACTATTTTGAACGCGCAGCCCACTCGCTGCAGAACACTCCTGATGGACATCAGAATCTGCTTTAAATAGTGATGGACTAGAACCCCGACACATGGGTTCTAGTCCATTTTTCTATTGCGCTTTAGCCAAGCAAGGAAGCCTTGCGAACCAGGACATGTCCTCGTTCGTTGCTCAGTCGAGTCCAGCTTCCATTGCGAAGCACTCGACATTGGCCGCCAGTCATCAAGAAACCCAAGGCATGCATCGCAAACGCAGCGCCCATAGGGACTTCAATTTCCAGATCTGGCACATCGGCTGCCCAGATTTGTTGGCGTACCTGTACAAGCACCGGCAAGCCGGGGTTTTCTGGCAAGGCTTGCGCAACGGCATCGATTCCGCGTTGCGCAGCGGATGATAAGAGATCACTCTCTACCGTTCCCGCATCTTCCCAGCCCGAAAGCGGGACGGAGATGCCGGCCCATTTAGGATTCTCTTCAACCGGCGGGAGGGCAAAGTCGACCGAGGACTCCCCCATGCGCGCAAGTCGATCTTGGATGGATGCCAGCGAATAGCTCGCATTAATTTCTGCAGGCTTAGCCAAGCGATGCACTCGCATCCCAAGGATGGTGTATCCACCTTGTCCCAGATCGGCAGGGACCAACACTGGTACGTATACTGCCAAGGCCGTATTTCGTGCGACGAAAAGGGCCGCGTCATCTTCAATTGTTTTCGCGCGGCTAATAAAGTTCGCTAAATCGCTTACTGAATTATTGTCGTCAAAAATTACTGCATCACTAGCCATGCATTAATCGTCTCATGTCGCGAGCACGACGCGTGGCGAGTTTGCTCATGGCGTGATGTCGACTTAATAATCGTATAGTTTTCCTATGAGTCGGAATCAAAACTAGTTCTTATTACCCTCTAGTAACATTGATTCTGATCCTGATTTCACTAATGCATTCCAAGGAGCTCCTACCGTGACCGAAGACTTAGGCACAACGCAGATCCTGCTAGACCTGTTGAATCTGGATGGAGAAGACCAGGCCCGCACGGATGAGGATATCTTCATCGGTCATACCCCTGCCCAAACTCGGCCTCGCGTTTTCGGCGGGCAAGTTCTGGCCCAGTCGATCATGGCCGCTACACGTACGGTTGAGCCGTCGCGCGCGATTCATTCCTTGCACGGATACTTCCTGCGCCCAGGAGACCCTTCGCAGAACATTACCTTCGGCGTTCAACGATTACGCGATGGCCGCTCATTCTCGGCCCGCCGGGTCCATGCCTACCAAAACGGCGAGCCAATCTTGTCAATGATCACCTCATTCCAGGAACCGGCAGCTGGCCTTGAACATCACGATCCTATGCCGATCGATGTCCCTGCACCGGAATCTCTTCCAACTACTGCCGATCTGGTGGGGCATTTCGACCATCCAGTAGCCAAGGAATGGGCTTTTGAACGCCCCTTCGATGTTCGGCACATCTCTGAGCCGATTTATCTTCCAAGCGATTCGCCCAATGCCGCCGATAGCGCAGTCTGGCTGCGCACGACTTCCTCAATGCCAGACGACCCTGCATTGCATCGTGCAGCCCTGGCCTATGCCAGCGATTACTTGCTGCTGGAGCCTGTCCTGCGAGCTCACGGTGTGCCATGGATCCATCGAGGGCTGAGCATTGCCAGCCTTGATCACGCGATGTGGTGGCATCGAGATTTCCGAGTCGACGAATGGCTACTTTATGTGCTGCATTCTCCCTCGGCTTCTTCAGCACGCGGTTTGGGTACTGGCAAGTTCTACAACCAGGCAGGAGAGCTCGTCGCTACGGTTGCCCAAGAAGGCATGATCCGACTTCCTGAGTTCAGCGAAGTATCCTAAGGCTGCTTATTGAAGCGCAAGCGTCCGTATGGTTTACATGCCCAGTTCGACATCGCCTGCAGGTACCGCCATGCAGGTCAGGACATCTCCGGGTTCCATGCGGGCGCTTGGCTCCAAAGGATAGGAAACTTTTCCTGCCAGTAATTTCACCGCGCATTCGCCACAGGACCCCGACCGGCAAAGGCTAGCTGGTTCTAGCCCGTGCTCTTCTAGTGCACCCAGAAGCACTCCTGCGTTGGCACTCCACGTAAATTTCTTGTTGCTGTCCCTGCAGGAAACTTCAGCTGGCGGATAATTTTCAAATAGTCGCTCTAGGCTCGTGGTGGGAGAAGCAAAAATTTCACTGTGAATCATCGAAGTGGGAATTCCTGCTCGTTCGCACGCCTCAAACACCATTTTGGTGAATTCGACCGGACCGCACACCATCACGCTTTGGCTATCCCCAAGCTCTCTGGCTATCTCGACAGCATCTGGACGCACCGAAGTGGTATCAACCCGTTTCATGCTGATGGACGCTGTCGATAATTTATCGACCACTTGCTCCAGCCGGGAGTACAGCGTGCTGGCACGTCCACGCTCTACGTGGATGATACGTAGCCGCTGACTCGATCTTGCAGCTGTTGCATCACCCAGCACGCCCAATGTCGTGGTGATGCCAATTCCAGCGCTGACTATGGCAGTACGGGAACCAAGCACCTTGGCCGAGGTAAGCACCCCGTAAGGCCCTGAAGCTAGGACCTGGTCCCCTTCATTCAGCTGGGAAATCTTCTGGGAGGCATCACCCTGAATACGAACCGCGATACTAGCGCCCTGGTCGTCAACCGACGTAATCGTATAGTTCCGCCACAGTGGGTCTGGCAAATGAATCCTCAAGTGCATGCCCGGTTCATACTCCTTTTGCATCCATTTGAAAGGATCCTGCAGCAAAAGTTCCGCTACGCCCGTGTCATAGTTATCTTTCCGCACTACGGTCATGAATCGTGGCGAAAGTTTCACCGGAACAAGGTCTTCGGCATCGTTGGCTTCGCCGACTATTTCAATTGACGCGCCAGTCTCCAATTTGCCTGACTCCAGGACGGTTCCGTAAATGCCGCAGTGGATGTGGCCAAAGTGTGTCGCCAACAGTCGGGGTCCGTTGGTGTCTACTTCAGTGGTGTGCGGATTTACCGATGTTGCCGAGCAACGTGCAATCGACTTTGTGATCGCAATTCGGGCTTTTCCTATGCGAAGGACCTTTCCGATCAGCCCATATTCTGCGAATGCTGGCAGACCCTCGACTAGAAGGTTGCCTCGGAACCGCCGGGGATCCATATCAGCCCCCGAAACACGCGAAAGTTCTGCAACTGTATTGGGGTTGATGATCGAAACTCCGGACAGACGGGAGTCAAACATTCCCTGCGGCGCAGAAACTAATTTTCGAGGATTCGGCCCCTGTGGCGGCAAGAATCTGGATAGGTAGGCGCCAGCCTCGTCCAGATCACGCTGATTGCCGACGTCAAAGGTCAAAGGTTGGGCACAATTAGCGGCCGGAGCAGTCATGGTGATTAGCGGAGGTTCGGAATGAACTTCCCATTTCTGAAGGCTCTTGTTGTTTTTAAGGATCGTGAAGTTGAGGCAACTCTCCCATTCACCATTGCCAAGCTCAGTAGTTCCGTTGCCGAAAGCCACACGACGGTCGCCTTCAAGCCCCTTTCCCTTGCTGATGTCCACCGAAGTAACGACTTCTCCCGGTAGCCCTTTGATGGGGAAACGAAACATTTGAGCAATCTTCATGATTGCAGTCTAGCTATTGTCCCGCGCACAATAAAAGCCCAAGACAGCGTCGGAAGGGCCATCAAGATTCGCCGGAATACCCTGGCGAGAGCATACGGCTCGCACCGTCTATTTGGCTTCCTCCTCGTCTACTCCTGGTGTTTCCAATCGCCGGGCCCCAGCCCCCTCACGTGCCAATTGGTCTTCTGGATTCAGAAGACTGCAGGCCTGCATCGACAAGCATCCACAACCGATGCACCCCATAAGCCGATCTTCTAGTTCCTCGATGGCACGACGCCGGGCTTCGAGGACATTTTTCCATCCCTCTGTTGCGCGCAGCCAGTCTGTTTCAGTCGGCACTTTTTCCATTGGGACCGGGGCCAATGCACGCTTGATGTCACTGAGCGGGATACCTAATTTACTGCCGACAGCGATCAAGGAGATGCGACGGAGTAAGTGGCGCGCATATCGTCTCTGGTTTCCTGCCGTCCGCGTTGAAGCTATTAGTCCGATTTCTTCGTAGTAATGAAGCGCGGATCTGGCCACACCCGTGCGTTCACTAACCTGGCCAATGCTTAGAAGTTCTTGACCATGATATTCCTGTCCACCATCGCCAAGTCCTGTTGTGCGAAGCATCACTACCCCCTTTCTTGACCTCAAGTTTACTTGAGGTTCTAGGGTGGAAGTAATCAAAGTTGTTGGCAAGAGCTAGGGTTCTTGCATCAGTTACTGAAGTTTGCAGCCCAACTTCAGACAGAGGAGCTACTCAGTGAGCGAATTATCAGTTGACTTCCGTACAGCCTTCCGCCATCATCCAGCTGGCGTAGCGTTGATCACCGCCGCAGTCGATGGGGAATTCTACGGTTTAACGATTTCCTCACTCGCTTCGCTATCCATCGATCCAGTAGCAGTGTCCTTCTCGCTGGCTAAGGAATCAGGCGCCGCCGGTGCTGTACTTGCCGCACAGAGTTTCGTGATCCACATGCTTGGCGAAGACCAGCAAATTCTGGCAAACAATTTCGCTCGTCCCGGTGCCCCACGCTTCACCAGTGATCAGAATTTCCGTGTCTTGCCGACCGGCGAACCATACTTTATAGATTCACCAGTAGCTTTTCGCGCAAGCATCCATTCTTCAATCAGCGTTGGTGGGTCCAGATTGATTGCAGCCGAAGTTCATGAAGTGCTCCACGGTCAGGAGCACAAGCAGCACCTCCTCTATCAGGATCGCGAGTACCTGAATCTGTCCGGTTTGCGAGCAGAGTCGTCAATGCGCTAGATGGCGCAGTACTTCCGAGCATAAAAATGGCCGCCACAAATGTGGCGGCCATTTTTTATACCCTAGCTTAGTCTCGGGTCAGGCGACGGTGGGTAACGCGGTGCGGCTTAGCAGCATCGGCGCCCAGTCGTTCAACCTTGTTGCTCTCGTAAGAGTCGAAGTTACCCTCGAACCAGTACCAGTTCGATGGGTTCTCTTCAGTGCCCTCGTAAGACAAGATGTGAGTCGCAACTCGGTCGAGGAACCAACGGTCGTGGGAGACCACGACTGCGCAACCTGGGAACTCAAGCAATGCATTTTCCAGCGAAGAAAGAGTCTCAACGTCCAAGTCGTTAGTAGGCTCATCGAGCAGCAACAGGTTGCCACCCTGCTTCAGGGTCAGCGCAAGGTTTAAGCGGTTGCGCTCACCACCGGAAAGCACACCCGCCTTTTTCTGCTGGTCTGGACCCTTGAAACCGAAAGCCGAGACGTACGCACGCGAAGGCATCTCAACCTGGCCGACGTTGATGTAATCGAGGCCGTCAGAGACGACTTCCCACAACGACTTTTCAGGATCGATGTTTTCGCGGTTCTGGTCAACGTAGGAAATTTTGACCGTGTCACCGATCTTCAGGGTGCCACCATCAAGTTCTTCAAGGCCAACAATGGTCTTGAACAAGGTTGACTTACCGACACCGTTAGGTCCGATCACACCAACAATGCCGTTACGGGGCAAGGAGAAGGATAATCCATCGATCAACACACGGTCGCCGAAGCCCTTCTTCAAATTATCTGCTTCGATGACCAGCTGGCCCAGACGCGGGCCTGGTGGAATCTGGATTTCTTCGAAGTCGAGTTTACGGGTGCGCTCAGCTTCCGCAGCCATTTCTTCGTATCGCGCAAGACGAGCCTTCGACTTGGTCTGACGACCCTTGGCATTCGAACGAACCCATTCGAGTTCTTCTGCCAGGCGCTTAGCAAGCTTCTGATCTTTCTTGCCCTGTACTTCCATACGTTCGCGCTTCTTCTCCAGGTAAGTGGAGTAGTTGCCCTCGTATGGGTGCAGGCGACCGCGGTCAACTTCACAGATCCATTCGGCGACGTGGTCCAGGAAGTAGCGGTCGTGGGTTACGGCCAATACGGCGCCTGGGTAAGAAGCCAGGTGCTGTTCCAGCCACAGTACGGATTCAGCATCCAAGTGGTTAGTAGGCTCATCGAGCAGCAACAGGTCTGGCTTCTGCAGGAGAAGCTTGCACAGTGCCACACGGCGACGTTCACCACCGGAGAGATGGGTGACCATCTCGTCGCCCGGTGGGCAACGCAAAGCGTCCATTGCCTGTTCGAGCTGGTTGTCGATGTCCCACGCGTCGGCAGCGTCGATAGCTTCCTGCAGCTTGCCCATCTCTTCCAGAAGGGCGTCGAAGTCGGCGCCTTCCTGTGCCATCTCTTCAGAGATTTCGTTGAAGCGGGTGATCTTTTCGTAGATCTCGCCGACACCTTCCTGGACGTTGCCCAGAACGGTCTTTTCTTCATTCAGTGGTGGTTCCTGCAGCAGGATGCCTACCGAGTAGCCTGGTGAAAGACGTGCCTCACCATTGGACGGGGTATCGAGCCCCGCCATGATCTTCAGGATCGTTGACTTACCAGCACCGTTAGGACCCACGACACCAATTTTGGCACCAGGGAAGAACGACATGCTGACGTTGTCAAGGATGACTTTGTCACCAACGGCCTTGCGAGCCTTGGTCATCGTGTAAATGAATTCCGCCATGCTCTTAAGGCTAGTCGGTTACGGTGGTCATTTCCGAATCCACACACCACTATTTTGGGTTGGTGGTGCCCGGATTCACAAGAATCCATCGAACACCACCAAAACCACGCGATTTAGGCCGCTTCTCCTTCGTCGCTTTGCCAGCTCGCTTCGGTGCCGGATAAGCGTGACGGCTGCTGCACGTGGTCAGATTCGCTGGCATCAACGCGTATCCGGTTGAACGAGGACGTTCCGAACCGCATGTCATGTCCAATCGAAAATGCTTCGATATCTGCACTATTTCCGCGAGAGCCATCGGCCCGTTCAAACTCCCGGATCTGCAACTTGCCGAAAATCATTACGTGGTCTCCCTGAGCCAGAGACTCCATCGAGTTCTCCCCCAGTGCGCGAAAGGCCGAGACCGCGTACCAGTTGGTTGGCCCGTCAGCCCATTGACCCGTTTCGAGGTCGCGTTTCCGTTCATGGGTAGCAACGCGGAACTTCAATATAGCCACACCCTTAGGCGTAATGCTGAGCTGCGGCTCCGTGCCAACAATGCCGCGAATTGTCACAAGATCGCTCATGGGTCCATCTCCTTATGATCCAAATGACAGAAACCTTTCCCGTCATGGAATCTGATCTTGGACCGTCCGGTGGATTGTTCTTCGGCAGAATCAACGTATTGTGGATAAATTTGTTGTCCTCTTTAGGTTGTAGGCGCCGCATAAGAGCATGACGGCTATGACCAAGGTCGGGAGCAACCAGCCAGACCAACCCAGGATAGATGCTTGCGTAGTGTCCAAGGGAGCTCCCATCACTATGAATAAAGAGACGAGTCCGACGCTGGCGTTGAATACTCCATGCGCCAGCGCTGCTGGCCACACTGAGTCGCTGAAATTTCGCAACCAGCCAAGGAAGGCACCAAACACGATGCACATGCCGCACATGGCCATTACTCCCCAAGGCCCAGTGGCAAAGGGATAGTTATATCCAAGGAGAATCAGCGGCGCGTGCCAAATTCCCCAGATCCCCCCGGAGATCACGATTGAGATGAGCTGGCCGTACGCTTGCAACCGGCTCCAAAGCCATCCTCGCCATCCAATTTCCTCCCCTAGGGCAAGCACGGAATTCATGAGACTCGCGACAGCTATCAGTCCGGCCTGTCCCAGGAGGTACTGGAACGGCCCTGCTTCTCCAGCGAGGATATGCAAGATCGTGTAGTTCTCCAGATCGCCCGGAAAGACTCCCAGCCACGTACCGATGAATGGTGCCTGAAGGATCAGTCCGAGCGGAATGACATAAGACAGGACAATTGCGACTACAAATTTTCCAGGACGATTGATGGGCCAGAGCCCGACGTCAGAGGAGAAACTCCTGATGCGCCGCTCTGCTAATGCGATCACCAGCACGGCGACAGTCGGGGTAAACATCATGAACGAGGCGATGACGGGAAGTTTCGTGTCATATATCCCGTTGCCTAGCCATAACGGCGCTGCGAC
Organism: Glutamicibacter sp. MCAF14; assembly: GCF_052114325.1. Taxonomy (NCBI): domain Bacteria; kingdom Bacillati; phylum Actinomycetota; class Actinomycetes; order Micrococcales; family Micrococcaceae; genus Glutamicibacter; species Glutamicibacter sp. MCAF14. The sequence continues at coordinate 818,224 of NZ_JBFREO010000004.1, forward strand.
GGCCCACGCCAGGCTCACGCTCAGGACACAGAACCATACGATGCTCCATACGCCACCGATTCTAAACTTCGGCAACTTAACTACCCCTACTCAGACGATGACATCTGTACATTTCTAGAGCCTATCGGCCTCAAGTCGTATTTTGAGTGATCCATGGGCTAGAATATTTTCGGTTATGCCTCCGTAGCTCAGCTGGATAGAGCAAGAGCCTTCTAATCTCTAGGTCGCCGGTTCGAATCCGGCCGGGGGTACAAGCACAAGAACCGCTGTTCACTTGGATAAACAAGTGAACAGCGGTTCTTTTTTGGCCAAATTCAGCACCACAACTGCTTCCAAGACCGCAAATATCACCACGGTTTTAGTTTTGTTCCTAGCTTGGCGCTATCGCACAGCGTCCACGACAGCTCGCCCGACCTGTCTACCGCTAAATAAGCACCCGCCCAAGAACGTTCCTTCAAGAGCGTTGTATCCGTGAATCCCACCTCCGCCAAATCCTGATGCTTCACCAGCTGCATAGAGTCCTTCAAAGACCGTTCCATCTTGTTGGAGAACACGCCCAGAAAGGTCTGTCTGCAGACCGCCTAATGACTTTCGCGTCAAAATATGCAGCTTTACAGCTACTAACGGCCTCGCTGCAGGGTCGAGGATTTTATGCGGGGCGACCACACGTGTCAGACGGTCACCGATGTACTTTCGGGCGTTGCGTATCGATTGAATTTGCTGATCTTTGCTGAATGCGTTATCTATTTGCGAATCCCGTACGAGCAACTGTTGGTGCAGCTTACTTGCATCAACCACTGTATCTGGCGCAATTGCATTCATCTTGCTGGCCAGTTCTTCTACGGTGGTCGCTGCTACAAAGTCTGCGCCTCGATTCAAGAAGTCATTAACCGGCCCTGGAGCGCCTGTTCCAAAGACTCTGTCTTTGATCACTCCGGCCTTATCTCGATTAGTCAGATCAGGATTTTGCTCGGATCCCGAGAGAGCAAACTCTTTTTCCAAAATTCTTTGGTTCAGGACAAACCATGAATAGTCGTATTTCTTGGCAACTGGATCAGTTCGAAGGTATTTCAACGTGCCTAGCGTGTCATGTCCTGGCAGGCAGGGGGCACCAAGCCGGTTTCCTTCTGCATCAAACCACATGGAACTAGGACCGGGAAGAATTCTTATCCCATGATTTGGCCAAATGGAATTCCAGTTCTGAATTCCCTCGGTGTAGTGCCACATCCTGTCCCGATTAACTAAACGGGCACCTGCCGCTTCTGACAGTTCAATGCCGCTGCCATCTACATACTCCGGAACGCCGGTAATCATATGCCCGGGCGCTGAGCCGAGCCGGGATGGCCAGAATCTGCGAACCAAGTCATGGTTCCCACCAATTCCGCCTGTTGCAATCACAACCGCTTCAGCTGAAAATTCGAATTCGGATTCGACGTTTCGTGTCGATTTCCACCCTCGAAGAGCGTTGTCGGGAGACAAGATTTCTCCTCGAACTCCGGTAACGGAACCGCCTTCCACCACCAGTCCGGTAACACGGTGCCGATTGAGCAGCTGCACTTTCCCGGTCCGCATGCCTTCACGCACCTTGTTGGCGAATGGTTCGGAGACCCCGGTGCCAGTTCCCCACGCGATATGGAATCTCGGCACAGAGTTGCCATGCCCCTCTGCGCGGCCGTCTCCTCGCTCAGCCCAACCCACCACTGGTGTCAGGTCAATGCCTTTTTGCTTGATCCAGGATCGCTTTTCAGTGGCGGCAAATTCGACATATGCCTTAGCCCAACGGTGCGCCCACAAATCTTCGTCGGCTAATCGGTCAAACTGTGCGCTATGCTGCCAATCAGACCACGCAAGGTCAAAGGAATCATGAACTCCCAAACGGCGCTGTTCAGGGGTACCGACCAAAAAGAGTCCACCGAACGACCAGTACGCCTGGCCTCCGAGATTTGCGTCATTTTCCTGATCGAGAATTCGGATTTTCAATCCAGCATCTAAAGCTTCTGAGGCCGCAACCAGACCAGCCAGTCCGGCGCCAATTATGACCACGCCACCTTGTTCGCAATTCATCGGCCTGCCTCCACCTCTGCACGCAAGTATTTAACGGGTATTCATCTTGAGCCTACTTGCCAGATCGGAAGGTGACTATCCCCAAATTGCCATTTGAATTGGGCTGAATCGTGTCGGATATTAGCCTCTGTCGTAGTTGTTTTCCTGAGAGCGGCTTTCGAACCTGTGAATGCCATGTTCACCAGCAGTGCAACGGCGCATAATAATCGGAAATGCCAACTGGACAGTAACTTATCGTCGTAATTTGCGATAAACTCTAGGCATTATAGAAATAGAAAGGAACAGTGTCTGATGGCCCAACCGGTCGCTCACCTCACGCGACAGAGAGTTACGGAACGCACCAGTATCAACCTAATATTCCTCCTTGCAGGATTATCTTTTGCAACTTGGGCCGGCCGCCTTTCCATCATCGACGCTGTTTTTGATTTCTCCGGTTTGAACCTCGGGTCATTCCTGATCTGCAGCACCATTGGCATCTTGCTGGGCATTGCGCTCATCCCGACGGTAAGCAAATTCGTTCCGACGGGTCGATTGCTCTGTTGCCTGCCACTGGGATTAGCAGCCTGCCTGGTCATCCTTGGCATCGCGATTTCGGTTACCGAAGACGCCACTCTCGCATACATAACCCTGTTCTTTTATGGGCTTGTTTTCGGCTGTCTAGACATCATGATGAATGTCAGCGGCGCACAGGTGGAACGTCGTGCTGGACGTAGCATCATGCCTTCGCTTCACGGTTTCTTTAGTTTGGGCACGCTCATTGGTGCTGGCATGGCCACGGCCACCATCGCTTTGAAGATCCCCTCGATTTGGCATTTCGCTTTCGTAGCAGTCCTAATCGCTGCATTCGCATACATTGCCCGTCAAGGGACAACACACTGGGAAAATGAAAGCATCTCGCCCACCAAGAGGAATGTTCAGTACGACCGCGCCAAGTCAGCAAAGAGGCTAGGTCTTTTGCTCTTGCTTGGCCTCATGGTTGCCGGGCTGAGCTTCACCGAAGGCGCGGCCAATGACTGGATCGCTGTGGCCTCTGTTAACGGTCATGGGTTCAAACACCAAATTGGGGCGCTCATGTTCACCCTATTCGTCGGGGCCATGACGCTGGGACGCTTTGCCGGCGGTCGTCTGGTGGACCGCTTCGGAACGAGAAATACCCTTTTGCTCATGGGCACTGTCGGCCTACTCGGCGTTGCCTTATTCATCACCGGCACGAACCCTTATATTGTCGGTCTCGGCGCAACCGCGTGGGGCCTTGGCAGCTCTCTGGGCTTCCCATTGGGGATGAGCATCGCTGCTTCGCGCGGTGAACGCCTGGGACCAAAGGCCGTGAGCATCGTCAGCGCATTTGGCTATGGCGCAATGCTCGGGGGCCCTCCCTTTATCGGTTTCGTCGTCGACACCATAAGGTTGCCTCAAGCCCTGTGGATTTGCGCTGTTGTCCTGGTCATCTCATTGTTGCTAACGCCTGCGGTGACGCGCATTCGCAAGCCAGCGTACAAGGATGCCTAAACGGGAAGCGTTGCCCGCTCTTTGATATTCCGCATGACAATAGTGCTCGTGAGCTTTTCCACTCCAGGTAGATCCACGAGCACCTCGTCATAGACGCGTTGATAGTGCGGCAGGTCTTTTGCGAAGACGCGTAGCAAGAAGTCTGGCTCGCCAAAGAGCCGTTGCGCATCGACGATCAGTTCTTCACGTTCTACAGCCAGCTCGAAATTCTTAAGTTGTGCCCGGTCCTTGAGCGTAACGAAAACGAGCGCTTCGAATCCCAAACCAACTTGCTCCGGGTCAATTACGGCTTGATACCCGGTAATCACTCCCCTGCGCTCTAGATCCTTAATCCTCCGATGGCAGGGGGCGACCGATAGCCCCACTTTGGCAGCCACTGCAGTGGCACTCATACGCCCGTCATTCTGCAGCTCAGCCAAGATAGAGCGATCTAATTCATCCATGCTTCCAGACTACAGCACAAGAATTTTGTGCTAATTCCGCATATTGGCGGATTTTATTGTTGAAAAACAGAATCTTTCCAAAGATTCGGCAACCACATTTCGTGCATTTTTCCCTACTGTTATGACAGTACGGAAATATAGATGGTAGGAGTAGCAATGGACCTCGCGCAGTTCACCGGATTCCTCTTGGTGTCGGTAACCTTGGCCTGCACTCCCGGGGCCGACTGGGCGTACATCATTTCCTCTGCACTCGGTAAAACAAGTTACCGCCCCGCGGTCTGGGGATTGCTTTCTGGCTACCTGGTCCACACGGCATTACTCGTGTGCGGAATCGCAACTTTAGTGGCCAGTTCACCAACCCTGCTGATGTGGCTCACTGCAGCTGGTTCGATTTACTTGTTGTGGCTCGGCATCTCTACTCTACGTTCAGCCAAACGAGCCAAATTCTTTGCACCCGATACGTCTACAAGGTTCGATCCTGCTACCGGAAACCTCGATTCGCCCCCGCACCCACGCGATGAAACCGGCAGCCCTACTGCGGTACTAGAAAAAGTGCGCCATCAGTCACCGAGCAAGCAGTTCTTCAAGGGATCGCTCACGAGTGGCACAAACCCCAAAGCATTGTTGCTATATGTAGCACTCATTCCGCAGTACCTGGATTCCTCGCAGAAGCTCCCCTTGTCCCTGCAGACCGGCGCCCTCGGATTGACTCATTTCGCGGTATCCGTCCTCGTATACTTCTCGGTAGCCATGGCAGCCAAGGCCCTGCTTCGATCCCGACCGCTGGCAGCGCGAATCGTAACCCTCTGCTCCGGAATCATCATGATCCTCCTTTCCTTGGGCCTGATCTATGAGCAATTCTTCGTCGCATAAGAAAAAATTGAACACCGATCAAGACAATTGAACGGTGATCAAGTATGCTCGTAATCGATGGCTTTCCGGTCATCGATAACGCAGGCCTGAGACACTACTCCATCGCTGAGTTAGTCGTTCAAGCTATGACCTCGCGCTGGAGCATACGTGGAACTACCCCCAATTCTTTTTGAGAATGTCACCGTCAAATTTGAAGATCGTGATGTTCTCAAAGATGTTTGCCTTACGCTAAGCGAGCAGCGCATCGGTATCATCGGGGCAAACGGAGCAGGAAAGAGCACTCTCTCCCGGCTGATTAACGGGCTTGTTTTACCGACGCACGGTACCGTGCACGTGGGCAACTTGAACACCCACAAGCATGCGAAGCAGATCCGCCGTGATGTCGGTTTTGTCTTTCAAAATCCAGCCAATCAAATCATCATGCCGCTCGTTTCCGAAGACATCGCATTCGGACTGAAGAATCTGCAGATCTCTAAAGTCGAACGCCAAACAAGAGTGCAGGAAACCTTGGCGGAATTGAACATCTCGCACTTATCAGATCGCGAAAGCCACACCCTGTCCGGCGGCGAACAGCAGATGGTTGCACTTGCTTCCGTATTGGCGATGCAACCACGAACAATTGTCTTCGATGAACCGACGACGATGTTGGATCTGCGCAATCGGCTGGCCTTCCAAGAGGAAGTCGCCAAACTCGCCCAACGTGCGATTGTTGTGACCCATGATTTGGAGATTCTCGAAGATTTCGACAGGGTTCTGGTAGTGACTGATGGGGCGATCGCATTCGACGGTCACCCTATGGAAGCAATCGCTCATTACCGTCAGTGGAGCCACGCATGATCGCATCCAAAAATCGGTCATATCTGGCACGCATTAGACCAGGCTGGAAATTCGGTGCCTTGCTGGTGCTGAGCATTGGCCTGTATTTGATCAACTCATGGCTGATCTTGTTGTCGATTTTCATCCTAAGTGTGGTGTTGCTTCTTACGGCCAGAGTTGATTTCAAGCAGTTGCGTATGCCGTTACTGTCACTTGCCATGATTCTGAGCGTTGTGTTTATTCTCCTCGGTCTGCAAACAGATTGGACTAACGCCGTCGTTTCGGTTCTGCGGCTGTTGACCATGTGCCTTCTGGCTTATTCGGTAAGCCTCACAACAAGCTTTGATGCCATGTTGGAGTTGTTTCAACAAGTTGCTTCACCGTTGCGCTTCATCGGGGCAAATCCAGCACAAATCGCCTTGGGACTGTCCATGACGATTCGCTTCATCCCGGAACTCAAAAAGGTCTATCTCGAAGTTCGCGAGGCGCAGCATGCGCGCGGACTTGGCAATAATCCACTGGCCGTGAGTGTCCCCCTCGTTATCCGTTCTCTTAAGATCGCTGACGAAACCGCCGAAGCACTAGACGCCCGCGGTTATGATTCAGCGTCCTACCAGCGCTAATTGCGCAATCACCTTTCACCTTCACTCGTATTCCAAGGATCACCCATGTCGATAAATACTGCTTCAACATCCCAAACTCGAAATACGGTCTATGTCGCTGTCTTTGCGGCCATGATCGCGGCCATGGGGCTCCTCCCGCCCATCACTTTAGGGATCATTCCTGTACCCATTACCCTGCAGACCTTGGGCGTCATGCTGGCAGGAGCACTGTTGGGCCCTTGGCGCGGAGCCTTAGCCTCGTCGGTGGTGGTGATTCTGTCTTTGGCTGGGTTGCCACTCCTGGCAGGCGGACGCGGCGGACTCGGTATCCTGTTTGGACCAACCGGAGGTTACCTGGTTGGTTGGATTTTCGGATCATTGGTGATTGGAGCACTCTTCAAGTACTGGGTTCTGCGCAATGAAAATAAGACCGTACGCTTCATCACCGGTCTGTTCTCAGTCCTCGTTGGCGGCGTCGCAGTCATCTACTTGTTCGGAGTCCCTTGGACCGCAGTTGTGACCGGCCTGGATCTGCGCACTTCGCTGATTGGTTCCTTGGGTTTTCTGCCAGGTGACATCTTGAAAGCAGTCGTGACCACTCTGGTAGCGCTCACCGTGCATCACAGCTACCGTGGCTTGATGAAGTAGAAAAATGAAACTGTGGCAGGAGCTGGCACGATGGGCCAACGAACGACCGGAGCATCTTGCCGTCCTGACTCCAGAACACCAGCTGACTTACGCGCAGCTACACCGACGAAGCTACTGCCTTGCCAACCAATTAACGGAATTATCTGGTCATCGCATCGCAGTGCATACCAACGATCCCGTTGAGATGGCCATTGCCTTCTACGGGATTGTACGCAGCGGGAAAAACATGGTGATCGTCGACCCTGCGTGGCCCTCGAATCTGGCAACGTCAATGGTGTCCAGACTTCGCTGCGATTTATCGCTGACCTCCTGGAATTCGCTCTCACACCTTGGCCGTTCTGCCCAATCCGGGAATCACGAGTCACCACTGGCCGAAACACCCGTTGAAACCGCCACGGATAGTTCCGATACACACGGCCTGCTCGTCATCTGCACTTCCGGTAGCTCTTCGTATCCAAAACCGGTACTCCGGACTTTCGCCTCGTGGGAGCAATCCCTGAATTGCGGCGCTGATATCTTGGGAGCAACACCAATTGCAGCCACCCTCTGTCCTGGGCCGATATCCCATGGGCTGGGGCTCTACGCAATGATCGAATCATTGCATACCGGCGGTACATTCTTGGCTACCGGCAAGTGGGATCCAACCGGCGTGCGCACGTTGGTCGAGAAGACTATTTGCACAAGAATCGTGACCGTCCCTACGATTCTCTCCAAACTACTTTCTCTTCTTGGACCCGAACTGCTCTCCAACCTTCGTACGGTGGTCAGCGGAGGTGAGGCTCTGAACCAAGACACAGTTCGAGAACTGTACCGGGTCGCACCGAGAGTACAGTGCCTCGAATACTTCGGCAGTAGTGAACACAGCCTGATCGCCTACCGGGAGCGCGGCTTAGCCCAATCAGCTCCACCGCATTTTGCCGGGCAGTTATTCCCTGGAGTTCGAGCGCACATCCATGAAATGGATCCGCAAACCGGATTCGGGCAGCTCTATGTTGATAGCCCATTCAATTCAAAAGGCTACGACCCCAGTTCTGAGACCAATATTTCCCGATGCGGATCATCGATCTGCATTGGAGATCGTGCACGAATAGAGGAAACCGGACGCATCATGATCTCCCGCCGTGATGATCAGATGCTCAATTTGAATGGAAACAATATCCATACCGGCGAAGTCAGCGCAGCACTTGAAGCCGTGGGACTGCCGAATGCCATCGTGCAACTGGTTGAACTGGATGGGACACCGGCGTTGGTTGCCTACACCGTTGATCCACCAAAAAATCCAGCGACACTGCTAGCCGAGCTTCAGGCATATTTGCCGCAATACAAGGTTCCGCATCAAATCATTTACCTACGAGCCTGGCCAGAATCCTTCAGCGGAAAACTGAAAACCAAGGATCTCAATATCCAGCACCTCGAAATCCAACGGAGCGACGATCTGCGATGAACAATGCATACATCATCAATGCTGCACGCACCCCCATCGTGCGAGCAGGCAAAGAGTACTCGCGGATTACTGCCGACCAACTGCTCGCGCAGGTAATCGATGAGCTAGTGGAGCGAAGCGGTATCTCGCCTTTGGAAGTGGACCATGTATTTGCTGGTAGTGCGGCAGGACCAGGTGGAAATATTGCGCGCGTAGCAACTTTGGCATCTGTTCTGCCCGCTACGGTCAGTGCTACTTCGATCGATGCCCAATGCGCCAGTGGGCTGGAAGCCATTGCCGCTGGAGCACGAATGATCCGAAGCGGAGAAGCGCATTTCGTTGTGGCCGGCGGTGTTGAATCCGTGAGCACTGCTCCGTGGCGAGTCGAAAAGCAGTCCTCGGCTCTCACCCCGCCGCGCGTGTACTCGCGGGCGCGTTTCACCCCTGCTCCAGATCCTGATCCCGAGATGGGTGAAGCTGCAGAAAATATCGCCCGGGCTTATGGAATTTCTCGAGAACGGCAAGATGCTTTCGCATTGCGCAGCCACCAACGGGCGCTGCAGGCAAACTTCGACGGACACTTCATCCAAGAAATGGTCCCTATCGAAACTAGCAGCGGACGCATAGCGGCAGATTCCTGCCCCAGGTCCGGCCTCACGTTGAGAAAACTCGCTGCGCTCAAGCCAGCATTTGTTCCCGGTGGCACTGTTACTGCAGGAAATTCCTGTCCAATCAATGACGGGGCCGCTGCAGTCATCTTGGTGAGTGATCAAATGCGCCGAAGGCTCAAGGCGAACTTCTCCCTCAAATACCTGGCTGCAGCATCCGGAGCCTGCGACCCTCAAATTCTCGGAATGGCCGCCGTACCGGCATACCGTAAACTCAAGGGCCTACTGCCGCCTGCCAGCGGGACCGGTACTCCCCTGATCGAATTCAACGAGGCTTTTGCCGTACAGGCCCTGGCCTGCCTCGATGAGCTGGAGATTCCCGAGGAACAGGTGAACATCAATGGTGGAGCACTCGCGTTAGGACACCCCTACGGAGCCAGCGGAGCTATTTTGGCGACCCGACTCTATTGGCAGGCAAAACAAGCACATCTGAACGGCCAGAGGGCCATCGCCCTTATGGCTGCGGCAGGAGGCACCGGAGGCGCCGTGGCCTTTGAATCGGTGTTGGGACTGCAAACCGGAGAATAGCTGGCGTAGCGAGCGAATACGAAAGCATCCGCTTGTCTCTGAAGCGCTTCTGCTATCTTTTCCGCCTTCGAGTACGCGAAGGCAGTGGAGATAACGCAAAGAACCGCTCACCTTTCGCAGTGAGCGGTTCTTTGCGTATTAGCCGTGATTAGATGTTGAACCCTAGGGCTCGCATCTGATCGCGACCATCATCGGTAATGCGTTCTGGACCCCATGGTGGCATCCAAACCCAGTTCAGTCGGTGCTCGTCTACAACGCTCTCCAGCGCCTGGCCAACCTGCTCCTCGATGATATCGGTGAGCGGGCAAGCAGCGGTGGTCAGCGTAAGGTCCAGCAAGAGTACGCCGTCTTCTGCGTACTTCAGGCCGTACAGCAAACCCAGGTCGACAATATTGACACCCAATTCAGGGTCAATGACGTCCTTGAGCGCTTCCTCAACGTCTTCCAGAGGAGTCGTAGTGGCTCCCGTGCTCTGTTCGGTCGATTCGCTCATGACTGTAACCTTAGGCCTTGACGTTCAGGTAGCGGTCGTAGCCTTCTTCTTCCAGACGGTCAGCCAGCTCCGGGCCGCCCTGTTCTGCAACGCGGCCGTCCACGAACACGTGCACGAATTCTGGCTTGATGTAGCGCAGGATGCGGGTGTAGTGGGTGATGAGCAGGGTGCCCATTTCATTTTCTTCCTGAGCGCGGTTAACGCCTTCGGAGACAACCTTCAGCGCGTCAACGTCCAGACCGGAGTCGGTCTCGTCCAGTACTGCGAACTTAGGCTTGAACAGTTCCAGCTGCAGGATTTCTACGCGCTTCTTCTCGCCACCGGAGAAGCCTTCGTTGACGTTACGGCCAGCGAAGTCGGCATCGATCTTCAGCTTGCTCATGGCTTCCTTGACGTCCTTGGTCCAGGTACGCAGCTTCGGAGCTTCGCCGTCGATTGCGGTCTTGGCGGTACGCAGGAAGTTGGTCATGGTTACGCCTGGTACCTCTACTGGGTACTGCATAGCCAGGAACAGGCCAGCCTTGGCACGCTCGTCAACGCTCATCTCCAGGACATCTTCACCGTCGAGGGTGATGGTGCCGGAGGTGACGTTGTAGCGTGGGTGGCCAGCGATGGTCGAAGCCAAGGTCGACTTGCCCGAGCCGTTAGGGCCCATGATTGCGTGGGTTTCGCCGGTCTTGATGGTCAGGGTTACACCCTTGAGAATTTCCTTCTCGCCCTGCTCGGTGTCAATCGAGACGTGCAGGTCCTTGATTTCCAGAGTAGACATACGTCGTTCCGTTTCTTTCTAAAAAGCTCTAAGGCTAAAAACTGGTGAAGCAAGCACTGACTAGTTGTCAGTTGCCGCCAATTCGTCTTCGATGGTGTCGGTCAGACGCTCCTGTAGAGCTTCATCGCCGATATGCTGAACGATTTCGTTCAGGAAGCCGCGCACTACCAGACGGCGGGCGGTCTTTTCATCGATGCCGCGAGCCATCAGGTAGAAGAGGTGCTCATCATCGAAACGACCGGTGGTCGATGCGTGGCCAGCACCATCGATCAAACCAGTTTCGATTTCCAGGTTAGGAACCGAGTCGGCACGAGCGCCGTCGGTCAGAACCAGGTTGCGGTTCGCTTCATAGGAATCGGTGCCCACTGCTTCCTTCTGGATCAGCACGTCGCCAACCCAAACGGTGTGTGCATCCTTGCCCTGCAGTGCACCCTTGTACAGCACGTTGGACTTGCAGTTGGCCACAGCGTGGTCAACGAACAAGCGGTGCTCAAGGTGCTGGCCGGCGTCAGCGAAGTACAAGCCGTACAGCTCGATCTCCGCACGTTCGCCGGTGAAGCGAGCCGATGGGTTCACGCGCACCAAGTCGCCACCGAAGGTGACTGCGATGTGCTTGAACGAACCGCCAGCGGCAACCAGTGCCTGCTGCGAGGAAGCATGAACAGCGTCATCCTCCCAGGCCTGCAGCGAAATCACGGTCAGACGGGCGTTGGCCTGAACGTCGAATTCGACGTTCTGTGCCAGCACTGCCGAGCCCACGTGGTCAAGGACCACGGTAGCTTCGGAGTTTTCCTCGGCGACAACGATGATGTGCTGTGCTGCAGCAGCCAGCGACTCACCGGTGATGCGCAAGGTCGCCTGGGCGCCCTCAGCGTTCTTCGGGATGGTCAGGACCTGGGTCTCGGAAGCATACTTCCAAGCGTTGGCCGAAACACGGTCATCCGGGGTGTGAGCCACGCCGTTCAGCGCGTCATCAGCGGACACTACCGAAAGCTTGGCGATCTCGTTTCCGGTCAGTTCAACCTTCGGAGCTGCACCGGTCAGTTCATCGGTGTGCAGGCCCTTCAGGCGCTTGAGCGGGGTGAAACGCCAGTCTTCTTCACGACCGGTCAGCTTGGCGAAGTCATCAACGTTGGTGCTGGTCAGACGACCGGCACGCGAAGAATCCTGCACGCCAACGCCGCCACCGTGGCTGTGTGCCTTGGAAGAGGCGCCGGCCAGCGGCGAGCTGTCGTTGTCGTTGATGGGCGAAAGGTCTTCGCCCTCTTCGGTGAAACCAGGAATCGATGGTGCGCCGATGCGCGCCTTCTCTTCTGGGATATGGGTGGTGGTCTCCGACATTCTTAGCCGACCGATCCTTCCATCTGAAGTTCAATAAGGCGGTTCAGTTCCAGCGCGTACTCCATAGGCAGCTCGCGTGCGATTGGCTCAACGAAGCCGCGCACGATCATTGCCATGGCCTCGTCCTCGGCCATGCCGCGGGACATGAGGTAGAACAGCTGTTCCTCGGACACGCGCGAAACGGTTGCCTCGTGGCCCATGGTCACGTCATCCTCGCGGACGTCGATGTATGGGTAGGTATCCGAACGCGAGATCTGGTCAACCAGCAATGCGTCACAAACTACCGAGTTCTTGGTGCCCTTGGCGCCTTCCTGAACCTGTACCAGGCCGCGGTAAGCAGAACGGCCACCGTTACGAGCCACCGACTTGGCAACAATTGCCGAGGAGGTGTTCGGTGCGATGTGGACCATCTTCGAACCGGTGTCCTGGTGCTGGCCCTCGCCGGCGAAGGCGATGGACAGGGTCTCGCCCTTGGCATGCTCGCCAACCAGGTAGACAGCTGGGTACTTCATGGTGACCTTGGAACCGATGTTGCCATCGACCCATTCCATGGTGGCGCCCTCTTCACAGACAGCACGCTTGGTCACCAGGTTGTACACGTTGTTCGACCAGTTCTGGATCGTGGTGTAGCGAACGCGGGCGTTCTTCTTCACGATGATCTCGACTACTGCCGAGTGCAGCGAGTCCGACTGGTAGATCGGCGCGGTGCAACCCTCGATGTAGTGAACGTAGGAATCCTCATCGGCGATGATCAGGGTACGTTCGAACTGACCCATGTTTTCCGTGTTGATACGGAAGTAAGCCTGCAGTGGGATTTCGACGTGAACGCCCTTGGGGACATAAACGAACGAGCCACCGGACCATACAGCGGTGTTCAGCGAAGCGAACTTGTTATCGCCTGCCGGAATAACCGAGCCGAAGTATTCCTGGAAGATCTCAGGGTGTTCCTTCAAACCGGTATCGGTATCAAGGAAGATGACGCCCTGGGCTTCAAGGTCTTCACGCAGCTGGTGGTAGACAACCTCAGACTCGTACTGAGCGGCAACGCCGGAAACCAGGCGCTGCTTTTCAGCCTCAGGAATACCCAGCTTGTCGTAGGTGTTCTTGATGTCTTCTGGAAGCTCGTCCCAGGTGGTTGCCTGCTTCTCAGTGGAGCGGACGAAGTACTTGATGTTGTCGAAGTCAATGCCCGAGAGGTCTGGACCCCAGGTAGGCATTGGCTTGCGATCGAAGTACTTCAGCGCCTTCTGGCGGCGCTCCAGCATCCATTCTGGCTCGGACTTGAGGGCGGAAATGTTCGCCACAACGTCCTTGTCGACGCCGCGGCGTGCATTCGCACCCGCGTCATTCTTGTCTGACCAGCCGTATTCGTAATTGCCGATTCCATGGAGTTCGGGGTTCTTCTCCAGAATTTCGGAAATTACACCCGGGTCGGCAGACTCCTGTGCAATCTGATCCGTCATCGCGGCCTCTCCTGCTTCGTGAACTGAATTCGAGTTCTCTTCTCGGCGCGCATTGGCGCCTTTTCACGCCCCACAGGGATGTGGGTCGTGCACACGTGTCCGCCGCCGGCCAACGTTGACAATCGTCGAACGTCAACGCCCAGCAAGCGAGCGAACATTTCCGTTTCCATGTCGCAAAACACTGGAAACTCTCGTGCCAAGTCTTGTATCGGGCAGTGCCCCTGGCACAGCTGAACGCTGTGCATCAGTGCGGTTGCCACTTTTGTATCAACTTTTCGGGTGTATCCCACGAATCCGTCGGCGCTGAGCAAGTTGCCCAGTACCTCGGCTCGTGCTTCCAGCCCTTCAACGCCGGCAAGTGCCTTGGCATATCGGTCTTCCATCGATGCGAAACGATTACGCGCAAACTTCTGAATTGCGTCCTCGCCTGCTGCATCACCGAGCATCTTCAATGCGTCAGTGGCGATTTCCAGATAATCGTTGCCCAACTTCGTCTGGCCACGGTGCGAAAGCACGTAGCGGCGAGATGGACGTCCGGCTCCGGTCTTCTGGTTCGCCACCAGTTTTACCTCAACGAGTCCCGACTTCGAGAGCGCGTCGAGGTGGCGTCGGACCGCAGCGGGCGTGAAGCCAAGCTTGCTTCCAAGCTCAGCCGCACTGACCGGCCCGTCCTCAAGTACTGCATAAAGGACGCGGTCTCGCGTGCGCTCCTCGGTATCCCCAACTGCGCCAACCGTCGCGGCAGTCGAGCCACTAGCTGATTCTGAATTTGATGAATACACAACACAATCATGCGTAAATTTTTGCGCTAGGTCTAGTAAGGAAGCACTTACTAAGGAATGGCTTGCCCCGCTAGTACTTTTGCTTGTTTCAAACTTCTGGCACTTCTATTGTCTCGTCACCTGCAACGGAACTCGAGGGTTGGTGACTAACCACTCAGCACAGCTACTTCGACATGACGTAGAATGTTTCAGTGTCTTCTGTAACTCCCAGCCTCGTAATCAACGAGCTGGCTAAAGATCTAGGTCCAGTTCCCGCCATGGGCAACCGCATGTTGCGAGTCCTGGAGTCGGTGTCGCTAAAAGCCTATCCGGGGCAGGTTACCACCCTGTTGGGTGCAAACGGGGCCGGCAAATCAACGACCCTCGCTTGCGCTCAGGGGTTGCTGCAGCCCGAGGGTGGCACCGTCGAACTTCTGGGACAAAACCCCTTCGGTGATAATCCGGACTTGCGCTCCCGTGTCGGAGTCATGCTCCAAGATGGCGGACTGCCACCATCGATGCGACCAGTGCCTTTACTACGCCATGTTGCTTCGCTTTACCAGAATCCCATCGACATCGATGCCTTGATCAAGCGCCTGGATCTCGAATCATTCGGCACCCGCACCATCCGCCGCCTCTCAGGCGGGCAAAAACAGCGTGTCGCCTTGGCCCTGGCACTTGCCGGTGATCCAGAAGTACTGTTCCTCGATGAACCAAGTGCAGGTCTGGACCCGCAGTCCCGCCAGGTAGTTTTCGATCTCATTGCCGAACTTCGCGATGCCGGCAAGGCCATCATCCTCACCACCCACCTCATGGATGACGCACAGCGCCTGAGCGACTACGTCTACATCATCGACAAGGGCTGCACCGTTGCGCAGGGAACCGTTGCTGAGCTGACAGCCCGCGCAGCCGAGGATCAAGACACCCGCCCCGTATCCTTCTGCGCACCCGCAAGTTTGGCTCTTCCCGAACCGCCTGCAGGATTGCATCTAGCGGAGACCGAGTCTGGCCAGTACCGGCTTGATGGAGTCAACTCCCCCGAACATTTGAATTGGCTGACCAGTTGGTGGCTCCGGGAGGGCATTTTGCCAACTCAGCTGAACTTGCAGTCACGAAGCCTCGAAGACGTCTTCCTCGAAATCGCCCAGAAGGAGGGACGGGTTTGAGCCATACGCAGACTCAGTCCAATGCTGTTTCGCCACTACGCCGAATCCTGAACCAGGGCAAGTACGAGTCAATCCAGATGCTCAGCAATGGCGAGCAGCTGATTCTCGCTGTTGTCATGCCGCTCATTGCGCTGTTCGTACTGACCCTGACCGATCTGGTCAAGGACGTCGCCGAGCGCAGCATCGATGCCGCGGTCCCCGGCGTGCTGGCCTTATGCGTCATTTCCACGGCCTTCACCGGCCAGGGAATCGGCACAGGTTTCGACCGCCGCTACGGTGTGCTCACCATGTTCTCGACAACGCCACTAGGCAAGACGGGCTTGATTTTCGGCAAGGTTATTGCCGTGCTTTCGGTCTTGCTGATCCAGGTCATACTGATCTGCTCGGTCGCGTTGCTGTTCTTGGACTGGCACCCGAATCTCTGGGGCATCGCTCCGGCCATCCTCTTCCTGCTCTTGGGTGCAGCGGCGTTTACGGCGCTGGGCCTGCTCATCGCCGGAACTGTGCGCCCAGAGGCGACCTTGGCAATCACTAACTTGGCATGGATCCTGCTGGCCGGCGCCGGCGGTGTCCTCTACCCGCTGAGCATGGCACCTGATTGGGCCCAGCCAACGTTGAATGCTTTGCCTTCCGCCGCGCTGGGCGATGCCATGCGCGATGCACTGATCCACGGCCAGTTCAGCCTCGCTGGCCTCATCTTCTTGGTCCTTTGGACAGTAGCTGGCTCCTTTGCAGCCATCAAGCTGTTCAAATGGAGCTAGCCACCACTCAATTTCAAAAGGGAGATTCCAATGTCTTCAGTCCTAGCCTCCAACAGCTGGGCCGATAAGCTGCCCACGAAGGTAACCCGCCTCGTGCACGCTCTGGCGATCGCATCCCTGGTCTCCCAGATTGGCATTATCGTCACCGGTGGAGCAGTAAGGCTCACGGAGTCGGGCCTCGGTTGCTCCCAATGGCCCAACTGCGTCCCGGGGTCGATGACCCCTGTCCCGGAAATGGGCATCCACGGAATCATCGAGTTCGGCAACCGCCTGCTGACCTTCGTCCTGCTGGTAATCGCCGTCGCCTTCCTGATTTCCATCTGGAAGATGCGCCCTACCCACCGCACCCTGTACAAGCTGTCCATCGGCTTGCTCGCTGGCATCGCGCTTCAGGCGCTGGTTGGCGCCATTACCGTGTGGACCGGCCTGAACGCATGGGTTGTTTCGGTGCACTTCCTGATTTCCGGAGCCCTGGTCATCATGGCCACCTTCCAGGTCAATCGCACCGCCAAGGAGCTGAAGGGCCGCACGATCGAACACAGCAGCAAGTCGATCCGCCAGGTCTCCTTCGCGGCATGGATCTTCTCCCTGCTGGCGGTAGCTTTCGGAACTATCGTTACCGGCACCGGCCCGCACGCAGGCGACGCCGATGCACCGCGTCACTTGTTTGATCCGCTGCTGGTCACCCGCATGCATACCGCTCCGGTGTACCTGCTGGTATTTGCCACCATCGTGGTACTGGTCCTGGCCTACAGGCAGGTTGGCAACGCCCAGCTTCGCACCGCCATCTGGTGGCTTGTAGCGGCCATTGCGATCCAGGCAGCCATCGGCTACATCCAGCACTTCAATGGCCTGCCTGTCGCCTTGGTGCTCTCTCACATGCTGGGCGCCAGCTTGCTTCTTTCAGCTTCGGCAAACGTCTGGGACCGGGCAGCTATCCTTCCGGATTACCAGCGCAGCGATGCCTAGGATTCCGCATTAGATAACTCAGGGTTGCCCTGCACTTTAGGTGCAGGGCAACCCTGAGTCGTTAAGGGCTATCGGCTTTGAGCCGCCCGGCGTTTGAACCGCAGCAGCCCATGAAGTCCAAAGAAGAAATAGACGGTTCCTACCAACCAAATTCCCGCAAGCAGCAGACCCTGATCGATAACGGAAGCCACCAAGAGTGCGGCACCGCTGGTACAGGTGACCCAGAGAGCAGGGCGGAAATTGGCCAAGAACCCAATGCCGCAGGCCAATCCCAGCGCCAGATAGAGGTATGCTGCCACGCTCGGCTCGATCCCCGAGAACAATCCTGACACGAGGAATACGACCGGCAACAGCAGGCAGATGCCTCCGATGGTACGCATCCGTTTCACTCGCCCCGCACGATGCACTGACCCGGCAGTTCCCCTATGAATTCCAACGAACATCCACGCCGTGACCATCGAGGGAACATAGAAGATGCCACTGCTGGTGATAAAACCAGCAACCAGTATGCTCATGCAACCGGCAATCACATAGCTGTAGATGAGTGCTGCTCTCCCCTTCATGACGGCAGAGGCAGATACGCCAAGTCCGAAGATCGCGAAGATCAAAAGCTGTAACGCGCCAAACTTATAGATTGAGTCATAGCCTCCTTGGATCGGAGGCGCCTGATTGCCCACAATCCGATCGCCAAGAGTATCCGCCATTGACCCGTCAATGATGGAGACAAGGACTCCCAGGATTAGTGCCACGGCACCGAGCACGAGGCTTTTCCTGCGCAGCGGAGCTCGCTCTCGGGATGCCTTGAGTTGGGCCGTCAGTGGGGCGGCAACAGTCTCCGGGGCGCCTAGCGCGCCCAGGATCTGCTCATCTCTCCTGCCCAGTGCCCTACCCTCCTCGATATGCTGCGCCACATCTTCCAAAAGCTCGGCTCCCATATCCCTTGGCGCATCGCGCAGGAGCTTGCCCAAGGCCTGCAGGTACGTTTCCGCACTTTGGTACTCAGCTGTCGATGCCATGTTGCCCTCCAAGAAGTTCGGTTACCTGCAGTGAAATTGCTTCCCATACTTCACGGAACTCGCCAAGCATCAGATGCCCGTGCTCCGTAATCGTGTAGTACTTGCGCTTGCGGCCCGACCCGCCTTCTTCCCAGTAGGTCTCAACCAGGCCCGTGGTTTTCATGCGTGCCAAGAGTGGATACAGACTTCCCTCGCTGGCGGTGAGCTGCCGCGCAGTGAGTTCTTCTGCCAGTTCCAGCCCGTATTTATCTCCGCCGGCTAGCGAACCCAGCACGCAGTACTCAAGGACACCCTTGCGTATGTTGGTAGCGATTTTTTCGCGTTGATCGGACATGGAATGAGAATACCTTGCGTAACAAGACTTGCATAGCAAGATTTAGGATATTCCTCTGTCAAGAGCAACCACTGATTCTGAGGATCACGCTTTGATGCCACGCGGGCCGGTGAACAAGTACGCCCACAACGCAGAAAAGTGCCCTGCCGGGAAACCAACTGATGCTGGTTCCCCGGCAGGGCACTTTCTGAATCTAAGCTGCCGTTCTAGCTTCTAGCCGAACAGCGGGCTGCCTACGAACGGGTCAACGGCCAGAGCCAGGAATACGATCGTGAGGTAGGTGATGGAGATGTGGAAGACCTTCATGGCCTTGCGGTTGACCTCGGCTGGCTTATGGTTGCCCTGCGCTTCGCGGTAGAGCACGTGGGATTCGTAGACGAACCAGATGCCTGCACCACCAGCGATTGCGGTGTAGAGAATGCCTGCGTTGCCCAGCGGCACCAGCAGCATCGAGCAAACGACAGTAGCCCATGCGTAGAGCACTACCTGCACCGAAACGCGACGTGCGTTGGCAATAGCACCGAGCATCGGCACCGAAGCTGCGTTGTAGTCATCTGCGTACTTCATGGACAGTGGCCAGTAGTGCGGCGGGGTCCAGAGGAAGATCACCAGGAACAGAATGACTGCTGGCCATTCGATGGTGTTCTTTACAGCGGCCCAAGCAATCAGCACCGGCATGCATCCGGCGATGCCGCCCCAGACGATATTCTGCGCGGTACGACGCTTGAGAATCAACGTGTAGAAGACGACGTAGAGCAGGATGGCGGCCAAGCCCAATGCAGTGGTCAGCGGGTTAGTCCCGACCCACAACACGATCAGGGACGCAACGGCCAGGCTCCACGAGAAAATCAGCGCTTCCTTCGGAGTCAGGTCACCGGTCACCAGCGGACGGCCCTTGGTACGCTTCATCAACTTGTCCATATCGCGGTCGATATAGCAGTTGAATGCGCCCGAAGCACCTGCGGCCATGGCACCACCAACGAGGGTGGAGATCATCAGCCAAACGGCGGGGAATCCGCGCTCGGCAAAGATCATGGTCGGAAGGGTGCTCACAAGCAGCAACTCGATCACGCGAGGCTTCGTCAATGCTAGATAGGCGAGAGCCTTACGCTTCATAAAGTCTCCGGTGCTTTCACCAGGTTGACGCGAGGCGCGTGGCACTGATGCTCCGGCGACACTTTGAGTCTTCAATTAAACGCACTCAGTTCTTCATGGGTACAAGACAGACACTGTCATTCTACGCTGGATAGAAATTGATTGAAACTCCCCACGGAGAGGATCACATCCCAAACAAGGTGATTTGGATCAATTAGTACCCCTTCGCCTCGACTCCTGCACAACATATAAGCCACACCCCTGCCGCACAACCAATGCCGCCGTACGACTCCCGCCGGCAGTGGCGCATACCGCCGAGCACGGCCCTTCGATTCCCCCAGCGGCGCAACAGCGCCTCAAGCCTCCTCGGTCAGAACCATCTTGCCAACGACCCCTAGCCGCTGGAGGGAACAGTCGAACCCGATGAAATGCCTACGTTCCGAACTTTCCGCATCCAAGGAAACGGCAACTCCTGCCACCAGCGAAACAAAGCCTTAATCAGATAATTCCTCGTGGCACAAAAATTGTGTTTTGTAAGTCTCGCTTCGTCCGCACGCTAAGGCAGAGCATCTTCGGCAGAATTGGCCGCAAGTTAAGGCAGGAGAGCACAAATGCACAGAATGATTGACGCGTTTGCTCACGCCATGGCACTAATGCCCGCTGGCGCGCAACCTCCTGTGCAAACTGATTAATTCTGTGTCATCTTGCAAAATTCAACGCCTGAAAACGTCAATTCGCGATAGGGTTGACTCAGATTGCGCCGTCGCGACCTGCCATCCCCCTGTTATGAAGCAAAGCCGGGGCATGAGGAGGCGACGGCGTATTGCGTGTCAGCGGGAGAAATTTCCCGTCCAAGCCCGAATGGAAGGAACGCCGCTGTGGCGACTGAATCCTTAGTAGAAGAATTCTCACTGACCGAGTTGGATCGTAAGGCCATTGACACCACTCGTGTCTTGGCAGCCGACGCCGTCGAAAAAGTTGGCAATGGCCACCCCGGTACCGCAATGAGCTTGGCTCCGGCCGCCTACTTGATTTTCCAGAAGCACCTGCGCCATGATCCGAAGGATCCTAACTGGATCGGCCGCGACCGCTTCGTGCTCTCCCCCGGACACACCTCGCTGACTTTGTACCTGCAGCTGTTCCTCTCCGGCTACGGCTTGGAGATGGAAGACATCGAAGCACTACGTACCTGGGGTGCCAAGACCCCGGGCCACCCTGAGTTCGGCCACACCGCCGGCGTTGAGATTACCACCGGCCCACTGGGCCAGGGCCTGGCCTCCGCCGTTGGCTTCGCCTACTCCCAGCGCCGCATGCGTGGCCTGCTGGATCCTGCCGCTGAAGCCGGCACCAGCCCATTCGACCACACCGTGTACGTCATCGCTTCCGATGGCGACCTGCAGGAGGGCGTCACCTCCGAGGCTTCCTCGCTGGCCGGCCACCAGGAACTGGGCAACCTTGTTGTGATCTACGATGACAACAAGATCTCCATCGAGAACGACACCGACATCGCCTTCACCGAAGACGTGCTGGGCCGCTACGCGTCCTACGGCTGGCACACCCAGCGCGTTGACTGGACCGTCACCGGCGAATACGTCGAGGACATGGCTGCACTGGATGCAGCAATCCGCGCAGCCAAGGCCGAAACCTCGCGCCCATCGATCATCAGCCTGCGCACCATCATCGGCTGGCCTTCGCCAACCAAGCAGAACACCGGCGGCATCCACGGCTCCAAGCTGGGCACCGAAGAAGTAGCTGGCCTAAAGAAGGTTCTGGGCTTCGACCCGGAGAAGAACTTCCAGATCGAAGATGACGTGCTGGCTCACGCCCGCGAGATCGTCACCCGCGGTGCGCAGCTGCACGCCTCGTGGAACGAGACCTTCGAAGCTTGGAAGTCCGCCAACCCTGAAGAAGCCGCACTGCTTGCACGCCTGCAGGCCGGCGAGCTGCCAGAAGGCTGGACCGAGAAGATCCCAACCTTCGAGCCAGGCTCCACCATGGCTACCCGCGCCGCGTCGGGCAAGGTCATCAACGCGATCGCCGATGAATTGCCAGAACTCTGGGGCGGCTCTGCCGACCTGGCCGGTTCGAACAACACCACCATCGAGACCGCGAAGTCCTTCGCACCTGAGCGCCGCTCCACCGATACCTGGTCCGCCAGCCCATACGGCCGCGTACTGCACTTCGGCATCCGCGAGCACGCTGCCGCTTCGATCGTGAACGGCATTGTGCTCTCCAGCCCAACCCGTGCATTCTCCGGCACCTTCCTGATCTTCTCGGACTACCAGCGTCCGGCCATCCGCTTGGCCGCACTGATGGGCGTCCCGTCGATCTTCGTATGGACCCACGACTCCATCGGCCTGGGCGAAGACGGCCCGACCCACCAGCCAGTGGAGCAGCTCGCTAGCCTGCGCATCATCCCGAACTTCGATGTGGTCCGCCCAGCGGATGCCAACGAGGTCGCCTACGCATGGCGCGGCATGCTGGAATTGACCGATACCCCATCGGGCATCGTGCTTTCCCGCCAGAACCTGCCAATCTACGACCGCGCGGCCACCGGCTTCCGCGGCGCAGAAGGCACCCTGAAGGGCGGCTACATCCTGGCCGAAGCCGTCCGCGACGGCGCAGAGACCACCCCGGATGTCATCTTGCTGGCTACCGGTTCCGAGGTTGAGCTGGCCGTTGAGGCCCGTGAAGCACTGGCAGCCAAGAACATCGCTGCCCGCGTGGTATCCCTGCCTTCGCTGGAATGGTTCGCCAAGCAGGATGCTGCCTACCGCGAAGAGGTCCTGCCCGCCGCGATCACCGCCCGCGTTTCGGTTGAAGCCGGCGTAGCCCAGGGCTGGCGCGAGCTGGTCGGGGCACATGGCGAAATCATTTCGCTCGATCACTTCGGCGCTTCCGCCGATTACAAGAAGCTGTACTCGGAGTTCGGCATCACCACCGAGGCTGTTGTAGCCGCCGCCGAAACCTCCCTGCAGAACGCTGCCAAGTAAGGAACTGAAGTAACTATTATGAGCAACCCGAATACTCAGGCCCTGTCCGACGCTGGCGTCTCCATCTGGTTGGACGACCTTTCGCGTGAACGACTGACCAGCGGCTCGCTGGCCAAGCTGATCGAAGAGAAGAACGTGGTCGGCGTGACCACCAACCCATCGATCTTCGCCGCGGCACTGTCCAAGGCAGAGGTCTATGGCCAGGCGATTGCCGAGCAGAAGCACCGCTCGGTAGAAGACGCGATCACCGAGATCACCAGCGATGACGTGGCAGCAGCCTGCGACCTGTTCAAGGGCATCTACGAGTCCTCCAAGGGCTTCGATGGCCGCGTGTCCATCGAGGTTGATCCCCGCCTGGCTCACGAGACCGCACCAACCATCGCCCAGGCCAAGGCCCTGTACGAGCGCGTGAACCGCGAGAACGTGCTGATCAAGATCCCGGCAACCGTCGAGGGCCTGGAAGCAATCACCGAAACCATTGCCGCTGGCATTTCGGTGAACGTCACCCTGATCTTCTCGCTGGAACGCTACCGCGAGGTCATCAACGCCTACCTGCTGGGCCTGGAGAAGGCCAAGGCCGAGGGCCTGGACCTGTCCAAGATCCACTCGGTCGCTTCCTTCTTCGTTTCCCGCGTGGATTCGGAAATCGACAAGCGCCTGGATGCCATCGGCACCGATGCGGCAGCAGCCGTACGCGGACAGGCCGGCGTAGCCAACGCCCGCTTGGCCTACCAGGTCTTCGAAGAGTCCTTCGCTTCGGCACGCTACGAGGTGCTGGCAGCTGCCGGCGCCAACGTCCAGCGTCCACTGTGGGCTTCGACCGGCGTGAAGGATCCTGCCTACCCATCGACCCTGTACGTCACCGAGCTGGTTGCACCGCAGACCGTGAACACCATGCCGGAGAAGACCCTGGACGCCACCGCGGCTGAAGCAGAGGTCCGCGGCAACGCGATCGCCGGCAGCTACGACGCCGCCAACCGCGTGCTGGACAAGCTCGCTGCGCTGGGCATCGACTACAACGAGGTCGTGGACCTGCTTGAGGTTGAAGGCGTATCGAAGTTCGACGTTGCATGGAACGAACTGCTTGAGGACATGGCTGTGGCACTGAAGGGAGCCAAGTAGATGGAGCTTGGTCTTGTAACCTCCGGCGAGGCCCTGGCCTCCGTCGACGCGTTGCTCCCGAAGCTGATCGAAGCGAAGATCGGCAGCCGCATCGCCGCCCAGGACCCAACCATTTGGGGTCCTGAGGCAGAAGCTGAATCAGCCATCCGCCTCGGTTGGGTCAGTCCCTTCGAGGCCGCAGGCAAGCTGATCCCGCAGATCCTGGATCTGCGCGACGAGCTGCAAGAAGAGGGCCTGACCCGCATCGTGCTGTGCGGCATGGGCGGCTCCTCGCTGGCCCCTGAGGTCATCACCGCCAATGACGAGGTGGAACTGGTCATCTGCGACACCACCGATCCGTCGATGGTCAAGCAGATTGTGGAGACCGACCTGGAGCACACCGTCGTGGTGGTTGCTTCCAAGTCGGGTTCCACCGTGGAAACCGACTCGCAGCGCCGTGCCTTCACCGCAGCCTTCCAGGCTGCAGGCATCGATCCAGCCACCCGCCTGGTGCTTATCACCGATCCGGGCTCGCCAATGGATAAGCCTGAAGGCGTGCGCGCGGTGTTCAACGCTGATCCGAACGTTGGCGGGCGCTACTCGGCGCTGACCGCTTTCGGCCTGGTCCCTTCGGGCCTGGCCGGTGCGGACATCGAAGCCCTGGTTGAAGAATCCGGGCTGGTCAACGACGTGCTGGCATTGGACGACGAGGACAACCTCGCGCTGCACCTGGGTGCCGCCATGGCTACCGCGGGCCGCGACAAGCTGCTGATTGCCTGTGTTGGCGACGCCCTGCCGGGCTTCGGCGACTGGGCCGAGCAGCTGATCGCCGAGTCCACAGGCAAGGAAGGCAAGGGCGTGCTGCCTGTTGCCGCGCATGTGGATGCTCCGGAGCTGAAGAACCTGGCTGCGGACGTGCTGCCGCTGTTCGTCTACGACGCGCTGCCTGAGGATTTCGACGAGGACGCCACCGCTGTGCACTTCAGTGCACCGCTGGGCACCGCGTTCATGATCTTCGAGTACGCCACCGCCGTAGCCGGCTACCTGCTGGGCATCAGCCCCTTCGACCAGCCTGATGTCGAGGCTGCGAAGATTGCTGCCCGTTCCATGCTTGATGCTCCAGCGGAAACTGCACCGGATGCAGTGGATGGGCCAGTTGAGCTCTACGGCACCGAGGCCAAGACCTTGGATGCGGCGCTGGAGCAGCTCACCGCGCAGCTGCCTGCAGACGGCTACCTGGCCATCCAGGCGTACCTGAACCGCACTGCGGATCAGGAGCTTGCCGCGCTGCGTGATCTGCTGGCTGAAAAGGCCGGCCGTCCAGTCACCTTCGGCTGGGGTCCGCGCTTCTTGCACTCCACCGGCCAATACCACAAGGGCGGCCCGGCACAGGGCGTGTTCTTGCAGGTCACCGCGGACCACAAGGAAGACCTTGAGATCCCGGAACGTCCGTACACCTTCGGCGGCTTGATCACCGCCCAGGCGATCGGCGATGGCGCAGTACTGGCTGACGCCGAACATAACCGCCCAGTGCTGCGCGTGAACCTCACGGACCGCGCCGCAGGAATCGCTGCCCTGATTGAGGCAGCGAAGTAAGGCACTATGAGCAATCCACTACGCGACGCCCGCGACCGGCGGCTTAACCGCATTGCCGGTCCGGGCGCGCTGGTGTTCTTCGGAATCACCGGCGACCTTGCCCGCAAAAAACTCATGCCAGCGGTCTACGACCTGGCTAACCGCGGACTGCTTCCCCCGAACTTCGCGATCGTCGGCTTCGGCCGCCGAGACTGGACGGCGCAGGACTTCGCCAACCAGGCCCGCGAATGGATTCTGGCCAGCGCCCGCACCCCCTTCAACGAAACAGTTTTCGCCCAGCTGGCCGCCGGAATGCGCTTCATCTCCGGTGCCTTCGACGACGACGGTGCCTACGAGAAGCTGGCCGAAACCCTTGATGAGCTGGCCGAATCGCGTTCCACCGGACGCAACCACGCCTTCTACCTCTCGATTCCGCCTAGCTGGTTCGAAGTGGTCTGCCAGAAGCTGGCCGAGCACAAGCTGGCCAAGGACAAGAACCCGGGCTGGGAACGCGTGGTCATCGAGAAGCCATTCGGCCATGACCTGGAAAGCGCCCGCGAGCTGAACGAAATCGTGGAATCGGTGTTCCCACCGGATGCGGTCTTCCGCATCGACCACTATCTGGGCAAGGAAACGGTGCAGAACCTGCTTGCCCTTCGCTTCGGCAACCAGATGTTCGAACCATTGTGGAACAACAAGTACGTGGACCACGTGCAGATCACCATGGCCGAGGACATCGGCATAGGCGGGCGTGCCAGCTACTACGACGGCGTGGGCGCGGCCCGCGACGTCATCCAGAACCACCTGCTGCAGCTGCTCGCGCTGACTGCGATGGAAGAACCGATCTCCTTCGACGCGGACCACCTGCGCAGCGAAAAGGAAAAGGTGCTCACCGCAGTCCAGCTGCCCGAGGACCTGGGAGCGGCCAGTGCCCGCGGCCAGTACACCTCCGGGTGGCAGGGAGCTGAAGAAGTCGTCGGCTTCCTGGACGAAGAGGGCTTCAACCCGAAATCCAAGACCGAAACCTATGCGGCGGTGCGGTTGAACATCAACACCCGCCGCTGGTCCGGGGTGCCGTTCTACCTGCGCGCCGGCAAGCGCCTGGGACGACGCGTCACCGAGATCGCGGTGGTATTCAAGAAGGCCCCGAACCTGCTGTTCACCGACCACGAGGATGACGAGTTCGGCCAGAACGCCTTCGTGATCCGCGTGCAGCCAGACGAAGGCGCTACCATCCGCTTCTCCTCCAAGGTGCCCGGCACCCAGATGGAGATCCGCGATGTGACCATGGACTTCGGCTACGGCAACGCCTTCACCGAATCCTCCCCCGAGGCCTACGAACGTTTGATCCTCGACGTGCTGCTGGGCGAACCGCCGCTGTTCCCCCGCCACGAAGAAGTCGAGCAGTCCTGGCGCATCCTGGATCCCTTCGAGGAATACTGGGCTTCGCTGCCCACCCAGCCCGAGCCTTACGCTCCGGGTTCGTGGGGCCCGGAAAGCAGCGATGAGCTGATGGCGAAAGATGGCAGGAGCTGGCGACGACCATGATGATCGACCTTCCAAACACCACCACCTCCAAGGTGGCCAAGAAGCTGATCTCCTCGCGCCGCACCCACGGCGTAGTAGCCCTGTCGCGGGTCATGACCCTGGTTGTCATCACCCGCGAAGGCTTCGCCGAGAACGCCATCGAGGCCGCCAACTTAGCTAGCCGCGAGCACCCCTGCCGAATCATCGTCGTGGTGCGCGGCAACAAGTCCGAGGCCAACCGGTTGGACGTGCAGATCCGCGTAGGCGGAGACGCAGGTGCCTCCGAAGTCATCGTCATGCGCACCTACGGTCCGGATGTCGTGGCCGACGAGGCACTGATCTCCGCCCTGCTGCTGCCCGATGCACCGATCGTGGCCTGGTGGCCGCACGGAGTGCCGCAGGACCCTGCCGGCACCGCGCTGGGCAAGCTGGCGCACCGCAGGATCACCGATTCGGCTGAAACCGAAGATCCCACGGCCGCACTGTTCAGCCGCATTGCCACCTACCGGGCCGGCGATACCGACCTGGCGTGGACCCGGCTGACCCTGTGGCGTGCCCAGCTGGCCAGCATCATCGACCTGATCGGCACCGACGGGCTGAACGGCATCACGGTGAAGGGGTCGGATAATTCTCCGTCCACCACCTTGCTGGCAGCCTGGCTGACCATGTGCCTGGACGTGCCGGTGACCATCGCCGCGGACAAGTCCAACGGCGGGCTATCGAGCGTGCGGCTGGCTCGTGAAGCCGGCGACGTCGAGCTCTCGCGGCCTTCCGGGGCCGTCGCGCACCTCTACCTGCCAGGTTCCGCCCCGCAGCGCATCTCCTTGCCGCGCCGTTCGGTGGCCGAATGCCTGGCCGAGGAAATGCGCCGGCTGGACGCTGACGATGTCTTCGGCGAAGTCATCACCAAGGGCTTGAACCTGACCAATCTAAGGAGCATCAGATCCAGTGATCGCTAGGCAAATTCTCATCCATGAAGACCCTGAAGCTACCGCCAACGCCATTGCGGCCCGGCTGATCACCTCGATCGCCGACGCACTAGCCGCCCGCGGTGTCGCCCACGTGGTGGTCACCGGAGGTTCGCTGGGCATCGCCGCCTTGGAGGCTGTTGCCGCCAACCCGGCCAAGACCTCGGTGAACTGGTCGCAGGTGCACTTCTGGTGGGGCGACGAGCGTTTTGTCGCCACCGATTCGGCTGACCGCAACGTATTGCAGGCCGAAGCGCTGTTCGCAGCACTGGATGAATTGGGCCTGGATCGATCCACCGTGCATGCCATGGGTGCCAGCGACAAGTACTACACCGCTGAGCAGGCTGCCGAAGCCTACGCGGCCGAACTGGCAGCTGAAGCCGAACAAGGCGCCTTGAACCCCGCGTTCGACGTGCTGATGCTCGGCATGGGCCCGGACTCGCATGTGGCCTCGCTCTTCCCGAACCACACTCGTTCGGATCAGCCAGGGGTCATCGCCGTCCACGATTCCCCCAAGCCGCCTCCGCACCGTGTCACGCTCACCATGGGCACGATCAACACCGCCAAAGAGGTGTGGCTGATCGTCACCGGCGCCGACAAGGCTCCAGCGTTGGCCAAGGCCCAGCACGAGATCAATGAGGTTGCTGTTCCAGCCTCGGCCGTGCACGGCACTGAAGCCACCCGCTGGATCATCGACCGCGCTGCGGCAACTCTGCTCTAGCAACCACGGCTCGGCCGGTGTCCTGATCTTCGATCACGGCACCGGCCTTTGCTCTCCCTCCTCCCGTATTTGAAAGGTTCGCATGCCTACCGCCTCGCTGTCCGACGCCGCACAGCCATCTGCCCGGATCACCGTGATCGGTGCCGGCGTCATCGGCCTGTCCACCGCCCATGAACTAGCTTCCGCCGGACACCAGGTCACCGTCATCCACGACCAGGATCCGCTGGAGACCGTCTCTGCGGTCGCCGCCGCGATCTGGTTCCCCTACCACTCCGAGAACTCTCAAGCCGCCGATCTGCTGCTGCGCCGGTCCCTGGCTCGCTTTGAACAGCTCGCGGAGAATCCGGAGACCGGTGTGGACCTGCGTTACGGCCTGAACTTGGAAGGCTCGGCCGACGAAGACCGCTCCTGGGCACAAATCGTCACCAACGCCACCGAGGCCCCGTCAGCCGATCTTCCGCAGATCGCGGCAGCCGGCATGTACGCCACCGTCCCGGTCATCACCATGTCCACCTACCTGTCCTGGCTGCACGCCCAGGTCCAGGTCCAAGGCGTGCAGTTCATCAAGCGCAACCTCCAGTCCCTGAATGACCTGGAGGGCGAAGCAGATCTCGTGGTACTGGCTACTGGCCTGCGCGGGGCGGAACTGACCGGGGATGATCAGAGCGTCTACCCCATCCGTGGCCAAGTGATCCGTCTGGCCAACTCCCCGGGCCTGGCTAACTGGCTGTGCTACGACGAGCATCCGCACGGAGTTTCCTACATCATTCCGCGCCGAACTGACATCATCGTTGGCGGAACCGACGTAGCCAACGACTACAACCTAGAAGTTGACGCGCAAACGGCCGAGGACATGCTCAGCCGTGCCACCGGGCTGGTCCCCCAACTGGCCGGCTGCGAAGTCCTGGAACACAAGGTGGGGCTGCGCCCTGCACGCGAGACGATCCGCCTGGAGCGCATCGACGGCCACGCAATGCCTGTCATTGCCGCTTATGGCCACGGTGGAGCCGGAGTCACCTTGTCCTGGGGCACCGCGCAACGCGTGGTCGAGCTGCTCCAAAGCTAGAATTCCCAACTGCTAACCGGTGGCCTCGCATTCCTGCACGGCTGCCGGTCTGCATATCCGAGGCATCGGCTAGCATTGCTCGGATCGGCTTGAGCGGTAGCAGGATTTCGTACCGCGCCCAAGTGGCGCGAATCACCATTGACAGCCTCAAAACCGGGCGTAGTATTTCATTCGTACTACTCGTCCCACGGTTTCGCGAGACGATATTCCGAGCATTGCGATCCCATGATTCTTCACCCTTTCCGGCGCTCTGCGAAAGCGCAGCACAACGTTCTGGCTAGGCCAGCGCGCGCAGTAGCCTTCGCATTTGCCGGAGCAATCCTCGTGGGCGGTCTGCTCCTGTCTTCCCCTGCCGCCAACACCCAAGGCACCTTCACTCCCCTGGTAGACGGGATCTTCACCGCTACTTCGGCCATTTGCGTCACTGGCCTGACGGTGCTGGACACGGCAACCCACTACACCCTCTTCGGCAAAATCGTCATTCTAGTGCTGATCCAGGCTGGCGGCTTGGGCCTGATGCTGATTGCCTCGTTGCTGAGCATGCTGGTCATGGGTCGAATCGGCTACCTGACCCGGCTTTCCACCCAACGCGAGAGTTCGGCTGTTTCCGGCGCGGATGTGCGCACAGCAGCATTGATGATCCTGAAATTATCGCTGGCAATCGAATCCATGGTGGCCATCATCCTGACCGTTCGCTTCTGGCTGGCCTACGACCATGAACCGATCCGAGCGATCTGGCATGGGGTGTTCCATGCGGTCTCGGCCTTCAATAACGCAGGATTCGCCCTGTATTCGAACAACCTGATGGATTTCGTTGCAGACCCATGGCTATGCATTCCCATCAGCGGGGCCATCATTCTGGGTGGACTGGGATTCCCTGTGCTTCTCCAGCTGCGGCATCATTGGCGCCATTCGCTGAAGTGGTCCATGAACACCCGTCTGGTCCTGCTCATGACAGCATTGCTGCTCATCATGGGCACCGTGTTCATCACTGCCATGGAATGGAACAATCCACGTACACTGGGAAACCTTGAACCGGGACAGCGGATCCTGGCCGGATTCTTCCACTCGGTGCAGACGCGTACTGCGGGCTTCAATTCCATCGATATCGGCGCGATGCATTCCGCCTCATGGCTTGGCATGGACGTGCTGATGTTCATCGGCGGCGGGCCAGCGGGCACCGCCGGCGGAATCAAGATCACCACAGCGGCGGTCCTGCTATTCATCATGCTGACCGAACTGC
Source organism: Glutamicibacter sp. MCAF14 (assembly GCF_052114325.1). NCBI lineage: Bacteria > Bacillati > Actinomycetota > Actinomycetes > Micrococcales > Micrococcaceae > Glutamicibacter > Glutamicibacter sp. MCAF14. The sequence goes on from NZ_JBFREO010000004.1 coordinate 849,160, forward strand.
GTGGCGAGACGGCCGTGAATATCCTCGGCAAGCGGTTGTCCCGCTCGGTGCACCGCCAAGCCATCACCGTCGCCTTGCTGGGTGTCGGGGCGGTATTCTTGGGCACGATGGGACTGTTGCTGCTCACCGATTATTCCCTGGATCGTTGCCTCTTCGAGGCCACTTCCGCCTTTGGCACTGTTGGGCTGTCCACCGGGATCACTCCGGAACTGCCGGACCCTGCCAAAGCCATCCTCATCGCATTAATGTATCTCGGCCGTGTCGGCGTCCTCTCGCTGGGTTCCGCACTGGCCTTGCGCGATCGAAAAGCACTCTACGAACTCCCGAAGGAAAGGCCGGCCATTGGCTAAGCTGTTTAATTTTCGAAATGGTGCCAATGGGCTGTCGAAAGCCGATTCAGTGGCGGTGATCGGCCTCGGACGCTTTGGCCAATCCCTAGCCTTGGAACTGATGCAATCCGGCACCCACGTTCTGGGCATTGATGTGCATGAGAACAATGTCCAGTCCATGAATGGGCAGCTGACGCACGTGGTACGAGCCGATGCTTCAAGCCGCGAGACCCTCGAACAGCTCTCAATCCAAGAATTCCACCACGTGGTGGTCGCCGTAGGCAGCCACTTGCAGTCATCCATCTTGTGCTGCTCCCTATTGATGAGCATGGGGATCCCGGAAATCTGGGCCAAGGCCCAAGATGACCGGCACGGACTCATCCTGGAACAGCTGGGAATCCACCATATCGTTTACCCGGAAAAAGACATGGGCAAGCGGGTTGCACACCTGGTGCGCGGTTCCCTGATGGACTACCTGGAGGTCGATCCCGGGTATGCCATGGTGAAAATGACCGCACCTTCGGTTTTGCATGGGATCAAGCTCAGTGATGCCGCAGTTCGCAATAAATACCGGGTGACCATTGCGGCCACCGCTAACGCCGCCGGTGAATGGAAGAACACGGATGGGAATACCGTATTGCAGACCGGCGACCGCATCCTGGTCCTCGGTTCAATCGCCGATACGGAAAAATTCGCGCAGCTCACCTAGGGTCCAGTCGGCCTTCACAAGTGCGGTTAGCGCAACAGGCGCCTTCCCGAAGGAAGACGCCTGTTGCATGCTTGGTAAGAACTATTGCCTAGCCTTCAGCACTGAATCTCAGAACCAGGGCGAGACCGATGATCACGGCACCCCAGACCAGACCAAGAATAATGGTGATGCGGTTCAGGTTGCGTTCGGCAACTCCCGACGATCCCATTGAGCTGGTCATGCCGCCGCCGAACATGTCGGACATACCGCCACCACGGCCCTTATGCAAAAGGATCAAAAGGGTGAGCAGGACGCTGGTAATGCCCAGCAATACCTGCAAAATGATCTTGATAATATCCAAGTCGACGGTTCCTTAGTTAGATTCAGTCGGTGACGAGATGATGCTCGAACCTGACAATATTAGCAAATTCTTCAGCGTCTAGGCTGGCACCGCCAACCAACACGCCATCAACATCGCGTTCACGCATGATCGATGCGGCGTTTGCTGCCTTAACACTACCGCCATAGAGCAGTTGGGTCTTCTCAGCAATCTCCGTACCGAAGCGTTCAGCAAGCGCACCGCGAATGGCGGCGCACATTTCCTGGGCGTCAGCTGGTCCTGCAACTTCACCGGTGCCGATGGCCCACACTGGTTCGTAAGCGATGACCAGGTTTTCGGCCTGCTCAGCGGATACGCCTTCCAGCGACTGTGCCAACTGCTCCAAGGTGAATGCAACATGCTCGCCAGCCTTGCGCACGTCCAGGCCTTCTCCGACGCAAAGCATCGGGGTCAGCTCGTGGCGGTAAGCGGCTGCCAGCTTCGCGGCAATCACCTGGTTGGTTTCGTTGTGGTACTCGCGCCGCTCGGAGTGGCCAACGAGTACGTAGCTGCAACCGAGCTTCTTGAGGAACTGACCGGAAATTTCGCCGGTGTACGCACCTGAATCCTGTGCGGACAGGTCCTGGGCACCGTAAACGATATCCAGCTTGTCACCCAAGGTCAGGGTCTGCACGCCACGGATGTCGGTGAAGGGAGGGAACACTGCAACCTCGGCACGATCGTAATCATGCTCGTGGTCTTTCAGGGTCCACGCCAGCTTCTGCACCAGGGTGATGCCCTGGACGTGGTCCATGTTCATCTTCCAGTTGCCGGCAATCAGCGGCTGGCGCACGTAGGCGCCGTTCTGCGAAATGGTCATTATTTAGCCTTCCAATGCGGCAACACCCGGCAGGGTCTTGCCTTCGAGGTACTCCAGCGAAGCACCGCCACCGGTGGAGATATGGCCGAAGTCATCCTCCGAGAAGCCCAGTGCGCGTACGGCTGCAGCGGAGTCGCCGCCGCCTACAACGCTGAACGCTTCCGAGTCCGCCAGAGCCTGCGCGACGGTACGGGTACCCTCGGCGAAAGCTGGGATCTCGAAGACGCCCATTGGGCCGTTCCAGAACACGGTGTTTGCGCTGGTGATGTAGCTTGCGAACAGTTCAGCGGACTTCGGACCGATGTCCAGGCCAAGGCCGTTGGAGCCAAAGCTGGCTTCTTCGATCTTGTCTGCGGCCAGCACCTCATGCTCAGCATCTGCACCGAACTTGCTTGCCACGACGACGTCGCTTGGCACGATGATGTCGCAACCGAGCTTCTCAGCGCGCTGCAGGTACTCCTGGCAGACAGCGATCTGGTCTTCTTCAAGCAGCGAGCCGCCAATGGCGTAGCCCTGGGCCTTGAGGAAGGTGAACGCCATGCCGCCGCCGATCAGAAGCTGATCGGCCTTGCCCAGCAGGTTGTCGATGACAGCGAGCTTGTCCGATACCTTCGAACCGCCAAGTACCACAACATATGGGCGCTTCGGGGCTTCGGTCAGGGTCTTGAGAACCTTAACCTCGGTAGCCACCAGGTCCCCCTGGTAGCTCGGCAGCAGGCCAGCAATGTCGTAAACCGAGGCATGCTTGCGGTGCACGGCGCCGAAAGCGTCGTTCACGTAAGCGCCATTCTCACCGGTCAGTGCAGCCAGTTCCTTGGCGAGCTCTTCTCGCTCGGCATCCACCTTGGAGGTTTCGCGAGCATCGAAGCGGACGTTTTCCAGAACCAGTACGGAGCCTTCAGCGAGGTTCGCCGCACCCTGGCGAGCGGAATCGCCCACCACGTCTTCGGCGGTAGTTACCTCGAAATCAGCGAGTTCGTTCAAGCGGTGAGCCGCTGGAGCGATGGAGTACTTGGCATCGACCTGGCCCTTGGGACGTCCCAAGTGGGCCATTACGATGACCTTTGCGCCGGCTTCAGCCAGCTTCGAGATGACTGGCAGCGAGGCACGCACGCGCCCGTCATCGGTCACAGTTGCACCGTCGAGCGGTACGTTCAGGTCACTACGGACCAGAACGTACCGTCCGCGGACACCGTCGTCAGCGATCAATTCGTCAATGGTGTGAGAAGACATGTCTCTAGGTTATCTACTAGAGGCTGGATCCCACGAATTCAACGAGGTCAACAAGTCGCGAGGAGTAGCCCCACTCGTTGTCGTACCACGCGACGACCTTGACGCTGTTGCCCATCACGGTGGTCAGACCGGAGTCGAAAACTGCCGAGTGCGGGTTGGTCACGATGTCCGAAGAGACCAGTGGATCGGTCGAGTACTCAAGGTATTCGCTCAAGGAACCTTCAGCAGCTGCCTTCTCGAATGCTGCGTTGATTTCTTCCACGGTTGCGGTGCGAGCCAGGTTGACGGTCAGGTCAGTGGCCGAACCGGTTGGAACTGGTACGCGCATAGCGTAACCGTGCAGTTTACCCTTGAGCTCTGGGAGCACCACGCCGATGGCCTTGGCGGCACCGGTGGAGGTCGGGATGACGTTCAGTGCTGCGGCGCGGGCACGGCGTGGGTCGCTGTGCGGTGCGTCCTGCAGGCGCTGGTCTGCGGTGTAAGCGTGGATGGTGGTCATCAGGCCATCAACAATGCCGAACTCTTCGTTCAGCACCTTGGCTACTGGAGCCAGGCAGTTGGTGGTGCATGATGCGTTCGAAATGATGGCGTGGTTTGCAGGATCGTACTTGTCCTGGTTGACGCCCATCACGATGGTGATGTCTTCGTTCTTGGCCGGAGCCGAGATGATGACCTTCTTGGCGCCAGCAGCAACGTGCTTCTTGGCGTCTTCTGCGTTGGTGAAGAATCCGGTCGACTCGATAACGACATCGACGTTCAACTCGCCCCATGGAAGGTTGGCTGGCTCGCGCTCAGACAGGACCTTGATACGGCGTTCTCCGACGACGATGGTATCGCCATCTACGGATACCGACTCGCCCACTGGGCCGAGAACGGAATCAAACTTCACCAGGTGAGCAAGCGAATCGATTGAACCAAGGTCATTGACGGCGACGATTTCAATGTCTGCCTTGTGGGCCAGAACTGCACGCAAGAAGTTGCGTCCGATACGACCGAAACCATTGATTCCAACACGGGTTGTCACGTGACTATCTCCTCTAAATGGGATGATGATGCCACGACCGCACACAAGCGGAAGTGGCCTTCTTTTAAGAGGACACTCCGTTGTGCCGTGATTGCGGATCCCAGCAAATGCTGGGATCCGCAACACACTTGAAACATACTACGCTAAATTAGCGCAGAATGTGAGCTGCCTTACCAGATAAGTCTTACTTACCTGGAACGATCAGCGATGCTGCACCCTTGCGGGCCGCTTCGAAACGAGCCTGGACATCTGCCCAGTTCACGATGTTCCAGAAGGCCTTGACGTAGTCAGCCTTCACGTTGACGTAGTCCAGGTAGAAGGCGTGCTCCCACATGTCCAGCATCAGCAGCGGGGTGGTTGCCACTGGGATGTTGCCCTGCTGATCGTAGAGCTGCTCGATGACCAGCTGGCCGCCCAGTGCGTCGTAAGCCAGAACTGCCCAGCCGGAGCCCTGCAGGCTCATGGCCGAAGCGGTGAAGTGGCCGCGGAAAGCGTCGAAGGAACCGAAGAAGTCGTCGATGGCTGCTGCCAACTCGCCCTCTGGCTTGTCGCCGCCTTCTGGGGACAGGTTGTTCCAGAAGATCGAGTGGTTGGTGTGGCCACCGAGGTGGAATGCCAGGTCCTTGGACAGCTTAGGGATGTTGCCGAATTCGCCCTTTTCGCGAGCTTCAGCCAACTGCTCCAGTGCCGAGTTTGCGCCAGCAACGTAGGTTGCGTGGTGCTTGGAGTGGTGCAGCTCCATGATGCGAGCCGAGATGTTCGGCTCCAGTGCGGCGTAGTCGTACTGCAGTTCTGGCAGTGAATAAACAGCCATGATTCTCCTCAATCTTTTCAATTGGTTGAATCTCCACGGGAGGGCTCCCGCGGGGACATTTTAGTGTTCCAGTTCTTCTCCTGGAACGCTGGACTCCGTACCTGGTATTCCCAGATCGCTGGCTTTCTTATCCGCCATAGCTAAAAGGCGGCGGATTCGACCAGCAATGGCGTCCTTGGTCATTGGAGGTTCGGCCATGCGGCCAAGCTCATCCAAGGAAGCTTGCTTGTGTTCCAGACGCAGCAGTCCTGCATAGCGCAGGTGCTCAGGAACTTCGTCGCCCAAGATGCTCAGCGCGCGTTCCACGCGAGCACCCGCAGCTACCGCTGCCTGCGCACTGCGGCGCAGATTAGCGTCGTCGAAGTTTGCCAAGCGGTTGGCAGTGGCACGCACTTCCTTGCGCATGCGCCGTTCTTCCCAGACCATGAGCGCATCGTGTGCGCCCATGCGGGTCAGCAGCTGGGCAATGGCATCGCCATCACGGATCACTACACGGTCTACACCGCGCACCTCGCGGGCCTTGACGGTCAGGCCAAGGCGGCGTGCTGCACCAACCAGCGCCAATGCGGCTTCTGGTCCTGGGCAAGTGATTTCCAAAGCGGAGCTGCGCCCTGGTTCGGTCAGCGATCCGTGGGAGAGGAACGCCCCGCGCCATACTGCTTCGGCGTCGGCGGTGGAACCGTTGACGATGACCGAAGGCAGGCCGCGCACTGGCCGTCCACGCTGGTCAAGCAGACCGGTTTGGCGTGCAAGTACTTCGCCGTCTTTGGAAACACGCACAATGTAGCGGCTGCCCTTGCGAATGCCCGAGCCGGAAACCATGACGATCTCAGCGTCGTGGCCGTAGAGCTCGCCGATCGCAATCTTCAACCGCCGGGCAGTGGCTGCCAGGTCAACTTCAGCTTCGATGACAATTCGCCCGGAGACAATGTGCAGTCCGCCGCTGAAGCGGAGCATGGTCGAAACCTCAGCCTTGCGGACCGATGGCTTGCGAATCTCTACCCGCGACAGCTCGTCTTTGACGGAAGCCGTCAATGCCATGAATCAAACTCCCTTACTTGGATCTTCCTAAGACCCGATCGCGGTAAACACCTCGTGATAGGCCGCCGCTAGTCGCAACGGGTCGTGCACGGCACGACCGTCAGATACTCCTACTGTACTAAAAAAGACACGCGCTCCGAGTTTTTGCGCTGCCAGCTCAAATCGCTCCTTGTTACGAATCTTCGATTCGTCGGCGATAATTGCATCGAATTTGACCTCCGGCGCATAGCGCACCAGGACTTCCAAGTGGGCTGCGGCATCCATCCCGGAAGTCTCTGCAGTCTCGAATGCCAGATTCATCGTCAGCAGCTTCTTGGCCGTGGTCGAGGACAGCGCTTGGCGCATATCGGGCAACAGCAGATGCGGAAGCACCGAGGTGTACCAAGAGCCAGGTCCCAGGATCACCCAGTCGGCCAGGTCGATGGATTCCAACGCTTCGGAGCAAGCCGGCGCATCGGCTGGTTCCAGGTAGACCTGGGTGACCAGACCGCCAGAACCGGCACGAGCCAGCTTCGCCTGCCCATCGATCCGGCGGCGGATCAACGTATCGTTCACCGGGTCGGTTTCAAGCACTTCGCCGTGGATAGACAGTGGAGTCGTGCTCATCGGCAACACCTGCCCGCGGGCGCCAAGCAGCGCTCCGGCCCAGCGCAGTCCGGCTACCGGATTATCCAGCAGCTCCCACAGCGCCAGAATCAGAAGGTTGCCGACGGCATGTCCATTGAGCGGTTCTTCAACGTTCTCGGTCGATTCGAAGCGGTATTGCATGACATCGCGCCAGGTACGGCCCCAGTCATTGTCGTCGCATAGCGCCGCCAAGGCCATGCGCAAGTCACCCGGTGGCAGGACATCGAAAGATCCGCGCAGGCGCCCAGAGCTGCCGCCGTCATCAGCCACCGTCACGATAGCTGTCAGGTCGGTGGTCAGCCGTCGCAGCGCAGAGAGCGAAGAGGACAGCCCGTGTCCCCCGCCGAGCGCAACAACTGAGGGGTTGCGATAATCGTCACTTCGAGTCAGCCCCTGAATTGGGATCGGACCTGTAGCAAAGGCCATGGTTCTTATTCACGCCCCAGATCTCGGTGGCTGATGTTGACCCTGACGTTCGGGAACTGTGCCAGTCGTCGTCCCAACTCAATGGTGGTCGCTACCGATCGGTGCTTGCCGCCGGTGCAGCCCACGGCAATGGTTGCGTAGTGCTTATTTTCGCGACGGTAGCCTTCAAAGACCGGCTCCAGTGCCTTGAGGTAGTTCTCGATGAACTCGCTGGTGCCTTCTTGGCTGAGCACATAGTCCGAAACTTCCTTGTCCTTACCGGTCTGCGGGCGCAGTTCCGGGACCCAGTGCGGGTTGGGAATGAAGCGGACATCTGCCACGTAATTGGCATCTGCGGGCAGTCCGTACTTGAATCCGAAGCTCATCACGTTTATGCGCAGGATGATCGGACCTGATTCGCTGAACAGCTCATTGACCGAACGGGCCAGGTCATGGACCGACATGCTGGTGGAGTCCAAGATGATTTCGGCAGCTTCACGCAATTGATCGGTAATTCCGCGTTCGCGCTTGATGCCGTCGACGATTCGGCCATCGCCCTGCAGCGGATGAGGACGGCGCCCCTGCTCGAAACGGCGGATCAGCACCTCGTCGCTGGCATCAAGGTACACCAAGCGGAACTTCACGCCGCTGGCAGTCAGATTTGCCAGCGCATCACGAATCTCCGGGAACATCTCCTTGGAGCGCACGTCCATCACGACGGCCATCTTCGGGATGGAACCCTGCGAACGGCTCATCATCTCCGTCAACGGTCCAAGCATGGCCGGTGGAAGGTTCTCCACTACGTACCAGCCCTGGTCTTCCAGAGCATGCGCGACTGTGGTGCGACCGGCACCTGACATGCCAGTTACGATCACCAGTTCGGACTCAGGGGGCTTTACTGCTTCATACTCAGCGGTCATATCACAAGGCTAGTCGACAATTTCGCCAGTAGTCATATTCACACCCGAAAGTGAAGAATCTTCTAGGGAGTCTTTGATGGAAGTCGCAAGTTTCTCACCGACTCCAGGCACATCCATCAGTTCTTCCACGCTCGCGGCCCGGATCTTCTTCATCGATCCAAAATGCTTGCGCAACGCAGCCTGCTTGGATTTGCCCAGCCCCGGGATTGCGTCCAGGTCCGAGGAAATCATCGACTTGGCACGCTTGGCACGGTGGAACGTGATCGCGAAACGGTGCGCTTCATCGCGCAGACGCTGGACCAAATACAGAGCAGCCGAGGCACGCGGCAAAATCACCGGGAACGGATCATCTGGCAGCCACAGCTCTTCCAGGCGCTTGGCCAGGCCGACCACGGGAATGTCATCGATACCCAAATCGTCCATGGCCTTTTGCGCGGCGGCAACCTGCGGCGGTCCACCGTCAACGATGACCAAGGATGGCGGGTAGGAGAACTTCTTCTTTTCTTGCTCCCCCGACTCCCCGTCCACTTCCCCGGTCGCGAAGCTCGCAGGATCGACCTTTTCCTTCAGGTAGCGGCTGAATCGGCGATAAATCACGTCGTACATGCTGGCGGTATCATCGCGTGCAGCATCTCCGGTGATGGAGAACTTGCGGTACTCGCTCTTCTTGGGCAGCCCGTCTTCAAAGACGACCATGGAAGCAACCACATTGGTCCCCTGGGTATGGGAAGCGTCGTAGCATTCGATGCGCAGCAGCGCTTGTTCAGCACCCAAGGCGTCTTGCAGTTCCTGCATGGCCAGCGAGCGGGTGGTGATGTCTCCTGCACGCTTGGACTTGTGCAGGCGCAGCGCCTGCTCAGCATTCTCTTCCACCGTGGAAGCCAAGGCGGCTTTGTCACCACGTTGTGCTACCCGCAAGGAGACCTTGGAACCACGCAGCTCGGTGAGCCAGGTGGTGACATCTTCGATCTCCTCAGGCAACGCAGGAACCAGGATTTCCTTGGGAATGCGATCGGCATGATCGGCATACACCTGGGTGAGGAGCTGCTCGACAAATTCAGCTTCGGTGGTGTCGGCGACTTTTTCCACGACCCAGCCGCGCTGGGAGCGGATCCGGCCATCGCGCACATGGAAGACCTGAACGGCCGCTTCCAGCTCATCATCGTGGATGCCGAAGATATCCGCTTCGGTCCGGTCATCAAGCACCACGGCGTTGCGTTCAAAGACCTTCTTCAGCGCCGCAATGTCATCGCGATACCGGGCGGCCTTCTCGTATTCGAGCTCTGCCACGGCCTCTTGCATCTTGACGGTGAGCGCCTTGGTGAATTTGGTAGCTTCACCGCTCATGAAGGTGCACAGGTCATCGGCGAGCTGGCGATGGTCTTCTTCGCTGATCCGCCCCACGCAGGGAGCAGAGCATTTGTCGATGTAGCCCAGCAGGCACGGGCGGCCCGAGGCTTCGGCACGCTTGAAGACTCCGGGGGCGCAGCTGCGCACCGGGAACACGCGCAACAGGGTGTCCAGGGTTTCGCGGATGGCCTTGGCTGGATAGAACGGGCCGAAGTACTTCACGCCCTTGCGCTTGTCTCCGCGCATCACCAGTGCCCGCGGGTACTTCTCGTTGAGCGTGATAGCCAGGTACGGGTAGGTCTTGTCGTCGCGGAAGACGATGTTGAAGCGCGGGTTGTATTCCTTGATCCAGGAGTACTCCAGCTGCAGGGCTTCAAGCTCCGAGCCGACCACGGTCCACTCCACGCTGCCGGCGGTGAATACCATCGCCCGGGTTTTGGGCGTGAGCCGGTCAGGGTTGGCGAAGTAGGAGGTCAGGCGGTTACGCAGGACCTTCGCTTTGCCGACATAGATAACCCGGCCGTGCTCGTCGCGGAAACGGTACACGCCCGGTTTCGTGGGGATGTCCGAAGTTTTCGGACGGTAGCTCGCCGGATCAGCCATGGTCTATTTCGCGTCCGGCGGCAACTGGTTATAGGAGTCGACGCGTTCCTGGCCCGACAGCTCGGCGATCGCATCAACGATGCGGTCGGTGGCCTGGCGGCGCTGCGGCAGCGGGTGCTTGCGTCCGAGCTGGTCGAAATACAGCGGCTCTCCGTAGTGGATATGGAATTTGGCCGGGCGGAAGCCCTTGGAACCGGCAGGCTGCAGCTTCTCGGTACCGATCAGGCCCACCGGGACCACTGGGACGCCGGTGGTCAGCGCGAGCCAGCCCACTCCGGTGCGTCCGCGGTACAGCTTGCCGTCGCGCGAACGGGTGCCCTCGGGGTAAATGCCGATGCCGCTGCCGTTTTCAACGATTTCCACCAGCGAGTCAAGGGCTGCCACCGAGGCGGCCTGCTCACCGCGCTGCACCGGAATGGAGCCCACGGATTCGAAGAAGGTCTTCATCATCTTGCCCTTGAGGCCAGGAGTGGTGAAGTACTCGGCTTTGGCAAAGAACGCGACATCGCGCGGGGTCAGCGCCTGGATGATCAGCGAGTCGAAGAAGGACAGGTGGTTGGAGGCGACGATGAAGCCGCCCTCCTTGGGCACGTTCTCCAGCCCGGTGACTTCCGCACGGCACACGCCGTGGATGATGCCCCGAATCGACGAACGGGTCATGGTGTAGATGCTCATCTACTTTGCACCTTCCTGCATGAGGTTCTCGTCGAGGCCTAGTTTGGCCGCCACCTGCGTTCCGAGCAGGAGTACGGCTAGTTCTTTGGTGGTCGCTGCGATTGCGTCGGCTTGCTGCAGCTCTCCGTCTTGGGCGAAGCCCCAGGCAACGCCGATGGATGCCACCGAGTTCGCCCGTGCGGCATCCCAGTCATAGTGGCGGTCCCCCACCACGACGCTGGTTGCCGGATCCAGCTTGCCGTGCTGCAGCGCTTCGGCCACAATGTGCGTTTTGCTAGAGCCCATGGAGCCATGCTCGTCAGCGTTGCCGTGGATCGCATCCAAATGCGCATCCAGGCCCTTCCGGGCAATGAGCTGGCGAGCAATGTTGATCGGCTTGGCAGTGGTCACCGCGACATGGATCCCGGCTTCGCGCAGTGCGTCCAAAAGCGCCACGATGCCCGGATAGATCACCGACTGGCCCATGCCGACTTCGGCGTACCGTGCACGGTAGCCGGCGATAATCGAGTCGATATTCTCGTCGGTAACGCCGTCAAGCGTGCGCAGCCCAATTTGCAGGGGCGGACCCACCAGAGCTTCGACTCGTGCCTCGCCAGGATCGGCCAAACCGTGGGAGGTGACCGCGTGGCGGATACCCGAAGTTATGGCACCGGCAGGGTCCACGAGGGTCCCATCCAGATCGAAAAGCACACTTGTTACCGACATATTCACCTAGCCATCTTCCCATGAAGCGGACGCGGGTTAGCAATCCATAACTGAAATTGCATATGTCGAACATTCTCCGCGAGGCATTACAGGATCTCGGCGAGGAACTTTCCGGTGTGCGAATCGGCCACCTTGGCCACCTTCTCCGGGGTGCCGGTGGCCAAAATCGTGCCACCGCCCGAACCGCCTTCCGGACCCAGGTCGATCACCCAGTCCGCGGACTTGATCACATCGAGGTTGTGCTCAATGGTCAACACGGTGTTGCCCTTGTCCACCAGGCCCTGGAGTACCTTGAGCAGCTTGCGGATGTCCTCGAAGTGCAGGCCGGTGGTCGGCTCATCGAGCACGTAAATGGACCGGCCGTTGGAACGCTTCTGCAGTTCTGCGGCCAGCTTCACACGCTGGGCTTCGCCGCCAGACAGCGTCGTAGCAGGCTGTCCCAGGCGCACATAGCCCAAGCCGACATCCACCAGCGTGCGCAGGTGGCGGGCGATCGGGGTGAAGGCGCTGAAGAATTCGGCACCTTCGGCGATTGGCATGTTCAGCACGTCGGCGATGTTCTTGCCTTTGTAGAGCACCTGCAGGGTTTCGCGGTTGTAGCGTTCCCCATGGCAGACCTCGCACGGCACGTACACGTCGGGCAGGAAGTTCATCTCGATCTTCAGCGTGCCATCGCCCGAGCAGGACTCGCAGCGTCCGCCCTTGACGTTGAAGGAGAAGCGCCCCGGCTGGTAGCCGCGCAGCTTCGCTTCGTTGGTCTCCGCGAAGAGCTTGCGGATGTGGTCGAAAACACCGGTGTAGGTGGCCGGGTTGGAGCGCGGGGTACGGCCAATCGGCGACTGGTCCACGTGCACGACCTTGTCCAGGTGCTCCAGGCCCTGCACGCGGGTGTGGCGTCCGGGCACCTGCTTGGCCCCATTGAGCTTATTGGCCAGCACCTTGTACAGGATGTCGTTGACCAGGGTGGACTTGCCCGATCCGGACACGCCGGTCACCGCGGTCAGTACGCCCAGCGGGAAGTCCACGGAGATGTTCTGCAGGTTGTTCTCGTTCGCGCCGACCACCTTGAGCTTGCGGTCCTTGTCGACCTTGCGGCGCTTGTCCGGAATGTCGATCTGCTTGCGCCCCGAGAGGTAGTCGCCGGTCAGCGACTTGGTGTTCGCTTTCAAGCCTTCCAGCGAGCCGGAGTGCACGACTTCGCCGCCGTGTTCGCCGGCGCCCGGGCCGATGTCCACGATCCAGTCGGCTTCGGCAATGGTGTCTTCGTCGTGCTCCACCACGATCAGGGTGTTGCCCAGCGATCGCAGGTGCAGCAGGGTGTCGATCAGCCGGCGGTTATCGCGCTGGTGCAGGCCGATGGATGGCTCGTCGAGCACGTAGAGCACGCCGACCAGGCCGGAGCCGATCTGGGTGGCCAGGCGGATGCGCTGCGCTTCGCCGCCGGAAAGGGTGCCGGCAGCGCGTTCCAGGGTCAGGTATTCCAGGCCCACGTCGAGCAGGAACTTCATGCGCGCGTCGATTTCCTTGAGCACCTGCGCGGCGATCTTCGCTTCGCGCTCGGTGAGCTGGATGCTGGAAAGGAACTGCGCGGCACTGCGCAAATCCATGGCCGAGACTTCCGCGATGGAGCGTCCGCCGACGAGCACCGACAGCGATGCAGGGTTCAATCGGGCGCCGCCGCAGGTGGGGCATGGGATCTGGCGCATGTACTGCTCGTAGCGGTCGCGGGCATGGTCCGATTCGGTCTCTTCGTGCTTGCGGTGCACGTAGGAGATGACGCCTTCGAAGCCGGTGGAGTACTTGCGTTCGCGGCCGAAACGGTTCTTGTACTGCACGACGACCTTGTGGTCCTTGCCGTTCAGAATGGCTTCACGCGCCGGCGCTGGCAGATCCTGCCAGCGGGTGTCCATGGTGAACCCCAGGTCGTTGCCCAGGCCTTCGATCAGGCGGTTCCAGTATTCCGTGGTGGCCTTGCCCAGCGACCATGGGGCGATCGCGCCCTCGGCCAGGGTGACCTCGGGATCCGGGACGATCAGGTGCTCATCGACTTCCAGCTTGGTGCCGATGCCGGAGCAGGCCGAGCAGGCGCCGAAGGGGTTGTTGAAGGAGAAGGTGCGTGGTTCGATCTCGTCGATGGCCAGCGGGTGCTCATTGGGGCAGGCCAGGTTCTCGGAGAATGCGCGCACCCGCTTCGGGTCATCCTCGTCCAGGTCCACGAAGTCCGCCAGTACGCGGCCTTCGGCGATGCCCAGTGCGGTTTCGATGGAGTCGGTCAGGCGCTGGCGGGCATCCTCCTTGATCGCCAAACGGTCCACGACCACCTCGATGGTGTGCTTGACCTGCTTGGCCAGCTTCGGCGGATCGTTCAGCTGGATGGTGGCGCCATCGACGCGGGCGCGGGCGAAGCCCTTGGAGGAGAGCTCTGCGAACAGGTCCACGAACTCGCCCTTGCGTGAACGCACCACCGGGGCAAGGATCTGGAAGCGGGTCTTTTCGGGCAGCTCCATGAGCTGATCGACGATCTGCTGGGGAGTCTGCTTGGAGATCGGCTCGTTGCAGATGGGGCAATGCGGACGACCAACGCGTGCCCACAGCAGACGCATGTAGTCGTACACTTCGGTGATCGTGCCGACGGTCGAACGCGGGTTGCGGCTGGTCGACTTCTGGTCGATGGACACCGCAGGCGAGAGGCCTTCGATGAAGTCCACGTCGGGCTTGTCCACCTGGCCTAGGAACATGCGGGCGTAGGCAGAGAGCGACTCGACGTAGCGGCGCTGGCCTTCGGCGAAGATCGTGTCGAAGGCAAGCGAAGACTTGCCCGAACCGGACAGGCCGGTAAAAACGATCATTGCGTCACGTGGAAGATCAATGTCCACGTTCTTCAGGTTGTGCTCGCGGGCACCTTTGACGACCAAGCGAGTCAGATCAGTTGTTTTGCTCTCTGATGAAATAGCCACGAAGCCATACTAATCGAAAACTACTTCGAATACGTGTGCGAATGGATGCAACTCACAGATAATTTTCCTTTCGGCTGCCCGCCGCATGCGCGAAGGCCTTTCTTAGCGTGTGCGCCGCCGTTCCATCCGGCGGGATCCCTAGCGCGGCAGCGAGCTGAAAGCCGCGCGCAGGTACTTGACCGCGGTGGCTTCATCTACCGACCAGGTCTGGGCAATGCGGGCCAGATCCGCAGCGGCATCGCTGACTTCCTGCTCGGCACGGTTCTCGGCCGCCTGCACGGTGGTGCCATGCCGTCCGCGGGTCACGACCGCACCTTGCAGCTCAAGTTCCTTATAGACCTTGGCCACGGTGTTGACAGCGAGGTTGAGGTTACCGGCGAGCGCACGGACCGAGGGCAGCTTAGTTCCAGGAGCCAGCTTGCCCTTGGCGATCGCCGCGAGGATCTGCTCGCGGACCTGCTGGTAGGGGGCGATGCCCGAAGTCGGTTCGATCTTGATGAATGCCAGTTCAGTCATCCTGCTGTCCAATCGGTAGATTGCATTCGGTCCTGAACCGAGCCTATCGCGTCAGCAGGGTGCTTCGTCGTACGCTGGGTGCATGAACGAACTATTACTAGATGATGTGGCCATCCGCCGGGTTTCGGTCTCCGACATGGCCAACAACGTGTATTTGGTGACCAATCGGAAGTCCGGAGAGCAGTTGCTGATCGATGCCGCCGATGACATGCCGGCCATTGAGCAGCTCATCGGCTCAGCGCTGGGCGATGCGGTCAATCCCCGTCTCATCGGCATCGCCACCACGCACCAGCATTGGGACCATGTGCGTGCCCTGGCCCAGGCTGTGGCCAAGTACCCGGTTCCCACTTATGCCGGTACGGATGACGTCGCGGGCATCGCCGAGGAATGCTCGGTGCGGATCAGCACTCCGCTGGCCCATGGCGATCAACTGCAGCTCAGGGATGTCGTGATCACCGCGATCCACCTGCGCGGGCACACCCCGGGTTCCATGGCCTACGCGCTGACTGATTCCTCCGGCCAGGAAGTCATCTTCAGCGGCGACAGCCTCTTCCCCGGAGGCGTTGGCAACACATGGAAGGATCCTGAGCGCTTCACTTCGCTGCTGGATGATGTCACCGAACGCATCTTCGAACAGTTCTCCGATGGGGCCAAGGTCCTCCCGGGCCATGGCGATTCCACCACGGTCGGCACCGAGCGTCCGCACCTTGGCGAATGGCGCGAACGCGGCTGGTAGGACCATCTGCCACGGCACTGCCCCTGGCTGGGAGTAATCCTCGGCCAGGGGCAGTGCTGTATGCGGTTCATTGATCAGCCGAGCTTGTGGCCGATCATGAAGATCCGGCGGAAGGGGAAGTTCGTCAGTACGGTGCCATCCTGTGCGGTGAAGGATGGGTAGTGTTCTGCCACCGCCACACGGTAGTCGTTCTCGAACTGCGCGTAGTCCGGGGCGCTGAGTGCAGCGCGGATCGGCAGCAAAGCGGTGCCGCGCACCCAGTTCAGGATCGGGTCTTCACCCACGAGCAGCTGCTGGTAGGTCGACTCCCACACGTTGGCCTGCACCCCGGCCTCCAGGAAGATCCGCTGGTATTCATCGGGCTCCCCCACCACATCGACATGGCGCAGCACTCCAGACAGCTGATCGGCCCACTTGGGACTGTCCGCTACTTGGCGCATCACCGCGTGCGAGGGCGAACCGAAGTTCCCCGGGATCTGGATCGCCACACTCGCACCGACCTTCAGTTCCTTGAGCCAACCGGCGAGCAACTGCCGGTGCCCGGGCACCCACTGCAGCATCGCATTGGAGAAGAGCAAGTCGGTGTCGGCATCCGGATGCCAAGTGGTCGCATCGGCGAGCGCAAAGTTCAGATTCGGCTCCTGAACGCTGGATTGCGCCTTGGCAATCATCTCGGCCGAGGAATCCAGGCCTTCCACCTGCGCATCAGGCCAGCGTTGTGCCAGCAAGCGGGTCATGTTTCCCGGCCCGCAGCCCAGATCAATGATCTTCGACGCATCGATCTGCCCTAGCTGCCCCAGCAAATCCGTGTATGGCCTGCCGCGGTAATCGGAGAATTCAGTGTATTTACTCGGATCCCATTTCATATTCCCGAGCCTAAACCCGAGGCGCAGGCAACAACCAGCTCCCAGTCATAGTTCTCAACCGATAGGCTAGGAACATCATGTTGCTCACCGATTATCTGCCAGCAGACAGCAAGAACGTATCCGACGACGAAATCTATGAGGCTTTCGGCCAGTGGGTCACCACCCGCGGCATCAACCTCTACCCCGCACAGGACGAGGCGTCGATGGCGCTGGCCGGCGGAAACAACGTCATCTTGGCCACCCCTACCGGTTCGGGCAAGTCGTTGGTCGCCATTGCCGCGCACTTCTATGCCATGGCCCGCGACCAGATCAGCTTCTACACCGCGCCCATCAAGGCGCTGGTCTCCGAGAAGTTCTTCGACTTGTGCAAGATCTTCGGCGCGGAGAACGTCGGCATGGTCACCGGCGACTCCTCGGTGAACGCCGATGCACCGATCATCTGCTGCACCGCCGAGATCCTGGCGAACATCGCCCTGCGCGAAGGCTCCAAGGCCGACGTGGGCTGCGTGATCATGGACGAATTCCACTTCTACGCCGACCCGCAGCGCGGCTGGGCCTGGCAGGTGCCGCTGATCGAGCTGCCGCAGGCGCAGTTCCTGCTGATGAGCGCCACCCTGGGCGATGTCACCCGCTTCGAGAAGGAACTTGAAGAGCGCACCGGCACCCCGACCGTCACCGTCGCGCACACCGAGCGCCCCATCCCGCTGCACTTCTACTACTCCATGGAGCCGGTGCAGGAAGCGGTGGAGGAACTGATCAAGACCAAGCAGGTGCCGATCTACATCGTGCATTTCTCCCAACTGGACGCGATCGACCGCGCCACCGGGCTGATGAGCGTGAACGTGGCCACCCGCGAGGAGAAGGAAAAGATCTCCGAAATGATCGGCGGCTTCCGCTTCGCCGCCGGTTTCGGCAAGACGCTGAACCGCCTGGTCCGCCACGGCATCGGCATCCACCACGCCGGCATGCTGCCCAAGTACCGGCGCCTGGTCGAGCAGCTGGCCCAGGCCGGTCTGCTCAAGGTCATCTGCGGCACCGACACCCTGGGCGTGGGCATCAACGTGCCGATCCGCACCGTGGTGATCACCGCGCTGTCCAAGTTCGACGGCACCCGCACCCGCATCGTCAACGCCCGCGAATTCCACCAGATCGCCGGCCGTGCCGGACGTGCCGGCTTTGATACTGCAGGTACCGTGCTGGTCCAGGCACCAGAACATGCCATCGAGAACCACAAGGCCATGGAAAAGGCTTTGAAGAAGCACGGCGAGGGCTCCTCCAAGCTCAAGCAGATCCCGAAGAAGAAGCCGCCGCAGAACTTCGTGACCTGGGGCGAGAAGACCTTCGAGAAGATTGTCGCCGCCGCCCCCGAGACGCTGAAGTCCTCCTTCCAGGTCTCGCACTCGATGCTGCTGAACCTGCTGGAGCGCGAAGACAACGCCTTCGAAGCCGCGATGCGCCTGCTCACCGAGAACCATGAGACTCCAGCCTCCCAGCGCAAGCTGAAGCGGCGTGCCCTGGGCATCCTGCGCGAATTGATCGCCACCGAGGTCGTGGTGCGCCGGGAGAGCCCGGATGAGTACGGCAACTACTATGAGCTGACCGTGCACCTGCAGCAGAACTTCGCATTGAACCAGCCGCTCTCCCCCTTCGCGCTGGCCGCCCTGGATCTGCTGGACCCGGATTCAGCCAGCTACGCGCTGGATGTCGTCTCGGTCATCGAAGCGACCTTGGAAAAGCCACGCCAGGTGCTTTCCGGCCAGGAGAAGAAGGCCCGCGGCGAGGCCATTGCCGCGATGAAGGCCGAAGGCATGGACTACAACGACCGGATGAACGCACTGGATGAAGTCACCTATGCGATGCCGCTGGCCGAGAAGCTGGAAAGCGCGTTCGAACAGTACCGTTCCGGTGCCCCGTGGCTTTCGGACTTCGAGCTGGCCCCGAAGTCCATCGTGCGCGACATGTACGAACGCGCCATGGGCTTCTCGGACTTCGTCCAGTACTACCAGCTGGCCCGCTCCGAAGGCGTGCTGCTGCGCTACCTCACCGACGCCTACAAGGCGCTGCGCCAGACCGTCCCGCAGGACGCATTGCGCGAGGATCTGGAAGACCTGATCGAGTGGCTGGGCGAAATGATCCGCCAAATCGACTCCTCGCTGCTCGATGAGTGGGAAGAGCTTTCGCGCGGCGAGCTGAACGAGGAAACCGAAACCGCGCCGCCTCCGGCACCGGAGAAGCTGACCAGCAATGTGCGGGCCTTCCGCGTGATGGTCCGCAACGAGATGTTCCGCCGCGTGAAGCTCTTCGCTGACGAGCAAGACAAGGCGCTGGGCGAACTCGATGAGCACAACGGATTCGACGCGGATGCCTGGGCCGATGCGATGGATGGCTACTTCGATGAGCACGATGACATCGATGACGGTCCGGTTGGACGCAGCTCCAAGCTGTTCATCGTCAAGGAACTGCCTAACCGCATCTGGGAAGTACGCCAGGTCTTCGCTGATCCTTCCGAGCACCACGACTGGGGTATTTCCGCGACCATCTCGCTGGATGACTCGGACGAGGTAGGCGAACCGGTGGTTACCGTGACCTCCGTGGGCCGTCTGGACTAGGCATGAAGGCGATCAGCTACGTCATCTTGCAACACCGCGATGAGGTTTTGCTGCAGCTGCGCCAAGGAACCGGCTACATGGACGGGTACTGGAGCACTGCGGCCGCCGGGCATGTTGAGCCCGGCGAAGCTGCCCAGGCCGCCGCCGTGCGTGAAGCCGGCGAAGAGCTGGGAATCCACATCGATTCGGCACAGCTTCAGCCGTTGTGCACGGTGCATCGTAACCAGCAAGCTGGCAGCTACGTGGATTTCTTCTTCCGCACCAGCCAGTGGGATGGTGTACCGAGACTTATGGAGCCGGAGCGAGCCGCGCAGCTGCGTTGGTTCCCGCTGGATTCCCTTCCGGATAACCTCGTTGAACAGGAAGATCTGGTACTTTCCAGGCTGGATTCCGACCTGCCGCCGATCCTTTCCATGGGATTCGGCACGGAAACGCCCCATCCCCAACGTCTGGACTAGTCGCACACGATGCCCGCAACATCCTGCCGGAAACCGGTAGCAATGTTGCGGGCATTGTCGTAGGGTGTGGCCATGAATGGATTCAAGCTGCGTCTGCTTGGAGCAGGCATATTGCTGCTGGTCCTGATAGGGCTGCTCAGCGGTTGGTCGGAACTCTTTGCTTCCGGCGCATGGGTCGCGACCGTTCTCCAACTCGGCCTGATATTCCTCGGCCTTGCCCTGATCTACCGCGGGGAAAACGCCGAGATGCCCGGGTCCGGCTAGCAACAGGTCTTAGCATTACCCCAATCGGGCTTCAAGCCACCCAACGCAGGCCGTTGCCTGCTTGGCGTGATAGCTGCGCAGGGTGGGCAGCCCCGGAACATCGGGCCTGCGCGCGGCATCAACATAGTAGGCAGCCAAACCAGCCAGCGCTCCAGTCAGAGCATCGGAGCTCGCCGAGGCGAAGCTCCGGTGGGATGATGCAATGGCGTCCGCATCCAGTGCCGGATCGAAAATCCTGGCCTCAACCAGCACCGTCAACGCGTCATACCACGCGGCTCCACGCGAAGCCCACGGCCAGTCGACCAGAAGCACGCCCCCATCTTCGCCCAGCAAGATGTTGTCCGAGCGCAGATCGGTATGCACCAGCTGGTTTCCGGCCAGCGCCCCAATTCCTTCGATGGCCAGTTCATGGAGTGCTTCCAGGCTTTGCGCCAACCAAGGGTCTGCAGGAATCCATTCATCAGCCATGATCCGAGCAAAACCGCTGGCGTCCTCGCGCAGATCTACTTCGAGGGCAGGAAGCAAGCTGGTGATTCCAGCTGGCTGCTGATCCGCCAGCTGCGCGAGCGTGTCCAGCACTCGGATAAGCTCGTCGGCACCCCAGGGAAGCTGCGGGTTAACCCCTGGCGCTTGGTCGAAAATCAACGCCTCCCAGTCATCCCAGCGAATCCGTCCCAGGAATTTCGGAACCGGCATCGAAGCCGGGAGCATCGCTGCGATCTCCGCCTCTCGCGCATGCAGGGCGGCGCCCGGGCCATTCAGCCCGTGGCTGACAGCTTTGGCGAACACCTTCTGCCCTGCGGCGGTGAGCAGCCGGTCGGCGCTGCCCGCAGAGAACCCGCCGTATTGGCTATGCGCCGTGATGACTTGCGATCCCAGGTGCGATTCAATCAGTTCGCGCAGTTCGGCAGGAAGATCTGGCCAGCTGATGCGCTGGGTGTAGTGGATCACCATGGTTTGGATCATGCCATGGCCTTAGGCCATCTCCCAAAAATGTTCTGGCGTGCCTGCGGGCAGCTAGGCGACGATTAGCGCGATGCCCACATAGGTGGTCAGTCCCGTGGCCAGCAGCCATTCGGAGGTGGAGCCGGTTTCGCCCAGAATCGGCAGCGCCACCCGGCCGTTGGACTTCCAGCAGCCGCCGATGACCGGCATCCGGCGGAACCAGCGCGGGGAGCCGATCTTGATCGGCCACAGCAGATTGCAGCCTCCGATGGTCAGCATGTCGCCCAGCACGTGCACGATCGCACCGACCGAAACGGCCATGAGGAACCAGAGGTTCTGCTCGGGCGCATTCATCCCCACGAAGGTGCCGGCGGCCAGGGCGATAATCCAGCACAAGAGCGGCGGCATGAACTTCATGGTCTTCACCGCGAAGGAGATCAGCAGGATCGCGAACAGCGCCGCCGCCGGATAAACCGTCCCCAGGGCCGCGGTTTGCACATCCCAGCCGTTGGCCAGCCAGGCCAGGAAGATGAAGAAGGCGATGCCGATCAGCGAATGGGTGCCATTGCGGTGCCCGCCGGAAGCCGAACCGATGATCCGGGTGAAGATGCTGGAAATTGGCGGCAGTGAACGGGCGATCGTGGCCGAATGGTGATCGGCGTCGGGCAGCAGGGCGGCACCTGCGCACACGATCGCTCCGGCCAGGGTTTCCCAGCGGTCCATTTGGAAGGTGCCCAGCCCCAGGTTCACCGATCCCACGGTGACCGGAGTCGTTATTGCCAACCATGCGGCTGCGCCGCTCACCGCGTGGTGTCCACCCATCATGCATTCAACCTTAGGTCTGGTCACCGACGTTTTAGCGGTGCGACGGAGGTAAGCTGGAACACATGAGTATTGTGCGTGAAGCTGTTCCGGGCGACTGCCCGCAGATCTTGGAGATGATCCAGGAATTGGCCGACTACGAAAAGGAACCAGATGCGGTGCACAACACCGTAGCTGATCTGCAAGAGCACCTCTTCGGCCCCAATCCCCAGGTATTCGCCCACGTGGCCGAGGATGAATCCGGCGAGCTGAAGGGCATGGCCCTGTGGTTCCTGACCTACTCCACCTGGGAAGGCCGGCACGGCATCCACCTCGAAGACCTCTACGTGCGCGAAGCGCAACGCGGTTCGGGCACCGGAACCGCGTTGCTGCGCACCCTGGCGCAGATCTGCGTCCAGCGCGGCTACAGGCGCCTGGAATGGTCGGTGCTGGATTGGAATGAACCGGCGATCAAGTTCTACGACGCGATCGGCGCCGGTTCCATGGACGGCTGGACCACACGCCGCCTGGACGGCGAAGCACTGCACGCACTTGGCACCCGAGGAGCAAACTAATGCGGCATTACCGCGGTATGGACGTCACCGACCATCGCATCGAGGTCCCGCTGGACCATGCAGACCCGCAGGGCGAGAAGATCTCGGTCTTCGCCCGTGAAGTCAGCACCGATCAGGCCAAGCCCTGGCTCTTGTTCCTGCAGGGCGGCCCGGGCGGTAAATCTCCGCGTCCCGGTTCCCTGTCCGGCTGGCTTGCCGAGGCAACCAAGCACTTCCGCGTGCTGCTGCTGGACCAGCGCGGCACCGGGCTGTCTACCCCGGCCAATCGCAAGACCCTGACGCTGCGCGGCGACTTCGCAGCCCAGGCCCGCTACCTGCAGCATTTCCGTGCCGATTCGATCGTGCGTGATGCCGAAGCGCTGCGCGAGCACCTGGGCATCGAGCAATGGAGCACCCTGGGCCAGAGCTACGGCGGGTTCTGCACCCTGACCTATCTCTCGCTCTTCCCGCAGTCGCTGACCCGCTGCCTGGTCACCGGCGGACTGGCGTCGCTGGATGCCGACGCGAAAACCGTCTACCGGGCTACCTACCAGCGTATGGCCGAACGCAACCGCGAGTACTTCTCCTGGTACCCCGAGGACTTCAAGACCCTGCACAAGATCTACGAGCATGTGCGTGCCAACGAGGACGAACTGCTGCCCAACGGCCAGCGCGTCACCGTGCCGCTGGTGCAGATGCTGGGCATGCACTTGGGCGGGAACACCCGGGTGCACTTGCTGCACCATATTTTCGAGGAAGCCTTCAGCACCACCGCTGGCGGCGAACGCCTCTCGGACACCTTCCTCGAAGCGCTCTACGCCCAGTCATCTTTCGCGTCGAACCCGCTGTACGCACTGATGCACGAGACCATCTATGCCCAGGGCGACGCAACTAATTTTGCGGCCGAACAGGTCTTGGCCGAGTTCGAAAGCTTCACCAGCCACGCTGAAACACCGTTGCTGACCGGCGAGATGATCTACAGCTGGCACTTCTCCGAGGATCCCGCGCTGCGCCCGCTGGAGGATGTGGCGCGCATCCTGGCCGAACACGAAGGCTTCGGCCCGCTCTACGACCTGGAGGTGCTGGCCGCGAACACCGTGCCGGTGGCGGCCGCGGTGTACCACGACGACGTCTACGTGGATCGCGAGTTATCCCTGCGCACCGCCTCGCAGGTCGCCGGGCTGCAGGCCTGGGTGACCGAAGATTACCACCACGACGGCATCGGCGACGAGGGGCCGGCAATCTTCCGCCGCCTGCTGGCGATGACCAACGGCGAGGACCCCGAAGCGGCCGCCGCGCAGTAGCCTGCACGTTTGCATCGTTCAACAGCCAAGGCGCTTGGATCCGGTAGCGGTTCCAAGCGCCTTGGCAGTTAAGTGTCGAACTCTCAGCGGTCTAGTTTCGAGGCAACCTGATCATTCAAGCGCTGCAGCAGCGGCACGGCCTGGGCTAGGATTTCTTGTTCCTTGGCGCTGAAGGAACTGATGTCCCCGGCCAGCGCCATGATCGCACGCTGGCGGTAGGCCTCAACCGCTTCCTTGCCGGCATCGGTGAGCTTCACCAGGCTGGCACGTCCATCATCGGGGTCCGGCTGTCGCTGGAGAAGCTGGTCATTTTCCATGCGGATCACCAGCCCGGTCATCGTAGGCTGGGCAACGCGCTGCTCGATCGCGAGGTCGCCCACGCGCTGCGGGCCCAGCCGATCCAGAACCGAGAGCACACGCCATGCGGTGACCGAGCGGCCTTGCCCGGCGGCCCGTCCCAAGAGCCGTGCCATCGTGCCCGAAGCGATAGCGACACCGGTTGCGATGTCGCTGGCCTGTGATGAAATCTCGTTCATGAAAATCAGCCTAGCAGAATTGCATAGGCACCCTATCAGGGCATGGAAAAACCCGCCGGTCCAGCTGAAGCAGCAGGTCCCGACGGGTTGGTCCGTACGTTATTTAGCGGTCGTCGTGCGAGGCGCGATCAGCGGCCTCAGCGAGTTCAGCAGCCTCGGCGTTAGTCGCGGCACGCTTTCCCCATGGGCTCCACAGGGACATCACGGTAGCGATGACGATCGCGCCCAGGATGACCAGCAGGGACAGTCCCACGGAGATATCCAGCCATGCGTAATCCAGCGGCTGGCCGCCATTGATGAATGGCAGGTTGTTCTCGTGCAATGCGTGGAAGACCAGCTTCACGCCGATGAAGGCCAGGATGAAGCTCAATGCGTGCTTCAGGAAGACCAGACGGTTCATCAGGCCGCCGAGCAGGAAGTACAGCTGGCGCAGGCCCATCAGTGCGAAGATGTTCGCGGTGAAGACGATGAACGCGGACTTGGTCAGGCCGAAGATGGCCGGAATCGAGTCGAAAGCAAACAGCAGGTCGGTCATGCCGATGGTCACGAAGACCAGCACCATAGGGGTGAACAGCTTCTTGCCGTCAACCACGGTACGCAGCTTGGCGCCGTCGAATTCCTTGGAAATCGGCATCTTGGCGGTCAGCTTCTTGACCAGGCCGCTTTCCTCGTCCTCGTCTTCATCCTTGAGCTGGTTCCATGCGGTCCACAGCAGGAAGGCGCCGAAGATGTAGAAGACCCACGACCACTGTTCGATGATCGCCGCGCCCAGCACGATGAAGATCGCACGCAGGATCAGCGCGATGATGATGCCGAACATCAGCACTTCCTGCTGGTACTTACGAGGTACCGAGAAGCGCGCCATGATGATGATGAAGACGAACAGGTTGTCTACCGACAACGCATATTCGGTGATCCAGCCGGCGTAGAATTCCTGGCCGAGCTGCGGTCCTGCCTGCCACCAGACCAAACCGCCAAAGGCGATGGCCAAGCCGATGTAAACGCTGACGAAGATGCCAGCTTCCTTCATGGAAGGAATGTGCGGACGCTTGGTTACGTACAGTAAGTCAGCGGCCAGAACAAGGCACAGTACTACCAGTGCGATGATCTCAAATTGAAGGCTAATTCCAGAAGTGCCCACGGACGAGCGACCTTTCGTTGGAGGGTATACAAAATCGCCGCAAGTCTCTCCGCCGCCAGCCAGGTGCTCGAACTGCTCGATGCCTGTATTGCTGGTCGGCTGCTGCGCCCGGCGAAACATCATTGGTCCGCGTGTTGACGTTCACAGCATTGGGATACTCCCCTACGTCCAGTGAACAAGTGTAGCGCACAGCAACCCCACAGCCTTAGCCGAAGTCCGAAATACGGCGCCGTCCCATCCGTCTGCTAGGCATGCCCGGCGGCCTTCATCTGGCGCAATTCCTTCTTCAATTCGGAGACTTCATCACGGATGCGGGCAGCCAGCTCGAACTGCAATTCGGCTGCCGCAGCATGCATCTGCTCAGTCATTTCCTCGATCTGGGTCAGCAGATCCTCGGCCGGAGCCGCCGCCAGGCCATCCTTGCGCACCGTGGACGAAGCCTTCGTCCGCTTGGCATTTTTCGCCAACCGATTATTATTCAGCAGCTCCTGCGTGTCGGCATCCTCACGTGCCAGCTGGTCGGTGATGTCCGCGATCTTCTTGCGCAGCGGCATCGGGTCAATCCCGTGCTCCTTGTTATGCGCTTCCTGGATCTCGCGGCGGCGATTGGTCTCCTCGATCGCCTGGCCCATCGCGTCGGTGATCTTATCGGCATACATGATCACCTGGCCCGACACGTTACGCGCAGCACGGCCAATGGTCTGGATCAGCGAAGTCGCCGAACGCAAGAAACCCTGCTTGTCGGCATCAAGGATCGCCACCAGGGAAACCTCGGGCAAGTCCAAGCCCTCGCGCAGCAGGTTGATGCCCACCAGCACATCGTAGGAACCCATGCGCAGTTCGCGCAGCAGCTCCACACGGCGGATCGTGTCCACATCCGAGTGCAGGTACTGCACCCGCACCTGGTGCTCGGTGAGGTAGTCGGTCAAATCCTCGGCCATCCGCTTGGTCAAGGTCGTGACCAGCACGCGCTCGTCGCGATCCACGCGGGTGCGGATCTCATCGAGCAGGTCATCGATCTGGCCCTTGGTGGGCTTGACGATGATCTCGGGGTCGATCAGGCCGGTCGGGCGGATGATCTGCTCCACGAATCCGTCGGACTTGCCCAGCTCGTATTTGCCAGGGGTCGCCGAAAGGTAAACGGTCTGCCCGATGCGCTCCAAGAACTCATCCCACTTCAGCGGGCGGTTATCCATCGCCGAAGGCAGGCGGAACCCGTGCTCCACCAGGGTGCGCTTGCGCGACATGTCGCCCTCGTACATGGCACCGATCTGCGGGACGGTCACATGCGACTCGTCGATCACCAGCAGGAAGTCATCCGGGAAGTAGTCGATCAGGCAGTGCGGGGCGCTGCCGGCCTCGCGGCCGTCAATATGCCGCGAGTAGTTCTCGATGCCGTTGCAGAAGCCCATCTGCTCCATCATTTCCAGGTCATAGGTGGTGCGCATGCGCAACCGCTGGGCTTCGACGAGCTTATTCTGCGATTCGAGCTCCTTGAGGCGTACCGCCAGCTCGTCTTCGATCCGCTTGATCGCCTTATGCATCCGCTCGGCGCCGGCCACATAGTGGCTGGCCGGGAAGATGTACATCTCGGTTTCCTCGCGGATCACCTCGCCGGTCACCGGGTGCAGTGTGTGGATCGCTTCCACCTCGTCGCCGAAGAACTCGATGCGCACGGCCTGCTCTTCGTACATCGGGATGATCTCCACGGTATCCCCGCGCACGCGGAAGGTGCCGCGGTGGAAGTCCATGTCATTGCGGGTGTACTGCATGGCCACGAATTGGCGCAGCATCGCGTCGCGGTTCAGTTCTTCGCCGGCGCGCACGGTGACCATCCCGGCCACGTACTCCTCCGGGGTGCCCAGGCCGTAGATGCACGAGACGGTGGCGACCACGATCGTGTCGCGCCGGGTGAGCAGCGAGTTGGTCGCGGAGTGGCGCAGCCGCTCGACCTCCTCGTTGATCGAGGAGTCCTTTTCGATGAAGGTATCGGTCTGCGGCACGTAGGCTTCGGGCTGGTAGTAGTCGTAGTAGGAGACGAAGTACTCCACCGCGTTATTGGGCATCAGCTCGCGGAATTCGTTGGCCAGCTGCGCGGCAAGGGTCTTGTTCTGCACCAGCACCAGGGTGGGGCGCTGCACCTGTTCGACCAGCCAAGCGGTGGTCGCGGACTTGCCGGTACCGGTGGCACCGAGCAGCACGATGTCCTTCTCGCCGGCGTTGATCCGTTCGGTCAGCGCCTTGATGGCCTGCGGCTGATCGCCTGCCGGCTCATACTCGCTGATGACTTCGAAGGGGGCGACCACGCGCTTGATCGGCTGTGCAAGACTCATGGTTCTAGCATAGCGAGCACCACCGACGGCAGGGCGGGGTTCAAGCCAGCTATCAGCTTAAAGCTGCCCGAGGCTACTTGCGCATCCCGTAGCGGATGGCGTTGCGCTTCACGGTGCGCTGGATGCTTGAGCCGAAGAAGCCCACGGTCATGATGGTCGCCGCAACCAGCCCCAGCAGCGCCAGCAGGCCGCTGATGTACACCACCGGCGAATACGGTCCGCCCTCCTGGCCGACAAATTCATCGCGCCCGCCAAAGCCCAGCCACAGCACCAGTGCCAACGCGAAGGCGGCCAGCGTGGTCCACTTGCAAATCTTGTACATTCTTACTCCTGCGTCGGGGCCAATTGCTGGTAGAGGGATTCAACCTGCGCTTCAAGTTCTGCCAAGCTGCCGGAATTATCCAGCAGGTAGTCGGCCACCGCCGCCCGCTGCTCATCGGTAGCCTGCGCGGCAATCCGCGCCTTGGCATCAGCTTCAGTCCACCCACGATCGTAGACCATTCGGCGCATGCGTTCTTCCAGCGGCGCCTGGACAACCACCACGGCATCGAACTTCTCCGCCTGCCCGGACTCGACCAAAAGCGGAATATCCTCCACCACCAGCGCCTGCTTAGGTGCCGCATCACGCAGCTTCTGGGCTTGCGCGCGAACCAGCGGGTGCACGATCGCGTTCAGCTTAGCCCGCTGCGCTTCATCGGAGAAGACGGTCGCGGCCAAAGCCGGCCGATTCAGCGACCCGTCGGGCAGCAGTACATCCTCCCCAAAGGTGTCTTTGATCGCACCGAGCCCGGGCGTGCCAGGTTCAACTACCTGGCGCGCCAGCTTATCGGCATCGATGACTACAGCTCCCAGGGCGGCTAGCTTCGCCGCGACCGCAGATTTTCCAGAGGCCACTGCCCCGGTCAGTCCAACATGCAACATGTTCCCACCCTATAAACTAAAAGGGATGAACACCAACGACTCGGCTGCAACGCGGTACACGACTTTGACCAGCGATTCCATCCACGAGCTGGAAATCAAGCGTTCGCGCTTCATCACCTACCTCTTCCGTGTCGAAACCGAAGCCGCCGCCCGCGCGCATATCGCCGCCCTGCGCAAAACCCACTTCGATGCCCGGCACCACTGCAGCGCGTTCATCCTGGGCCCGGACCGGATCGTGCAGCGCTCGAACGACGACGGCGAACCCTCAGGCACCGCCGGGATCCCGATGCTCGATGCCCTGGCCAAGCGCGAAATGCCCGATGCCAGCGTGCTCTCGGACGTGCTGGCCGTGGTGGTCCGCTACTTCGGCGGCATCAAGCTGGGTGCCGGCGGCCTGGTCCGCGCCTATTCCGATGCGGTCTCCTCGGGACTGGACCACGCACCGCTGCACCTGCGCCAGCGCCTGCGCATCTTCGCATTCACCGCCTCGCACGCCCAAGCTGCCCGCTACGAAAACGAGCTGCGCGCCGCCGGCTACCAGGTCGAACCCACCGAATGGCAGGCGCAGCACGCCATCGTGCGAATCGGCATCCCGGACACCGAGCAGGCCGCACAAGAACTGCACACGCACATCGCCACCCTCACCTCCGGCGCAGCAACACTGAATTCCACCAACACGCAATGGGTTGATTTGATTTGAGTTCCGAAATTTCCCCGAGTTCCGCTGTGGATCCCACCGGTCCCAGCGCCCAGGCCAGCCTGCTGCCAGATCTGTTCGATGGCCTACGCCGCTGGCCCGATGTGGAAGCGGAAAACCTATACGCGGCTGACGCCGCCGACCGGCTGATCCTGGACACCTGCGCCGCGGCCATCCCCGGCCAGCCCGGGACAGCGCCGTGGCCGCAGTCCATCGCCATCATCGGCGATCACTACGGCGCGCTGGCCCTGGGCGCCTTGGCGCTGGGCAGCACGCAGGTGCGGGTGCACACCGATTCGCTAACCGCCCGGCGCGCCATCGAGGCGAACCTGAACCGGCTGCTGCCCCAGGCAGCCGGGCATCTGAGCTTCCATCCGCTGGCCGAGGTCGCCGAGCAGGCCGCCACCATTTTGCTGGCCCTGCCACGCGGGCTGGATGTGCTGGGCGAACAGGTCGCCGCCGTGGCTGCCGTGGCCGGTCCCGGCGCCAAGCTATTTGCCGGTGGCCGGATCAAGCACATGAGCCGGGGCATGAACGAGGTGCTCTCCGCGCACTTCACGCACCTGGACGTGTCGCTGGCCCGGCAAAAATCCCGGGTACTCACCGCAAGCATTCCCCGCGACGAGCAGCCTGACAGCAATTTCCCTGCCACCGCCACCCACCAGGTCCGCAACACCGCATTCACCTTGGTCGCCGGAGCCGGCACCTTCGGCGCGGCGCGTCTGGACCCGGGAACCCGCCTGCTGCTGGAGAACCTGCCCGATCTGTCCACCCACGACACGCTGATGGATTTGGCCTGCGGCAACGGTTCCATCGGCATCTTCGCGGCGCTTCAATACCCGTCGCTGCGCGTGGACGCTTCAGATCATTCGGCTTCCGCGGTTGCCTCCACCCTGGCCGCCGCGCAGCGCAATGACCTGGGCCAGCGCATCACTGCGGTGCAAGATGACGCACTGAGCCGCCTGCCGGCGCAATCGGCCACGCTGATCACGCTGAACCCGCCGTTCCATATCGGCAATACCGTCACCGCCGACATCGCGTTCAAGCTGATCGACGACGCGGCGCGCGTGCTGGCACCCGGCGGCACCTTGCTGTGCGTGTTCAACTCCCATCTGCGCTACCGCAGCGAATTGGCCCGCCGTATCGGCCCCACCACCCAGCTGGCGCGCGACAAGACCTTCACCGTGACCTCCTCGACACGCGCACAATAGCTTTTCCACAGTTCGCACTCCCCCGCTGCCCCGGCTTGCTGGTGCTGGGCATGCTGGGGCCATGAGCACATCCCTCCGTGCGGCGATCACCGCACTCGCCCAGGCACTCAAGGCCGGACCGGTTTCCTCTGCCGAGGACGCCCTGGCCTTGGCCGCGCTGATTCCAGCCCTGCACCAGCACCTGGTCCCGGCAGCTCCAACGGGCGCCCAGGAATTCATGCTCGACCCGCGCTATGCCCTGGCCATGGCCAGCTTCGCAGAATCAGCTGGCCATCAGGCGTTGCGAACCCAGATCTACGCGGCCAATCTGATCGAAGACAGCTCCGCCCACACCCTGACCAGCGATGAGCTGGATGCGGTCCGTGCGGGCACCACCGATTTCAGCACACCGGTCGAACGCAGCGCCGCACGTCCCTGCTTCGCCAATCCCATCGCATTATTGGCCGCGTGGCTCCACACCGGGTTTTTCGAGGCGAAACGCCGCATCCAGGATGCCCACCACGTCATAGGCCAATACGACTACCAGCACCAAAGCTATCCCGCGCAGTACCCGCTGATGGCTCAACGCTTCAACGATCAGACCCGGCCTCCGGGTGAAGTCCTGGCCGCGGCCCGCCGGATGAGTGCGCTGGAGCCAAAACGCGAGGAATTCGCCATTCCCACCACTTCGAGCGTCTTGGCCGAAAATGGCGAACTGCTCGAAGCGGAGGTCTATCGCCAAATGGAGGAACCCGATCCGGGCACCCGACGCAAGCTTGTGTCTAGCTGCTTGAAAGAGGCGAAGAATCGTACGGCAAAGAAACGGCCAGAAGCCGAAGAGGGAATTTTCCGACGAGGCGAACGCGATGGTCTGGTGCACTACGACGTGGCCCTGCGTCCGGTGCGCGCAGAACTGTTCGAATCCAGCATCGCCCAGAGCGATAATCCCCGCTCTGAAGCTGGTCAGGCCGCCCGTGAAGCTTCGGAGGCCAATGAGGAGCACGGCGGTGAATTCGACCAGGTAGGCGGTGCGCACCCGGACTTCGTAACCGACGAAGAGGCCGCGGCAAGCCACGAGCCTGACCGCGCACCGCTTTCGCCGGCCGCCCGCCGGCTCAACGGCATGATGAATCTCATGCAGATCAACGCGCGAAGACTGCGTGAACTGCTCGAAGCCACCCGCAATCGCAGGTCCGCGTCGGAGAATTCTCAGCCACAGCATCAGGAACCGAACATTCCGCTCATCAAGCCCCAAGTGGTCGTGATGATGAGCTTGGATGAGCTCGAAGGGCGGGCCAAAACCCACGGAATCACTTCCCATGGTTTCAAGCTCAACGCCACCGATCTCCGGCAAGCATTGGCCAATGCCCAAATCATCCCGATGGTGCTCGGCGGCAAAGGCGAAATCTTGGACATCGGACGCAGCCAGCGCAAGCATCCCAAATACATGCGCCTCGGCGTCACCGTGCGCGATCGAGGCTGCCTAGTACCCGGGTGCACTATGGACCCCGAACGGTGCAACATCCACCACATCGAATTCTGGTCAGCTGGCGGTGTCACCGCGGTCTACTGGAGTGCGATGCTCTGCGATACGCACCATCACGATGTCCATGCGGGTCTGATCAAGGTGATTCCCGATGGAGGGGTGCCCAAAGTCATCCTGCCCGCCTTCATGGATCCTGCTCAGAAACCAGTGCGCAATAAGTATCATCTGGCCAAGGCCGCCTAAATTTTCGCAGAATCCAGCTCGCAGGTTAGATCAGGAAGGGCCGCCCACCGCGTACGCGTACGACCTGTGCGTTGATCCCTACCGGGCGCAAGTCGATGCGGTCGAGTTCTTCCTTCTCGTTGTTCTCAAAGATATCGGCCGTGATCGAATTGCCCTGAAGCGTCTGAACTGACAGCCGGCGCTTTGCTCTGTTCAATGGCTCGCGAGCAGAAGTCGGCGTGTAGTAGGCGCTTGCCTGCTTCCCGCCACCAAAGAGCCACGCTGCGCGCACGGGCACCGGACGCGAGTCCCATCCGCTCAAGCCTGCAATCACCAGACGCTGGCCGGTTCCTTCCAGTAATTTTCCGTTCATGTTCTCGCCATAGACCCACGGCTGGGCGGCGATGGCTAGGAATTCAGCTTGGTCCAGCTGGTTCACAGCATGAACCCCGTGCACCGGGCACGTCTCTGAGCAGAAAATGAATCGTGGATCCACAAATGCCTTCTTATTCCCGTTCTGGTCTTGATGCCGGCACAAGCAGTTCGCGGTTTCTTCCGTTTCAACAAGGATCGCTTCCCCATAAACTTGCAAGGATATAGGACCAATGCGCGGATCGGCAGGAATTTCCAGTGCGAAGAGCCCCATCGATTTCATGCGCAGCCAACGCAGCAAGCTGATCAAGAAACTTATGCCCAAGAGGACCAGGGCCCCAAGCACGTCAAGCCGGTACCCTGCGTCTAGATCATGCAGTGAATGGACCTCGGTGCTGATCAGTTCCCAGCCAAGGCGCAGTAGCGGATAGAGCAGAGCACCAATGGCCAGACGCCAGAGCGTTGGCGACATTTGTTTCGTGATTCCAAAGTCTGCTTCTTGGTCCGGGGCAAGGGCGATGCCTCCTGTGGCTTCACGCTTCCAGGTTCTGAGTTCGCGTCGAAGTCGCGCATCGAAGAGGCCCAGAACCACGGCGAGAAGAAGGAAATAGGCCAGCGCCAGCGACATGGTCCGTTGCAGCTGCCCAGCAGGATCGAGCAAGAAGTACAGTCCGGTAGCAACGCCCAGGCCCATCCACGGCGCTTGCCGTCCACTGCCAATGATCATGGCTAGGACGGTAGCGAGCATGGAAAAGGAAACGATGTCCCAGAAGCCCTTGTCCAGATACGGGGAATGGAGAATATCGGAACGTGCGAAGAAGACCAAGGCGGCTAGCGGAAGCCAGGTCGCTGCTGCTACCCAGAAATTGGGAATAGTGCGTGGTGCGGCTTTCCACTCTTCGTTGCTGATTTGGCGCATCGGGATCAGTTTCCCGGTCATTGCACCATGTGCAATCCGTATATGCGTACTATCTGCCGCTGCCATATTCCTCTGCCTGCCTTACTGAAACACACTTGGTCGGTGCTCTTTTAGTCTAGCTTCGGAAGGTATTCCGGTCTGTGCTCCTTTTGAGCTATTCCTACCCCACGAAGATCAGCAGAAATAATGACAACCAAGCCATGGCAGTCGCGCTTTTTTCGGTTAAATGAACGAAGGTCCAACCCCTTGGGGTTGGACCTTCGTGAATCAGCTAAAGCTAATCACGATTTCCGCACGAGGCAGAATTCGGAATTAGTTGCCGGTCAGCTTCTCGCGCAGAGCAGCCAGCGCTTCGTCCGAAGCCAGGGTGCCTGCATCGGTGGCTGGAGCCTCCGAGGAGTACGAAGCTGGAGCTGGCTCGGAACCACCGGCAGCAGCAGGCTCTGCTTCTGCGTCGGCAGCGATTGCAGCAACAACCTGCTTCTTGTGTGCTTCCCAACGCTCCTGGGCAGCAGCGTACTGTGCTTCCCATGCAGCGCGCTGGGTGTCGAAGCCCTCGAGCCATTCGTTCGACTCTGGGTCGAAGCCCTCTGGGTACTTGTAGTTGCCGGCCTCGTCGTACTCTGCAGCCATGCCGTAGAGTGCTGGGTCGAACTCGGTGCCCTCTGGGTCGACACCTTCGTTAGCCTGCTTGAGCGACAGCGAAATGCGGCGACGCTCCAGGTCGATGTCGATGACCTTGACGAACAGTTCGTCACCAACGGAGACAACCTGCTCAGCCAGTTCAACGTGGCGAACTGCCAGCTCGGAGATGTGAACCAGGCCTTCGATGCCATCTTCGACGCGTACGAACGCACCGAATGGAACCAGCTTGGTAACCTTGCCCGGTACAACCTGACCCAGTGCGTGGGTGCGGGCGAAGGTCTGCCAAGGATCTTCCTGGGTAGCCTTCAGCGACAGGGAAACGCGCTCGCGGTCCAGATCGACTTCGAGAACCTCTACGGTTACTTCCTGGCCAACCTCGACAACCTCGGATGGGTGGTCGATGTGCTTCCAGGACAGCTCGGAAACGTGTACCAGGCCGTCTACGCCGCCCAGGTCCACGAATGCACCGAAGTTGACGATGGAGGAAACAACGCCCGGACGAACCTGGCCCTTTTCCAGCTTGTTGAGGAAGGTCGAGCGAACCTCGGACTGGGTCTGCTCAAGCCATGCACGGCGGGACAGCACAACGTTGTTGCGGTTCTTGTCCAGCTCGATGATCTTGGCTTCGATTTCCTGGCCGATGTATGGAGCCAGGTCGCGCACACGGCGCATCTCGACGAGCGATGCTGGCAAGAAGCCACGCAGGCCGATGTCCAGGATGAGGCCACCCTTGACAACCTCGATGACGGTACCGGTAACGACGCCGTCCTCTTCCTTGATCTTTTCGATGTCGCCCCAAGCACGCTCGTACTGAGCACGCTTCTTGGACAGGATCAGGCGGCCTTCCTTGTCTTCCTTGGTCAGAACCAAGGCTTCAACGCTGTCGCCAACGGTGACAACTTCACCTGGGTCAACGTCATGCTTGATGGAAAGCTCGCGGGAAGGGATGACACCTTCGGTCTTGTAACCGATGTCGAGCAGAACTTCGTCGTGGTCAACCTTGACAACGGTGCCTTCGACGAGGTCACCATCATTGAAGTACTTGATGGTGGCGTCGACTGCGGCCAAGAAGTCCTCAGCAGATCCAATGTCGTTGATTGCGACGACTGGTGCGCTGTTGTTCTCGTTCGAGGTGATGGTCATGTAGTAGGGACTCCGATGTGGATAGATTTGATCAGTCGAAACCCCGGAAGTCCCGGAATTTCGAGCGGGTAAAACTTATTTGCGGACATGACAAAGCCATGGCACGCTGTACAAGTCTACGCGTCTAGCGCTACGCGGGTCAAAGCGTAACCCGCTAACATCCAAGCCAGCATTTTGTGAACTTCGTCATACAGGCCGGTAAATCATGGCTTGCGATTAGAAACCATGCGGCGTAAATCCTTCTCCGGCTACGTCGAACAACTCCAGCCAACTCCCGCGTGCACCGGTGCTCTCAAGTTCGGCTCTGCCGGTATCCAGTAAGTCTTTCAGCGTCACGGTGCCCAAATACAGACCTGCAAGCTCGCGTTCGGACAAGTCCACCCGGGGAACATCCGCTGGTTCCTGCCCTGATTGCACCAGGCTGACCGTCGCGCGGGAATCCGCCACCTCAAAGAGGTAGGTTCCAGCCACAACGCCCATCCGGTCCCCGACCCCCAGCAGCAGACGGCCATCATGCTGGTAGCCACGGGCCTCAAAGGCCGCGACCACATCAAGCACCCGCAACCAGAGCACATCGTCCACCGAACGCACATGGTAGTCCCGCACGTTCTCAAGTACCCGGCGCAACGGGTCGGCCACAGGACCCTGCCCCTGGACCTCCTGCACCAAGTCATGGTTGCCCAGGTATTCGTAGAGCTTGAGCCGAGCCACGGTGCTGGTTGCCACGAGCCTGTGCACGGTCAGCTTGGCCGTGGGCTCGTCCCATCCATCGAACTTATAAGCCGCAAATCCGGACAGTTCCCCCGTCTCGTCGTAGTAAGCGGCGCACCGCAGGTTCTTGGGCTTCTCTAAGGACTCCCAGCCTTCCCAGCGCCCCAGTGCGAAGCCGTTGTCGTATTCGGTGCTGTCCACGGAGCCGAAGGTTGCTTCCAGCGCGCGTACCGCCAAGCGCGCGTAGTCCGGGGCGAAATCCTGCGGCTCAATTTCCACTACCTCACCCGGCACCGGTACTCGGAACTTCAACCCGTGCGAGCACTTGAGCGTAAACCGCGTTTGATACGTCGCCGGCTCAAAGCCGTAGCGCCCGTAAATCGTGGCTTCCGAAGCGGTCAACGCGGCCAACGCAAAACCTGCCTGGCGGGCATATTCCAGATCGGCGGTGATCTGCCGGGACAAGATCCCGCGCCGCCGGTAGGCCGGTGCCACAGTGACAGCACTGATCTTATGCACCGGGACCGGTTGCGGGCCGCCGGCATTGAGCAGACCGGGGAAAGTTCCATAGGTGTGTACCGGCTGGGATGCATGCCGCGAGTGCGGTGGCGCGGCCAGATCGAACACCATTGAAAAACGCATCTGCTGGGAGTAGGTCAGTTCCTGCAGGGTGGAGAACTTGGCTTCCTCGGGCACGCCCTCGTAGAAGCCGATCCCGGTAGCCCGGTGGAAAAGGTTGATCGCCTCATCGAGTTCCGCGCTGCGTTCAACAGCATGGTACGTGCGGGTTTCCAGATCAAGCTGGCGTGGGTGGCCCATGAAGCTCCTTGGCGGTGAATGAGTCTGTGGTCACAGTCTATGCCCAAGTCCGCACGGCGCAAGAGGAGCTACCAGGCCTCGGAGAGCGTGATGAACTCCAGTCCAGAATCAAGGGCAGCGGCCAAACCGAGGGCTATCCCCTTGGCGGTACCCGACTCGGGTTGGTTGAAATGCCCGATCCCCACGGACCCGGCACTTAGCAGCTGCATCTGCGCTGCGACCGTGGCGGCCGGGAAACTGGCCCCGGCATCCAGATTGACCGTGAAATTCATCGGGATCAATCCCAGCTTGCGGCACATCGCAGCCGAGACTTCATCCATATGCGCGGTGCCCGAGCGGAAGAATCGAGCATCCACCGCGTACTGTCCAGCCAGATACTGCTGGTTGCCCATGACCTCGTCGTAGGCTTCGCCCACCGAACCGGTCCCGTAGATGCCGTAGGCCGATTGCCCCGCAACACTCAGCGGAGCATGGCTGGTACCGTGATTGGCGATTTCAAACAACGGATCGGCTACCAGCTCTTCCATGGCCGCACCGTTGCTTCGGGCCCACCGCTGGTTGATGAATAGGGTCGCGGGGACCTTATGGTCACGCAGGGTGTCGAGCAAGGAATGGTCGATCGCTGACCCGTGCGCTCCCCCGCAGGCATCAAAGGTCAGCGCCGCACTCTTGGTGGTCGTTGGCAGTCCCAGTTCGATCCCCTTGACCTCCAGGCCGAACTCGCCGGGCCGCTGATTCTTGAACTCGCTGAGGATCTGGGCGCGCGTCGGATACTGCCTGGCGCTGCTGGGCGACGCCGAGGGCGCAGGTGCCGGCGGCGTGCTGCTGGCAGCACCAGATGCCGATGGACTCGCAGAGCGCGTGGCCGTTGCCGGCCCGCTGGCACTGCAACCACCTAGCAGCCCTGCGGCTACAGCGCCCAAGCTGGCGGCGCCAGCTTTCAATGCCCAGCGGCGCGAGCGATGCTCCATGTTTTCCTCTTCCATCGAACCTACCTGGTTCATGCCAAAGGGCAGGAACACCTTCAAGTGTCCCTGCCCTTTGGCTTTTGCCGTTATTGTTGCGCGCCGGTCATCGGCCTAGTGCGCGGCGTCGTGCCAGGTCCGGCCAACGCCCGGCTGGACATCCAGCGGTACCAGCAGTTCGGCGGCCTGACCCATTTCGCGGGTCACCATCTCCTGCACTGGTTCCAGTTCACCTTCGGCAATTTCCAAGATGAGTTCGTCATGGACCTGCAACAGCATCCGGGACTTGTACTCGCCGGCTTTCAGCTCTTCGTCGATGCGCAGCATGGCGACTTTCACCAAGTCGGCAGCTGAACCCTGGATTGGGGCGTTCAGCGCGGCACGCTCGGCAATGTCACGCAGGCGACGGTCCGAGCTGTTCAGCTCCGGCAGGTAGCGGCGGCGGCCGAAGATGGTTTCGGTGTAGCCGTCCTTGCGGGCCTGGTCGACAACCGAACGCAGGTAGGTGCGCACGGCGCCGAAGCGGTCGAAGTAGTCCTTCATCAGCTTGCGGGCTTCATCCACGCCGATCTTCAGCTGCTTGGACAGTCCGAAGCTGCTCAAGCCGTAGGCCAGGCCGTAGCTCATCGCCTTGACCTTGGAGCGCATCTCGGAGGTGACCTCTTCCGGTTCGACGTTGAACACGCGCGAACCGACATAGCGGTGCAGGTCTTCGCCGTTCTGGTAGGCCTCGATCAGGCCCTCGTCCTCGGAGAGGTGCGCCATGATGCGCATTTCGATCTGCGAGTAGTCCACGGTCAGCAGGCTCTGGTAGCCTTCCCCGACCATGAACACGTCGCGGATGCGCCGGCCTTCTTCCGAACGCACCGGAATGTTCTGCAGGTTCGGGTTCAGGCTGGACAGGCGTCCGGTCGCGGCCACGGTCTGCGCATAGGTAGTGTGGATGCGGCCGTCCTCATGGGTGGCCTTGAGCAGGCCGTCCACGGTCTGGCGCAGCTTGATCGCGTCGCGGTAGGCCATCAATGCGACCAGGAACGGGTGTCCGGTCTTGACCAGCAGGTCGGACAGCGACTCGGCATCGGTGGTGAAACCGGTCTTGATCTTCTTGGTGCGCGGCAGATCCAGCTCTTCGAACAAGACCACCTGCAGCTGCTTGGGACTGGAGAGATTGACCTCATGGCCGATCGCGGCGTACGCGTCGTTGGTTGCCTGGTCCACCTGTTCGGTGAAGTGGGCGCGCAGCTCATTGAGGCGGTCCACGTCCACTGCCACCCCGGCGCGTTCCATTTCGAAGAGCACCGGAATCAGCGGCAGCTCCATCTCGGCGGCAAGCTTGTCCGCGTGCTTTTCAGCCAGCTTGGTGGCCAGGAAGGCGGAGAGGTCGTGGATGGCCTGGGCCTGGGCCAAGGCAGGCTCAGCCAGGTCCGCGGTCAGCCCCAGATCCAGCTCGCCCTTCTTCGCCTGATGCACCGGCACGGCATACTTCAGGTGATACTGCACCACGTCGACCAGATCATGGCTGCGTCGATCCGGCTGGATCAGGTAGGCGCTGATCAGCGTGTCATCGTGGATCCCGGCCAGCTTCAATCCGCGGTCGGCCAGCAAATGCATGGTGGCCTTGGCGTCGTGGAAGATCTTCGGTGCCGCGGCATCAGCCAAGAACTGCGCAAGGACGTTTTCGGCAGCCTCATCCAGTCCCGAGAGGTCCAGCCAGGCAGCCTGCGCCCCGCGGAACAGGGCAAGGCCCACCGCTTGGCCATCGACGACGGCCGGCTGGATCGCGATCGGCGCGCCCTTTCCGGCTTCAAGGAAGTCGCGCAGCGCCTTGGCGTCCTCGGTCACCACGCGGGTGAATTCGGCAACTTCTGGAGCGACTTCTTCTTCCTGGGCGGCAAACAGATCGAATAGGCGCTTGCGCAGGGTGTTGAATTCCAGCGCGTCGAACAGGTTCTCGATCTCTTCGCGGTTCGGCGCTTGAAGTTCCATCTGCTCCAAGGTGACCGGAAGTTCCAGGTCGTGCTTGAGCTGGTTCAGTCGGCGGTTGCACGTCACGTTGTCCACGTGTTCGCGCAGGGCCTCGCCGACCTTGCCCTTGATGTTCTCTGCGTTCTCCAAGATGCCAGCCAGATCCCCGTACAGGTTGATCCACTTGGCGGCGGTCTTCGGTCCGACTCCGGGCACGCCTGGCAGGTTATCGGCGGTTTCCCCGACCAGTGCGGCCAGGTCCGAGTAGCGTTCTGGGCGTACGAAGTACTTGGCTTCCACCGCGTCGGCGTCCATCGGCGGAATATCGCTGATGCCCTTCTTCGGGTACAAGACCAGGGTCTTGTCGGTAATCAGCTGGAAGGCATCGCGGTCGCCGGAAACCACCAGCACATTGAAGCCGGCTTCTTCGCCCTGGGTGGCCAAGGTGGCCAGAATGTCGTCGGCTTCAAAGCTTTCCAGGGTGATCGAAGGGATGTTCATCGCCTTCATGACTTCCTGGATCAGATCAATCTGCCCGTAGAACTCTTCGGGGGTCTTATTGCGCCCGCCCTTGTACTCGGTGTATTCCAGCGAGCGGAAGGTCGGGGTGTCCAAGTCGAAGGCCACCGCGACGTGGGTGGGCTTCTGCTGGCGGATCATGGTCAGCAGCATCGACACGAAGCCGTGCACGGCATTGGTGTGCTGTCCGGTGCTTGTTGCGAAGTTCTCCGCTGGCAGCGCGTAGAACGCGCGGAAGGCCATGGAGTGTCCATCAATAATCAGCAGTCTCTTGTCCGACGCAGGCGTCGGTTTGGTAGTTTCGCTCACACCTGAAAGCCTAGTTGCCATGAGCGATAATTTCACTTCTCAACCCACGCAATCTTCGGCACATCCATTTGCCGAGCAGCTTTCGCACCACGGGATCCCCGAAACCATGTGGCCATACCTGCATCTGAATGGCGTGGGCGAACTCGTGGAGAAACTGGAAATCATTTTCACCGAGTTCGATCCGCAGCGCGTGACGGCCACCATGCCGGTGGCTGGCAACACCCAGGTCTACGGAATCCTGCATGGCGGTGCGTCGGCCGCGCTGGCTGAAACCCTCGGTTCGATGGCCGCAGCCTTGCATGGGGCTGGCCGAGCCAACCCGGTGGGCGTGGATTTGAACATCACCCACCACAAGGCTGGCCGCTCCGGCTTGGTTACCGCGGAGTGCACGCCGATCCATTTGGGCCGCAGCAGCACCTGCCATGAGATCGTGATCAGCAACGAGCAGGGACAGCGTGTTGCTACCTCTCGAATCACCAACATGCTGCTGCCGGTCGAAAAATAAGCACCGCAGCCCAGCGCCGCACCGGAACAGCCTGACTGATCCGGTGCGGCGCTGGACTGTTTAACGATGATTCGTGCAGGTATCTTGCGTGCCTCAGCCGATCGCGTAGCGCGCGAGGAAGATGTCGGTTCCGAGCTGCTCGATCTCCAATGCGGCCAGCTGCGTGCTGATGCCGCGGCCAAAGAGGCTCGCGCCTTCGCCCAGCACCTCGGGAACGGTCACCAATAGCACCTCGTCGAGTGCTTCGGCTTCAACGAACGCGCCGGCCAAGTCTGCCCCGCCCACGACCCACACGTCGCCAGCGCCTGCGCTCTGGGCAATGTCCCGGCTCCAGAACCCCACTTCCCCGCGGATGAAGGTCAGGTCCGCTCCGGGCAGGGTCGGCAATTCGTGGTGGGTGAAGACCCATACCGGCTTGTCGCCGAAGACCCAGGGAATGCTTCCTTCGGTGACATCACGCACGATGTTCTCGTAGGTTTTCCCGCCGATCACTACCGCACCGATCGTTTCGAAGAACTTCTGGAAGTGCTCTTCCACTGCCGGCGCCGTGGCATAGGGCTTGAACCATTGGACACTCCCGTTGCGATCGGCGATAAAACCATCGATGGAGGCACCCACGTAGTACTTGAAGCTAGTCATGGCTCCAGTCTAGGGGTGCCTCCATCGAAGGCAATATGAAGTTGTTGCCGAACCCGGATTCGTGTCGGGCTCGCCAGGGGTTTTGCCCAGTGCCTAGTGCCCTGAGCTGACTCCCAGAATGGCTTCGCTCAGCTGTGGCACGATCAGCACCACGCCGAAGGCGACGATCAAGCCGCACACCACGAAGCATGCGTAGGCGCCGGTCTTGCTCAAGGACTCATTGCTGCCGTCATCCTTGGCTACTGCCAGCAGGCGCACGCCGAAGGAGTAAGCGGAGACGATCGCGATAGCCGCAATCCAGGTGATGACGGCGACGATCAGAAAGGCTGTCCAGTCAATCATGAATTATCAGCTTCTTTCTGCGCAGCGGCGGCCTTAGCCAGCTTGGCTTCAGCCTTGGCCTTGGCGCGGCGTTCCTTCTTGGTCAAGATGTTCACCGCAGCACCGGAGTTGTCGATATCGGAGATGTTCGACTCGTGGTCATGTGGCTGCTTGCGCGAAATGAACCAGATAGCCAGCATGGCGCCGACACCGGCGACAGCGACAATTACAATGCCAATGTTCCCCAGGTGGGTGATGGCTGCGGCGATGCCGCCGATAACCGCTGCTGCTGGCAGGGTGAACAACCAGCCCAGTGCAATGCGCCCTGCGGTGCCCCAGCGGACCTCGCCGCCCTTACGTCCCATGCCCGAACCGATCACGGAACCGGAAGCAACCTGGGTGGTCGACAATGCGAAGCCCAGGTGCGAGGAAGTCAGGATCGCCGATGCGGTGGACATCTCAGCTGCGAAGCCCTGTGCAGGCTTCACGTCGGTCAGGCCCGAACCCATGGTGGCGATGATGCGCCAGCCACCGGTGTAGGTACCCAGTGCGATCGCGAAGGCACAGGTTGCAACAACCCAGAAATGAACACCCGAGTCTGAATCCTGCAGGCCCGAAGCAACCAGGGTCAGGGTGATGATACCCATGGTCTTCTGCGCATCGTTGGTGCCGTGGGACAACGCTACCAGCGAGGAGGAGAAGATCTGGCCGTAGCGGAATCCGCCGCGCTTAGGCGCCGCGCCATTCTCACGCTTGGTAATTGCGTAGGCCAGCTTGGTGCACAGGTACGCGGAAATGCCGGCAATCAGCGGAGCGCAAATAGCCGGAAGCAGTACCTTGGACAGCAGGACGCCGTAGTTCACCGAGGCGAAACCTGCGCCCACGATTGCAGCGCCAACCAGGCCGCCGAACAGTGCGTGCGAGGAGCTCGATGGCAGGCCCAGCAACCAGGTGAACAGGTTCCAGATCACTGCACCCATCAGGCCGGCGAAAATCATCGCTGGCCCGATCGCTACACCCGAGGTCGGGTCTTCATTGATGATGCCGCCTGAAATGGTCTTCGCTACCTCGGTTGAGAGGAAAGCGCCGACAAGGTTCAGAATTGCGGCGAGGGCAACTGCCTTTTTAGGGGAAATTGCTCCGGTTGCGATTGGTGTGGCCATCGCATTGGCCGTGTCATGGAAACCATTGGTGAAGTCGAAAAACAACGCCAAGGCAATGACCAGGACGACGATAAGCGTCAAATCCATTGAATACCAGCCTGAGGGTCGAACGGCAAGGAAAAGTAAACGGGCCGTGAATAAGAATCCTGCGGATGAAAATGGTGTGCAGGACTTCGTTCTTAGCGCAATTTCCATCTTAGGCGTACGGCGCAGTACGTCAATCCAGGATTGCAACCCCATCCGAGCCAATCTAGCGTGAACAATTGGTTGCGCACAGGTTAACTGGTGTTCAACCGAGGCGAAGCCGGGTTGCGGGCATAAAAAATGTGCGCCAAACCATATATGGCTTGGCGCACATTCAGACGCGCGGGTGGCGCGCGCAGGACCTACTTGACTTGGTCGACGACAGTCTCGGCGACCTGGCGCATGCTCAGGCGGCGATCCATGGAGGTTTTCTGGATCCAGCGGAACGCTTCTGGCTCGGTCAAGCCCATCTTGGTGATCAGCAGCGACTTGGCGCGATCAACGAGCTTGCGGGTTTCGAACTGCTCAGCCAGATTGCTGACCTCTTCTTCCAGGGCACGCAGCTCGTCATTGCGGGAGATCGCAATTTCAATGGCTGGAGTCAGGTCTGCCGGGGTGAAGGGCTTGACCACGTACGCCATGGCGCCGGCTTCGCGAGCACGCTCCACCAGCTCCTTCTGGCTGAAGGCGGTCAGCAGCACAACCGGTGCGATCCGTTCCTTGACGATGGCTTCCGCGGCGGTGATGCCATCCATGACCGGCATCTTCACGTCCATGAGCACCAAGTCCGGCTTCAGTTCACGGGCTTTTTCCAGCGCGCTTTGGCCGTTGTCGGCTTCGGCGACGACGTCGTAGCCTTCGGAGCGCAGGATTTCGACGATGTCCAGGCGGATCAGGGTTTCATCCTCGGCAACGAGAACTCGGCGCGGAGTGGACTGCACCTCGGATGGGATGCGGGTGATTTCAGGTAGTTCGCTCATTGGCGCCTTCCTCCATGGTCAGAATTCCTGCCTGCTGTCAGGGCAGTCTCTTGATGGTTTCAGTTCAGCGAAGCCACATTGCCTCGGTTTCACATCTAAGCCTACTGGCATGTACTCTTGTTGAGGCGAAGACGCGAGGTTCTCGATTAGGAAATCTGAAAAACCTCTAGTAAAGTAGTCAAAGTGCCAGCCCAAGTGGCGGAATCGGTAGACGCGCCGCACTCAAAATGCGGTATCGAAAGATGTGTGGGTTCGAGTCCCACCTTGGGCACAAGCCAAGAAGGTCGTTGGATCGGAATTTTCCGGTTCAGCGGCCTTTTTTGCATGCCCTTCCAACCACAATGTGTTCGAGTTCACAAAGTGAATTCGCCAGGTGCTTAAAGCCAAAATCCGCACTGTTCCAAGATTTTGGAACAGCGCGGATTTTCAACCCGGGCTAGTGCGAAGCTACAGGTTCTTTGGCGTGGAAACGTTCTCCGGTGCCCATGGACCAACCGTTTCACGGGCAGGCATTGGCTTGCCGTCGACCAGCTGGCCGGCGTCGGCGAGGTCGCCCACCTTGTGCACGCGCAGCGAGTTGGTGGATCCTGCCTGTCCCGGAGGGGAACCGGCAGCGATGCAAACCAGGTCGTTGAGGTCAGCCAGTCCCTCGGAGAGCAAAGCTTCGTCCACCTGGGCAGTCATCTTGTCGGTGTGATCGGCGTAGGCCACCAAGCGTGCCTGCACACCCCACATCAGGGTCATGATGTTGTAGGTCTGCTGCAGCGGGGTGAAGGCCAGAACCGGCTTCTT
Organism: Glutamicibacter sp. MCAF14; assembly: GCF_052114325.1. Lineage (NCBI taxonomy): Bacteria > Bacillati > Actinomycetota > Actinomycetes > Micrococcales > Micrococcaceae > Glutamicibacter > Glutamicibacter sp. MCAF14. The sequence continues at coordinate 894,100 of NZ_JBFREO010000004.1, forward strand.
CGGGCGCAGACGCGAGAGGCGCCGTGCCGAGTCACCGGACTGGGTGAAGGCGACGATGTACTTCGCATCGAGCTGATCGGCGATTTCCACTGCGGCGCGAGTGATCGCACCGCCGCGGGTCTTCGGCTTGGAGCCCAGGCGTGGAATGCGATCCAGTCCGTGCTCTTCGGTCGAAGAGATGATCCGCGACATGGTCTCCACGGTTTCCACCGGGTACTCGCCTACCGAGGTCTCCCCCGAGAGCATGACCGCGTCGGCACCGTCAAGCACCGCGTTGGCGCAGTCCGATGCCTCGGCACGGGTCGGGGTTGGCGATTCGATCATCGATTCAAGCACCTGGGTGGCGACGATGACCGGCTTCGCCCAGCGGCGAGCCAGCTCGACCGCACGCTTCTGCACCAGTGGAACTTCTTCCAATGGCAACTCGACGCCCAAGTCGCCTCGGGCGACCATGATCGCGTCGAAGGCGTTGACGATTTCTTCCAGTGCCGCCACGGCCTGCGGCTTCTCGATCTTGGCGATGACCGGCACACGGCGGCCTTCTTCATCCATGATCTCGTGGACACGCTGGATGTCTTCGGCGTTGCGCACGAAGGACAGGGCGACCATGTCGATGCCGGCACGGATGGCCCAGCGCAGGTCGTCCTCATCCTTTTCGCTCAGCGCAGGCACGTTCACGGCCACGCCAGGCAGGTTGATGCCCTTGTTGTTGGACACTTCGCCGCCCACGACGACCTCGGAGCGCACGGTCTTCTCGTCGACCGCAATGGCCTTGAGCTTGACCTTGCCGTCGTTGATCAGCAGGAAGTCCCCTGGCTGCACGTCGGTAGGAAGTCCCTTGAAGGTGGTGGAGCACAGGTTGCGAGCGCCTTCGATGTCATCGATGGTAATGGTGAATTCTTCACCGGCTTCCAGGATGTACTTGGCGTTGTCCTTGAAGCGTCCCAGACGGATCTTCGGACCCTGCAGGTCGGCGAAGATGCCGACCGCGCGGCCGATATCAGCGGCCGCAGTGCGCACATTCGCCAGGGATTGTGCGTGCATGGAGTGGTCTCCATGGCTCATGTTCAAACGGGCTACGTCTACGCCCGCTTTCAGTACCGCTACAGTGTTTTCATAACTAGCCAGGGCGGGGCCCCAGGTTGCCACAATCTTTGCGCGTCTCATTCCGTCAGCCAAATGCCTTTCATGTTCACATAGGCAAAATGCGGCCCACCCGGTATTCGGGTGTGCCGCATTCAAGCCTATGTCACTCAAATGATGCTAATGGCCCTATCAGTAGGAGCAACTGGTGCAGGAAGGGTAGTCGAGCCCATGAGGAACTTGTCGACCGAGGCCGCGCATGCGCGCCCCTCGGCGATAGCCCACACGATCAGCGACTGTCCCCGACCGGCGTCTCCGGCGACGAAAACCGATTCAGTGTTCGTCATGTAGTAGCCATCTCGGGCGACGTTGCCCCGGTTGTCGAATTCGATACTGACCTGTTCGTCCAGTCCGGATACTTCCGGACCAGTGAACCCGAGGGCAAGCAAAACCAGATCCGCTTTGATTACGCGTTCGGTGCCAAGCTTCGGGAGGCGCTTGCCAGCAACAAATTCTGTCTTAGCAACTGTAACACCGATCACCTTGTTTTGCTCGATTCCCTCGCCGTTGATGAAGTTCACCGTCGAGGCCAGGTAGGTGCGTTCGCCGCCTTCCTCATGGGAGGACTGCACCTCGAAAAGCACCGGCATCATCGGCCACGGCTGATCTTCACGGCGTTCGGTGCCCGGCTGCTTGCCGATGGCCAGCGTGGTCACGCTGGCAGCACCCTGGCGCAGGGCGGTGCCGATGCAGTCGGAACCGGTATCTCCGCCGCCCAGCACAACCACGTGCTTGCCGGCCGCATTGATGCGCGGAACCTCGTGCTGGCCTGCGACCACGCGGTTGTTCTCGGTGAGGAACTCCATCGCATGGTGCACCCCGTCCAGCTGGTTGCCCGGCACTGGAAGTTCGCGCGGCATGGTGGCACCGGTAGCGACAATGACCGCGTCGTAGTCGCGGCGCAGCTGCTTCCAGGAGATGTCCTTGCCGATCTCGATGCCGGTGCGGAAGATGGTGCCTTCGGCTTCCATCTGCGCCAGGCGACGGTCGATGACCTGCTTTTCCAGCTTGAAGTCCGGGATGCCGAAGCGCAGCAGGCCGCCGATGGCCTCGTCGCGTTCGTACACGGCCACGGTGTGTCCGGCACGAGTCAGCTGCTGGGCCGCGGCGAGACCGGCCGGACCGGAACCGACGATCGCCACGCGGTGCTCGGTGTGGCGGGCGGGAGGCTGCGGCACGAAATCGCCGGCATCCATCAGGTGCTCGGCCAGTTCAGCCTCAACCTGCTTGATGGTCACCGCAGGCTGGTTGATCCCCAGCACGCAGGAGGACTCGCACGGAGCCGGGCACAGCTTGCCGGTGAGTTCCGGGAAGTTGTTGGTGCTCAGCAGCCGGGCAGCCGCGTCGTCCATCCGGCCCTTGTAGGCCAGATCGTTGAACTCCGGGATCAGGTTGCCCAGCGGGCAGCCCGAATGGCAGAACGGGACGCCACAATCCATGCAGCGGCCGGCCTGTTCCTTCAAGGTGCCGGCCTTTTGGCGTTCGACGACCTCTTTGTAGTCCATCAGGCGCACCGGAACCGGGCGCTTAGGCTGGGTGACGCGTTCGGTCACCTTCAGGAATCCGCGTGGATCAGCCACGGGTCACCTCCAAAATCTTGTTCCATACCTGCGGGGAATCCGGGTTCTGCCCGTTGGCTTCAGCCTCGCTGCGCAGCTGCTGCACGGCAGCGAAGTCGCGCGGGGTGATGCTGGTCAACCGGGTGCGGGTGGCATCCCAGTCCAGCAGCAGGCGTGCTGCCAGCGGAGAAGCGGTCAGGGCCAGGTGCTCGTCGAGCAGCGCGCGGATGGTTTGCGCTTGCGCATCGGTGATCGGGTTGACCAGCAGGTCGCCCTGCGCGGCGGCCAGCGGATTGAGCTTGGCTTCATCGAAGTCCAGCACCCAGGCGGTGCCGCCAGAGAAGCCAGCACCGAAGTTGCGGCCGGTGGCGCCCAGGATCAGCACCTGTCCCCCGGTCATGTATTCGCAGCCGTGCTCGCCAATGCCTTCGGTGACGATCGTGGCGCCGGAATTGCGCACCGCGAAGCGTTCGCCCACGCAGCCGTTGATGAACATCGCGCCGCTGGTCGCGCCGTAGCCGACCACGTTGCCGGCGATGACCTGCTCTTCAGGCTTGGACAGGGTGCTCTTGGGCGGGTGGATCGCAATCCGTCCGCCGGACAGGCCCTTGCCGACGTAGTCGTTCGCGTCTCCCGAGAGCTTGAGCGTGATGCCTTCTGGGAGGAACGCGCCCAGCGACTGGCCGGCGCGTCCCGAAAGGTTCACCTTGATGGTGTCCTGCGCCAGAGTCTGCACCCCGAAGGTCTTGGTCACGTGGTGGCCCAGCAGCGTGCCGGTGGAACGGTCGGTGTTCACGATGTCCGCGTCGATGCTCACCGGAAGCCGGTCCGAAAGCGCCGGTCCGGCAGCTGCCAGCAGCCACTGGTCCAGGTGGGCCTCGAGCCCGTGGTCCTGGCCGATGCGGCGGCGGCGCGCAGCCAGCTCGGTATCCGGCACGTGAGTTATAGCCTCCAGCGCCAGCCCGGAAACCTTGTCGTGCGCGGCGAACTGCGCTGAGTCGGTTTCCAGCAGTTCGACCTTGCCGATCACCTCATCGAGGGTGCGTGCTCCCAATTCGGCGAGCAGTTCGCGCACTTCCTGGGCGATGAACTCGAAGAAGTTCACCACGAACTCGGCCTTGCCGGTGAAGCGTTCGCGCAACGCAGGGTTCTGCGTGGCCACGCCCACCGGACAGGTGTCCAGGTGGCATACGCGCATCATGATGCAGCCCGAGACCACCAGCGGCGCGGTGGCAAAACCGAACTCCTCGGCGCCCAGCAGGGCACCGATCAGCACGTCGCGGCCGGTCTTGAGCTGGCCATCGACCTGCACGGTGACGCGGTCGCGCAATCCGTTGAGGATCAGCGTCTGCTGGGCTTCGGCCAGGCCGATTTCCCACGGGGTTCCGGCATGCTTCAGCGAATTCACCGGTGAGGCACCGGTACCGCCGTCGTGCCCGGAAATCAGCACCACGTCAGCCTTGGCCTTGGCCACGCCGGCGGCAACGGTGCCGATGCCGGATTCGGAAACCAGCTTCACATGCACGCGGGCGGACGGGTTGGCGCACTTCGCGTCGTGGATCAGCTGGGCCAGGTCCTCGATCGAGTAGATGTCGTGATGCGGCGGCGGGGAGATCAGCCCGACACCCGGGGTGGAGTGGCGGGTTTTGGCGATCCATGGGTAGAGCTTGGCGCTCATCAGCTGACCGCCCTCGCCTGGCTTGGCGCCCTGGGCCATCTTGATCTGGATGTCGTCCGCGTTAGTCAGGTAGAGGCTGGTCACGCCGAAGCGGCCCGAAGCGATCTGCTTGACCGCGCTGCGGCGCACCGGATCGAGCAGGCGCTCGGGATCCTCGCCGCCTTCGCCGGTATTCGACTTTCCGCCCAGCTGGTTCATCGCGATGGCCAGGGTTTCGTGGGCTTCGGCAGAGATGGAGCCGTAGCTCATCGCACCAGTGGCGAAGCGCTTCACGATTTCGGAGACCGGTTCAACCTGATCGATGTCGATCGGGGTGATGCCCTCGGTCTTGAACTTCAGCAGCCCGCGCAGGGTCTTGAGCTGTGCGGCCTGGTCGTCCACGGCCTTGGTGTATTCCTTGAACACGTCGTAGCGGCGGGTTCGGGTGGAGTGCTGCAGGCGGAAGACCGTTTCCGGGTTGAACAGGTGCGGCGGGCCTTCGCGGCGCCACTGGTATTCGCCGCCGGTTTCCAATTCGGCTGGCTGTGCGCCGCCGTCGATCTCCGGGTAGGCCCGGGCGTGGCGTGCGGCGGCCTCGGCGGCCACCACATCCAGTTCGATGCCCGAGAGCTTGGTGGCGGTGCCGGTGAAGTACTGGTCGACCACGCGTTGGGACAGGCCCACGGCTTCGAAGGTCTGCGCGCCGCAGTAGCTGGAGACCGTGGAGATGCCCATTTTGGACATGATCTTCAGTACGCCCTTGCCCAGGGCCTTGATCAAGTTCTTGCTGGCCTGCTGCCCGTCAACGCCGGGCACCTGTCCCTCTTCAGCCATCTGCTCGACCGATTCCAGGGCGAGGTAGGGGTTGATGGCGCTGGCGCCGTAGCCGATGAGCAGTGCGATGTGGTGCACTTCGCGGGCATCGCCGGATTCGATGATCAGCGAGACGCGGGTGCGGTTCGAGCTCTTGAGCAGGTGGTGGTGCACAGCGGAAGTCAGCAGCAGCGACGGGATCGGTGCCCATGCGGCGGAGGAATCGCGGTCGGAGAGCACGATGTAGCGCACGCCGCGGTTCACTGCCGCTGAGACCTTCTCGCAGATTTCCTGCAGCCGGGCGCGCAGCTCGGACTCGCCGCCGTTCGGGCGGTAGAGCCCGCGGACCTTCAACGAGTACTTGGCGCCGTCTTCGTCGCGCAGGTTCACGATCTTGGCCAGCTGGTCGTTGGTCAGTACCGGGTAGTCCAGCGCGATCTGGGTCTGCGGCACGCGCTGAAGCGAGAGCAGGTTGCCGTCGGGTCCGATCGCGGTGCCCAGGGAGGTGACCAGCTCTTCGCGGATCGCATCCAGTGGCGGATTAGTGACCTGGGCGAAGGACTGGGTGAAGTAGTCGAACAGCAGCCGCGCCCGGTCTGCAAGGGCGGCGATCGGGGTGTCGGTGCCCATGGCGGCCAGCGGCTCGGCGCCGGTGGCGGCCATCGGAGCCAGCAGCATGCGCAGCTCTTCGGTGGTGTAGCCGAAGGTCAGCTGGCGCAGGGCCACGGAGGCCGAGTTGTGGCGCACGTGCTCCAGATCCGGGAAGTCATCCAGGGTCTTCAAATTCTGCGCGACCCACTGGGCCCACGGCTCGGAGGCGGCAACTTCGGCCTTGATCTCGGCATCCTCGACGATGCGCTGGCCTTCAAGGTCCACGGCGAACATCTTGCCCGGAGCCACGCGGCCCTTTTGCACGATGTGCTCTTCATCGACGTCGATCACGCCGACTTCGCTGGCCAGCACCACCAGGTCGTCGTCGGTGACCCACCAGCGGGCCGGGCGCAGGCCATTGCGGTCCAGTACGGCGCCGGCCATTTTTCCATCGGTGAAGCAGACGGCAGCAGGACCGTCCCATGGCTCGATGAGCATGGACTGGTACTGGTAGAAGGCGCGCAGATCCGCGTCCATCAGCTCGTCGTTCTCCCACGGCTGCGGGATCATCATCATGATGCTCTGGGCGACGTTGCGCCCGGAGAGCATGAGCATTTCGGCGACCTCGTCGAAGGAGGCCGAGTCCGAGGCGCCGGGGGTGCAGATCGGGAACAGTTCCTCGGGCACCTCGCCCAGCAGCGGGGACTCCAGGGTGGACTGGCGGGCGCGCATCCAGTTCCGGTTGCCCTTGACCGTATTGATTTCGCCGTTGTGGGCGATGGTGCGGAAGGGCTGGGCCAGCGGCCAGGACGGGAAGGTGTTGGTGGAGAAGCGCGAGTGCACGATGGCGCAGCGGCTGGAGAAGCTGGTGTCGGACAGGTCCGGGTAGAACGGCTCGAGCTGCGCGGTGGAGACCATGCCCTTGTAGACGATGGACTGGCTGGAGAAGGAGGCGAAGTACACGCCCATCTTGTTGTGCGCGCGGCGGCGGATGCGCCAGGCGGCAGCGTCCAGCTCGCCGCTGGACTTGGTTCCGGTGCCCGGTGCGGCAGCGACGAAGAACTGGGTGATGTACGGCATGACCTTGCGGGCCGAGGCGCCGAGCACGTCGGCGTCAACCGGTACCTCGCGCCAGCCGAGCACGCTCAGGTCTTCTTCGGCGGCCAGTGTTTCCAGCTCTTGGACGGCAAAGGCACGTTCGCCGGCGTCGGCCGGGAGGAAGCCCATGCCTACGGCGTAGGAGCCGGCGGCGGGAAGTTCGAAAGTGGTGGCGCTGCGCAGGAATGCGTCAGGCAGGTGCAGCAGGATGCCGGCGCCGTCGCCGGTGCCTTCATCGGCACCGATTGCGCCGCGGTGTTCCAGTCGGCGCAGCGCGGTCAGCGCGTGGGCGACGATCTCGTGGCTGGCTTGGTTCTTCAAGGACGCGATCATCGCCAGACCGCAGGCATCCTTTTCAGCAGCAGGGTCGTACAGGCCTTGCGCCGCAGGCATCGCGGAAAAACGGGTGTAGGGCGAGGGGACTTCCTCGCCAAAACCTGGCGAGGCGTTCATCTGGACTCCGGTCATGCTCATGAGCGTGCCTTTCTGTGGTTCATGCAGGATAGGCGCGCGGGGACCGTCGGTAAAGGGTTAGCTTTTCGCAAGGGCTCCGTGCCGCCTGGATGTTTCATCTAGCTGAAACTTTTCGACGGTGCTAAGCGGGGTTTGCTTGCGCATCGAGGTTTCGGGGACGAACATTTCCCACCTCGTTGTGGTGCTGCACCGGCGGGCCGATCTAGGGGTCGATGGCCCGGTTTGGTGCGTGGCTCACACGTTACGCCGGTTTTGTTTCTCCCAGACGCGTGCTTATGTTTCCGAAATGTTAAAAACTTTTGGTCCCGGTGACGCCCAAAAAGCATGTTTTTCCGGTGGCCGAACTCAAAAACCGGATTTTCAGCCGGTTTTGCGTCCCTGCCCATATTTCGGGCATGTTGCACAACGGTCGGGAAATTCGCCCAAATTTTGCCGTATTTTTCGCCATACTGGGCCACAGGCACGTCATCAAAGCAGCTGCGGGTGCCACGAAGCATTGGTTAAAACACCGGTGGCCGGCAAGCTTGGGTGCTTGCCGGCCACCTTGATGGTGCGGAAAATGCGAGTTGCTGGCTAGTTTCCTTCAGCGTCCGGTTCAGACGTGGATCGTGCCTGGGTCTTCTCCGAGGCGTTGGAAGCTGGTGCTTCGCCCACCTTGCTTGCCTTGCCAGCTTCGGTTGCTTCGGTTGCTTCAGCAGCCGCGGCCAGCACGGCTGGTTCCTTGCCAGGCAGGTAGAACGGATCTGCCTGCTGCCCCCGCAACTTGCCCAGCACGAAGACCAGGGCGATGACGCCAGCGATTACGATACCGATCGCCAACCACTGGTGCACACGCAGTGCCAGCGGGCCGATGGCAATGATTTCGGCCGGGTCCAGCCGCAGCGACTCGGTGAAGGTACGGCCGATGCCGTACCAAATCATGTAGCAGCAGAACAGCGCACCGCGGCGCAGCTTGAACTTCTTATCCAACCCGATGAGCACGATGGCGCCAAGAATATTCCACAGCGACTCGTACAAGAAGGTCGGGTGGAAAAGCGTATCGGCGGGCAGCCCGGCCGGGAAGTTGTAGCTGGACGGGTCGATCTCCAAGCCCCACGGCAAGGTGGTCGGCGCACCGAAGAGTTCCTGGTTGAACCAGTTGCCCCAGCGTCCGGCAGCCTGAGCCAGCAGCAGACCTGGTACGGCCGCATCCACGAACGCCGAGAGCCGGATGCCGGATTTGCGGCAGCCGATCCACGCGCCCAAGGCACCGAGCGACACCGCGCCCATGATGCCCAGCCCGCCCAGCCAGATCTGCGGGATCTCAGCCAGATGGGCTTGCTGCTCGCCGATCCCGAAGTAGTACATCGGGTCGGTGATCAGCACGTGGTAGAGCCGGCCGCCGATGATGCCGAAGGGAATCGTCCAGATGGCGATGTCCCAGAGCATATCGGAGTTGCCCCCGCGCGCGGTCAGCCGCTTGTTGGTCAGCCACAGCGCGATCAGGATGCCAGCCAAGATGCACAGCGCGTACGCGTGGATGGTCAGCGGGCCGATCGAAATCTTGGAGAACTCCGGTGGCGGCGAAGGGATGGAGACGGGCAGGGCCAGCGCCAGCTGTGCAGCCAGGGCCATCAGGCGCGTCCGCTCAGTTCAGCGGCCAGTGCGCCCACTGCCTCCACTCCCCCGTCACGCAGGGCGGCCACCAGTGCGGTGCCCACGATCACTCCGTCAGCGTAGGCGCCGATTTCCTCGACGTGCTCGCGGCGCGAAACGCCCAAGCCTACGCAGGCGTTTTCGGCGCCGGCGTTGTGCGCTGCATCCACCACGGCCTGGGCGGCGGAAGATACCTCGGTGCGGGCACCGGTCACGCCCATCAGCGACACGCAGTAGACGAATCCGGAAGAAGCGTCCACGGTGCGCTGGACGCGGTCTTCGGTCGAGGATGGCGCGATCAGGAAGACGCGTTCCAGGCCGTACTTTTCGCTGGCTGCCAGCCATTCGCCGGCTTCATCCGGGACCAGGTCCGGGGTGATCAGCCCGGCGCCGCCGGCTTCAGCGAAGCGGCGGGAGAACTCGTCCACGCCCAGGCGCAGTACCGGGTTCCAGTAGGTCATGACCATCACTGCGGCGTTAGTGCGTTCGGTAATGCCGCGCACGATCTCGAAGATCTGCGGGACCTTGAAGCCGTTGGCCAGTGCCTGCACGGTGGCTTCCTGGATGACTGCGCCGTCCATGACCGGGTCGGAGTACGGAATGCCGATCTCGATGACATCCACCCCGTTTTCGGCCAGGGCCACGGCGGCGTCAATGCTGGTTTGGACGTCGGGGAAGCCGGCGGGCAGGTAGCCGATCAGGGCCGGACGGCCCTCGGCGCGGGCTGCGGCGATCTTCTCGGCGCTGGTCACGCGGGTCATCTACTTCTCCTTCGAATTCTGCGAGCCGGAGTGCTGCGCGGTCGCGGCGGCGATTTCGGCTTCCGCGTCCTTTTCGTCAATCATGTTGAACCAGGCCGCTGCGGTGCCTACGTCCTTGTCGCCGCGGCCCGAGAGGTTCGCGATGATGATGGTCTCTTCGGGCACGGCGCCTTCGGCGATCTTGCGCTGGGCAATGCGGATGGTGCCTGCCAGGGCGTGCGCGGATTCGATCGCCGGCAGGATGCCCTCGGTGCGGCATAGCGCCTTGAAGGCGTCCATGGCTTCGGTGTCGGTGACCGGTTCGTAGGCTACGCGGCCGATGTCTGCCAGGTAGGCGTGCTCCGGGCCGACGCCCGGGTAGTCCAGGCCTGCGGAGATGGAGTGCGATTCGACAGTCTGGCCGTCTTCGTCCTGCATCAGGTAGGACTTCGCGCCGTGCAGCACGCCCGGGCGGCCCAGGGTGATGGTTGCGGCGTGGCGGTCGGTGTCTACGCCGTCGCCGCCAGCTTCGAAGCCGTAAATTTCCACGTCCTTGTCATCCAGGAAGCCGTGGAAGATGCCGATGGCGTTCGAGCCGCCGCCGATGCAGGCGGTGACCGCGTCTGGCAGGCGGCCGGCCTGGGCCAGGATCTGCTCGCGGGCCTCGTCGCCGATGACCTCGTGGAAGTAGCGGACCATGGCTGGGAATGGTGCGCCGCCGGCGGCGGTGCCCAGCAGGTAGTGGGTGTTGTCCACGTTCGCGACCCAGTCGCGCAAGGCTTCGTTGATCGCGTCCTTCAGCGTCTGCGAGCCAACGGTCACCGGGATGACGGTGGCGCCGAGCAGGCGCATCCGGGCAACGTTCAGCGCCTGGCGGCGAGTGTCTTCGGCGCCCATGTAGACCACGCACTCCAAGCCCATCAGGGCCGCGGCGGTAGCCGAGGCGACGCCGTGCTGGCCCGCTCCGGTTTCGGCGATGATGCGGGTTTTGCCCATGCGCTTGGCCAGCAATGCCTGGCCGAGCACGTTGTTGATCTTGTGGCTGCCGGTGTGGTTCAGATCTTCGCGCTTGAGGAAGATGCGCACCCCGCCGCAGTACTGCTCGGAGAAGCGCTTGGCTTCGGTGAGCAGGGAGGGACGGCCCGAGTAGTTCTTGTTCAGGTCCTTGACCTGGGCGATGAACTCGGGATCGTTCTTGGCCGCTTCGAAGGTCTCGTTCAGCTCGTCCATGGCGGCCATGAGGGATTCGGGCATCCATCGTCCACCGTAGGCACCAAAGTACGGGCCGCTTGCGTGCCTCAACGACTGTGCATCGATCGACTGGCCGGTCTCGGAATTGTCCGAAGTGCTCATCGATTCCCTCTTTTCTTCTACGAAGCTTGATTCGTGGTAAGTCTCATGCCCCGCCGGAAACTCCTGCGGGGCACGAAAAGCTGTTGTAGGTCCTTCACCGCCGCGCGGCTAGCGCTGCGGTTTGGCCTCGGTACCAGCGGTGATGAACGCGGCGACCGTAGCGCGCGGATCGGCATGCTTCACCAGCGCCTCGCCAACCAGGATGGCATCGGCACCGGCCGCACCGTATTGGGCGACCTGGTCGATGGATTCCACACCGGACTCGGCGACGATGACTGCCTGGGCAGGCAGCAGCGGGGCGAGCTTGCCGAAGGTGGCCGGATCGACATCCAGAGTCTTCAGATTGCGCACGTTCACGCCGATGAGCTTCGCCCCGGCCTTGACGGCACGGGCGATTTCTTCCTCGGTGTGGGTCTCCACCAGGGCGTTCATTCCCAGCTGGTGGGTCAATTCTAGGAAAGATGCCAGCAAATCATCATTTAGCGCCGCAACAATGAGCAACACGAGGTCAGCACCGTGGGCGCGGGCCTCGTAGATCTGGTACTCATCGACGGTGAAATCCTTGCGCAGCACCGGGATCTGCACCGCGGCGCGCACGGCATCCAGATCCTCCAGCGAACCGCCGAAGCGGCGTGCTTCGGTCAGCACCGAGATCACCGAGGCGCCACCGGCCTGGTATTCGGCGGCCAGCACCGCAGGCTCCGGGATGTCAGCCAGTGCGCCCTTGGATGGGGACTTGCGCTTGACCTCGGAGATCACCCGCAGTGTGGTGTCGCGGGCTGCTTGGTCCGCGTGGCCGCCCAAAGCGGCGAATGCGTCCAGTGCCGGGGCGGCTTGGGCTGCTGCCGCCTTGATCGCTTCCAGGCTGGTGATTGCGCGACGGGCGCCCAGGTCTTCCCGGACGCCCGCGATGATGTCATCAAGAACAGTCAATTTAGTGCGATGCTCCGCTGCGGTGCCCGCCGACGCCAAAACCGGCTGCCTTCAGGATCCAGCCCAGAACCAAGCCCAGAAGCACGATGCCGCAGCCAACCCAGACGATGGACCAGGCGAAGTAGGCGAATGCGATGCCGGCCACGACAGTACCGACGATCATCGTCAGCACGCAGGCCCAAGCTGCGATGGAGTTACCGTGGCCAATCTCTTCGGTGTATACCGGATCGATCTCGGTGTTCTGCGACATGTTTCGATGTCTCCTCATGTTGTGATGCTGCGTCGTTGCAGGGCGTTGCTGCCCGTGACGTTGGTCTTCAGGTTCCATTCTGCCACTTGAGCGCGAGAACCTCCTATTTCAGGAGCGTTCGTTTCGTGCTGGTGGCGCGAATCACCTTGGGCGCGGGCTATTTTTCGCCCGAGGTCGGGTCCTCCCCGGCCGAAAGCTGCTCCCAATTCGCGATGTTGCGCGAGGAAGCATCCTTGGGTTCTACCGCGGTTTTCGCGGCCTGACGGTCGTACTTGCTGGCCTTGGTCGGCCAGCGTGAGGCGAAGATGAACACCAGCACGGCCTGCAGAGCGATCAGCACACCGGCCAGCACGGCCAGTGCCGGCCACACGGTCAGCGTGTATTCGCCGGCGTTCTGGGCCAGGCCCGTCGCTTCGGCGACGACCGTGGAGGCGGCGGCTTGCGGATCCTTCAGCGCGCCGATTCCGGCGACGATGACCGTGGCACCGGCCAGCAGGCAGATGGCTGCGATGATGTAGCGGGCGAGCTTCCCGGCGATCAGCAGCGCCAGCGAACCGGCCAGCACCACCACGCAGACCGCGGTGACCGAAGCGGCGGCGGTCGCCCCGTCGATCACGATCTGCGGGATCTGCACTGAGCTGGAGACCACGTCTACGGTGATCCAGGTGCGCGTTGCCGACCAGAGGCCGATCAAGGCGCCGATCATGCCGAAGAAGGCAAGGTTCCGGGCGCTGGTCAATTTCTTCACTTGCTGACACCTGATTCGGGGTTGGTGGTGTTGGCGGCCTGCATCGACTGCGCAGCCCACACGGCGCGCAGCGGGGCAGCTGCCTTGTTCACGGTTTCCAGCGCTTCGTCGGCGAACTTCGAGTCGTTGACGATGCCGCCGCCGGCCTGCACGTACGCCCGGCCGCCTTTGAGCAGCGCGGAGCGGATGGCGATGGCCATGTCCATGTCGCCGGCGAAGTCCAGGTAGCCGACCACGCCGCCGTAGATGCCGCGGCGGTACGGTTCGTACTCATCGAGCAGCTGCAGCGCGCGCGGCTTCGGGGCCCCGGAAAGCGTGCCGGCCGGGAAGGTCGCGGCGAGCACATCGTAGGCGTCCACGTCTTGACGGGTCTTACCAACCACGTTGGAGACCAGGTGCATGATGTGGCTGAAGCGCTCGACCTCCATGAACTGGGTGACTTCCACGGTGCCGGCCTGGCATACCTTGGACAGGTCGTTGCGCGAGAGGTCCACCAGCATCAGGTGCTCGGCGCGTTCCTTCGCATCGTTGACCAGCGACTTCTCATGCAGCTGGTCATCTTCGTAGTTCGCACCGCGTGGGCGGGAACCGGCGATCGGGTGGGTGACCACGTGCGCGTCGTTGACGGTGACCAGCGCTTCAGGCGAAGAACCGACGATCTCGAAGGTCTCGCCGTCCTCGTTCTCGAAATTGAACAGGTACATGTACGGGCTCGGGTTGGTCGCGCGCAGCACGCGGTAGACATCCAGCGCGTCGGCCTTCGTTTCCAGTTCGAAGCGACGCGAAACCACGATCTGGAAGACTTCGCCGTCCACGATCGCGGTCTTGGACTTGGCCAGCGCCGCCAGGTATTCGTTCTCATCCCAGGAGTGGGTGACCGCGTCCATCAGGGTTCCGCGGTCAACATCGGTGCCGGTGAGCACCGCGGCTGCCGAATCCACCGGCACGGCCAGCTGGTCGAGCATCGCCTGCAGGCGGGTGACCGCACTGTCATAGGCCTGATCCATGTTCTCGTCGCTGCCGTTGAAGTTGATGGCATTGGCGATCAGCGTGACGGTGCCTTCGGCGGCGTCGTGCGCGGCCATGTCTGCCACGAGGTTCATGCTCAGCTCGGGCAGGTTCAGGTCATCGGCCGGCGGGTCGGGCAGCTTCTCCCAGTGCCGTACGCATTCCCAGCCAATGAAGCCGACCATGCCGCCGGTCAGCGGAGGCATTCCGGGTACCGGTTCGGTGTGCAGCGCGCGCACGGTGTCGCGCAGCACCTCTACGCTCACCCCGCCGGTGGGCAGCCCCTCGGGCACCTGGCCCTGCCAGTAGGCCTCTCCTGCGCGGGTGCTCAAGGTCGCCGGCGAATTCACGCCGACGAACGAGTAGCGGCTCCATACGCCGCCCGGGGCAGCCGATTCCATCAGGAAGGTGCCGGGCCGGCCCTGCGCCAAGGTGCGGTACAAGCCGATGGGCGTGAGCGAGTCGGCCAGCACCGTGATGGTCACCGGGATCACGCGGCGGTTCGTGGCCATGGCGCGGAAGGACTCGCGGGATGGGGAAATCTTGCCAAGAGTTTTCATCAGTGTTCTTCTTCTACGTGTTCTTCGCGCGGGTTGTGCGGCGCGCAGCCAGGCACAGCAAATGTGGTGCCTGGGAAGTTTTACTCGGGTCGGTTGCCGATCACTGCCGGCAGCTGCCGGTCGGTGAAGCAGGACTCGGTGCCGGTGTGGCACGCAGCGCCTACCTGGTCAACCTGGATCAGCAGTGCATCGCCATCGCAATCGAGGGCCACGGACTTCACGAACTGGAAATGGCCGGAGGTGTCGCCCTTACGCCAATAATCTTGGCGGGAGCGCGAGAAGTAGGTGACTCGGCCATTAGTCAGGGTGCGGTGCAGGGCTTCGTCGTCCATCCAGCCGAGCATCAGAACCTTCCCGGAGTCGTACTGCTGCGCGATGGCGGCGAACAGCCCATTGTCATCTCGCTTGAGGCGCTGGGCAATTGCCGGGTCGAGGCTGAGGGATTCAAGGCTCGGATTCGAGCCGTTGTTAGAAGTAGACATCCCCTTTAGCATACTGGTTTCCCGCGGGATCCAGAGCCCTGTGACGTACCGCTCGTCGACGAGCCGCGCTCTCTTGGCGACACCTGGTGCACCTTGCACAATTACTTACTTGGAGCGTGCTAGTTTCAGAAGTGATGCACTTAGTTCAGGCTTCCAGACTTGCGTTGGCCGAGACCCTGCTTGCGGCAGGACCTACCGCCGACACCCTTTGCGACGGTTGGCAGACTCGCCATCTCGCCGCTCACCTTGTGTTGCGCGAAAGTTCGGTGCTTGGTGCGGGCGTTATTTTCAAGCCTCTGTCCAAGAAGCTTGACGCGAAACTCAACCAGATGGTCATCAAGGCGCAGACCCCGGAGGGCTATGCCGCACTGGTCCGCATGTTCCGTTCTGGACCTCCTGCTCTCTCGCCGTTTGCGATCGAGAAGATCAACCAGTCCGCGAACCTTGCTGAATTCTTCATTCATACCGAAGATGTGCGCCGAGCCCGCGGGCAGTGGGCTCCACGCGTGCTGGATACCGAGTACACCGAGCTGCTCTGGCAGTCGCTGATTCGCATGACTCGCGTACTGTTCCGGCATGCGCCGATCGGCATCATCTTGACTCGTCCGGATGGTCAACGCCATGTTGCCAAGAAGGCTCCGAACGCGGTGTCGATTACCGGACCGGTTACCGAGCTGATGATGTACTCCTTCGGCCGCATCGACCAAAGCCTCGTCTTGTTTGAAGGCGGAGAAACGGCATTGGAAATCGTCAAGGGCTTCAAACCAGGAATGTAGCGCTCCGGGCGTTATCCACAATTTCGAGCAAAGCGTCCGCATCGGTTCTGCACCGACCTAGGATTTCGAGCAATCGACATCTCCCAGGTCTGGAGCTTGAACATGAATTTGCGAAAACTGCTTGCCCATTGCCCGTGCATCGCGATCGCATTAGTGCCGGTATTAGTTTTGGCTGCTTTGATTGCAGCCCTTGCCATTTCGTTAGCCCCCACTGAATCCGCTCCGATTGCTTCTGAGCCGAGCGTGCCCAGTTCCACGGAGCTAATGGATCCAACCGATCCTGATGCACCAGAGCTGGCCGATATTGGGTATGAAAAATCTCAGGACGGGGTACGTGACGTTGCCACGTTTTTCTTCGACCTGCTCGACTATGAAACCATCAACAGCGTCTCTGCCAATTTCGACCCGATCGTCGCAGGTCCGTGCAAGGCCGAAGAATGCTGGAAAGCCTTCCACGAACAAGAAGATTTGACGACTTCCCCTGATGATATTCAAATCGGCGGCTATCACTACTTGTACACGAACTACATCGTCCAATTTGATAGCAACAAGGCTTATCTCGTTGGCGAACTATTACTAAGTAAGCGCTCTGTACTCACCCCCACTCAAGGGATCATCGAGGTGGAAGAAGAGCTGGACGAAATCACCATGGACTTTGAATACACCGTCAACGGCTGGAAGATCACGGGCCTCACGCTCGAGGACGCTGCTAAAGATGCTTCCTTGAGCTGACCATAGTCTCCCTCCCCCAATCAAAAACTCTGCGAATCCTGCGGCGCTGAAGCAAATGGACCATAAGCGAGCCCCAGAAGTACCGAAAACAGAGAATTGCTTAGGCCGTCTTCTAGCACTCCGACTGCAGTCCCGCCCCGCATTAGATGCGCGAATAGACAACGTGAGTGCCGGTCTTCTATGTGATGACTTATCCACAGATTCTTTAAAACCTCTCCACTTTCTCGGCGCACAGGAATAGGATGGCGCACAACTTGGCATTCCCGATGATCATGGAGAGTTCACATGAACGCTCGGAAAATTAAGATTGCCGCGTCTTTCGCGGCTGCCGCCCTCGTGCTTTCGGGGTGCAATGCAGGAAACGCTGAAACTCCAACGCAGCACCCTTCCAAGGAAACATCGGCTTCGCCCACCAAAGTCCCGCAGTCACCGACGACGACACCAAGCAATACGAACGAGTACAAACCTGCTTCGGCGGCGGGACCAGCGGAAAATGTTCCCGTCCCAAAGATGCCCGCGGAGGCCCAAGAAAAAACAGAGAAAGGTGCCACCGCATTCGCAGGGTACTACTTCGAGCTTATTAACTATGCGGTTCAATCCAATGACGCAGAAGCGTTGAAGAAGGTGACTTCCAGAGAATGTGAAGTCTGCGGTAGATCACTCATTGATCCGGCTGGCCGTGCTCAATTAAGCGGGAAATGGCAAGTTGGAGGGGAACACAGTTATGAAGTCTTCGACAGCTATAAATCTTCAAAGGACAAAGCCATCGTTTCGGTGCGTTTCGAAGTCGCCGCAGCAGAATTTTACATAAAACCCAACGAACTTGAATCGAGCAAGAAAAAGCGACCATTGAAAGTAGCCGCTTTAGGCATGGAGTACGACTCGGGTTGGAAGGTATACATAATTGACATCGAGAAGCCTTCTAAATGAATTTTCGAACAGTTCTAAGCGGAATACTTATTTATTCGTTCTTCGCCTCAACCGGAGGCTATGCATCACCGATAATCACTTGGTCAACAGCAAAATGCCAAGAACTTGATCAGACGGAGCTTACGGATACTGACGCTGAACATAGTTATTCAGAGTGCAAACCACCAAAGTCGAATAATTTTGATGAGTGGCACACTCCTCCAAAGAATCGAGAAAAGGAAAGCAGCGACAACGAACCGATCGTTCAATTGAAGTTTCGAGATTTCTACGAGTGTCATACCGGTGACCAAGAATTGAACGGATGCGATAGCAATCCCGATAGGCCTCCCTGTCCGGATGGGTCATTCCCGATTACTCGTCAGGTTCTAACACTAGACGGTGATTTCATTCGACAGTTCTCAATTTGCCCTGGCGACCCAATGCCGAAAGATATACCAAAAGAATCAATAATAGAAGAACCTCGAATTACGCTCGAGGCCTTCCGATCATTCCCAATCGAAGGTTCGACAGTCCGGAGCAACCCGGTCGGATTCTCACTGAGACATGGTTTTTCACATTTCTGGGCATCTAAAAATACTCAAGTATTTAGCTCAAATTTATCAGGCTCCAAGATACAAATTAGAGCAATACCAATCCAGTGGAACTGGAACTACGGCGACGAGACAACTAGAATTCTTGATTTCGCTGGGGAACCCATGCCTCACCATACATTGAGAGACGAAACTTCGACCAGCCATTCTTATAGCGATACAGGCACTTTTCAAGTCGAAGTGACCACGCTTTATCGTGGCGAGTTCAGCGTCGACGGAGGTGCATGGCAAGCTATCCCTGGCCAAGCAGCTGTACCGAGTGAACCAATCGAGATCGATGTCTGGCGAACCAAAAAGGAACTCATTGCCAACGAATAAAAAGGAACAGCAAAAGCTCGACACCTGAGTGTCGAGCCTTCGCCATGTAGTACTAGCGAACTGGGTAACCAGCTTCTCGGATTGCCTGCTTAACCTTAGCGATCATGTCCTTTGGACCGAAGTGGAAAATCGATGCGGCCAAAACTGCATCAGCTCCTGCTTCGATTGCTGGCGGGAAGTCTTCAGGTTTCCCTGCACCACCCGAAGCGATCAATGGAACTGAAACTTCGGCACGAACCGCACGGATCATCTCCAGATCAAAACCATCCTTGGTGCCGTCAGCATCAATCGAGTTCAGCAGGATCTCCCCCACGCCTCGTTCAGCAGCTTCCTTGGCCCAAGCCACGGCGCACATACCAGTTCCGGTGCGTCCACCATGAGTAGTGACCTCGTAACCTGAGGCGATCGAAGGATCACTCGTGCGACGGGCATCGAGCGACAACACGAGAACCTGGGAGCCGAATCGCTGGGTAATCTCATTGATTACCTCCGGGCGATTCACTGCCGCGGTATTGATCGAGGCCTTATCTGCGCCGTTGCGCAGCAAGCGATCAACATCCTCAGCAGCTCGGACTCCGCCACCAACGGTTAGCGGGATGAAAACTTCCTCAGCGGTCTGGCGGACCACTTCATAGGTAGTTTCACGATCCGAGCTGGATGCGGTGACATCCAGGAAGGTCAGTTCGTCGGCGCCAGCGTCGTTGTAGCGACGTGCCAGCTCCACTGGGTCCCCGGCATCGCGAAGGCCCTCGAAGTTCACGCCCTTCACAACACGTCCGGCGTCTACGTCGAGACAAGGGATTACACGAATTGCAACGCTCATTAGCGAATGATCCTTGTCTGATTAGATGCGGCAGGCGTGGATCTGGCTGACCAAGATGGCGCGAGCGCCAACTTCATACAGCTCATCCATGATGTTGTTGGTCTGGGACTTCTTGACCATCGCGCGCACGGCAACCCATTCCGAGTTAGCCAGGTCCGAGACGGTAGGCGATTCCAGACCCGGGGTCAGCTCGCAGGCCTGATCGGCCTGTTCGCGGCGTACGTCGTAGTCGAGCATGACGTACTGGCGGGCAACAAGCACGCCATTAAGGCGGCGAATAAGCACATCCAGTCCAGCAGGCTTGTGCCCAACGCGGCCGATCATGACGGCTTCGGATTCCAGCAGCGGATCGCCGAAGATCTCCATGCCGGCAGCCTTGATGGTATTTCCGGTTTCCACCACGTCGGCGATGGCATCGGCTACGCCCAAGCGGACCGAGGATTCGATGGCGCCATCAAGGCGAACGATCGAAGCCTGGATTCCGGACTTTTCCAAGTAGTGACGCAGCAGCACATCGTAGCTGGTAGCAATGCGCTTGCCGTTGAGCTGCTGTGCATCGTTGAAGGCACCGATTGGGGCAGCGAAGCGGAAAGTAGACTTTCCGATGCCCAGTGAGAGCTGCTCGTCCACAGCGTCGTCGACATCTGCATCCAGGTACAGATCTCGGCCGGTGATGCCTACGTCCAGGATGCCGCGGCCGACATAAACGGCGATATCGCGGGGACGCAGGTAGAAGAATTCAACTTGGTTGTCCTCGTCGACCAGGACCAGTTCGCGTGAATCGCGGCGCTGGAGGTAGCCGGCTTCCTTGAACATGGTGGAAGCGATTTCGGAGAGGGCACCCTTGTTGGGTAGGGCTACGCGGAGCATTGTTGACTCATTTCGTCATGAATGGCGCTGCGGCGATTAGCCATAAACAAGCGCCAAGGATTATTTCATTGGCCGTTGTTTTGCCGCCGTGCGTTGACCGGGGCCTGATCGGTAAGTGATCAGGCCGCAGTCGCGCGACGGCTATAGATGCTTGTAAACGTCGGCCAAGGTCATACCCTTGGCGATCATGAGAACCTGCAGGTGGTACAGCAGCTGGGAGATTTCCTCCGCCGCGGCTTCATCGGTTTCGTACTCCGCAGCCATCCAAACTTCGGCGGCTTCCTCGACGATCTTCTTGCCGATGCCATGGACACCAGAGTCGAGTTCGACGACGGTACGTGAGCCTTCCGGGCGGGATTGTGCCTTGAGCGATAGTTCGCTGAAGAGCTCGTCAAAAGTTTTCACGGAACTAATCCTAGCTGTTTTCTTTATCGAGGCCGTATTCTGGTGGCCCTTTGTGACAGGGCCACCCGAATGCTAGGACAGTGCCGCTACCGTCATGACGGCAGCGGAATAGGCTTCGTAGCCCTTGTCTTCGCTGGAGTTTTCCAAGCCAGCACGGTCCAGACCCTGTTCTTCATTATCGCAGGTGAGCACGCCGAAACCGATCGGGGTCTTGGTGTCCACACTCACATTGGTTAAGCCATTGGTCGCTGCCAGGCAGACGTAGTCGAAGTGCGGGGTGCCGCCGCGGATGACCACGCCCAGGGCAATGACTGCGTCGTAGCTCTCAGCCAGGGTTGATGCGGCGACCGGCAATTCGAAGGTGCCCGGGACTCGAACCAGGGTGGTGCGTGCTTCCAGCCCTGCGTCCTTGGCGGCGCGCTGGGCGCCGTCGATCAGCCCGTTCATGATCACGTCATGCCAGCTGGCCGCCACAATGGCCACCTTGATCTGGGAAAACTTCTCTTGTCCTGCCAGTGCCTTCAGCTGTTCGCTGACGTCGGTAGGTGCGCCGTGCTTGCTCATCTTGATGCTCCTCTTATTCTGCTAAGTTCTTGGGTATTAGGCGCCGTGGTAGGCGTCGGCGCCTGGGTCGTTCTGCTCGTCCTGGGAAACTGGCAAGTCCAGATGGTGCCCGAAGCGCACCTGCTTGGTGCGCAGGTAGGCGGAGTTCTGCTCGCGCGGGGCAATTTGCAGTCCGATCAGCTCTGCCACGTTGATCCCCGCCTTGGTGAGCTGCTCCTGCTTGTCCGGGTTATTGCTCAGCAACCGGATTTCGCTGATGCCCATGGACTTGAGAATTGCTGCCACGGCGAAGTATTCGCGCGCGTCGGCTGGGAAGCCCAGGTGCAGGTTGGCATCAAGGGTGTCCATGCCTGATTCCTGCAGCGCGTAGGCGCGCAGCTTGTTGGCCAGCCCGATCCCTCGGCCTTCGTGCCCGCGGATGTAGATGATGTGCCCGCCTTCTTGGGCGATGGCCGCCATCGAAGCGTGCAGCTGCTCGCCGCAATCGCAGCGGTAGGAACCGAAGATGTCTCCGGTAAGGCACTCCGAATGGATGCGCACCAGATTGCCCGGCTCACTGCCGTCGGGGCCTGCATGGCTGAGCACCACGTGCTCGTGGCCTTCTGCGGTGGCTGCTCGGGCGGTGAAGTCCCCGAAGGCGGTAGGCAGCTGGATCGGGTCTGTCAGCTCGATCGCATCATTGATCCGGCGCCAGCGGGCCAGGTCGTCGATGGAGATCAGCGGCAGGTCATGCTCTGCGGCGAAGACCCACAGGTCATCCAGGCGCATCATTTCACCGTCGTCCTTGGTGATTTCCCCGATCACGCCCACCGGTTCCAGTCCGGCAGCTTGGCACAGGTCAACGGCCGCTTCGGTATGCCCGCGGCGTTCGAGCACTCCCCCGGGCGCGGCACGCAGCGGGAAGATGTGGCCGGGGCGGGAGAGCTGAGCGGGCTGCGTCTGCGGGTCAGCCAGCAGGCGGCTGGTCAGCGCGCGGTCGGCAGCCGAGATGCCGGTGGTGATGCCCTCGGCGGCATCGCAGGTGATGGTGAAGGCGGTGCCTTTGGCATCCTGGTTGATGCCGACCATGGGTGCCAGGCGCAGCGCGTCGGCGCGTTCGGCGCCCAGCGGTACGCAGATGACTCCCGAGGTGTAGCGGATGGTGAAGGCCATCAGCTGTGCGGTGGCATGCTGGGCGGCGAAGATGATGTCCCCTTCGTTCTCCCGGTCTTCGTCATCAACGACGACCACGGCACGACCTGCGGCCAGCGCGGCCAGTGCTGTGGGGATGGTGTCCAAGGTTGAAGCCGCCATTAGCGCTGGCCTCCGAATTCGTTCAGGCGCGCCACGTATTTGGCGAGCACATCAACCTCGATGTTGATCTTCTCTCCCACGGTGCGGGTGCCCATGGTGGTTTCGGCAAGAGTGATCGGGATGATGCCCACCTCGACCCAGTGGTTGCCGGTGCTGGCGGCCGGGGAGACTGCGGTGATGGTCAGCGAGATGCCATCGAGCGCAATGGAGCCTTTTTCTGCGGTCAGCGGCGCGTAGGCGTCGTCGATCGAGATGCGGAAGGTGGTCCATTGGCCGTGGTCTTCGCGGGCCAGCACTTCGCCGACGGTGTCGACATGGCCCTGCACGACGTGGCCGTCGAGCCGGCCTCCGGCCGGGGTGCAGCGTTCCAGATTGACCTGGTCGCCAGCTTTCAGCGCACCGATGGTGGTTCGGCGCAGCGTTTCGCCCATGACATCGACGCTGAGGGTTTCCCCGTGCAGCTCGGTGGCGGACAGGCAGACTCCGTTTACGGCCAGCGAGCCGCCAAGGCCCAGGTTCTCGGTGTGGCCTTCGGCGCGCAAGGTCAGTACTGCCAGGTCCTTGTCGCTGAAAGTTTCGATGCCTTCGATGACACCTTGGCCGGTCACAATTCCGGTAAACATATTTACTCCTTGAAAAGTTTGCAGTTTGCCGGCGCTTATCCGCGGGGCAACGGTTCCAGATGCAGGGCGATGTCATCGCCTAAGCGGGTCAGCGATTCGCGGCTGGCCGAATCCAGGCGGAAACGCCTAGCTTCGCTCAGGGTGCTGGTGCTTGGCATATTCACCGACGAGCTTCCGGCGCCGATCATCAGCGGGGCTTGGTAGCAGTAGATTTCGTCGGCCAGATCAGCGGCGATGAATGCCGAGGCAACGGTGGCGCCGCCTTCAACCAGCAGGTGCCCGAAGCCTAGTTCATTGGCGCGGGCGATGGCTTCGTGCACGTCGCGGGTGAGGATCTGTTCCCAGTCATCGCCCTGCATCAGCGCGAGATCATTTGGCAGTTCGCGTTCCCCCATCACCAAGCGGAATGGCTGGCGCTCGTGCAATTCTCCGGTGGGCGTGCGGGCGGTCAGGCGCGGGTCATCGATGACCGCGGTGTTGGTGCCCACCATGATGGCGTCCACTCGGGAACGCAGTCCGTGGGCGTGGTTGCGCGAAGCTTCGGAGGTGATCCACTGGCTGGTGCCATCCGGTGCGTTGATCCGCCCGTCCAGGGATTGGGCGATCTTGACGGTGATGAACGGCCTGCCTTCAGCCTTGGCGATGAACCAGCGCTGGTTCAGGTTCCTAGCCGCGTCCGAGCATTCCAGCTGGGTGGCTTGAATGCCCTGGCTTCGCAGGTAGTCCGCTCCCCCGCTGGCTGCCGTATTATCGGGCACCGCGTAGTGCACCTGGCCGATGCCGGCTTCGGCGATGGCCCGGGCGCAGGGACCGGTGCGGCCAGTGTGGTTGCACGGTTCGAGGGTGACAACCATCGTCAGTTCGCGTGCTTTGGCTGGGGACATCTTGCCAAGCCGGCGCAGTGCGTCGACCTCGGCGTGCGGATGCCCGGCCCCTAGGTGGAAGCCTGTGGCGATGATGTTTCCTTCGGCATCCAATATGCAGGCACCCACCAGTGGGTTGGCTCCGCGGTATCCTCGTCCGGCGGTTTCCAACGCGGTGCGCAGTGCTGCGTCGAGTTGCTCGGTAGTAATCATGGCTCTGCCCCTTAGCGCTTGCGAGAAATGGTTGGGTCAAGCATTTCGGTTTCAATCTGGGGTTTTGCATCGCGTCTGGACTTGGCCCAGACGAAGAAGCCGACCAGGGTGAAAGCACCGTAGAAAAGGTACATGAAGGCGCTGGCGTAATAGCCGGCGGAGAACAGCAGCGGTACGCCAACTGCGTCGACCGCTACCCAGATCAGCCAGAATTCGACCCAGCCTTTGGCCATGCCGTAGGTGGCCAGCATCGAACCGACGAAGGTCCACGCATCAGCCCAGACAGGTTCATACGAGCCGAGCATGCGGAAGATCGGGGTGACCGCGATCGTGCCCAGGATCAGCACGGCGATCAGGCCAAGGCGTGCCTTGTTGGAGGCCCATTGCGGGGTGACCGCACTGCCGGTGCCATTTTTGGCTTGCTTCCAGCGGTACCAGCCGAAGACCGAGACCGCGATGAACATGATCTGGCGTCCGGCTTGGCCCCAGAGGTTGGCGGTGTAGCCGGTGTCGAAGATGCTGCCGAGGAAAACGGTGAGCAGCAGGAGGTTGCCCACGATGCCGATGGGCCAGGCCCAGACTTTGCGGCGCATGCCGCCTACGGCGCTGGCCAGGCCGAAGATATTGCCGACGACTTCGCGCACCAGCAGTGCCGAGGAGCCGATCGCAATTTGTGAGTTGAAAGCTTCAATGAGCCACCGCAGGAAATCCATCATTCCACCCTTCTAGAAGCGGCGGCTCCGGGGGTGTGCATTTGATGGGCCTGTGGCTCTGCTTTAGAAGATAGTCCCCTTGGGGGTTATCGGCAGTACCAGAAGGCAAATCAAATTCGTGCTTCTCCCATCCAGACTTTAACTGTCGGTACCGGAATTTCACCAGTTCAACCGTTCCCTCAGCTTGTGGCTTTGGTAGCGGGTCGCGGACTATCACCGCCGGTTCGGACTTACACCGACCCCGGAGCACGTATTCGTGTTTACTTCAAGTTCATTCTGGCACACTTTGCGCTTGGTTAATGACCGCCGAGTGCAAGATTGCGTAACACATCGATTTCAACCGATGGCTCTTGGGCCGAGTAGACCGCAGAACCAGCCACGAACACGTCAGCGCCGGCTTCCGCCGCACGCAAGATCGTGTCGCGCGAAATGCCGCCGTCGACCTGCAGCGCAATTGGCTTGCCGGAGCCTTCAATTGCGGCGCGGGCTCGCTTGATCTTGGGCAGCACCAGATCCAAGAACTTCTGGCCGCCGAATCCTGGTTCCACCGTCATCAGCAGAACCATGTCCAGCTCGCCGATCATGTCCAGGTACGGCTCGATCGGCGTTGCCGGACGCAGGGCCATGGAAGCCTTGGAGCCGGCGGAGCGCAATTCGCGGGCCAAGCGGATCGGGGCAGCCGATGCCTCGGCGTGGAAGGTTACCGAATCCACGCCGAGCTGTGCGTATTCCGGAGCCCAGCGATCGGCGTTCTCAATCATCAGGTGCACGTCGATTGGCAGCTTGCTGACCTTGTGCAACGCATCGACCACGGGCAAGCCCAAGGTCAAATTGGGAACGAAGTGGTTGTCCATGACGTCCACGTGGACCGCGTCGGCGGTGTGGATGCGTTCCAGCTCTGCGGCCAGGTTTGCAAAGTCTGCGGACAGGATCGACGGGTTGATCCGCGCGTTAGGCATGGATGCTCCTTGGAATACTCGGACTTGGCTAAGCTTTTTTGGTCAGGATGGCCATGAACATGGCATCCGTGCCGTGCACATGAGGCCACAGCTGAACGGTGGTGCCATCGCCCAGATCATGCCCTGCCGGTGGGGCGTTCTCGTACATCACCGAGGAAACCGCGGCGCTGGTATCCAGCAGGGCCGCGTTTACGTGGCGCTTCAAGAAGTCTTCCACAACCAGTCGGGTTTCCGCCTGATGCGGCGAACACGTGACGAACCCGATGACCCCGCCAACCCGGACCGCATTGAATGCGGCATCGAGCAGTTCGCCCTGCAAGCTGGTCAGCTCGGGGATGTCACGCGGTGCCTTGCGCCAGCGCGATTCGGGGCGGCGGCGCAGCGCACCCAGACCGGAGCAGGGTGCATCGACCATGATGCGGTCGTAGTCCCCGGCAAAGTCTTCGCCAGCGAAGCTGCGTCCATCTTCGGTGGTGACCATCCAGTAGTCATGCGGCACCGCATCCAGCGAGTTCTCAACCAGGCGGGCACGGTGCTCGGTAGGCTCATTCGCGGTCAAACGCGCGTCGCGCTGTACCGCGATGGCACCCAGCAAGGCCGCCTTGCCGCCTGGACCGGCGCACATGTCCAGCCAGTAGCGGTCTTCGCCTGCTTCTGGCAGTTCAATATTCGCCAATGCCCGGGCCATGACCTGGCTACCAGCATCCTGCACGCGCACGGTTCCTTCCTTGACCCCGGGCACGCGGGCAACATCGCCGTGCTTGTAGGTGGCCGAGTCAGCCAGCAAGGTTCCAGGCTCAGCACCGGATTCCAGTGCACCGGCCAGATCGCCGAGGCCGGGCAGGGAAACCAGGTTCACCAGCGGAGCCAAGTTATCGGCTTCCAGCAGGGCTTCAAGTTCACTGGCGTCCCGGCCGTGGGTGATCAGCGCGCCGCGCAGGGCACGGACAATCCAGTCCGGATGCGAGTGCTCGATGGACAGGCGTTCTGACTCGGAGCTGGCGGCGCTGCCCAGCTGCTCGGTCCACTGGTCGGCCTCCTGGGCCGAAACGCGGCGCAGCACCGCATTGATCAGTCCCGAAGGGCCGGCGCCGATCTGTGCACGCGCCAGCGATACGGTCTCATCCAAGGCCGCATGCTTGGGCACGCGCATGGCCAGCAGCTGGTGCGCTCCCAGGCGCAGCGCATCGAGGATGGCTGGATCAAGTTCGCTCAAATCCCGGTCAACGAGGGTGGCCAGGATTGCGTCGTAGAAGCCTTGGCCGCGCAATGCGCCATAGGCCAGCTCGGTAGCGAAGCCTGCGTCGCGGCGATCCAGCTGGTACTCGCGGATCATCTTGGGCAGCACCAGGTTGGCGTAGGCATCCGAGCCGGAGACCTCGCGCAGCGTCTTGAAAGCTACCAGGCGAGCCGGGTCGGCTGCGCGCTTTCGCTGGCCGGGTGCCGAGGCCGAGTACTTGCGTGGCCCACCCTGGCCGCGGTTGCGGGTGCGGCCCTGCTCGTTGCGGCGTTCGTTCTCGCGGTATCCGTCGCGTGGTTCCTGCCCGCTCATGCGAAGCTCACTTTCGTTCCCTGGGTGAGCACTCCACGTGCCCAGTCGCTGGCGTTCATCATTTTCTTGCCCGGAGGCTGGATCTGGGTGGGCTCCAAAGCCCAGGTTGCGGTGCCGATCAAGACCTTCGGCTGCTTGCCTGGTTCGATGCGCACTTCACCGGCGTCCAGATCGGTGATCTCGCGGCGCTCGCGCAGCGGCCCGAATTTGAAGCGCTTGTCATCAACCTTGACCCATGCGCCAGGGAACGGGGTGGTTCCGTGGGCGCGGCGGCGAATTTCGGTGGCGGTGCGGGTGAAGTCCAATTCCGCATCCACGTCGGTGATCTTTGGCGCGTAGGTGTGCGAACCTGCCTGCGTGATGGCTACGGCTTGACCGGAATCCAAGGCCTGCAGGGTTTGGACCAGCAGGGTGGATCCGGATTCGCTGAGCCGGTCGAGCATGATGCCGGCAGTGTCCAGCTCGCCAATGCGTTCAGTCACCTGGCCGAAGACCGGGCCGGTATCCAGCCCTGTTTCCAGTTGGAAGGTCACGGCCCCGGTGATGTCATCGCCGTTAATGATCGAGTGCTGCACCGGTGCGGCACCGCGCCAGTCTGGCAACAGCGAGAAGTGCAAGTTGATCCAGCCGTGGGTTGGCACGCTCAGCGCGGCTTCGGGAACCAGTCCGCCATAGGCAACAATCGCTGCGGCGTCGAGGTTCAGCTGCGCCAGCTGCGCGGTGGTTTCGTCGGTGATCTTGGCGGTCTTGATAATCGGCAGGCCGAGTTCTTCTGCGCGCGCGGCGACCGGCGATGGTGTCAGCACGCGTTTGCGCCCCAAGGGTGCATCAGGGCGGGTGAGTACTGCGGCGATTTCAAAGCCGGCTTCGTGCAAGTAGTTCAGTGAAGTGACGGCGACCTGTGGCGTGCCGGCAAATAAAATACGCATGAGTTAGAGCCCCAATCCTGCGCCAAAGCTGGAGCCCAAAGCTCCAGAACGTTTCTTTACGGTGGCGATAGCGGTTTGCGAGTAGTCGTTGGCTCGCAGGGTGCGCCACGCAGCTTTCTTTTCTTCAGGTTCCAGGCGATCCAGGAACAGGATGCCATCCAAGTGGTCCGTTTCGTGCTGGAAGCAGCGGGCGAGCAAGCCGTCCCCTTCAATTTCCATCGGGTTGCCGAACTTGTCGAACCCCGTGGCTTTGACATGACGGCGACGGCGGACCGCAGCGGCGATGCCCGGAATCGATAGGCAGCCTTCGACCTGGTCTTCCTGATAATCCTCGCTCAGTTCCAGTACTGGATTCACGATATGTCCGCGCTCTTGACCCGTCTGGTAGGTGAACACGCGCAGGGAAACGCCGACCTGTGGCGCGGCAAGGCCTGCACCAGTGACGTTTTCCATCGTCTGATCCATATCTTCGACGAGCTTCTGGAGCTCCGGGCCAAAGTCGGTCACCTCCTGCGCTGGGGTGCGTAGAACGGGGTCTCCGATGATCCGAATTCCCAAAATCGCCATAATCCGCTGGTACCTTCCCTGCCGTGGACTTTGATATTAGGTTTCGCAGTGCCGAAAGCTAACCGTTCTAGTCTACGCGGTGCGCGTGCGCCTTTATTGAGTTGGCGGCGTGATTTCGGCCAGTGAGGCACGCGACCGCGCAATCTTGAACGAGGCTTCCCAATTCCTCCGCAGTGCATAGAACTTGGACCAGTAGTCGGGTAATGCCGCTGGAGGCGCCAAGAAGGTACGTGTTCCGCTCTCCCCCAGTGCTACCGCCAGCAGCATCGTATCTGTTCCGTACTCCCACGCTTTCCACGTGCCCTGCTCGGCATCGACAACTTGCTCTTCAGCCTTGCACGCCGCGGCTAGCTGCATGATTACTTTGTCGTCGGGACGTTTTACGAAGCCTTCGCGGTCAGTCGTTTTAGTTTTGTAGTCAATCAGGCAGGTACGCCCGCCGATCTTCGCGACCAGGTCAATGGTGCCGGCGTAACCGACACTTTCGTTCCACACTGTCGCTTCTGCGGCAATAGGCTCCACTGCATAGTCCTGCCACCACTTATCGAAGTGGCGTGCGAACCCCAACTCGTTGTTCGCTTCGAGTTCAGCGAGAGCGTCTGGAAGATAATGTTCGGCATCCAATGCTTGCAAGGCGCGCTGTTCAGCGTAATTATGTACGCGGTCGCCACGGGCCGCTGCGGAGTCCCGGTAGGCTTCGGCCGCGTTGGCGGCATCGCGCACCAGGGAACGCAGTTGGCGTTGATCCCCCAGTGACTGCGCCAGACGCTGGTCCTCGGATAGCGCTTTGGCGGCCATGTATCCAGCCCATCCGGACAGGTCGAGCTTGTCCATCCCGATGACTGTGGTGATGGATGGGACAATCGCCGCTGTGCCAATTTGCCGGCTGTACATGCGGCCCGACTCAGTTTGAATAGCCAGTTTTGGTGACGTCATGCAAACGATCATGGCACGTGCGAAGCTCGCTTCGCTCCTAGTCGTGACGGAAAAACGAATTTTCCGCGTAGTTCCGCGGTTTTTAGGCAATGTGAACCAGATCTCAGCGTTTCGATTTGTAGGGACGGGGAATCTCGTATAGAGTTTTTACTCGTTGGAGCGAACGGAAACGGCGCGAAAACAACACATTTTGCGGACATAGCTCAGCTGGTAGAGCGCAACCTTGCCAAGGTTGAGGTCGCGAGTTCGAACCTCGTTGTCCGCTCGCAAAAAGATTCACCGACTAGGTAAAACTAGTCACTCTGACTTCGGTCAGTATGGTGGGGTGGCCGAGAGGCGAGGCAGCGGCCTGCAAAGCCGTATACGCGGGTTCGAATCCCGTCCCCACCTCGCAATGAAGATTGCTTGATCTTTTTTGCGCGATTGGCGCAGCGGTAGCGCGCTTCCCTGACACGGAAGAGGTCACTGGTTCGATCCCAGTATCGCGCACGGACTCATGGTTCACCAGACCATGAATCTAAAATTAAATATGCGGTCATAGCTCAGCTGGTAGAGCGCAACCTTGC